>NZ_JAJAQC010000009.1 GCF_027604915.1 Streptomonospora mangrovi
GGCCGCGCCCCGGGATGGGGGGCGCGGCCCGCCGCCGTCAGTGGGGGCGGGCGCCCAGGTGCTCGGCGAGCGCGATCGTGCGCAGCGCCGACTCCACGATCGGGGCGTCGATGAACCGCCCGTCGGGCAGCGCGATGGCGCCGGTGCCGTCGGCGGCGCCCCGCTCGGCGGCCGCGGCGACCTCGCGGGCGCGCGCCACCTCCTCCGCGTCGGGGGTGAAGGCGCGCCGGATCACCTCGACCTGGCGCGGGTGGATGGCGGTGCGGCCGAACATGCCCAGGTCGCGGCCAGCCCGGCAGGAGGCGTACAGGCCCTCGGTGTCGGCGACGTCGGTGTAGGCCGCCATCGCGGGCGCCGGCAGCCCGGTCGCGGCGCAGGCCAGCACCACCTGCGCGCGCAGCCAGGTGTAGGCGGCGTCGCCGCGCAGGCGCATCTGCGCGGCGAGGTCGGCCTCGCCCAGGGCCAGCGCCCGCACCGCCGGGTGGGCGGCGATGGCGGCCGCGTTGTGCACCCCCAGAGCCGACTCCAGCAGGCAGTGCACCTCGGTGCCGGCGGGCAGCCGCTCGGCGACCGGGTCCACATCGGCCGGGCCCTCGACCTTGGGCACCCGCACCGCGTCGGGCGCGGCGGCGGCGCCCAGGGCGCCGAGGGCGTCGAGGTCGCGGGCGCCGTGCTCCCCGCGCGGCGGGTTGATCCGCACGTGGACCCGCGGGCGGCGGGCAGCGTCGGCGGGGTCCAGACCGGCCAGGAAGCCGGCCACGTTGCGCCGCGCGGCGTCCTTGGCGGGCGCCAGCACGGCGTCCTCCAGGTCGAGGATGACCGCGTCGGCGCCGCCGGCCATGGCCTTGGCGAACCGGTCGGGGCGGTCGCCGGGCACATACAGCCAGGCCACCAGGGGCGGGCGGGCGGCGGCGGGCGCGCCGGGCGCGTCGGAGGCGGGCCGGGAGGTCACGCCACCACCCCCGCCTCGCGCAGCCGCGCGATGTCGTCGGCGCCGTAGCCCAGCGCGCCCAGGACCTCATCGGAGTGCGCGCCCTTGGGCGGGCCCGCCCAGCGGATCCCGCCGGGGGTCTCCGACAGCCGGAACACCACGTTCTGCAACGCGACCGAGCCCAGCTCCTCGTCGGGCACGTGCACGATCGACTCCAGCGCGGCGTACTGCGGGTCGTGGGCGATGTCGCGCACGTCGTAGATCGGCGCGACCGCCGCCTGGGCCTCCTCGAAGGCCGCGATCACCTCGTCGGCGTCGCGTTCGGCGATCCACCCGCCCACCGCCGCGTCGAGTTCGTCGGCGTGCTCGGCGCGGGTGCGGCCCGAGGCGAACCACGGCTGCTCCACGAGGTCGGGCCGCCCGACCAGGCGCACCACCCGCTCGGCGATGTTCTGGGCGCTGGTGGAGATGGCCAGCCAGCGGCCGTCGCGCGTGCGGTAGGTGTTGCGCGGCGCGTTGCTGGAGGAGCGGTTGCCGGTGCGCGCGGGCACGGTGCCCAGGGCGTGGTAGGCGGTGATCTGGGGGCCCAGGACGGTGAGGATGGGCTCGATGATCGCCAGGTCCACCACCTGGCCGCGCCCGGTTTGCTCGCGCGCGTTGAGCGCGACCATCACCCCGTAGGCCACGGCCAGCGCGGCGATGCCGTCGGCCAGGGCCAGCGGGGGCAGGGTGGGCGGGCCGTCGGGCTCGCCGGTGATGGCGGCGAACCCGCTCATGGCCTCGGCCAGCGTGCCGAACCCGGGGCGGTGGGCCATCGGCCCCTTCTGCCCGAACCCGGTGACGCGGGCGATGACCAGGCGCGGGTTGACCTCCCACAGCCGCTCGGGCGCGAGGTTCCAGCGCTCCAGCGTGCCGGGGCGGAAGTTCTCGATCAGGACGTCGGCGTCGGCGAGCAGGCGCAGCGCGACCTCCTGGCCCTCGGGGACCGAGAAGTCGACGGCGGTGACGCGCTTGTTGCGCGAGAGGAGCTTCCACCACAGCCCGACGCCGTCCTTGGCCTGGCCGTGCCCGCGCGAGGGGTCGCCGCGGCGGGGGTGCTCGACCTTGATCACGTCGGCGCCGAAGTCGCCGAGATAGGTGGCCGCCATCGGACCGGCGAAGAGGGTCGCCGCGTCGATGACCCGGATGTTTCCCAGGGGTTGCATGAGGATGCATCTTATAAAATATGGGATATAGGTCAACCCCCTGTGTGGCCCGGGTCGCACCGCGCCTCCCACTAGACTGGGCGCGACCGGTTTCGCGCAGGGAGGAGACGCCCCAGTGGCTCGCGCCAGGACCCGCGGCTCTGCGGGGGCGACCACTCCCGCCGCGCCGGCCCGCCGCCCCCCGGGCAGCAAGGCCGACTACGTCCACGAGGTCCTGCGCCACGAGATCCTCAACGGCGAACTCCCACCGGGCGCGGCCATCGGGCAGGAGGAGATCGCCGCCCGCCTCGGGGTCTCGATCACCCCGGTGCGCGAGGCGCTGCGCCGCCTGGAGAGCGACGGCCTGATCTCCTACCGCGCCCACCACGGCGCCACGGTGTCCGAACTCGGGTCGGGCGCCGCCGAGGAGCTGTACCTGCTGCGCGCGGCGGTCGAGGGGCTCACCGCCCGGCTGGCGGCCGCCCGCATCACCGACGACGGCCTGGCCCAGTTGCGCCGCATCCACGAGCGCATGCGCGGCGCCGACGCCCACCAGGCGGCCCAGGACAGCCGGCTGTTCCACCAGACCGTCGCCGACATCGGCGGCCCGGCGTTCCTGGCCGCCCACGTGCGCTCCATCCGGCAGAACAACCCGGTGCCGCCGTCGGTGTCGCTGTGGAACGACCCCGACAACGCCCGCCTGTTCCTCGACGCCCACGAGCGCCTGCTGGAGGCGCTGGAGCGCCGCGACGCCGAGGCCGCCGAGCGGATCATGGCCGAGCACATCCAGGCCAGCGCGGTCGCGCGGACGGCCGCCAACAGCGCCGAGCGCGCGGCCCAGGCGCCGCCCGACGGGGGCGACCAGCAGTAGGACCGGGCGCCGGCCGCCGGGGACCCGGCCGGACGGGAGCGGGACCGGCCGGGGGACAGGTGCGCGCCGCGCGCCCGCCCGGCTCAGCCCGGGGCGGGCCGCGCCGGGCGCGCCGATCCACGTGGACCGGGTGGCCAGGTGGCACCCGCGTCGGCCGTCTCCCGGCGCTCGCCGCCCCGCCTGTGGTAACCAGAGGTAACCGCAGGTCCGCGAGCCCGCCGCCCGCCTCGCGGCCGGCCACCGCGCCGCCGCGCCGCCGATCGACACCGAGGGGTCCCATGCCCAACGCCGACATCATGGTCGAACTCGTCGACCCCGAGGGCACCGCCGTCGCCGTCTCGGAGAAGCTCGCCGCCCACCAGCCGCCGGGCGCCCTGCACCGCGCGTTCTCCGTGTTCCTGTTCTCCGCCGACGGCCGGATGCTGCTCCAGCGCCGGGCGCACGAGAAGTACCACTCGCCCGGGGTGTGGTCCAACACCTGCTGCGGCCACCCCTACCCCGGCGAGCCCCCGTTCCTGGCCGCCGCCCGCCGCACCGTCGAGGAGCTGGGCGCCGCCCCCACCCTCCTCACCGAGGCCGGCACGGTCACCTACGACCTCCCCGACCCAGCCTCCGGCCTGGTCGAGAAGGAGTACAACCACCTCTTCGTGGGCCGCCTGGGCGCCCCCCTCAACCCCGACCCCCTGGAGGTCGCCGAGACCACCCTCGCCACCCCCGAGGCCCTGGCCGACCTCCTCGCCGAGGCCCCGTTCTCGGTCTGGTTCCCCACCGTCCTCACCGCCGCCCGCCCCGCCATCCGCACCGCCTTCCCCGGCGCCGGCTGGTAGCCCCGGCGCCGCACCCGGACGCGGTGCCCAGCGCGTCTCCCTTCCGGTGCCGCCGCCGTGGGCCGACACCGGAAGGGAGGGTGCCTCAGTCGGCGGCTATGGCCGCGGGAGTTGATTCTCCGCCGGACTCGGCGACGCTCTGCCTGTACTCGGCGGCCTCCGACGTCTCGGTGTACTGGAGCAGATCGCCGGCGACGCTTTCGAGGAGTTCGCGGACCTCGGCCGGTGTGGCGTAGAAGAACTCCCGTCGCTGGTTGACCCGGTTGACCCGCTTGTCGGCGAGCCTGCGGTGGAGTTCGGCCTCGACCCCCACCGCGTCGTTGGAGAAGTGCAGGGCGTGCACGTCGAAGTTGAACGGGACCGAGGCGTCACTCAGCTCCCGCACCCGGTCGAGCGGGTCGAGGCGGCGGGTCATCCCCACCTTCACCATGCGCTCGCCGAAGGAACCGAGGTTGGAGATGACGTAGACGTATCCGGCGCGGACGTTCGCGGCCCGCTCCTCCACGTCGTCCATGGCCTTGGCGATGTCGTCGATCTGCCCCTGCAGGCGCTGGGCGCCGCCCTCGTCGCCCTTCGCGCGGAGGGCTGCTAGCGCGTTCTCGTAGTGGCGGCGCTCCTTCTCCAATCGCGCCTTCTCCCGCTCCAGTTCAGCCTGCGCCAAACGCTCCTCGCGCAGACGCGCCTTCTCTTCGCGTTCGCGCTCTTTCTCCTCGGCGAGTTTGTTCAGGTGGTCGGCGGTCAGTTCCAGTTCGCGGAGGCGAAGTTGGTGGTAATTGTGGGATATGCGGATGTCCATGGACCGGCCGAGCTTCTCGACGGTGGAACGTGTCTTGCCGAGCCGCTCCCTGGCCGTCGCGAGCTTGTAGGGCTTCATACCGCGCACCAGGTTGTCAGCCTCGTTGTTGTAGGCGCGCAACAGCAGTTTGGAGAACTCGCCCACCATGCGGCGCCCTTCGGCGAGTGAGTCGTTCAACGTGAAGTTCGTGGTGGCCTGGACCGCTCCGCCGTCCTTGCGGTTCATGGCCTTGATCTCGTCCTTGAGCACGGCGAGTTCCGCCTTGTAGGCGACGGAGTCGTCCAGCGGATGCGCGTATTCATAGACGCCGGCCTCCTGCAGGGCCGCGATGTCCTCGGTCACGACGATCTGGCGCTGCAGTTCGCCGATGCGCGCCCAGAGTCGCTCGGACTCGGCCACGGCGCGCGCGACCTCCGCCTGGTGGGCGGCTTCCACCTGGCGGTGGGCCTGCTGCGCCTGCTCGAACTCCCGGGTGTGGCGCTGCTGCAGTTCGGCGATGTCGTCGCCCAGCCGCCGCTTGACCTCCTCCAGTTCGGCGGCGTCCAGCACGCCGAGACGCTCCAGTTCGGCTCGCAGGTGGGCGTTCTCCTCAGCGAGGCGGTTGACCTTGTTCGCCAGTTCGCGGGCCTTGGATCGGGCGCCGAAAAGTCCGATCTCGGTGTCGACCAGGGGGGTGGCCGTCGGCTGGGTGGAGGGTTGCGGCTGCCCCGGCCCTCCTGCCGGCGGCGGAGCGGCCGCCGGTTGCGGCGGTATGGACGGGGAAGCGACGGGGACCCAGAACTGCCATCCCGCAGGCGCGGGACCCCACGCGGCGTTGGGATGCCAGCCCGGAGGCGGCACCCAGCCGGGCGGCGGCGCGGGCCAGTTCGGAGGGGAGTTATAGCGGTACCCCTCGAACGAGGTTCCCGGATAGGGCGAGGCGGGGCCGCCGGAGGGATCGCGGCTCTCCTGTCGCATAGATCTCCCATGGAAATGGCGACCGAGCGGGGGACGCGGCAGACAAAAAGGACCGACAGCGTCGGTATTGGGCGAAATGCTACGACGTGGAGCAGGAACGTGGGCCGGTTTCTCACCGGGAAGGCCAGAAAATCAGAAGACGGCAGGCCATGCCGCCAAGGCGATCATCGGCGGTCCCGGTATTCCACAGGCGCCGCGCTCGACTGGCGTCCCGTGGCCGGGGCGCGGGAGCATGGGGTGTGCGGTCGGGTGTGCGGATCCCGGCACAGGTCGGGAAGGGGTGGTGAGGGCTATGGGTGCTGAGCCGATCGTGTTCCGGGAGGCCGGGCCGGGGGATCAGGCGGCCCTCGACGCGCTCGACGACTCCTTCACCACCGACGCGGTGTACCAGGTCGCCGCCGACGACCACGGGTTCACGCTCCGCGTGGTGCCCGTCGACCCCCCGCTGGTCAAGGTGTTCCCCGACGATGACGATGACGACGACGGCGACGACGGCGGTGACGGCGATCCCCAGGGCCGCGGCGCGTCCGCCGACCGCCGCGTCGAGGTCGCCGTGGCCGGCGGCACCCTGTGCGGCTTCGCCGAGGTCGGGCTGGAGCGCTGGAACCGCAGGCTGGTCGTCCACCGGATCACGGTGGCGCCCGCCTACCGCGGGCGCGGTGTCGGCTCGGCCCTGATGCGGCGGGTCTGCGCCTACGGGCGGCGGCACGGCGCGCGCACGGCGTGGCTGGAGACCTCCAACCTCAACGTCCCCGCCGTCCGGGCCTACCTGCGGATGGGCTTCTCCCTGTGCGGCCTCGACACCAGCCTCTACCGGGGCACGCCGAGCGAGGGCGAGGTCGCCCTGTTCCTCAGCCGGGACCTCGACCCCGGCGGCCGGCCGCCCTCCGGCCGGCCCGGCGCCGGCTCACCCGAGCGGGCCGGGGCCGGCGGTGGCCAGCGCCAGCACGGCGATCCGGGCGTCGATGGGGCTCATGCCCGGCAGCCCGGTGCCCGGGGACCACAGGCGCACCGCGGCGATCTCGGGGGTGGGGGCGAACCTCTCGGGGGCGAACACGCAGGTGCCGCGGAACACCGCGCCGCGTTCGCGGCGGCCCTCGGCCAGGGCGAACTCCGCCGTCCCCGCCCACCGCACGCTTTCGGCGCGCTGCGCGGTCTCCTCGGCGAACTCCCGGCGGGCGGCCCGCTCCGGCTCCTCGCCCGGCTCTATTCCGCCGCCCGGCAGCTCCCACTGGGCGCGGTAGGTGTCGAACACCACCACCACGCCGCCGCGCGCGGCGGCCACCAGCAGCGCCAGCGGCATCGGCGGCGCGCCGGGGTCGGGGTCGGGTGGCGCGGGGCCGAACCCGAGCAGGGCGTTGCCGCGTGCGTCGCGCACGGGGAAACCCGCGCCGGCCGGTCCGCCAGGGGGTGTCACAGCCTTCGTCCTACCCGCGAACGCCGCCGCCCACGGCTCGGGCGCGGTTCACCGGGTGTAGCAGTCCGCCAGGGCGCGCAGCACCGGCGAACACCCCTCCTCCACCTTGAGCGCGGCCAGCGCGTCGCCGCGCGTGGGCCCGCGGTTGACGATCACCACGGGCTTGCCCTGCTCGGCGGCGCGCTTGACGAACCTGCGGCCCGACAGCACCGTCAGCGACGACCCCGCCACCAGCACCGCCGACGCCGCGTCCACCAGGGCGTAGGCCTCGTGCACCCGCGCCTTGGGCACGTTCTCGCCGAAGTACACGATGTCGGGCTTGAGCACCCCGCCGCACGCCGCGCAGTCGGCCACCCGGAACCCCTCGGTCGAGGCCAGCACCGCGTCGGCGTCGGGCGCGGTCTCGACGTCCTCGACCCCGTCGGTGAAATCGGGGTTGAGCGCGGTCAGCCGCTCGGCCAGGGCCGCGCGGGTGGTCACCTCGGCGCACGACAGGCACACCACGCGGTCGTAGCGGCCGTGCAGGTCGATGACCCGCCGACTGCCGGCCGCGTCGTGCAGGGTGTCGACATTCTGGGTGATCACGCCCGACACCACCCCGGCGGCCTCCAGGTCGGCCAGCGCGCGGTGGCCGTCGTTGGGCCGGGTGCGGTGCACGTGGCGCCATCCCACGTGGTTGCGCGCCCAGTAGTGGCGGCGGAACCCGGGGTCGCCCACGAACTGCTGGTAGGTCATCGGGGTGCGGGGCGGGGAGTCCGGCCCCCGGTAGTCCGGGATCCCGGAATCGGTCGAGACCCCCGCGCCGGTGAGCGCGACCACCGGTCCGTCGCCGAGGACCGCGCGGACCGCCTCGGCCGTGGCCGCGATGCCGGTCGGGGTGGGGGTGCTGGTCACCGAGTTGGTCACCTTATGAGGGTATGCGCTCGCCGCCACCCGGCCCGGACCTGCGCCTCGCCCTCACCCTGCGCCCGCCTTGGGACCGGCGCCGCGCCCTCTGATGTGGCTCTTTGTGACGCGCCCTTGACGCCCGGTAGGTCGCGGGCGACTCTGGCAGTGGAGTCCTGTCTCGCGGGGCACTCCCGACGACACGGGTCCGGGCCCGTCCCACCCCATGGCGGGCTCTCCGCTCGCGGCGGCCGGCGCGCGCCGCGCCGGCGGTGCGGCTCCCCACGGCGACCGCGGCTCACCCGGCTCGCATGAATGGGAGCGCTCCCGGTGCGGCTGCCGGCCCGAACGCGCGAACCGCCGGCCCCCAACGGCGGCGGACAGGCAGAAAGGAACCCCAGCCATGCTGCTCCCCCCCCATCCCCCAGCGGCCGGGCCGCGCCGGCGTCCGCGCCGGCCGCACCCCCCGCGCCGGCCGCCGCACCTGGGCGGCGGCGGGTGCGGCCGCCCTGGCAGCCGCCGCGCTCCTCACCGGCGGCGTCCCCTCCGCCGCGGCCGACACCGGCGCTCCGTCGGTGGCCGCGCGCGAGACGCTGTGCGACAAGTACGCCTCCACCCGCGTCGACGGCGGGCGCTACATCGTGCAGAACAACGTCTGGGGCGCCGACACCCGGCAGTGCGTCGAGGTCAACGGCACGTCCTTCCGCGTCACCACCGCCGACCACAACAACTCCACCAGCGGCGCCCCCGCCGGTTACCCCTCCATCTACGTCGGCTGCCACTACCGCAACTGCACCATCGGCAGCGGCCTGCCGGTGCAGGTCAGCCGCATGAACACCGTCACCAGCAGTTGGCAGACCAGTTCGCCCTCCACCGGCGTCTACAACGTCGCCTACGACCTGTGGTACGACGCCGACCCCAACGCCCCCGCGCAGAACGACGCCGAGCTGATGATCTGGCTGAAGTACCAGGGCGGCGTCCAGCCCATCGGTCAGCGGGTGGCCACCGGGGTTTCGGTCGCCGGTGCCACCTGGGACATCTGGCAGGGCAACATCGGCTGGAACGTCATCAGCTTCATCCGCACCACCCCCACCGACTCCGTCTCGGGGCTGGACCTCACCGCCTTCACCGACGTCGCCGTGGCCCGCGGCGCGGTCCGCCCGGAGTGGTACCTCACCAGCATCCAGGCCGGTTCGAGCCCTGGCGGGGCGGCGCCGGACTCGCCACGCACTCCTTCTCGACCACCGTCCGCTGACCCCCGGCGGCCGGTCGCCTGGGTTTCTCCTGGTCACCGCTTGGTTAAGGCTCTGGACTTCCCCGCCTCCACCCATCAGGATCAACCACGTCACATAGTCATTAACCACGTATTTCGGGCGAGGGGAGTCTGCGGGTGCAAGAGCCGAAAACCGAGCAGCGCAACACCAGTTGGAAGCTGATCGGTCCCGGGATCGTGGCTGCCGCGACCGGTGTGGGGTCCGGTGACCTGGTCGCCACCCTGGTGGCGGGCGAGAACTACGGCTACGCCCTGCTGTGGGCGGTGATCGTGGGCTGCATCGTCAAGATCTCCCTGGCCGAGGCGACCGGCCGCTGGCACCTGGCCACCGGCACCACCATCTTCGACGGCTGGCGCAGCCTGGGGCTGTGGACGTTCGTCTTCTTCGCGCCCTACATCGTGATCTGGGGCTTCGTCTACGGCGCCACCGCCATGTCGGCCACCGCGCTGCCGCTGGCGGCGATGTTCCCGGCGGTGCCGCTGCCGGTGTTCGCGATCATCGCGGGCATCTCGGGGCTGGTGTTCGTGTGGTTCAACCAGTACCCGGTCTTTGAGAAGGTCATGACCGTCCTAGTCGGCGTCATGTTCGTGACCGTGGTGGGGCTGGCCGTGTACCTGGTCCCCAACCTCGGCGGCATGGCCACCGGGCTCGTCCCCACCGTCCCCGAGGGCTCCCTCTTCAACACCCTCGGCCTCATCGGCGGCGTGGGCGGCACCATCACCATGGCGGCCTACGGCTTCTGGGTGAACGCCAAGGGCTGGCGCGACTCCACGTGGATCAAGATGATGCGCATGGACAACCGGGTGGCCTACATCACCACCGGTGTGTTCGTGCTGGCGATGCTGGTGGTCGGCGCCGAACTGCTGCGCCCGATGCAGGTGGCGCTGGCCGACGGCGACCAGGGCCTGATCACCCTGGCCGAGGTCCTCCGCGAGGAGTTCGGCCCGGTGGTCTCCATCCTGTTCCTCATCGGGTTCTTCGCCGCCGCCTACACCTCGCTGATCGGCGTGTGGCACGGCGTCAGCCTGATGTTCGCCGACTTCGTGCGCAAACTGCGCGGGAAGCCCTCGATCCCGGTGGAGGAGCGCGAGACCAGCAAGGAGTTCCGCGCCTACCTGATCTGGCTGACCTTCCCGCCGATGCTGCTGCTCATCCTGGACGAGCCGATCCAGCTCATCATCGCCTACGGCGTGCTCGGCTCGGCGTTCATGCCGTTCCTCGCGTTCACCCTCATGTGGCTGCTCAACACCCGCCACACCCCCAAGGAATGGCGCAACGGAATCGTGAGCAACGTCGGCCTGGCCATCGCCGGCGGCCTGTTCCTGGTGCTGTGCGTCAACGACATCTACGGCCGGATCACCGGCGCCGGAGGCTGACCCCCGGCCCGGGTTCGCCCCCGGCGCCAAGCGCCCGAGCGCGGAGGTGCACCGGTGCCACTTTGGGAAAAGGAATCCCCTTCTTCCGGAGTGGCCCTCCGGTGTCACCACCTCCGCGCTCGGGCGCTTTTTCACGTGCATCCGAACATGCGGCGGACCGTGCATTTTCCGGGGAAATGCGCGGAATCCTCGAAGTGGCCATTGTGATTCACGAGGATGATCTTCTGCTTCGCGCTCAGACAATACCCCCACCTCGATAAATCCGCCACATAACCGCAGCTTGGAGCCGCTGTTTTACTTGCGGATAAAAGATCTTGCGCGCGCGTCTGGATAGCGCGCAATTTCGGTGTGACCATAGGCCACAGGAGGGGTGGTGGTCGGTGGAGATTCGGCTGCTCGGGCCTTCGGTGCGCATCATGGTCGACGGCGAATCCGTGGACGCCGGGACCCCGAAGGAGCGTTCGATTTTGGCGAACCTCGCTCTCGAACCCGGCAAGGTGGTGCCCACCCAGCTCATCATCGACCGCGTGTGGGGCGACGCCCCCACCCCGCGGGTGCGCTCCAGCCTCTACGCCTACATCACCCGCCTGCGCGGCCGCCTCGCCGCCGCCGGTGGGGGCTCGGGGGTCGGCCTGCGCTCCCGCTCGCAGGGCTACCTGCTGGAGATCGCCAAGGAGGCGGTCGACTGGCACCGCGCCGAACTCCTGCGCGTGCGCGCCCGCGCCCTGGCGGAGTCCGGCGACCACCGCGCCGCCGTGGTCCTGCTGTCGGAGGCCCTGGACCTGTGGGAGGGCCACCCCCTCGCCGAGATCTCCGGCACCTGGGCCGAGGGCGTGCGCACGAACATGCTGAAGTCGTGGTCGCTGCTGGTCCAGCGCTGGGCGGAGTCGTCCATGCGCATCGGCCACTTCGACGACGTGGTCACCCGCGTATCCGAGGCGGCCGCCGCCGACCCCGTCAACGAGCGCCTGGCCGCCGTCCTCATGGAGGCCCTGGCGGGAAGCGGCCGCCACGCCGAGGCTCTGGAAATCCACGCCCGCCTGCGCGCCGAGCTAGCGGACCGCTACGGAGCCGACCCGGGCCCCGCCACCCAGGCCGTCTTCGAGCGCATCCTGGCGGGCGGCGGGAACGGGGCGAGGACTGCCCGGCAGCGGGCCGGCGCGGTCAGCCTCCCGGTGGCCGGGGCCGAAGTGGACCCGCCCCCGCCCGAGCCCGGTGCCGTATCCCGGGGCGCCGGGGACGAGTCGACGTCTCCGCGAGCCTCGAACGAACGCGCTCCGGAACTCCCGGTCTTCGACAACCTGCCGCGCGACATCGACGACTTCACCGCGCGCGAGGCCGAACTGGCCGACATCGTGGCCCGGGCGCGCGGCCGTCCGGACGCCACGACCGTGGTGGTGGTCCACGGCATGGCGGGCCGCGGCAAGACGGCTCTGGCGGTGAGGGCGGCGCACACGGTCCGCCCCGAGTTCCACACCCGGCTGCACCTGGACATGCGCGGCCACACCGAAGGGCAGCCGCCCCTGGCGCCCGAGCACGGTTTGTACCGGCTCCTGCGGGCGGTGGGCGTGCCCGCCGACGAGATCCCGAGCGAGCCCGAGGCGCGTGCGGCACTGTGGTCGAGTCGCCTGACGGGTCGGCGCACGCTCATCCTCCTGGACGACGCGATCGCCCACCAGGTCGGGCCGCTGATCCCCGGAATCCCCGGCTGCACGGTACTGGTCACCAGTCGGCGCCGCCTCACCGAACTCCACGGCGTCCAGCATCTGGAGTTGGCGGCCCTCGACCCGGCGGAGTCCGCCGCGATGTTCCTGCGGGCGGCCGGCCGTGACCCCGACGCCGAGACCGATCCCGCGACGCGGACGGCCGTCGAGCGCATCACCGCCGACTGCGAAGGGCTGCCGCTCGCCCTGCGGGTGGCGGGCGCCCGGCTCCTCCACCGGCCCGCGTGGACGCCGCAGCACCTCGCGGACCGGATCGCGCGCAACGGGCTGGCTGAAATGCGCTCGACAAGCCACGACGTCGCCGGCGTCTTCGCCACCTCGTTCCACGCCCTCAGCTCTTCGGCGCGGTCCGGCTTCCTGCGCGTGAGCCTGCACCCCTCCGACCGGTTCTCCCTGCCGGCGGCCGCCGCCGCGATCGGGGACGAGGACGAGGGGTTCGCGGCGGCCGAGGCCGTCATCGAGGAACTGCTCGACGCGCACCTCATCGAGGAGACCGGGCCGGAGTCCTACCGGATGCACGCGCTGCTCCGGGAGTTCGCCCGGGGCCGCGCGGCCGAGGAGACGCGGGCGGAGGAGCGGCGGAGCGTCCTGCTGCGGATCATCGACTTCTACTGGGCCGCCGCCGACGCCGCCGACCGGACCGTCCACCCCGGGCGGCCGCGACCCGAGCCCCGCCCTTCTTACCGGGGCGGCCTGCCCGAACTCGACTCGCCCCTGGCGGCCCGCCGCTGGTACGAGGCGGAGTACGCCGCGCTGGAGGCCGCGATGGCCTGCGCCCGCGACGGCGAGTTCGCCCCCGACCCCGATTTCCGCGCCCGCGCGGCCTACCTGCCGCTGTCCCTGGGCGGCCTGTACGACAGCGACGGCCCGTGGGGGAGCGCCGAAGAGCAGTTGCGGGCAGCCTTGGACCTGCTACGGGAGCGCGACGACGCGGAGGGCACCGCCTTCGCGGCCTACGAACTGAGCCGAGTACAGCGCCGCCTTGGGCGTACTGCCCTGGCCGAGGCCAACTCCCGACTCGCACTGGACATGTGGCGGGGCCGCGAAGAAGGGCGGGGGGAAGCCTATGCGAGGAACCAGTTGGGTCTTGTCCTTGGCGAGACCGGGAAGAACACAGAGGCCCTCATTGAACACCGCGTGGCGCTGAAGTTGCTCCGCGCTTCGGGTGACAAACGCGGATGTGTGCAGGCGTTGGACAATATTGGCACTTGCGCGGCGTCCATGGGTGATTTCTCGGTGGCTGAGAGCGCTTTCGGTGAGGCGCTCGAATTGTTGTCTGATATGGAAGAGCCATCTATCGAGGCATCAGTTCTGAACAACCATGCGGCCATACTTCACCATCGCGGATACCACCGAGAAGCAACTCTGATGTGTGATCGCGCGACATCCGCGTTTGAAAAACTTGGGAACCGCCTGGCGGTAGCCTCTAGCCTCTCGAACGGTGCCGAGGTTCTGGCTTACATCGGACAGCACGAATCGGCCCTGTCTCGATTCCGCCGAGCGCGGGATCATCTGATTGAGATGGGCGACGTTGTCGCCGCGGTGAAGGCCATTCAAGGTATCGGGAGCGCTCTCCTGGCCTTGGGGCGAGCCCAGGAGGCGCTGAGGGCGCTGGAGGAAGGACTGCGACTGGCTGGATCCTGCCCGGCCCCTGCTGCCGAAGCGCCTCTCCTGCTTGCGTGCGGAGACGTGGCTCGGGCCTTGAGGCGTACGGACGACGCCCGGAGGCACTACGAGGCCGCCCTTGAGCTTGCCCGACATGGTGTGTCGGCATTGGACGAGCTCGTCGCCTACGACCGTATCGGCGACCTGTGCGCCGCAGAAGGGCTCATGAACGAGGCGGTCTCCCACTGGAGGAGCGCCCACGGCCTGGCAGCGAGAATGGGAACCCACCATTCACAATCAACGGGTATCAAAATCTCCGTAATGGGACAATACGACTCGGGTGGGCAGTGCTGAGTTGTCCAACCGTTACTGAGTCTGAGGTCTCAGACGGGTCTGCGCGCCTGGTGTGCGTTAGTATCTCCGGTGTTGATGTTTTCTCAACTCAATCGGCATCTTCTATGCCGATTTGATCCTCCCTGCTTTATTCAACATTCGGAGTAGCTCGTTGTTGGCTAGTGTCGCCATTATGGCGATCCATCTCATTTGTCTGTGCGATGCCTTTCGGGTGGCCGGGGTTGAGGTTTGTCTCTTTTCCTGGGAACTGGTGGTAAAGGCATGGATATGGATCAAATGAAGAGTGTTTCTGGCTGGCGATCGCCCCCGGGGGTGGTAGGTGCATTGCCGTGAGGTGGGCTGCAAGGTTCGTGCAAACCCTCCCTGGCAATGTTGCAAGAAGGATCGACAGTACCGCCGTTCATCCTCAGCCTGTGAGGTTGTCTCCGATGCGAAGGAGGAACGGTGGTCGAAGAGGTCCACGGCGCAGTACGAGGGTGGGAGAGAACGGGTCCGCTCGCGCCTCTCACCTGGCCGGCGGCCCGCACGCTATTGGGCGTCGTGCATCATTGGGGAGCAGGGGATCGTCTTGCGGACGTGATTCCGCCCTTGCTTGAGAAATCGCCCACCAACCAGCTCGTCTACTCCGTCCCTCCGGGGTCGAGGTTCGCGTCCTCGGGAACGGAGTTCGTCCGCAGGCTCGGTGCCGCCGTCCTCCCCTGGGAGGAAGTCCGGCACCATGGCTTCGATCTCGCCGTGGCGGCGAACCTAGGGCTGCTGGACGAAGTGCGTGCGCCCACCCTGCTGCTTCCCCACGGTGTGGGCTACTCCAAGCTCGTGCCGCGCAACCCCGGATACGGGCCGCCCGTGCGGCGGCCGCTCGGCGGCGCGATCGCCGACGGGCTTCTCCGCTACGGGCGCGTGGTGCCCGCCGCGATCGGTGTTCCGCACGAACGCCAACTCGACCAGATCGCCGAGCATGTACCCGACGCCCTCCAGGTGTGCCACGTCGTCGGTGACCCCTGCTACGACCGCATGGTCGCCGGCCTGCGGCTCCGCAAGATGTACAGGCAAGCGCTCGGTGTCAATGACGCGCAACGTCTGGTGCTCGTCTCCAGCACCTGGGGGCCGCACAGCGTCGCGGGCGCCCGATCCGGCCTGCTGAACCGCTTGCCGACCGAGTTGGCGGGCGGCTATGTCACGGCGGCGGTCCTTCACCCCGGCATTTGGTGGGTCCACGGGCGACGTCAGGTCCGCGCGTGGCTGGAGCCCGCTCTGCGGGCCGGGCTGCGGCTGCTGGCTCCCGAAGCGGCGTGGCAGGCCGCTCTCGTCGCCGCGGACGCCGTGTTGGGAGACCAGGGCAGTCTTACCATGTACGCGGCTAGCTTGGGCCGCCCCGTGCTCCTTGCCGCCGGGCGTCTCACCGAGGTGGCCCCCGGTTCCCAGGTGGCGGAGCTGTACCGCCGCGCCCGCGCGTTCGACGCCGACGCGCCCGCCCGCCCGCAGATCGAGGCGGCGATCGACGCCTACGATCCCGAGCAGGGAGCGGCCATGGCCGCGCTGCTCACCTCCGCCCCCGGGTGCGCCGCCGAACGGCTGCGCGGCCTCATGTACTCTCTCATGGGGTGCCAGGAGCCGACGGATCCGCCGCCCCCGCATCCCCTTCCCGCACCGACACTGGTCGGCGCGGATGATCGCGGCTACGCCGAGCCCCACGTGTCATGACGCCGCTCGGAGGAGACAGCCGGCCGCCGACCGCCCGGGTGCGCTGCAAGCTGCTGGTGGAAGACGGAGCCGGCGCGGTCGTCCGCCAGGTCACCGACGACCAGGTGTGGGCGGAGCACCGGCGTGCCGACCCGGCGTGGCTCCGCATCGCCGACGTGATCGTGTGCGACGGCGACGCGGCCGCCGCCCTGCGCGACTGCCCGGCCTGCCGCGTCGTGGTGGTGCGGCGCCCGCCGCCGGCCGGCGCCGCGGTGGTGCAAGCGGTGCGGCGTGACGCCGTGCCCTCCTCGGCGGAGCCCGGCGGTGTGCTTCGCCTGCCCGCCCGCTCCGGCTGGGACGCCCGTCTGCTCGGCGCTGTCGCCCACGCCTGGGTCACCGTGGGTGGCGCCCCGGCCGACCTCGCGCGGGCATGGCCGGACCGCCGCCTCAGCGCTCTCTCGGTGGCGGCAGGTCGGCGATCCGCTGACGTATCGCTTCGGCTTGGGGGGCGCCGAGTGCGCTGTAGATGGACAATGCGGTGCTGAGGTGCGTCCAGACGGCCTCGGCGGAGCCTAGGACCGAGGCGGTGTCGGCCCACAGCACGTGGATCCGGGCCGCCTCGGCTCGGGCGCCGATCCGTTCGCTGATGCCCAGCGCCTCGTCAAGCGCCTGTTCGGCGGCGGACGTCTCACCGTCGGCGACGAGGCAGGGCACCAGTTCGACCAGGGAGCGGATCCGCAGGTAGGGCTCGGTGTCCTCGCCGAAGTAGTCCAACGCGTGTCGGAAATGCGCCTTGGCGGCGGCGTGGTCGCCCTGGTCGCGTGCGGCCTCGCCGAGACGGCGGCGCATCGAGGCGATGCCGCGCTCGCGGCCGAGCCGGCGGTGGACCTCCAGCGCGCGGCTGAAATACCCCGCGGCGGAATCGGGGTTTCCCAACGCCATTTCGGATATCCCCAGATCCTCCAGAGTCGAGGCGCGCCCCAAGGCGTGGCCGGCCCGTTCCCATAGGTCGAGGGCGGAACGCTGGTGCTCGCGCGCGGATCTCGCATCACCGAGCTGCGTCTGTAAAACCCCTAAATTGCTCAGTACCAACGCCTCTGCCGCTGCATCCCCGAGAATCCGTGCGGAGGCGAGGGCCGTTCTGTGCGTGGCATCCCACGCGTCGTAGTGCTTTCGCACATTGAACAGCGTCCTGAGCGCCTCGCAGAGCTGCCAGCACGTCTCGTGGTCGCCGGTCTCGTGGCAGTCCGCGATCCAGGCCCGCAGGTTGGGCAGTTCGGCCTCAAGCCATGCCACGGCGGCCGTGCGGTCGGCGAAGCTCTCGCCGTCGCGCTCCTCCTCGAACCGGGGGCCCAGGTGCCATCGGCCGGGGTTGAGGGCCAGGTCGGCGTTGACGGCCGAATCCAGGAAGTAGCGGCCCAGGCGGCGGCGCGCCTCCTCGCGGGCTTCCGGCCCTTCGTCTGCGGCCAGCCGCTCCCGCGCGTGCAGCCGGGCCAGGTCGTGCTGGCGGTAGCGGCCGGGGGCGTGCTCCTCCAGCAGGCTGGCCGCGAGCAGGTCGTCCACGGCGTCCTCGGCCCGCTCCTCGCCGGCGCCGAGCAGGGCGGCGGCCGCGGTGACCGTCGTGTCGGGGCCGGAGGGCAGGCCCAGCAGGCGGTACAGGCGCCGCGCCGTCGGGTCCAGGTGGGCGTAGGAGCTGTCGAAGACGGCCTGCACGGAGGACTCCTCGGGTTCCTGGTGCCGGCTGAGCCGGGCGATGCGGCCGTGCTCGGTGTCGAGTTGGGCGACCAGCCGGCCGACCGACTGGTGCGGGCGCAGCGCGAGCCGGCTCGCCGCCGCGCACAGCGCCAGGGGGAGCCCGCCGCACAGGCGGGTCAGGCGGTTCACCGCCTCGGTCTCCCGCCGGGGGCGGTCGTCGCCCAGCACCCGGGCCACCAGGTGCGCCGCCGCGTCGCCCGGCAGCGGCCCCACCTGGAGGAACGTCGCGCCCTCCGGCGCCAGTCCGGTCAGCCGCAACCGCGTCGTGACGACCACCAGGTGCGCGCCGCCGCCCGGCAGCAGCAGCCGCACCTGCGCGGCCGAGGCCGCGTTGTCCAGCAGGACCGCCAGGGAGCGCCCGGCGGTGCGGGAGCGGAACTGCGCCGCGCGGGCCGCCGGGTCGGCGGGGATGGCGCCGGCCTCGGTGTTGAGCGAGCGCAGGAAGCCGTCGAGGACGGCGCCGGGGTCGAGCGGCGCCGCCCCGGGCGCGAATCCGCGGAGGTCGGCGTGGAGCAGGCCGTCAGGGAAGGAGTCGGCGGCCGTGTGGAGGAATCGGGCCGCCAAGGCGGTTTTCCCCACACCGCCCGGACCGCTCACGACCACAATGCGCGGAAGGCCGTCGCGCTGCGCGGCGAGGGCGGCGCCGTCCAGAATTCCCTGCTCCCGCTCGCGGTCGGTGAAATGGCGCGGGGCCAGCGGCACCTGCCGCGGCGGATCGCCCCGGTCGCCGGTGTGGATGTGGACGCCACCGTGCACGGCTCCCGCCTGCACGACCGCGTCGACCCTGCCGCCGGGTACGGCGAACTCGTTGCGCGCGGGCGCCGCGCCGTCCGGCCGCTGGGAGTCGTCGAAGTCACTGGGGGAGCGCATGCCTTCGCTTTCTCTGGTGAAAAGCGATGGTAACACTCCACTTGCCGATCAATGGTGGTGCGCGGGTTTCCACTGAGGGCGGTGAGGTTAAAGGGAAGCCATACCGGAAAAAGGAACTTGTTCACCGGCCGGAATAAACTAGGAATTATTCTCCGCCCTCGGGAAAGCCCCCGCGTCCCCGCTTTCACCCTCCCCCTGACCGTCCCCCCGCTGGAAGGTCGCGTAGAGCCACACCAGCGACGGCACCAGCAGCACGGCCCCCACCGCCAGCGCACCCAGGGTCGCGGCCAGGACCGCGTCCGTGGCCGCCGCCTCCCGCAGCGTGACCCCGGGCAGCAGGCGGGGGTACTGCCCCACCCCCCACCCCCACAGCAGGCCCACCACCGCCAGCGCCGCCGTCACCCGCACCGCGAGGAACGCGCGGGTCCAAGCCAGCAGCGCCAGCGACACCACCCCGGCCGCCACCGACAGCGCCAGCAGCGGCAGCGCCGCGCCCGTGGTCAACCGGTCGAACAGGCGCGGCGCGTCGGCCCGCAGCACCACCAAACCCACGGCCGACAACCCGCCCACCACCACCCCGGCGGCCAGCGCGCGGCGGCGGAAGGCCGCGGCCAGACCCGCGTCGCCGGCGCGCTGGGCGTCGCGCGTGAGGTAGACCGCCGCCAGATAGGCGGCCGTGCCCACCGCCAGCGCCCCGCTGACCAGCGACGTCGGGTTGAGCCAACTGGCCGCCAGGTCGCCCTCGGCGATCCCCGGCGGCACCCGGCCCGAGGCGATCGCCCCGGCGACCGTGCCCAGGAAGAAGGGCGTGACCACCGACGAGAACGCGAACGCGGCGCCGAACAGCCGCCGCTGCCACAGCAGCGTGCTCGCCTTGCGGAACGCGAACGCCGACCCGCGCGCGATGATGCCCAGCGCCGTCAGCGTCAGCGGGATGTAGAGCGTGGAGGCCACCGCGGCGAACACCGAGGGCACCCCCGTCCACGCCAGCACGATCACGAAGATCAGCCACACGTGATTGGCCTCCCACACCGGACCGATCGCGTGCTCCACCAGCGCCCGCTGCCGCGCGCCGCGCTCGGCGCCCCCGGCGAGCAGGTCCCACACCCCGCCCCCGAAGTCGGCCCCGCCGAACAGCACGTAGGCGGTGACCCCGATCCACAGCAGCCCCAGCAGGATCTCCGGCAGCGGCATGGCGCACCCCCTCCACAGCCTGGCGCTAGACGACCTTGTAGTCGCTGACGTCGCGCTCCTGCGGCGCCACCGGCACGGGCTTCTCCCGCGCCATCCGCCGCAGGACGTACACGGTGGCCACGGTCAGCACCGCGTACACCGCGGCCACCCCCGCGAACCCGTAGACCAGGCCCGGCGCGGGGTTGACGGCCTCGGAGGTGCGCATCACCCCGTAGACGAGCCAGGGCTGGCGGCCGACCTCGGTGACCGTCCACCCCGCCTCCAGCGCCACCACCGCCGCCGCGCCCGCCAGCGCGGCGGCGCGCAGGAACCACGGCGAGCGCGGCAGGTCGCGGCGCCGCCACCACGCCCACCACTGCCACGCCACCAGCGCCAGCAGGGCGAACCCGAGGCCCACCATGACCTGGAACGCCCAGTGCACGACGTTGACGGGCGGGTGCTCGGCCGTCGGCACCTCGTTCAGGCCGGCGATCTCGGCGTTGGGGTCCCAGTGCGCCAGCAGGGACAGGCCGTAGGGGATCTCCAGTGCGTAGCGCAGCTCGCCGTCGACCGCCACCCCGCCCAGGTGCAGCGGCACACCCCGCTCCGTCTCGAAGACCCCCTCCATGGCCGCGAGCTTCACCGGCTGGTTCTCGGCGACGAAGTGCGCCGCCCAGTCGCCCACCCCGATCTGCACGGGGGTGATCACGGCGGCCACGGTGAAGGGGATGAGGAACCCGACGCGGTGGTAGCGGTCGCGGCGGCCGCGCAGCATGGCCACCGCGTAGACGGCGGCCATCGAGAACCCGGCCACCATGAACGCCGCCAGGATCATGTGCACCGTCTGCGGCGGGGTGGCGGGGTTGAACATCGCGGCCCAGGGCTCCACGGCCGTCACCCGCCCCTCGCGGGTGTCGAAGCCGGTGGGCTGCTGCATCCAGGCGTTGGCGGTCACCACGAAGAACGCGCTGGCCACGCCCGCGATCACGATGGGGATCCCGGACAGCAGGTGCGGCACGGGCGGCAGCCGGTCCCAGGCGTAGAGGTAGATGCCCAGGAAGATCGCCTCGATGAAGAACGCGATGCCCTCCAGCGCGAACGGCAGGCCGATCACCTCGCCGTAGGTGCCCATGAGGCCCGGCCACAGCAGGCCCATCTCAAAGGACAGGATGGTGCCCGACACCGCGCCCACCGCGAACAGCACGCCCATGGCCTTGGCCCAGCGCCGGGCGAGCAGTTGGACGTGGGGGTCGCCGGTGCGGTGGCCGCGCCACTCGGCGATCAGGGTGATGGCGGGCATGCCCACCCCCAGGCAGGCGACGATGATGTGCCAGCCCAGCGACAGCGCCATCTGGAGGCGCGCCGCCATGAGGTTGTGCGGGTTCACCGCGTCGGCGACCAGGACGTCCACCGCCCACCTCCGCCCTCTCCCGGGCCGGGGGGGGGGGGCCCGGGGGCGGCCCCCCCCCCCCCCCCCCCCCCCCCCCCCCCCCGGCCGGCGCCGCTCGCGCGCGCCGGCCGCCGGCCCCGCCGTCAGGCCGCCTGCGGGTGGAGAACCGCCCGCACGCACCCGTCCCTCTTGTGCTTGAACAGCTCATAGCCCCGCGCGCCCTCGCTCAGCGGCAGCGGGTGCGTGGTCAGGTGCGCGGTGGGGATCTCGCCGGCCGCCATCCGCTCCAGCAGTTCGGGGATGTAGCGCTGGCCGTGCTGCTGGGCGCTGCGCAGGGTGAGGCCCTTGTTGACCACGGCGCCCATGGGGAACTTGTCCACGAAGCTGCCGAAGACACCCACGACCGAGACCACGCCGCCCTTGCCGCACGCCAGGATCGCCTCGCGCAGGGCCACGGCCCGCTCGGCCAGGCGAGGGAGCTGCTTGGCGCGGTCGTAGGCGTACTGCGGGCCGAACCCGTGCGCCTCCATGCCGACCGCCTCGATACAGGCGTCGGGGCCGCGCCCGGCGGTGATGTCGCGCAGCGCCTCGACCACGTCGACCTCCCCGTAGTCCAGGGTGTCCAGGCCGAGGTGGCGGTGGACCTGCTCCAGGCGCTCGGGGAAGCGGTCGATGACCACGACCCGCTCGGCGCCCATCAGCCGGGCCGCGAGGGCGGCCATCTGCCCCACGCCGCCCGCGCCCCACACGGCGACGACGTCGCCGGGGCGGATGTCGCAGAAGTCGGCGGCCATCCAGCCGGTGGGCACGGCGTCGGAGGCGTAGACGGCGGAGTCGTCGTCGAGGGCGCCGGGCACCGGGAAGGAGCCGACGTCGGCGAAGGGCACCCGCACGTACTCGGCGTGGCTGCCGGCGTAGCCGCCGACCAGGTGGGAGTAGCCGAAGATCCCGCCGCCCGCGTAGCCGTACAGGTCCTCGAAGGCGGCCGGCTGGGCATTGCCGTTGTCGCACAGGGAGAACCGGCCCTCGCGGCAGTAGCGGCAGTGGCCGCAGGAGATGATCGAGCACACCACGACGCGGTCGCCGACGCGGCGCTCGCGCACGCCCGGGCCGACCTCCACGATCTCGCCGATGAACTCGTGGCCCAGGATGTCGCCGCGCCGCATGGCGGGGATGTAGCCGTCGATGAGGTGCAGGTCGGAGCCGCAGACGGCGCTGGCCGTGATGCGCACGATCGCGTCGCCGTCGTTGAGCAGGCGGGGCTCGGGGACGTCCTTGACGGCCAGGTCGTTGACGCCCATCCAGCACAGGGCCTTCATCCGCGGCCTCCCTTGGTCAGCGCGGAGTTGACGCGCTTCTGCACGGCCCGCTGCGCGCGGCCGCGGCCGGAGGGCTGGCCCTTGACGGTCACGGCCTCGCCGCACTCCAGGACGGACTTCAGTGCCCGCAGGTCGGCGCGCAGCCGCCCGTCGTGGTCGGCGGCGGAGGGGCCGGTGGCCATCACGCGGACCTCGGTGCCGCGGTCGTGCGGGGCGGGGGTGAGGGTGACCAGCAGGCGCAGGCCGCGCGCGCGGGGCACGCGCTCGGGCTCGCCGCCCTCGGCGGACTGGGGGGTGACGCGGGCGAACAGGCCGGGGAGGCGGTCGGGCTGCTGCCAGGCGGCGGCGACCTCGCCGGGCGAGGACACGACGGTGGCGACGTGCTCGACGTGGCGGCGCTGCCGCGCCCGGCGCCGGGCGAGCGCGGCGGCCACCCCGACGGTGGCCACGGCCCCGCCGACGACGGCGGCGTTCCTGATCATCGGATTCCTCCTGTGCTGGTCGGGTGACCCGGCCGGGGCATGGAGCCTCCGTTCCTCGGGACCCTTCGCCCACTGCCCCGCCCCCGCGCGTTGAATCGCGGGGGAGGGCGACTCGCGGCCGGACCCCGACCGCGATCGGAAACCGGGTGCGGATCGCCGCCGTTGCGGTCACCGGAGCCACCGCGGAAAGAGGACCGCCGTATTGCCTGTGTCGACGCGTTTTCGCGAATCCAACCGACCACCGCCGGCATCGTGCCGAAGCCGCCGGGGAACACCGACCCGCTCACTCGCGTTGTCATGGTTGAGCTGCCAAGGACCGACAGGGCGAATTCCGCGCCCGCGGCGCCTCCTTCAGCACACCTGACCCAGGCGGTTCACTTTTCCGGGTTCTCCTGGAACGGAGGACGTTCAGTACGCCACGGCCGTGCCTCCACGGACCGGCCGCCATCCGTCCCGAACAGGAGTGACACTTCCAAATGTGCGATGCCACCGTAATCGGCCCGGACGCGCGGACGCCGCGGGCGCCCGTGGGTTGGAAGCAGGCGACATGTCCGTAGAGACCTCGGCTTCCCACGAGGAGCCCCGCCCCGGCGGCCCCGGCCGCGGGCAACCGGATCCGCCCCGCCGGGGTAGCGACTACGCCGTGCTCTCGCGGGAGGTCCAGGCGGCGGGGCTGCTGAAGCGGCGGCCCCTGTCCTACGCGGTCCGGATCGGCGTCAACCTGGTGTTGCTGGCCGCGGGATGGATCGCCTTCGCGCTGATCGGCCCGTCGTGGTGGCAGTTGCTGGTCGCCGCCTACTTCGCGGTGGCCTTCACTCAGAGCGCGTTCATCGGGCACGACGCCGGGCACCAACAAGTTTCGAACTCCAAGCGGGTCAATGATCTGATCGGGCGGCTGTACGGCAACCTGCTGACCGGAATCGACTACGGCTGGTGGGTCTCCAAGCACAACCGCCACCACGCCCACCCCAACCACGTGGATCGCGATCCCGACATCGACGGCAACGCGATCGCCTTCACCCGCGAGCAGGCCCAGGCCCGGCGGGGCGTGGGGGTGCTGCTGGCGCGCAGCCAGGCGTGGCTGTTCTTCCCGATGCTCCTTCTGGAGGGGCTGCACCTGCACTACGCGAGCGTGCGGTCGCTGTTCGACCGGACGGGCTCGGCGCGCGGCGGCGCCCGCCTGCTCCACGGGGCGCTGCTCCTCACCCACTTCGTCGGCTACCTGGGCGCCGTGCTCCTGGTGCTCACTCCGCTACAGGCGGTATGCTTCATCGCGGTGCACCAGGGGCTGTTCGGCCTGTACATGGGATGCGCGTTCGCGCCGAACCACAAGGGAATGCCGATCATCGCCAAGGGCGACAAGGTCGACTTCCTCCGCCGCCAGGTCCTGACCTCGCGCAACATCCGGGGCGGGCGCTTCACCGACATCCTCCTCGGCGGGCTCAACTACCAGGTCGAACACCACCTGTTCCCGTCCATGCCGCGTTCGGCCCTGCCCCGGGTCCAGCCCCTGGTCCGGGCGTTCTGCGCGCAGCACGGGATCGCCTACCACGAGACCAGCCTGCTCGACTCCTACGCCCAGGTCCTCCGCCACCTCCACACGGTGGGCGGCCCGCTGCGGCCCGAACTGGAGTACTGAGGAGCCGCCCCGGCCACCCGCCGGAGGCCGCGGCTCCAGGGCGGCGCGGGAGCCGGGGTTCGGGGTCTGCCGGGGTGTCTGCGTCTGCCGGGGTGTCGGGACCACCGGTTCACCCACCAGGTGCCCACCCCATCCCCGCCCCTGCCCACCCTCCGGGCGCCCGAGGCTCGGGAGGACCGGGGGGACCGCCGGGTGACCGGAGGAACCGGGTGCGTCGGCCGCCGGGCTGGCCCAAGTTGGCGAAACACCCGCGGTAGGCACCCCACCTGCGGTTAATCACGGGTAACGTGTTCCAGGGAGGCCGGTAGCGACCGATTTGGTGGAGCGCGCGTGCTAACGAGGCGCAACTACGAATGTCCGTAGTTGTTATTATTTTGCCCGGTGATGGGTGACATCTACCGAATACCCTAGAATGTCATCGCAGCCCAGGCCCCGCCCCGGCACAGCCCACCACGCTGACCACAGGCGGCCGCCCCCGTGGCCCACCCCGCACCACCCCCGGCCCCCCGTCCGCGAACCCGCAGGTCACAATGACCTCACCGGCCCCCGGGCCCGGCGACAATTGAATCGAGCACCTGTAGCTCAGTGGATAGAGCATCGGACTTCTAATCCGACGGTCGCAGGTTCGAATCCTGCCAGGTGCGCCTTGTTTCCGCAGGTCAGCGCGCTGTGGGTCCTCGCTCGCGCCTCGCTTCGGCCTCGATGGTGCTCCGCAGGTGCTCTTAAGTTCGGACTCAGTCGTTTCCGCAGGTCAGGGTACCGACACCAAAGAGCCCGACACGCAGCCCAGCGGCCACGATGTGACGGTGCGGCCGTGACCGCTTGCTCCCAGCCTGCACGGAACTGGGCGGGGTTGAGGGCGAAGAAGGGCCGCTGCCCGACCATCGTGGGAACGGTCATGTACCCGAGCTTGCCGACTGGCACGGTGTTGAGGCCGCTCCTGGGTCTGGGCGCGTTCCGGATTGGAATTGACGACGCGGCCGCGCTGCCCCACCTCAAGACCGGCGAGCTGGTGCGCCGCCCGCCACGGCGCCGGGGGGCCACGTCTCATCCTCCGGGGCGCTGGGCGTCTGCCGGCATGTACGACGACGGTTTCCGACTCTCGGGTGAGTGCCTCGATGCTGTAGCCGGCGGGAAGCAGTTGCCCGATGGTCGAGCCGGTGGTTGCGAGCGGGAGGGCCACGGTGATGTGGTCGATCACGCCCGTCCGAATATGCGGCTTCGCTTTGGAGCGGCCGCTGCGGAAGAGGACGGTGCGCGCACCACCGGCGAACACCGCTCGAATTGCTGCTTCCGGCAACGCCTTCGCAACGTGGACGGCCCGCTGTGGTTATGCTCGGCGAGGTAGCGCCCGCAGGCAGGCGGGAGCCTTTCGGTGCTTGCACTGATCACTGGAGGAATGCGCTGTTCCTCACCTCTCTGCGGACCTGCCCTTGGCAGCCCGGCCCTGTGGCTGTCAGAGGCTGGTGGCACTGCGGTACTGCGCTGAGAATCGACCGAATGGACGCTCCGAATGGATATCTGCACAAAGAGTTACCCGAACGGTATTCGGGTCGGATAAACCCGCAGGTCAATAAGTGTGCTCTCCACGCACGTGGAGGTGAACCTACAAGCCCGTGTTGGTGTCGCCGTCCACGGTCGTGCTCTCCACGCACGTGGAGGTGAACCGCCCATGTTGACGCGGGGCTCGGGTCCGTCGGGGTGCTCTCCACGCACGTGGAGGTGAACCGAGTTCGCCGACGTAGTTCGGCAGGGTGTAGGTGTGCTCTCCACGCACGTGGAGGTGAACCGGCCCCGACTCGGGCAGGTGGGAGCCGTCCATGGTGCTCTCCACGCACGTGGAGGTGAACCGATCCGCGGGCTGGAGCCGCCGTTCTTGGGGTCGTGCTCTCCACGCACGTGGAGGTGAACCGACGCTGGTCAGAGAAGCGCAAGGGGGGCGTAGGTGCTCTCCACGCACGTGGAGGTGAACCGAGTCTGATTCCCGCTCTCGATGAGGCGGGGATGTGCTCTCCACGCACGTGGAGGTGAACCGTCGCCCCGACCGCGCTCCCCGCGTCGTCGGCGGTGCTCTCCACGCACGTGGAGGTGAACCGGCCCTCACCGCCCGAAACTTGGCCTGGTGGGAGTGCTCTCCACGCACGTGGAGGTGAACCGGCCCTCACCGCCCGAAACTTGGCCTGGTGGGAGTGCTCTCCACGCACGTGGAGGTGAACCTCGATCCGGCCCTGTGCGCGGGTGATGTCGTAGGTGCTCTCCACGCACGTGGAGGTGAACCGACCGTGCGCCGGCACCGCCCGGCCCGCCCGGGGTGCTCTCCACGCACGTGGAGGTGAACCTGCGAGGGATGCGTCGTCGCAGATTTTGTACCGGTGCTCTCCACGCACGTGGAGGTGAACCGGCGCAACGCCAACGCCGGTTCCGCGCCGCGTAGTGCTCTCCACGCACGTGGAGGTGAACCGGGGACGACCTCATCCGCCGGCCGCTGGACGAGGTGCTCTCCACGCACGTGGAGGTGAACCGAACGGTGACCGCTGATGGCGACGTTGACCGTGGTGCTCTCCACGCACGTGGAGGTGAACCGCGGGCAAAACAGGCGTCCATGTGTACGTGTGCGTGCTCTCCACGCACGTGGAGGTGAACCGACCGATGAGACAGGACGTGCCGATGACCTCTAGTGCTCTCCACGCACGTGGAGGTGAACCGCCCCCATCGGCAGCTTCGCCCCGGGCGACGACGTGCTCTCCACGCACGTGGAGGTGAACCGCCCTTTTCAGTTACGGAACTGTGGGCAAATGAGTGCTCTCCACGCACGTGGAGGTGAACCGCCGTTCGGTCGCCCGACCGACCGAACGCGGCGGTGCTCTCCACGCACGTGGAGGTGAACCGGAAGCGGTCCGCCGGATGCTGAGCGGCAAGGTGTGCTCTCCACGCACGTGGAGGTGAACCGGTTTTCGACGCCCCTGATTGCGCCGTGGCGCTGTGCTCTCCACGCACGTGGAGGTGAACCGTCGGCGGGCGTGGCCTTCGCGAGGGCGGCGCAGTGCTCTCCACGCACGTGGAGGTGAACCGGTCGGGGAGTCGGTGATCGGCCGCACCCAGCAGTGCTCTCCACGCACGTGGAGGTGAACCGCAGGCGTCATCTTCTTGCCGTCGGCCACCAGGGTGCTCTCCACGCACGTGGAGGTGAACCGTGCGGTAGTCGGCCGACGTCGGCCGGATGGGCGTGCTCTCCACGCACGTGGAGGTGAACCGACGATGCACAGGCGGCACCGCACCCGCCCGGCGTGCTCTCCACGCACGTGGAGGTGAACCGATGTCCGCGCCGTCGACTCTGCGGTGCGCCGGTGCTCTCCACGCACGTGGAGGTGAACCGAGCTGGAGGTCGACCCGCTCGGGTCCCTTCCAGTGCTCTCCACGCACGTGGAGGTGAACCGAGGCGTATCGCGGGTGGCCACTGGATCGTGTGGTGCTCTCCACGCACGTGGAGGTGAACCGGTCCCCGGTGAGGTGGAGGAGGTCACCGTGGCGTGCTCTCCACGCACGTGGAGGTGAACCGCAGCCGTTGAGCATGGTGGCGGGCCCGCGGCCGTGCTCTCCACGCACGTGGAGGTGAACCGGACACCGCCCCCGGAGCCCACCCCGTGGAGACGTGCTCTCCACGCACGTGGAGGTGAACCGCCGCGTCGGTGGCGCTGGCCGAGCCCTCGGGCGTGCTCTCCACGCACGTGGAGGTGAACCGGCCGGGGACGTGCGGGTGCAGCTGGCCCGCTGGTGCTCTCCACGCACGTGGAGGTGAACCGGTGTCCTCGCTGTTCTCGTCCCTGGATTCGGAGTGCTCTCCACGCACGTGGAGGTGAACCGGGCCTTGATGTGCTCCCCTCGGAGGCGGAGCTGTGCTCTCCACGCACGTGGAGGTGAACCGACAATGTTCCAGGTGAAGACGCCGATCCGCTCGTGCTCTCCACGCACGTGGAGGTGAACCGCCCGACGGCTTCGCCCGCACCTCGGCCCTGGTGTGCTCTCCACGCACGTGGAGGTGAACCGGTCGCCCCGTGCTCCAGGGCGCCCATGACCAGGTGCTCTCCACGCACGTGGAGGTGAACCGTGCGACGCGTGCGGTCCGTGCGCCCAGTGCTAGTGCTCTCCACGCACGTGGAGGTGAACCGGCGCCCGGCCGCTGGGCGCCCGAGACCAAGGTGTGCTCTCCACGCACGTGGAGGTGAACCGCCGCTATGAGAATCGCCGCCCGTCTCGGCGCCGTGCTCTCCACGCACGTGGAGGTGAACCGAGGTGCTGCACGCGCTGTGGTCGGCCACCGCCGTGCTCTCCACGCACGTGGAGGTGAACCGGACGGTGGACTGCTCGATCCCGGCGCGCTTGGGTGCTCTCCACGCACGTGGAGGTGAACCGCCCACGACGCCGCGACCGCCCACGCCAACACCGTGCTCTCCACGCACGTGGAGGTGAACCCTGTACCGGGGCGACGACGACGCCTGGGGCCCCGTGCTCTCCACGCACGTGGAGGTGAACCGTTTCGAGGTGTGCGCTTATCTTTGAGTCCTCGGTGCTCTCCACGCACGTGGAGGTGAACCGGGGACGTGCCCCAGACGGGTGTAGCGGTCGTGGTGCTCTCCACGCACGTGGAGGTGAACCGAGGTGCTGCACGCGCTGTGGTCGGCCACCGCCGTGCTCTCCACGCACGTGAAGGTGAACCGGGCCGCAGCGCCGCCAGGATGGCCTGGTAGTGGTGCTCTCCACGCACGTGGAGGTGAACCGGATGTCCGCGGCGTGGGGCCAGACGGGTGCCTGTGCTCTCCACGCACGTGGAGGTGAACCGCCGTTCGAGGGCGCGCAGACACTGGCGGGACTGTGCTCTCCACGCATGTGGAGGTGAACCGAACGCCTGCTGGACGCTCTCGCGCAGGCCCAGGTGCTCTCCACGCACGTGGAGGTGAACCGCCGGACATGTCCATGCCGGGGCCGTCGGGATTGTGCTCTCCACGCACGTGGAGGTGAACCGGCGTGGCTCGCGATCCGGTCCCAGGCCGACAGGTGCTCTCCACGCACGTGGAGGTGAACCGCCCTTGACGCCGATAGGGTCCGCGTGGACCTGGTGCTCTCCACGCACGTGGAGGTGAACCGTCGGCGGGCTCCACGCCCAGCGCGGTGACCTCGTGCTCTCCACGCACGTGGAGGTGAACCGTCGGCCACGTCGTAGCCGGCGGCCAGGTGGTCGTGCTCTCCACGCACGTGGAGGTGAACCGGCGTACCGGCTCCACCGCACCCGCACCGGGTGGTGCTCTCCACGCACGTGGAGGTGAACCGATCGGCAGCAGGGTGAGCAGGGCGGCGGTGCCGTGCTCTCCACGCACGTGGAGGTGAACCGGGGTGGCACTGGTGCCTCGCCTGTGGTCGCGACCGCGCACGCCTGCTCGACGTCGCGGTGGCGCACCAGTTTCCTGAAACGATCGCGAAGGCTTTCAGGGTGCCGGGTGAGCCGATGGGCCGCGGCCGTTGTGGAGGTACACGGGTGTCCTGGTGCTGAGGGCGGCGAGTGCTGCGCGGGTGCGGCGCCACACGTCGGCGCGCAGCCGCTGCTCGGCCTCGCCACGTCCGCAGAACTCGGCGCGTCTCAGTTCCTCGTCGGCTGGAGCCAGTGCGGCCGCTTGGGCGGGGCCGAGCACGCCGCCGTCGAATACGAACATCAGGAGGTCGTCCCAGGGGCCGTGCGGGGCGACCCAGTCCACACACAGCAGCCCGCCCAGCTCGATGTCGAGGCCGAGTTCTTCCCGAAGTTCGCGCCAGGCCGTCTGCGCGGGGGGTTCATTGGCCTCGGCCATGCCGCCGGGGATGTCCCAGGGGGGCTTGTAGGAGGGGTCGACCAGCAGGATCCGGCCGCCGGTGTCGTGGATGACCACCTCGGCCGCCACGCGCTTGCGCGGCTGGACCCTGTTGCCCTCCGCAAGGTGGGCCTGCCAGGCGTGGGGATCGCGCTGGTAGAGGGGGGCGTCGTCGGGGTGGTCGGGGGTGCTCATCGCGGTCCGTCCTGCTGTTCGCCGGCCAGCCAGTGGTACATGCCGTTGTGCTGGGCCACTGTTCCTCGAAGCCGCGGCAGAGCCGCGTCGACGCTGCGGGTGCCGGTGAAGGGGATCAGCGCCTGGGTGAGCGTGTGGACCTCCTCGGCGACCACTTGGGAGCTGACGGCGCCGAGGCTGTGGCCGGCAGCGACCGCCACGGCGCATGCCTGCTCCACCTCGCCCTGGCCAAGCAGTGCGCGCGCCCGCAAGAGGGAAGCCAAGGTGCGTGCGCGCAGGCGGTCGGGTTCGCGCAGTTCCAAGGCTCGGTGGGTGTAGGCGGCTGCGGAGGCGTAGTCTCCCAGGTCGCACATGGCGCGCGCCGCCTCGCTGGCAAGGGATCCTTCATCGAAGGGACTGGTCCAATCGAAGCCGATTGGCGCGGGCCGGGCGGTGAGAAGGCGCTTGGCCTCATGGAGGGCCGCCAGGCTCTGCGCGGTTTCGCCTGCCGCCGCTCGGGCGCGCGCTTTCATGGCCAGCAGTCGCCCCCGCAGGGCTGCGTCCTCGCTGCCGTCCAGTTCCGCCCAGCCGTGCTCGGCCGCTGAGAGCGCGGCCCGGTGGTCGCCGTGGTGCAGCGCGAGGTGGCTGCGGCTGGCCCACACCTGGGCCGTGAGCGTGGCGGCCCCGGCGGCCCGCGCCAACGTCAGGGCGCGGTGGAAGTGGCGGGCCGCGGTGTGGGCTCTCCCGGCGTCGTAGGCCATCCATCCGGCCATCTCGGTCAGACCGGCGGCGGAGACGAAGGCCGCGTCGGAGTCGGACGCGGCGACGAGTTCGGGCCCCACCCGGGTGGTGAGGTAGTGCATGACGGCGGTGTAGAGGTGTCCCCCGCCCACCCGGCGGTCCGCCAGCCGGAAGGCGTGCACGGCTTCGGCGTCGGAGCCTAGGACGTTCTCCGGAGGCGCTCCACGGCTACCGACCGCAGAGTCAAAGGGCGGCGGACCGGATGCCGCATTGAGCTCGGCGTGGACATGACGCCCGTTCCCAAGGTCGCTGACGCCTGGAGCACCGAGCCCGCGCAGTGCGACACGGACTTTACCCAGGTCGTGGGCGGGGCGGCCGGTCTCCAGGCGGGAGACGGTGCTCTGGGACAGTCCGGCGCGCAGAGCGATCGCTTCCTGGGTGAGATTGGTGTGGGCGCGCAGCAGGCGGACGACCGTCGACAGGTCGAGGTCGGCCACGGCCCCGGTCACGTCGGCGCGTTTCCAGAACGCGGTGGGCACGCACCCGCAGGTGTCCCGGCGGCGGCCGCACACGGCGCATGGTCCCATGGGTGTTCGTCCTTCGGCCCGGTGTCGTGGGGCCTAGCTTGCCCGCGCCCCGGCCGGACGTCCAGCCGATCGTGAAAGACGCCGACGGGCATCCTTGGCTTGGTTAGCAGAAGGCGCACTACTTCGCACCATCACGCGTCCGGTGTGCATTGCGACCTACACCGCGCGTGGATGCGCATGACCCCCGGTGGCAGCAGCAGTCCCCGCAGCAGTACGCCCCTCAGCGACAGCCGCGTACCACGAATGGCCGGTTCGCTCCCAAGCTCGGCGGGTGCGGTGATTGAGCGGCAGCGTGGCGTGGGGGGTACGGCGAACAGCGTTCACTTGGTGCTGACCGTGTTCACGTGTGAGGCGTGGTTGTTCGTGTGGGTGCCGTGGTGACTGTTCCGGACACGCGTAAACGCATCACTCGGCACTACTACTAATCAGGCAACTCGGCGCCCAGCGGGACGGTCACGGGTTCAGACGCGGGTTCGCGCACTCCTCCACGGTCTGACCCGAGGCCAGGCACGCTCTCATGTCCCGATTGCGCTGCTGCTCTTCCGCAGTGGGGGGCTCACCAGTGGGATTGTCGAGCATGTAGCCGACGATCAAGAACAGGGTGACGAGCACACCGATGATGGACATGCCAACGACGTTCGAGGTCTTGGAGAAGAACCCGGCCGGTGGGTCGTCGGCGGCGGGCTGCTCGGGTGTGTCGGGGAATCCCATGGGCACGTCCTCGCGTAGGGGCTGGAGAGTATGACGACCATTGCGCCGCGGCGGGTTCCCGTCAGAGTGTGAGGAGCCCGAAGACGACCGCGGCAGCGAGACTGATCACGGCAATAACATGGGAGAACCACTTGTGGCGGCGCTGCTTCTTCGCGTCTTCCTGAGCCGCTTTTCGGTCGTCTTCTTCCTTGCGGGTGCGTTCTTCCGCTAGCTGGAGCTGCCGCCCCGACGTCTCGTTCTGCTTCACCAGCTCCGCATTCTCGCGGGAGTGCTCTCCACGCACGTGGAGGTGAACCGGTGGGGTCGAGTTCTTCGCGCCGCTCGGGTTTGTGCTCTCCACGCACGTGGAGGTGAACCGGGCCGGCTCATCGTGCCGCGCGCCTTCCTGGAGTGCTCTCCACGCACGTGGAGGTGAACCGGGCCGGCTCATCGTGCCGCGCGCCTTCCTGGAGTGCTCTCCACGCACGTGGAGGTGAACCGCAGGCCGAGCTACAGGCCCGATCCCAAGAGCAGTGCTCTCCACGCACGTGGAGGTGAACCGGATTCCGCGCCGAATCCGCCGACCAACGCGGGGTGCTCTCCACGCACGTGGAGGTGAACCGAGCTTGGCGGCCTCGTCGCAGACGATGACCAGGTGCTCTCCAGGCACGTGGAGGTGAACCGGCGCTGCCGGTGCTGACCGGGCGCACCACCGCGTGCTATCCACGCACGTGGAGGTGAACCGTCGAAGCGGACCTTCCGGCTGCCGCCGACCGTGTGCTCTCCACGCACGTGGAGGTGAACCGTCCAGAACGACGAACGGGCCGTCCATCCCCGCGTGCTCTCCACGCACGTGGAGGTGAACCGACGCCATGCCCGAGGACTGCCTGGCCGAGATGGTGCTCTCCACGCACGTGGAGGTGAACCGCCGTTCTTGGTCTTGACCTGGCCGATGCGCCCGTGCTCTCCACGCACGTGGAGGTGAACCACTGGGGCTGCCGCTGACGGCGCGGCTGGGGGAGTGCTCTCCACGCACGTGGAGGTGAACCGTAGACCAGGCTGTCCAGGTCGGCGGGGCCGTAGTGCTCTCCACGCACGTGGAGGTGAACCGCAGGACCACCCCCTCGCCGACGCGCCGTGGCCGCGCTCTCCACGCACGTGGAGGTGAACCGACGCCGGCGGCCACCCGGCGCGGGCTGAGCCGGTGCTCTGCACGCACGTGGAGGTGAACCGCGCCCCTCTTCCTCGGCGCGGTGGTGCACGAGGCGCTCTCGACCCACGTTGACTTGAAAGAATCAACCGGACACGTAGCGTTCACTTTCCTGTTCCTATGAGTGAATTGGTTGGCTGATCAAGCTGCCTCTGTTTTGTCTCTATGGCTCGCTAGCCTCACCCCTGAGTACTGAGGAAGGGGAGTCATGGGCGCCACTCGGAATACCGGCCAGTCGGCTGTCGATCTCCGCATATGGGGGAAGGCCCGTGGGCTGGGGGACGACCGGTATCCCGTTGTGTGCCATTTACTCGATGCCGCGGCAGTCATGCGTGTTTTGTGGCGGGATTCGGTTTCGCCCGGTTTGCGGGCCGCTGTTTCCGCCGATCTTGGGGTTTCCGAACCCGAGGCGGGGCGGCTGCTGGAGTTGTGGGCGGGGCTGCACGACATCGGTAAGATCACGCCCTCCTTCCAGCAGCAGGTCGCCGTTCCCGCCGGGTACCCCCTCACCAATGTCGACCAAGGGTTGCCCCACGACGTCGCCGGCGGCCGTTGGCTGGCCAGCGCGCTGCGCGAGGCCGGTTATCCCGATGAGCGGCGCAAACGGGTCGCCAAGTTGGTTGCCCAGGTCGTGGGTGGTCACCACGGCTGCTTCCACGAACCCCATCCAGCAGCGGTCCATGCCGAGAACCGCGCGGGGTTAGGGCTTGGGGAGGGGCCGTGGGACGAGCAGCGCGAGGCGGCCTTCGCCGCGCTGCGGGTGATCGTGGAGGCGCCCGATCCGCCCCCGGCGATGAGCCCCCACACGGCGGCCGTGGTCTGCGGCCTGGTGATCCTCGCCGACTGGCTGGTCAGCCAGATCCCTTACATCAAGCAGCGCCTCCCTGACGTCCCCGCGAGCGGCGACATCCCCCGCCTGCGGACGTTCTTCGAGGGCTCCCTCCTCCAGGCCCCCGGGCTGCTCGCCGACGCCGGTCTGGGGCGGTTGCGCCTGCGTCCCGGCGGCTTTTCCGAGGAGTTCCCGTTCGCCCCCAACGCGTTGCAGTCCTCGGTCACCGAGCGCCTGCCCTCCCTGGCCACCGGCCCCGGTTTGCTGATGATCGCCGCGCCCATGGGCATGGGCAAGACCGAGACCGCCTTCCACGCCGCGCGCGTCATGGGCGAGGCCGCCGGTACCTCGGGCACGTTCGTCGCGCTTCCGACCACGGCCACCGCCGACCAGATGTACTCGCGCTTCGCCGACTACCTGGCCCGCCGCAGCGACCACCCCGCCCCGCTCACCCTCCTGCACTCCATGGCGTGGCTCAGCCCGGTCTACACCCTGCTCGACGGGTCCACGGGCACCGGCGGCGAGAGCACCGACGACATCGCCAGCCACGACCTCGCCGCCCGCGTGGCGGCGACGGAGTGGCTGCGCGGCGCCAAGCGGGGCCTGCTCGCGCAGGCGGCCGTGGGCACCGTCGACCAGGCGCTCCTGGCCGTCCTTCCGCTGCGCCACAACACCGTGCGCATGTCGGCCCTGGCCCAGAAGACCGTGGTGATCGACGAGGTGCACGCCTTCGATCCCTACATGCGCGACCTCCTGTGCGTCCTGCTGCGCTGGCTGGGCCGGTTGGGCGCGCCCGTCGTGCTCCTCTCGGCGACCCTGCCCCGCCACGTCGCGCGCGAGTTGTGCGCGGCCTACCTCGGCGGCGGCGCCGACGCCCTCGGCCGCGCCTCCGAACTGGAACTGCCCTACCCGGGTTGGGCCTACGTCCAGCGGGACATGGCCGCCTCAGTCACCACCTCGGTTCCCGTGGCTGATCGCGAGCGGCGGTCCCTGGCCGTCACCCTGGCCCCGGTCGCCATCGCCAAGGGTGGCGAGGTCGACCGCATGCCGCGTCTCCAGGCCGAACTCGCTGCCCTGCTCTCCCACGGCGGGTGCGCGGCGGTCATCTGCACCACGGTCGACCACGCCCAGGCCACCTACCGGGCGCTGCGCGACTGGTTCGCCCAGGAGCGCGCACACGGCCGGCCCGCGCCGGAGCTGCGCCTGCTGCACTCGCGCTTCCCCGCTCGCCAGCGCGAGCGCATCACCGAGGAGGTCATCGCCGCCTACGGCAAGGGAGGGGACCGCTCGACCCCTTCGGTGCTGGTGGCCACGCAGGTCATCGAGCAGAGCCTGGACGTTGACTTCGACCTGATAATCACGGATCTGGCGCCGTTTGAACTACTGCTCCAGCGCGCCGGGCGCGGCCACCGGCATCCCGTCAACGACGCCGCGCGCCCCGCCTGGGCGCGGACGCCGCGGATGGTCGTGCTGACGGCACCCGGCGGCGACACGCCGCGCGTCCCCCAGGTGTGGCGCTACGTCTACCCGCACGCGGCGCTGGTCCGCGCGCAACGCCTGCTGGAGCGGCGCGGGCAGGAGCCGATCGTCATCCCCGACGACGTGCAGGGCCTGGTCGACGCCGCCAACCCGGGCGAGCGGCTCGGGGCAGCAGACCCGCTCCTGGAGGGGTATGAGACGGCGGAGTTGGAAAGTCTCGCGGCCGTCATGGTCAAGCGGCAGTCCGCGAACCTCGCCGCCATCGACACCCCCGAGAAGCTGAAGCGCCTCCACAGGCTGACCGCGCGGGACCTGTCGGAGGACGTTGCCGGGACCCGCTTCGACGCCGACTCCCAGCGCGTGCTGCCGTGCTTCGTCGATGCCGAGGGCACCTACCGGCTGGGCGGCTTCGACGGCGAGGAGTTGCCCCGGCCCACCGGAGAGGGGCGGCTGACCCGCGACCAGCGCGCCGCCGTCATGCACCACACGGTTCCCGTGCGGGGGAGCCTGCTCACCGACCGTTCCCCGGCCCTCGACCCGCCCGAGGAGTGGAGCACCGACCCGCTGCTGGGCCGCCTGGTGCTGCTGCCGCACACGGCCGGTGCCGACGGCGGTGTCCGGGGGCCGGCCATCGGCGACCGGCTCTTCACCCTCGATCCAGAAGAGGGACTTTTGATCCGCAGACGCTGAGGCGCACCACGGCAGTTCGCCGTGCGGCGCCATCACCCAGATCGAGGAGGACGCCTGCGGCTCGACACCGGTTTACCGAAATCGCAGGCGATCAACGCATCGGCCGCATCCAGCCAACCTGCCCCGTTTTCCGTACATGCGTACCCCTCGTGCGCCACGCTTGTCCCGTCGGCCCCGCCCGGCGCCACCACCTCCCCTTCCGGAGACCGCTTATGCCTCCTCCCGCCTTCGACCTGGTGTCCCAGCCGTGGATCCCCGTGCGCTGGCATGCCGAGTCCGCCGCCGACCAGCGCCCCCGGGCCGTGGGGCTGGCCGAGTTGTTCTCGCGCGCCCACGAGATCGCCGGCATCGACCTGCCGCTGCCTCCGGCCGAGTCCGGGCTGATGCGCCTGCTGTACGCCATGACCGCGCAGATCACCGGCCTGATCGACATCGCCGACCACGACGACTTCCACGACGCGCGCGAGGAACTGCTGGAGACCGGGGCCTTGCCCGCCGACGCCGTCGCCGCCTACTTCGCCGCCACCCACCGCTGCTTCGACCTGTTCGACGCCCGCCGCCCGTTCCTCCAGGACCCCCGCCTGGTCGAGGAGTGCCGCGACAGCAAGGGCGCCCCGGTCACCTCCGGTGTCAACAAGCTGGTGTGGGGGCGCGTGGCCGGCAACACCCAGATGTGGCTGTCCCACGACAGCGACGCCCGGCCGCGCCCGGTGCCCGCCGCCGAAGCCGCCTGGCACCTCATCGCCTGGTTGTACTACGGCCCCTCGGGCATGAGCACACCCCGCGTGGTCGGCGACACCTCGGCCCGCAACACCACCGCCGGCCCGCTGCGCAGCACCATCTCCTACCACCCGATGGGCGACACCCTCCTGGAGACGCTGCTGCTGGGCGTGCCCGTCTGCGACGACGGCCCCGGCGGCCCCGCCCCCTGGGAGCGCACCGACCTGCCCGACCCCCTGGGCCTGCCCGAGGCGCCCACGGGCCTGATGCGCCTGCTGTGCGGGCGGTTCCGCCACGCCCTCCTCCTCACCCCCTCGGCCGACGGCAGCGAGGTGATCGACGCCCGCATCACCTGGGCCTGGCGCCAGCCCCACGCCCCCGCCGAGGACCCCTACCTCATCTACCAGCACAGCAAGAAGGGCGACCGCTACGCCCGCCGCGCCGACGCCGACCGCGCCATCTGGCGCGACGTCGACGCGATGCTGCGCGAGAAACCCGGACACAACGGCGAGCGCCGCCCCGTCGTCATCGACAACCTCGCCGAACTCGCCGAAAGCACCGCCTTCGGCGAACGCCTCGACCGCATCCGGGTGCGCGCCCTGGGCTTCGACCAGGAGGGCCAGGCCCGCGACCGCCAGTACGTCGCGGCCGCCACCCCCCGTGTCCTCTGCTTCCTCAAGGAGCGCCAACACGACCGGTTCACCCGCATCGGCGCGCTGGTCTCCAACGCCGAAGAGGTCGGCGCCAACCTGAGGAAGGCCCTCACCCGCGCCTGGCGCGACATCGTCAAGAGTTCGGACGCCCCGGTGCCGTGGCTGGCCACCGGCCTGGCCCGCTACTGGAGCCAGGCCGAACGCCGCTTCTGGGAGGCCGCCCGCGCCGAGCAGCCCCCGGCCCACCCGCGCAACCTGTTCATCCGCACCGCCCTGGCGGCCTACGCCCAGGCCACCGACGCCTACACCCGCGACCCCCGCCACGTCGAGGCCATCGAACGGGCGCGCACGCTCGTCCTGCTCGGCTGGCGGCGCGAAGACGACCGCCCCGACCAGTGAAGGAAGAGCCCATGAGCCCTCCCTCGGCCACCCGCGAGGACGTGCGCACACGCGCCGGCGCCCTCGTCTCCGCGATCCGCGACCTCCTGGACAAGCCCGGAGACCGGGCCCAGGTCCGCCGCGCCGTGGGCATGGACCCCGCCGATCCCCGCTGCTGGGACGCCTACGCCCACGTCGAGAAGCACCTGCCGGCCAAGCGCGACGAGGCCACCGAGCGCGCGTTCCTCGCCGTGGCGGCCCTCATCGCCGACCAGCCGCCCACCGCCCGCGCCAACGACCTGGGCCGCGGACCGGGCGATGTCGACGCCACCACCGTGCCGGGCGAACCCGGCTCCCCTTTCACCGGCAACCTCGGGGTCACCCTCGCCCACGCCGTCGAACGCAAAGCCGTAGGCGACAAGGCCGCCAAGGAACGCCTGCACCTGCTGTGCCGGCAGAACCTGCACGGCGCCCACCGCCAACTCCCGCGCCTGATCGCCTACCTGCGCAACCAGAACCTGCGCGTGGACTGGGTGCAGCTCGCCTGCGACCTGGCCGACTGGCAGCGCGACCACGACCGCGTCGTCAAGAACTGGCTCCAGGGCTACCACCGCACCCGCCACCTCCTCGAGGCCCAGCGCAAGAAGAACGCCCAGACCGACCGAACGGACGAAACCCCATGAGCGACCCCCGGTACATCGACATCCACGCGCTGCAAACCGTCCCCTACTCCAACCTCAACCGCGACGACCAGGGCGCACCCAAGACCGTGGTCTTCGGCGGGGCCGAACGCACCCGCATCTCCAGCCAGAGCTGGAAGCGCGTGATCCGCCGCAGCGTGGAGGAGGCCGTGGGTGACCCGGCCGTGCGCACCCGCCGCGTGGTGCGCGGTGTGGCCGAACGCCTCCAGGCGCGGGGGTGGCCCCAGGAGGAGGCCGAGGCCGCCGGGCGCCAGGTCGCCCGCTCGGCCGGCAACGGCATCAAGCTGGAGCGCAGCAAGGACGAGCGCGACACCGAGGTGCTGACCACCTCGGTCCTGCTGTACCTGCCCGAGGCCGGCCTGGAAAACCTGACCGCCATCGCCGAGGCCCACCGCGAGGCCGTGGTCGCCGAGGAGGCCAAGCCCGAGGCCAAGCGCAAGGGCGTCCTGCCCTCAGAAGAGATCGCCGAGGTGCTGGGGCGGCGCAGCGCCGCCATCAACCTGTTCGGGCGCATGCTCGCCGAACTCCCCGGCGCCAACGTCGACGGCGCGGTGCAGTTCGCCCACGCCTTCACCACCCACGCCACCAGCATCGAGTACGACTTCTTCGCCGCCGTGGACGACGTGGAGGAGCAACTGAGCATCCCCGGCAGCGGCCACATCAACACCGCCATGTTCAGCGCCGGCACCTTCTACCGCTACGCCAACGTCGACCTGCGCGGGCTGGCCGCCAACCTCGGCGCCGACACCACCACCGCCCGCGACCTGGTCACCGCGTTCCTGCACGCGTTCATCCTCACCCTGCCCACCGGCAAGACCACCTCCACCGCACCGGCCACCCTGCCCGACCTCGTCCACATCGCCGTCCGCGACGACCGGCCGGTCTCCCTGGCCGCCGCCTTCGAGGCGCCCGTGGGCGCCACCGAGGGCCACCTCGCCCCCTCCCAGGGGCGCCTGGACTCCTACGCCGCCGAACTCACCACCCTGCTGGGCGCCGACCACCGGCTGTGGGCCGGGCACACCGCCACCCTCGCCAAGGCCGACCATCTCGGCGCCAAGCACCCCTCCTTCGACCGCCTGGTCGCCGACGCCGTGGAGGCCGCCTACCCCCGGGCCGCGGCGTGAGCGGGCTGCTGCTGCGCCTGGCCGCCCCCTTGCAGAGCTGGGGGGAGCACAGCGCCTTCGGCGAGCGCGACACCGCCCCCCACCCCACCCGGTCGGGGCTGCTGGGCATGCTGGCCGCCGCGCACGGCATCGCCCGCGGCCAGGACCTGGGCGGCCTGCACCAGCTCGCCTTCACAGTGCGGGTGGACCGCCCCGGCGTGCGCACGGTCGACTTCCACACCGTGGGCGGCGGCTACCCGCGCACCCGCACGGTGCTCACAGCCGAGGGCAAGCGGCAGAGCGCGGCCACCGCCACCATCGTCACCCGCCGCCACTACCTGGCCGACGCCGTCTTCACCGTTGCCGTCACCGGACCGGAGGAGACCATCGAGCGCGCCCGCGCGGCCCTGCGCGCCCCGCACTGGCAGCCCTACCTGGGGCGGCGCTCCTGCGTGCCCGAGCAGCCGCTGCTGCTGGAGGCGCTGGTGGCCGACCCCGTCGCCGAGCTGGCCCGGGTGCCCGTGGCCCGCGCCGCCCCCCGCGGCGCCGACCACCTCGACCTGCCCCTCATCAGCGACGGCGCCCATGACGACGCCCGCCAGATCAGCGAGCTCTACGACAACCCCACGGTGTTCACGCGCCACGACCGCCGCTACGGTCTGCGCTCGGTCAGCGAGACCACCGTCGCCGTGGCCGCCGAGGACTGCCACTTCCGCCCCGACGACTTCCGCCGCGCCCTGGCGAAATACCTGCACGAGGCACACCGATGAAGGCATGGCTCACCCGCATCGCGCTCAACCACCGCCACCCGGGCGTGCACGCCCTGGTCGGCGACGCCAACCTGCTCCACCGCGAACTGATGCGGCTGGCCCCCGACGACCTGGGCGAGCACCCCCGCCAGGCCGCCGGCCTGCTCTACCGCCTGGAGACCGGCCCCAGTGGCGTCCACATCCTCGCCCAGACCACCCTGGAGCCCCGCACCGACCGGCTCACTGGCGGGCTGGCCGCCTCGGTGGCCGTCCGCGAGCTGACCCCGCTGCTGGACGCCCTGACCGCCGGGGCGCGGGTGCGCTACCGCATCACCGCCAACCCCACCCAGCGCGTGGGCAACTCCACCGACAACCCCGCCCGCAAGGGCAAACTCACCGTGGTCTTCGGGCAGCGCGGCGAACTGTGGTGGCTTGAGCGCGCCACCGGCCTCGGCCTGCACCCCCTCAGCGTCGACCAGACCCGCCTGGCCGACATCCGCGTCGGCGCGGTGCGCCACGCCGCCACCCGTTTCGAGGGCACCGGAGTGGTCACCGACCCCCAGGCGCTGCGCGGCGCCGTCATCGAGGGCATCGGGCGCGCCAAGTCCTACGGCTGCGGCCTGCTCAGCCTGGGCCTTGACCGCACGGCGGGGGGCACCCCCTGATGGCGGGCTACTACACCAGCGCCCGCCGCGCCCTGTCGGCGCCAACGCTGGCGATGCTGCCGCGCATCGCCGACTCGCTGTCATTCCTGTACCTGGAGAACGTGCGCGTGGTCCAGGACGACACCGGCGTGTGCGCCCAGGTCGTCAAGGCCGACGGCACAGTTGACCGCGTCCACATCCCGGTGGCCGCGCTGTCGTGCGTCCTCATGGGCACCGGAACCTCGGCCACCCAGCCGGCCATGGCGACCATGGCCCGCCACGGCGCCACCGTGCTGTGGACCGGCGCGGGCGGGGTGCGGCTGTATGCGGCGGCCCAGTCCAGCGAACTCACCACCCACTGGCTGGAGCGCCAGGCCCGCGCCTGGGCCGACGACACCGCCCGCCTGGCCGTGGCGACACGCATGTACGCGCTGCGGTTCGCCACCGAGGTGCCTCCGGGCACCACGCTGGCGCAGTTGCGCGGGTTGGAGGGCCAGCGCATGAAGGTGTTGTACCAGATGCTGGCCGAACGGCACCGGCTGCGCGGGTTCAAACGCAACTACGACCCCCACAACTGGGACGAGCAGAATCCCGTCAACCAGGCGCTTTCGGCCGCGAACACGGCACTGTACGGCGTCGTCCACGCCGCGATCCTGGCGCTGGGATGCTCGCCGGCGCTGGGGTTCGTGCACAGCGGAAAGCAGCACGCCTTCGTCTACGACGTCGCCGACCTCTACAAGGCCGAGCACACGGTGCCGCTGGCCTTCGCGCTGCACAAGTCAGCGCGCCCGGAGCGGGACGCGCGGTGGCGGCTGCGTGAGCAGTTCCGGCTCTACCGGCTGATGCCCACGATCGTCGCCGACATCCAGCGCCTGCTGGCGCCCGAGTTGGAGGTGGAGGCGGATGAGGGCGCGGAGAACCCCGAACTCGTCCACCTGTGGGATCCCGACCTGGGGGAAGTGGCGGCCGGGGTCAACCACGCCACCGAGCCGGACTGGTAGGCGGACGCGATGCCCAACCTGGTCGTCATCTCCACCACCGCCGTCCCCGACCACGTCCGCGGGGCCTTGACACGCTGGCTGACCGAACCGGCGGCCGGTCTGTATGTGGGCACTGTGTCGGCCAAGGTCCGCGACCGCCTCTGGGACGCGGTCAGCGCGTCGGTGGGGGAGGGAGCGGCGGTGTGCGTGCACCCGGCCGACAACGAGCAGCGCTACACGATCAAAACGGCCGGCGAGAGCCGGCGCCGCATCCTCGACTTCGAGGGCTTGCAGTTGATCGCATTCGAAGGGGAAAACGGCGATCAGCCGGAGTCATGACACTGCGGGTCCGCGTTCGCGACCGACCGGATAGAACAATCCGAACGGATTACTTAACAGTAAGTAATCAGAACGGTATTCTAGTCGCCTAAAATCCCAGTTCAGGAAGTGTCCTCTCCACGCACGTGGAGGTGAACCGCCAGCTTCGCGGGCGCCGCTGAGGACCTGGTGGTCCTCTCCACGCACGTGGAGGTGAACCGTCACGGTCCCCTGTGGCCGCGCGGAGGACTACGTCCTCTCCACGCACGTGGAGGTGAACCGGCGCGCACCGTCGGTTTCTAGGAATGGAGTCCGTCCTCTCCACGCACGTGGAGGTGAACCGGAGCCATCGATGAGTGACCACACCGCCCCCGTGTCCTCTCCACGCACGTGGAGGTGAACCGCTTGGCGGTCTCGCGGTCCCACCAGCCGATGCGTCCTCTCCACGCACGTGGAGGTGAACCGAGAGCAGCCCGTAGATGCGGCCGCGCGCGAGCGTCCTCTCCACGCACGTGGAGGTGAACCGACGATGGCGAAAACCAGGGCGGGCATGATGCGGTCCTCTCCACGCACGTGGAGGTGAACCGTCGGGGCTGCTGAAGGCGGTCCGGACGGCGGTGTCCTCTCCACGCACGTGGAGGTGAACCGCCCCCTACGAGCGTCTGGAGGCTCCCGTGGAGGTCCTCTCCACGCACGTGGAGGTGAACCGCTCCAGCAGATCGGCATGCCGTTCGAGTGGCTGTCCTCTCCACGCACGTGGAGGTGAACCGTCGAACGTCGGCACGTGTGCGAGCGGGTCACCGTCCTCTCCACGCACGTGGAGGTGAACCGACCGCCGACAACCAACCTGAGTAGCTGAGCCAGTCCTCTCCACGCACGTGGAGGTGAACCACGGTGGGGGCCTTTTTCATGGACTGGGGTGGGGTCCTCTCCACGCACGTGGAGGTGAACCGATGTGCGCCGTCAGGTAAACGTCGCCCGGTGGGTCCTCTCCACGCACGTGGAGGTGAACCGCACTCACAACCGCAACTTCCGGCCAGAGCTTGGTCCTCTCCACGCACGTGGAGGTGAACCGCACATGGCCAACCCCGACGAGCAGTGGGACGAGTCCTCTCCACGCACGTGGAGGTGAACCAGACGAGAGCCCCCGGCGGCCTTGACCGCCGGGGGTCCTCTCCACGCACGTGGAGGTGAACCGAAGAACGAGAGCCTGTGGCGGGTCCACTGCGCGTCCTCTCCACGCACGTGGAGGTGAACCGGGGAGGTCTACCTCATCCCCGTGCTCACCTCCGTCCTCTCCACGCACGTGGAGGTGAACCGAAACCGCGAACGCGGTCATGCAATTCCAGTCCGTCCTCTCCACGCACGTGGAGGTGAACCGCGGCACGGCGCATTCTCACACGCATGATGCTGGTCCTCTCCACGCACGTGGAGGTGAACCGGTACCGGAGGTGGCGGACGCGCTCCGGCTCCCGTCCTCTCCACGCACGTGGAGGTGAACCGGGTGCGCCCGGCGGACACCAGCGCGATGCCGTGTCCTCTCCACGCACGTGGAGGTGAACCGTTCCGCGCCGACCTCACCAAGAGCCTGGAGCGGTCCTCTCCACGCACGTGGAGGTGAACCGGCGTCCCACTTCGGGGTGGGCATGTCGGGGTCGTCCTCTCCACGCACGTGGAGGTGAACCGCCCAATGCGCCGGCGCAGGCCAGCACGACGGCGTCCTCTCCACGCACGTGGAGGTGAACCGCCCAATGCGCCGGCGCAGGCCAGCACGACGGCGTCCTCTCCACGCACGTGGAGGTGAACCGCCATGCGTCGGCCGACGCAATCACCTGGTTTAGTCCTCTCCACGCACGTGGAGGTGAACCGCACGAAAAACGCCCCGCCCCACTTCGGTGGGGGTCCTCTCCACGCACGTGGAGGTGAACCGCACCACCGGCACACCGGTGATCGTGCCCCGGGGTCCTCTCCACGCACGTGGAGGTGAACCACCTCGCCGACGCCGCCCGCCGCGTGGAGTTCCGGTCCTCTCCACGCACGTGGAGGTGAACCGAATCCGCCGCCCCCATCGCCCCCTGGCCGCGCGTCCTCTCCACGCACGTGGAGGTGAACCGGCGCGGATGGTGGGGCACGGCCAGTCGGTATCGTCCTCTCCACGCACGTGGAGGTGAACCGCGGTCGCCGAGGTCGGCGATACCCGCAAGCGCGTCCTCTCCACGCACGTGGAGGTGAGTCGCGCAACGCCAACGAGACCACCCGCACCCGCGCCGTCGACGTCCTGTCCGGCGCCACTCCGTCGGCTTGCGGTCCGCCGGGGCCGCTGAGGTGGGTCACCTTCGTCCTGGCCATCGCGATGGTCGGCTTGCCTGGGTGTAGGCGAGGGACGTCCGGTACGGCGCTACCGTCGGCATCCTGCTGCCCGTGACCCTGGTGGCGTTTGTGGTGTCGTTCGATGGGCGCCGGTGACTGGCGACGTGCAGGTGATCGTCGCCGAGGCCGCCGCCCAAGTCGGCATGCGCCCCGTCACCGTCTACCGGTGGGTTACCGCAGGGGTCCTCACCCCCATCCCTGCCACAGGCCCATACCGGTTTTGGCTCGGCGACGTGTTCGCCGCCGAAGCGAGGCGCGAGAGGCAGATGCGGCGCACCCCAACCCGGGTACATTCACCGCGCAGAACGATCTTGCGCGGTTCATTGCGCCCAGAAGCACCTCAGGCCCGGTTCGCGTAACGCTCACCGTACCTTCGTGGTGTCTGGCAGCCCCAGCCCTCCCGCTGAAGCGACCATCCCCTGCCGGCCACCCCATCGTCCTGGCCAGGCTCTGCACTCGTTGGGTGGTGCGTTGAGCCGACCGGGACCCCGGCTTTTAGTTCGGGGGAGGCGGTTGAGCGGGGCCTATGGGCCGCCCGGCGTGGAAACCCGGGCGGCCCACCGCCGCAACGGGCGTCAGTCACGCACGTCAATGCTGTGGTCTTTTGCGATCTGGCCAGAGGCACACCAAGCCTTGGAAATGCTTTCCGGCTGTGCCCAACCCCCGAAGTACCAGTTCCCGTCAGAACACTGCACCGCAGCCCTGTGCGCCCGTTCGAGGCAATTGGTTTCGGCCCTCGTCGGGTAAGCGAGCACAACGCAATCCGGCGGGATGACTGAAGCCGCCGTCGCCGGGACGGTCGCCGCTGCCATGGTTCCGCTGATGATCGCCGCTGCCAGCAGTGCCTTCGTGGATTTCCGCACGTTCTCTCCTGGTCCAAAGGGGCTCTTCACAATGAGTATTCCCTCGTGCGCGTCTAGTAGTGGGATGTCTCGATTGGCCGCCTCCGGACTTCGGCATTCCCCAAGGTCAGGCGCCCTGGCCGCATTCGGCCACCCAAAACCCCTGGCGCGGGCCATTCCTCCGAGGCCATGGACCGGCCCGGCCAGGGCATGTCCACCAAGGAGTTCCGATGGCCGAAATCGCCACCGCCGTCACCCACACCATCACCCCCACCACCGACGAGTTGAAGTCTCTGCGCGTCGGTATGAAGACCGCGCTCGACACCGGCCACGGCACCGAAATCGAACGGAAGCCTGTAGCTGCTTCCCCGTGAGGAGAACCGGCGCGACGATCACTCTGGTGCTCGCCTGGATCGCGGCGGCCATCGCTGTGCTGTCGCTGGTGATCACCTGGCGAAACCCGCGGAGGGCAGCACGCTTCCCAAGCAGCGCTGGCAAACGGAGGCGGGAGCCTTTGCGGCGTCAGATGCGGCCGGTCTCGTGCGCCCACATGGCGACCTCGACGCGGTTTCGGGCGCCGAGCTTTCGCATGAGGCTGGCGAGGTGGGCTTTGACGGTGCTTGGGGTGATATGGAGCTCGCCGGCGATCTCATTGTTGGTGCGGCCTTGCGCTACAGGCACGAGGACTTCCTCCTCGCGGGCGGTGAGCGGTTCTACCGGCTGCCTCGGTGGTGGGGTCTGTGCGTGGGCGAACGCTGCGAGCAGTCGGACAGTCACGCTGGGTGCGATGAGTGCGTCTCCGTCGGCGGCGGCGTGGATGGCCTGGGTCAGCAGGGCGGGTCCGGCGTCCTTGAGCAGGAACCCGCGGGCGCCGGCTTTGAGCGCCCCGTGGACATACTCGTCGAGGTCGAAGGTGGTGATGACCACGATCGGCAGGGGATCGGTGACGTCGGGGCCGGCGAGGCGTCGGGTGGCTTCGATACCGTCCATCAGCGGCATCCGGATGTCGAACAGGCCGACGTCGGGGCGCAGCCGGAGCGCCAGGCGGACTGCCTCGCGCCCGTCGGCGGCCGCGCCGACCACTTCGATGTCGGGTTGGGCGTCGAGCAGCATGGTCAGCCCGGTGCGCACGATGGGCTGGTCGTCGGCGACGAGGACCCTGATGCTCATCGTGCTGTCCCGGTTCGAGGCAGGACCGCCTCTACCCGCCAGCCCCGCTCGGCGGCGGGGCCTGCGTGGAAGGTGCCGCCGAGCAGTGAGACGCGTTCCCGCATGCCCACCAGGCCGTAGCCCGCTGGGGCGCGGCCGCCAGCGGCGGAGCCGTCGTCGTCGATGGTCAGCCGTACCTGGTCGGCGTTGCCTGTGACGGCGACGGTGACCTGGGTCGCGTGACGGGCGTGCCGTCGAGCGTTGGTGATGGACTCCTGGGCTAGGCGGTAGATCGCGGCCCCGACCGCCGGGCTGAGGTCGTCGAACTCGCCGAATAGCGTCACCTCGACGCAGGGACGCGTCCGGCTGTCGGTGGCGAGCCGCTCGACCTCGGCCACGCCGGGCTGCGGCGCGAACTCGGTGTCCTGTGTGGCACGGAGCACGCCGACGATGGCGCGCAGCTCGGTGAGGGTGCGGGTCGCTGCGTCCTCGATGACGGCCAGGGCCTCGACGGCACGCTCGGGGTGGGAGGCCGCGATGGCACGTCCCGCTTGGGCCTGGATGGCGATGCCCGAGACGTGGTGGGCGACGGTGTCGTGGAGTTCACGAGCGAGCTGTTCGCGTTCGCGGGCCTTGGCTTGGTCGATGTCGCGGATCCGGATCTTCGTGCGATAGCGGATCGCGGCGCCGAGCGCGGCGGCGAACAGGAAGAACGCGTATCCCGCGGCCACCTCCGCCAGGCTGGTGGGGTCGGCACCGAGGGTGGTGATGACAGCCGGCCAGAGCAGGATGACGCCGAGGCCGCTGCCGGCTTCCCGACCGGAGCCCCACCGGAACAGGGCGTAGACCAGGATCAGCACCGCAATGCTGCTGTTCAGCAGGGCGCCTTGCGATTCGGTGAGGATTCTGACGATGTCGACGATCGTCAACGTGCCGACGGAGACCACAACCGCGACGAGCGGGTGCGTACGTCGCCACAGCAGGGGGCCGAGGACCGCGAGCACCGCGAGTACCAGCAGCGGGCGTGGCGCCAGGTCCTGGCGAAGCACCACTTCCACCACCGACCAGCAGATCACTACTGCGACCAAGGCCCAGTCCCGCGGCCCAAGGTCCGGGGCACTTGTGGGTCGAGGTTCGGCCCATAGCGAGCGGAGCGCGTTGGTGGCCATCTGATCAGCCTAGGCAGCCCGCGCGCTCGGTGTATCCGCCGAAGGTACAAGAGCCCGGCTGTGCCAACGGCCAGGTCGAACCAGGCTCCGCGGCTGATGTGCCCGCCGCCGGCATCCGTGAAGGTGAAAGCACCCACACAATCAGGCCAGGGAGCATTGTGATGAGAACGCCTCAATCCCACACCGCACCAGAGAATCCGCCGTCCCAGAGCACGCTGGAAGATCTGCGCCTGCCCGTGCAGGCCAAACTCGCGGCAGCATGGACCAGCTTCATGTTCCTCTACATCTACGTCGACTACCTCGCTCTGTACAAGCCCGGCTTCCTCGACGACCTCCTGGCCGGCATCGTCCACGAGTTCGACACCGGTCCAACCTTCGTCGCCATCGCGCTCACGCTCATGGCCATCCCGATCCTCATGATCCTGCTCTCCGCGACACTGCCCGCCCGTGTCAACCGCACCCTCAACCTCGTCGTCGCAACGCTCTACATCCCCGTCTCGATGTTCAACGCGGTAGGAGAGTCTTGGACCTACTCCTACTTCTACGGCCTCTCCATCGGACTCGAGGTGCTGCTCCTGGCCTTCATCCTGCGCTCCTCCTGGACCTGGCCCCGCCGCACCGCAGCACCGGCGACCCTGGCAGCCAGCTTCGACAGCGAGCCACTCCGCAGGCCGGATCAGGCGTGACTGCCCCGCCCCGCGCCCGACCATCCTTCGCTCGCGCCACCCGAGGCACGGTCCATCCCACGCCTCCTCGGCGCGGGCACGGGCGATGACCAGCCGCCACAACCGGTCGGCCTTGCGGTGGTCGACCTCGGGTTGCAGCAGCCACGCCCGCGCCTGGCGCACGTCCATGGCCACGGGCGGAACCAGCTCGGACTCCTCAGGCCGCTTGGGGGCACGGGGTTCCAGCCACAGCCGGTCGGCCAAGGCGTCGAAGGCGCGTTCGGCGGCGCGCAGCGGCACGGGTGCGGCCACCGGTGATTATCCGGTTTGTGGCGAAGAAGTAGGGCAGAGCGATCTGCCACGGGCGCCCCCCGTGCAGTGCAGGGGGGCGCCCATGTGGGCGGGGTCCGGATCAGAGTTGGGAGCCGCCGCCGTCAACGGGGAGTTCTGCGCCAGTGGTGAAGGTGGCCTCGAAGGCGAGGAAGGCCATCGTCCGGGCCACCTCCTCCGGGGTGCCCATCCGCCGCATCGGGTTCTCGGCGGCCATCTGTGCCTTGGTCTGCTCGGCGGCCTCCTTCGGCATCGACTTCTCCAGGATTCCGGAATCGATCGGGCCGGGGCTCACCGCGTTGACGCGGATCCCGCGCGGCAGCAGTTCCCGGGCCAGGCTGCGGGTCATCGAGCGCAGCGCGGCCTTGCTTGCCCCGTATGCGCTCAGCGCGGGGATGCCCAGCACGTTGGCGACCGAGGTGGTGAGTACCACTCCTGCCCCATCGGCCAGCAGCGGAACGAGCTTCTGTACCGTGAAGTAGGGGCCTTTGGCGTTGACCTTCAGCAGTTGATCGAAGAGCTCCTCGCCAGTCTCCTCGAACGGCGCGAAGCCGTTGACGCCCGCGTTGGCGAAAAGGGCGTGGACGGTGCCGAACTCGGCCTTGACCCGGTCGGCCAGCGCCTCGATGTCGACCAGTGAGGAGGCGTCGCTGCGCACCGCGAGGTGGTCGGCACCGAGGTGCTCGCGGGCGGCATTCAGGGCGGTCTGGTCCCGGCCGGTGATCAGCACCCGGGCGCCCTCGTGTGCCAGGAGCTTGGCGGCGGCCAGGCCGAAGCCGCTGCTGCCGCCCGTGATGACGACGTTCTTGCCCGTGTACTTGCCCATGCTCTACTCCAATTCTTGAACTTCAGGTACAAAATTGCGGCATGCAGACCCCGGCGGTGCCAGGGGGTTGGATCAGAGGGAGTCGACCGTCGCGTCGATCACCCGGGCGAGTCGGTCCGGCCCCTGGGCGATGCGGGACACCAGGCGCATCCCCACGACGGTGTTCATCAGCATGCTCCCGAGTGCGACGGGGTCCCGCCCCGGGTCAATCTCTCCCGCCCGCTGCCCCTCCGCCACCAGGGCCTGGAATGCCTCCTCGGTGCGGTCGAGCATCCGGCGCAGCACCTCGGCTGCCTCCTGGTCGATGCCGGCCCGTTCGGCCGCGGTGTTCACTGCCAGGCAGCCACGGTGATCCGGGTCGGCCAGGTCCATCTCGGCCAGCGCTGTGAGTGCCACGCGCAGCCGCTGCTTCACGGGGCCCGGCTGCTCCAGTGTCTCGACCAGTGCCTCGGTCTGGCTGTCCCGGTACCGACGCAGTGCTCGCAGGAAGAGTGCTTGCTTGCTGCCGAACGCGTTGTACAGGCTGCCCTTTCCGATGCCGAGCGCGTCCACCAGGTCCTGGGGGGTGGTGGCGGCGTACCCCTTCCTCCAGAACACCTCCATCGCCCGGTCGACGGCGATCTCCGGATCGAACTCCTTCGGTCTTGCCATGTCCCAATCCTAAGCAATTCTGGACCTGTAAGTCAAAAATCCCCTCCATGAGGTTCTCGAAGGACCAACACCCCAGGTAGATCGTGCTCTTGCCGCAGCGGTTCCAGAACGGGTTGGCCGCGTGCGGGAGGCGCCCGCGCGGGCAGCTCGGGCAGTCCGTCGGGGCGCCCACGCGGTGCTCGGGACCGCGCACCCAGCGCAGTGCCGCCTATGCCCAGGTATCCAGTGCCATTGCCGTCGCGGCGCCCGGGCCGCCACGGCAACACCCGCGCCCGGCGCCAGAACGGTATTCTGGTCGGCTAAACCCGCAAGTCAATACGTGTGCTCTCCACGCACGTGGAGGTGAACCGGCCCTGTCGGCGACGATGCGGGCGTAGTAGCCGTGCTCTCCACGCACGTGGAGGTGAACCGTCGAGCCCAACGGCCGGCCGGGGGCCGGGGATGTGCTCTCCGCGTGCGTGGAGGTGGTAAGAGCCTCGGTGTGCCCCTTGGGGTGGGGGTTCTTTGCTTTGGGTGGGCGCTGGTGTGCGATTTCAGGTAGCCGAAAAGTAGCATCCGGATATTGGAGGCGGTTTTTTCGGCTCCAGCCTCGTGTGCTTCGGGTGTCGGAAGAAATGCTTCTGTGACGCGCTCTGCTGGGCGCTCCGGTTGGCCGCTTCGCGTTCTTTCTATGGCTCGGGCGGCGGGTGGCGGGATGCAGGTGGTTCCCGGCGTCACGGTGTCAATCTGTTGGATGTCGGAAGGGTGTTTTCCGTGTAGGGGAAACCATGGAAACCGGCCGGTTTTGTGCATCCAGCGCGTCCGTGTCAGGGGGTTTTCATTGGTTTGATGCCGTGTGTGCCACGTCTGGCCTGCGGATTCAAGCCTGCGCAGGATTTTTCAGACTCTTGGTTTTTGATGCGGTGTCATTCGGGATCAATGGTTCATAAGAGGTTTATTCGGGCGGACTTGTCCTTGCTTCTCCTTTTGCTGGATATGGGGATCTCGGCGGGGGAGATTCGGTGCCGTGTGAAAATGATCGCCGCTAGCCGTACCATCGCGCCGAGCGATCAACTAGCATTTCACCGAAAGCAACGAGGAGATTGAATTGTGTCAGCGATTGGCGCATGGGGCGACCCCGGGATAGCGCGAGCGTATGCGTCGTGGGAGCGGCCCGCCTACTGGCTATTGGGATACCCCTTCCTCTTCCGCTCCCTGGGGCTTGACGATCCGGCGGCGGACGACGGCCCTGTGGTCGACCTGGGGTGCGGGCACGGCGCGGTGGCCGCTCACGTGGCCCAGCGCTTCGGTTGCCCGGTCGTGGCGGCCGACCCCTCGCCCGCCATGGTGGAGATCGCCCGCCGCGAGTACGCCCATCCCCGGGTGGAGTACCAGTTGATGGCCGACCAGCGCCTCGACCTCCCCGGCTCCGTCGCACGTGCCGCCTACAGCGCCTTCGTCTTCGCGGCCGTGCCGACGCGCGCCGCGCTCGGTGCTCTGGCCGATGAGGCCGCCCGCGTGCTGCGCCCCGGCGCGCGGTTCTGCGTCCTCGACATGAATCCCGCGAGTGCCGGTACGGCCACTCCACGGAGCCGCATCGGCACTCCAGGGCGCGTCTACGCCGAGGGCGAGCCCCTCGTCGCCGTCCTGCGCCCCAAGGAAGGTCCGGAACTGCACCTGAACGCCTACCACTGGCCCGCCCGCGTCTACACCGAGGTCCTGGGCGGGGCCGGGTTCACCGACCTGCGCACCGAGCGGCCCACCCTCGCCGACGCGCCCGGTGTGGCCGACCCCGACCTGCTCGCCTCCCACCGCCTGCCCCTGGACCCCTCGGCCTCCCCTTTCATCGTCGTCACAGGGACCCGCGCCTAGCGCACCACGGTCCGGGCGGTCCGCGCCCGGACCCCGACAGATCGGACGGTCATGGCCCTCACCGGATCGTGGAGCGACCCCCGGGTGGCGTCCGCCTACGCCTCCTACGACCGCGCCCTGGGCTGGGCCCTGGGCTTTCCGTTCGTCTTCCGCGCCCTCGGGCTGAACGGAGTGGCCGACGACGCCCCGGTGGTCGACGTCGGCTGCGGCCACGGCGCGGTCGCCCGGCGCACGGCCGAACTCTTCGGCTGCCCGGTCGTGGCGGCCGACCCCTCGCCCGCCATGCTGGAGATCGCCCGCCGCGACTACGCCCATCCCCGGGTGGAGTACCGCCTGATGGCCGACCAGCGCCTCGACCTCCCCGGCTCCGTCGCCCGCGCCGCCTACAGCGCCTTCGTCTTCGTCAACCTGCCCACCCGCGCCGCGCTGGTGGAACTGGCGGGGGAGGCCGCCCGCGTGCTGCGCCCCGGCGCGCGGTTCTGCGTCCTGGACGTGAACCCCGCCAACGCCGGTGCGCGCGCGGGCAGGGGCCGCTTCGGCGACCCCGGACGCTCCTACTCCGAGGGCGAGCCCCTGACCTCCGTCCTGCACACACCCGACGGCACCACCCTCGAACTGGCCAACTACCACTGGCCCGCCCACGTCTACACCGAGGTCCTGGGCGAGGCCGGCTTCACCGACATACGGGCCGAAACCCCCACGCTCGCCGACGCGCGCGGCGTGGCCCACTCCGAACCACTCGACTCCAAGAACTGGCCCCTGGGCCCCGACACGGCCCCCTTCATCGTCGTCAGCGGCACGCGCCCCTGACCGCCGCGGCCGCCCCCGCGGTCGCGACGGTCCTCCCGGTCCCCTCGGAGAGGAACTCCTGGTGAACGTCATCGGAGCGGTATCCCGGCCCCCGGACTCCGCGGCGTGGGACGAACTGCGCGCGAGCGTCGCGGGGCGGGTGCTGGTGCCGGGCGACCCCGACTACGACGACGCCCGAAGCCTGGCCGACCCCCGCTTCCGGCTCGTCCGGCCCAGCGCCGTCGTGCGCTGCGCCGGCACCGACGACGTGCGCGCCGCGCTCGCCTTCGCCCGGCGGCACCGGCTCACCCCGCGCCCGCGTTCGGGCGGCCACAGCTACGCCGGCTACTCCACCGGCCCCGGCCTGGTCGTCGACGTCTCCCTGATGGACGCCGTCGAGGTCGAGGGCGAGACCGCCCGCGTGGCCGCCGGGGCGCGCAGCGGAGCGGTCGCCCGGGTGTTGCAGGACCACGGTCGGCTGCTTCCCCTGGGCACCTGCCCCGGAGTGGGCATCGCGGGGCTGGCGCTCGGCGGCGGCATGGGGACGGTCGGCCGCCGCTACGGGCTGACCCTCGACCACGTGCGCGCGGCCCGGATCGTCCTGGCCGACGGCCGGGTGCTCGACTGCACCCCCGACTCCCACGCCGACCTGCTGTGGGCGCTGCGCGGTGCCGGGGCGGGCAACTTCGGGGTGGTCACCCGGTTCACCTTCCGCACCCGGACCGCGCCGACCGTCCACAGCTTCCTGCTCGAATGGCCGTGGCGGCACGCGGCCGCGGTGCTGGAAGCCTGGCAGGGGTGGGCACCGGACCTCCCCGACTGCATGTCCACCCAGGCCGCCCTGCGCGTGGCCCAGGCGCGGGTCACCGTCACCGGCGCGTGGCTGGGCGGCGCGGACGGGTCCGCCGCGTACCTCGACCAATTCGTGGGGGCGGTGGGACACGAACCCCACCGCACCGCGCGCGGCTCCTCCACCTACCCCGAGTCGATCGACTTCCTGTGGGAGGGCCTGGCCGTGGGCTCCTCCGGCCCCCCGCCCCGCGCCTTCCACCGCGACGACCTCCTCACCCGCCCGCTGCCGTCCCGCGCGGTGGCGGACCTCCTCGGCCGGCTCGGCGCCGACCGCCCCGCGGGCCAGGAACGCTACTGCGTGCTGGACCTGATGGGCGGCGCCTACGGACACGACCCCGACACCGCGTGGTCGCACCGCTCCTGCCTGTTCGACGTCCGTTACCGCGCCGCGGTCCCGGCCGGTGCGGACCTGGCCGACGCGCTCGCCGCCCGCGCGTGGGCCGACTCCTTCGCGCGCGCGTTGGCGCCCTGGGCCTGCGGCCAGTCCTACCAGAACCACATCAGCGCGGCCCGGCCCGACTGGGCCCGCGCCTACTACGGCGACCACCTCGACCGGCTGCGCCACGTCAAGGCCGCCTACGATCCCGACCGCCTCTTCCGCTACCCGCAGGGGATCTGAGCACATGTCCGACCGGTCCGCCCGCGCACCGGGGCGCGTCAGCCACCGGGGTATCGTCCTGCACTTCACCGGGGATCCCGACGACCCCGAACACGGCGCCGAGCACACCCACCTCTACGAGGACGGCGTCCTCGTGGTCGAGGACGGCCGCGTCGTCCACGCCGGGCGCTGGCACGACCGGCCGCGCGTTCCCGGTGCGCCCGAGAGGGTCGAGGACCACCGCGGCGACCTCATCCTGCCGGGGTTCGTCGACACCCACGTCCACGCCGCGCAGATCGACGTGATGGGCACCCCCGGCGCGCAGTTGCTGCCCTGGCTGACCCAGCGGGTCTACCCCGCCGAACTGCGGTTCCGCGACCCCGCCTATGCCGCGGCCGCCGCGCGCGACCTGCTGGGCATGCTCCTGGCCGCGGGCACCACCACCGCCGTGGTCTCCACCTCCACCCACCCCGACGCCGCCGAGGCGTTCTTCGCCGAGGCGCTCGCCCTGGACCTGCGCGTGGTGGCGGGCAAGGAGCTGATGGACGCCTGCGGCACCTCCTCGGGCGGGCCGGTGCCCGACGCGCTCCTCGACCCCACCTGGGAGAAGGGGCACGAGGCGACGGTGGACCTCGCCCGGCGCTTCCACGGCCGCAGGGGCGCCCCTCACGACCCCTACGGCTCCAGCCGGATCGGCTACTGCGTCAGCCCGCGCACCGCCGCGACCTCCACCCTGCCCGCGCTGGAGGCCGCCGGCGCCCTGTACCGGGAGTCGGCGGCCGCGGGCGAGCCGCTGTGGGCGCAGGGACACCTGATGGAGAACCGGTACGAGGCCGACCGCGTGCTCGGCCTGCTCTGCGGCCGAGGCGTGCACGCCCGCTCCTACCTGGACGTGTTCGACCGCTGCGGACTCGTCGGCCCCCGCAGCGTGTGGGCGCACTGCGTGTGGCTCGGCGAGGACTACCCCACCACCCCCGCCTCCTGCCCCCACCGCCCCGCCGGCGGAGCCGACCTCGACCGCGAACTCCTGCGCGAACGCGGCGCGGGCGTCGCCTTCTGCCCGACGTCCAACCTGTACCTTGGCAGCGGCTTCTTCCCCCTGCACCGCCTGCGCGGCGACGGCGTCCCGGTCGGCCTGGGCACCGACATCGGGGCGGGCACCGGCTTCTCCCCGCTGCGCGCCCTGCACGACGCCTACACCGCGACCGTCCTGGGCAACGGCTTTCCCGCCGAGCGCCCCACCGGCCCGCGGCGCTCGCTCTCGGCCCTGCGCGGCCTGTACCTGGCCACCCGTGGCGGAGCCGAAGCGCTCGGCCTCCAGGGCGTCATCGGCGGCTTCTCCCCGGGCTGCGAGGCCGACTTCACCGTCCTGGACCTGGGTGCCACCCCGGCCCTGCGGCGCCGCATGGACACCGCGCACGACGTGCACGACATGCTCTTCGCCCTCATGGTCCTGGGCGACGAACGCAGTGTGCGCACCACCTACGTGACAGGGCGGCCGCTCTACCGGCGCGGCGCCGACCCCTACACCCCGTACCCGACCTGAGGAGCAGCCGATGCCCGCTTCCCCGCCCCGCCGACCGGCCGACGCGTGCGGTGGAACCGACTCCCGCGCCCGCCGGGAGGACCCCGTGACGCCGCGCGAGCACGAGAAGCCGTTGGCGGTGGTGGTCTTCTCCGGTGGCCTGGACTCCACGGTCCTGGCCACCCACTACCGCGCCACCCACACCCTGCTCCTGCTGTCGTTCGACTACGGCCAGCGGCACCGCGGGGGAGAGTTGCGGGCGGCACGGGAGATCGCCGCCCACCTCGGAGCCGAGCACCACGTCATCGGCATGCGCGGCCTGGGAGCCCTGCTCACCGGGTGCAGCCTCACCGATCCGTCCCACGACGTCCCCGAGGCGCTTAACGCCGACGCGGTGCGGGCGATCACGATCCCCAACCGCAACGCCCTGATCACCGACGCCGCGGCGGGCGTGGCCATGGCGCGCGGAGCCGAACTCGTGGCCCTGGGGGTGCACCGGGTCCCCGTCGGCGACCCCTACCCCCTGCCGGACGCCTCCCCGCGGTTCTTCGCCGCCTACCGCGGCATGATCCGCGTGGCCGCCGGCGAGTTCCCGGTCCCGCGGGTGGAAACCCCCTTCATCGGCATGGCCAAGAAGGACATCGTCGCCCACGGCCACGCGCTGTCCGCCCCGCTGGGCAGGAGCTGGACCTGCTACCTCGACGGCCCCGCGCAGTGCGGCCGGTGCTTCGCCTGCCTGACCCGGCGCCGTGCCTTCGCCGACGCCGGGGTACCGGATCCGACCGCGTACGAGAAGGAGAGCGTGCATGACGCACCGCATTCGAGTCCGGCACAACTTTGAGACCGCCCACCGGCTGCCCCATCTGGGTGGGAAGTGCGTGAACCTGCACGGCCACTCCTGGTGGGCCGAGGTCAGCGTGAGCGCGCCGGCCCTGGCGGGCGACGGCACCGTCGTCGAGTTCGGCGCCTTCAAGAAGGCGCTGCGTGCCTTCGTCGACACCCATCTCGACCACGGGGCCATGCTCGGCGCCGACGACCCCCTGGCCGCGTTCCTGCTGGAGCAGGGCAGCAAGGTCTACCGGTTCGGGGAATCCGCTCCCGCCGAGGCCGAGCGCTACGCCCGCGACCTGCCCCACCCCACCGTCGAGGCCGTCGCCGTGATGCTGGGCCGGGTCGCCGAGGACCTGCTCGGTCGGCAGGAGCGTGCGGCGGGCGCCCGCGTGACCGCTGTCGAGGTCACCGAGACCCACGTCAACACGGCGGAGTACCGCCCCGCGACCTCCCCCGCCGCCCGCGAGCGCTCCGTCGAGCGCGTCCTGGCCGCCGACTGACTCCCAGGAAGGAAAGCCCATGACCCTTGACAGGCTGAGCGACGTCTCCGCCCTCATCGACGCCGAGGACACCGAGGCCCAGGAGCACGCCCGCCGCATGATGGCCGCCCTCGGCCTGCCGGTGACCGAGTCCGGCATGGCCGACACCCCCCGGCGCCTGGTCCGGGCGCTGCGGGAGTTCACCGCCGGGATGCACGAGGACCCCGCGCGCCACCTGCGGGTGACGTTCCCGCCTGAGGCCGAGGAACCGGGCATCATCGCGGTCACCGCGGTCCCGTTCGTCTCGGTGTGCGAGCACCACCTGCTGCCGTTCACCGGCCGCGCGAACGTCGCCTACGTGCCCGCCCTCAAGGCGCCCATCGTCGGGCTGTCCAAGCTCGCCAGGCTGGTGCGCGGGTACGCGGCCCGCCCCCAAGTGCAGGAGCGTCTGGGGGAGCAGGTCGTCGAGGCGCTGTGCACCCGGCTGGACAGCGTGGGAGCGGCGTGCCGGATCTCCGCCGAGCACTCCTGCATGACCCTGCGCGGAGCCAGGGCCGAGGGGGCGCAGATGGCGACCCTGCACCTGCGAGGGGTGTTCCAGACCGATCCGGTGATGCGGGACGCCTTCCTCGGCCTGGACCGGTGAGAAGGGGGCGCGTCCGCCCGCCAAGCCCCTGCGCACCCATGGAGGACGAGCGTGACCGGTCTCAGGTAGGAGGACGATACGGAGTCCGAGGACGCCGACCGGAGCAGGCGGCGAGCGGTCCGTCCCCGTGCGGCCGGTCCCGCCGAGGCGGTGCGGGTGGCGGCGCCCGCGTGCCCGGGGGTGTCGGTCAGGGGCGGCGCAGGCGGTTGAGGGCGCCGCGGACTCCGGAGGCGGGCTTGATCGCGTCCAGGCGTGCCACCTGGTCGGCGGAGAGTTCGACCGAGCCGGCGGCAATGTTCTGCTCCAGGTGGGTGATCGAGGCCGTGCCCGGGATGAGCAGGACGTTGGGCGCGTGGTGCAGCAGCCAGGCCAGGCCGACCTGCGCGGGGCTCGCCCCGACCTCGCGGGCGACCCGCTGGACGACCGGCTCGTGGGTCACCTTCGCCGCGCCCGGGAAGGCGCCGCCGAGCGGGAAGTAGGGCGCCCACGAGATGCCCTCGGCGCGGGCGATGTCCAACACGGGCTCGTGTCCGCGGGCGGTCAGGCTGTACCGGTTCTGCACGGTCGCGATCCCGGCCGGCAGGGCCGCGCGCAGTTCGGCGGCGCTGACCGTGCTCAGGCCGATGTGGCCGATCAGCCCCTCGTCGCGCAGGGCGACCATCTCGGCGATCTGGTCGTCGAACCGCACCATCTGGGAGGGGAGCAGCGGAAAGGAGCCGGGCGCGATGCGGCGCATGTTGACCACGTCCAGGCGTTCGACCTTGAGGCTGCGCAGGTTGGCGTGGACCTGCGCCCGCAGTTGCTCGGGCCGCTGGGCGGGGATCATCGGCAGCGGGCCCCGCTCGGCGGGCCGGGCGCCGACCTTGGTCACGACCACCACGTCGTCCTCGGAGCCCAGGGCTTCGGCGAGGCAGCGGTTGGCGGTGCCGCCGCCGTAGAAGTCGGCGGTGTCGAAGTGGTTCACCCCCAGTTCACAGGCGCGGCGCAGCAGCCTGCGGGCCGCGTCGGGAGCGCTCACGCGCGGCAGTTGCATCGTGCCGTAGCCGACCCGGGCGACCTCGCGGCCGGCCAGGGTGAAGGAGCCGCCGGGGCGGGCGGGGACGGCGGAGCCGGGGGTGGAGTCGGTCATCGCGCGGGCTCTCTCTCGTGAGATCATGGAGCATGAACCGGAGGATCCTCCGGTAAGCCCAGAATGCCACAACCGGAGGGTCCTCCGCTATGGGTGATGTGCAGCAGCCCCGTGAGTCGTCCGCCCCCGCCCCGCGCCGGCGCCGCGCGGACGCCGAGCGCAACCGCCGGGCCCTGCTCGACGCCGCCCGCGCCGCCCTGGCTGAGGGCGAGGGCTCCTTCTCCCTTGAGGCCGTCGCCCGGGTGGCCGGGGTCGGGATCGGCACCCTTTACCGGCACTTCCCCACGCGGGAGGCCCTGGTGACCGCGGCCTACGACGCCGAGGTGGAGGACCTGCTCGCCCAGGCCGGGCGCCTGCTGGAGGCGCTGCCTCCGCGCGAGGCGCTGCGGGCGTGGCTGGACCAGTTCGCGCGGTTCGCGGCGACCAAGCGCGGCATGCTCGACGCGCTGCGCCTGGACGTGCTCGACTCCGCCCGGCGGCCGGACGTGGCCGGGATGCGCGAGCGCATGGCGGCCGCCATCACCCCGGTCCTGGCGGCCGGTGCCGGCGACGGCTCCCTGCGCGCGGACGTGCGGGCCGTCGACGTCGTGCTGCTGGCCGCGGGCGCGCTGATGCCCATCCGCGTCGACGCCGCCCAGACCGATCGGCTGCTCCGCCTGGTCATGGACGCGCTGCGCCCGACCTGAGCGGGCGCGGCGCGCACTCCCCAGGGGAAGGCGGGCAGGCGCGGGCGCGCCTCGACCGGGACCCGGCCGCCGGGATGCCCGGCGCGCCCCGCCCAGCCGTCCGTCCTCGGGCGCGCGGCCGGGCTGCCGCGGCGGCCCTGGTCAGGTCAAAGGGCCGGGCCGCGAACCCGGGGGAGCGGCTTCAGCGGCACCCGGTGATCCCGGGGCCGGTCTCACTCCTCGGCGTCGCGTACCAGCAGGGCGATCTGGACCCGGTTGGCCGCGCCGAGCTTGGCCAGGGACCGGCTGACGTGGGCTTTGACCGTGGTCTCGGTCATCGCCAGTTCCCGGGCGATCTCCGCGTTGGCCAGCCCCCGGGCCACGCCGTCGGCGACGTCCCTCTCTCGTGGCGTGAGCCGAGCCAGCCGTTCGCGGGCGGCGCGGGCCGCGGCGGGGCGGCGCTCGGCGACGGCGTCGACCAGTCGCCGGGTCACGGCGGGGGCCAGGATCGAGCTGCCGTCGGCGGCCGCGCGGACGGCGGCGACCAGTTCCCGGGGGCCGCTGCCCTTGAGCAGGAAGCCGGCCGCCCGCGCGCGCAGGGCGCCGTGGACGTACTCGTCCAGGTCGAAGGTCGTCAGCATGACGACCTTGGGCGGGTCGGGTTCGCGGTTGATCGCCTTGAGCGCCGCCACCCCGTTCATCCGCGGCATGCGGACGTCCATCAGGACCACGTCCGGCCGCAGGTCGCGGACGGCGGCGACGGCCTCCGCGCCGTCCGCTGCCTCTCCCGCGACCTCCAGGTCGTCGGCCGCCTCCAGGATCATCCGCAGGCCGGTGCGGACCAGGGCCTCGTCGTCGGCGATGAGGACGCGGATCACGTCGGCAGCCTCGCCCACACCCGGAACCCGCCGCTCCCGGTCGGCCCCGCGTGGAACTCGCCGCCCAGCGCCTCGACGCGTTCCCGCAGGCCGATGAGCCCGACCCCGGTACCGGCCAGGTCCAGCGGCGTCCGGTCGGGCGGGGAGTTCTCCACGGCGACCTCGACGGCCCCGGGCGCGCGGTGCACCGTGACGCGGGTGGCGGCGGCGCCCGCGTGCTTGTGCACGTTGGTCAGGGCCTCCTGCACGACCCGGTAGGCGGCGTGCTCCTCGGCCGTGTCGGCCGTGTCCGCGCCGTGCCCGGCGGTGCCCTCCAACTCCACCGGGACGCCCGCCGACCGCGACCGGGCGACGAGGTCGGGGACATCGGCGAGCGTGGGCGGCGGCCGCAGCGCCTCCGGGGCCTCGGCCGCCGCGTCCCCGGCCGCGCCCGGCTCGGGGTCCCCGGTTCGGCGGAGCACCCCCAGCACGTGGCGCAGTTGCAGCAGGGCGTCCTGCCCGGTCCGGCGGATCAGTTCGGCCTCGGCCGCGGTGGCCTCGTCGGCCGCGCCGACCTCCAGCGCACCCGCGCGCAGCACGATGAGGGAGACCCGGTGGGCGACGACGTCGTGCATGTCCCGGGCGATACGGGTCCGCTCCTCGGCGCGGGCCCGCGCCGCCAGGGCCGCCCGCTCGCTTTCGAGCCGGTCGGCCCGCTCCCGCAGCCCGGCCAGGACCTGGGCCCGGGCTGCGGTCCACGCCCCCAGGGCCAGTGGCAGCCACACGAACAGCGCCGCGCTCCCCAGGGCCGAGTCCCACCCCACTCCGGGCCGGGGCAGGGCGCTCAGGACGGTCATCACCGCCCCGGCGGCGAGGGCGGGTCGCCGCCCCCGGGCCGCCACGAGGTAGAGAGCGAGCGCGGTCACCGGCCCGGTGGCGCGCAGCACGGCGTCGGCGGCGGCCAGCGCCACCAGCGGCCACAGCGAGCGCCGCGCCCCCCAGGCGGCGGCCGCCGCCGCGGCCCCCACCAGCGCCGCCCCTGCCGCGCCGGGCACGGCGGCGAAACCGGACAGCAGCGCGGCGTGGGACGGTGGCAGCAGCAGGGGGTAGAAGGAGCCGCAGAAGGCCGCCAGGGAAAGGGCGAAAGGGGCGGCCCGGCCGCGTGCCCGGCCCGCGTGTCGGGGCCCAGGCCGGGGGCCGCGCTCGCTGCTCACGCGTCTCACCCTAGCCGGGGACCCGCCGCCCGGACCTGCGCGGTCACCAGCTGACAAGGCGCGATCCCGCCGTGGCCGGAGCCTCGCCGGGGCGCACCGCGCGGCCGGGCGCCCTCCCTCGCAGGATCCGCGCCCCCAGCGGCGCGAACACCAGCGCGGCCGCGGCCGCCGCGACGGCGCAGTCCACCAGCGTCGCCTCCTTCAGCACCCCGCACCACAGCGCGCCCCACAGCAGCAGCAGGGCGGTGCGGCCCGTACTCAGCACCCCCGAGCGGTGCGCGCCCACCGCCAGCAGCAGCACGCCGGCGTACTGGCCGAAGTAGGCGGTCACCGGGACCCGCCACGGGCCGTAGGCGAGGTCGGTGTAGGTGGCGTTCACGGTCGCCGTCGCCGGGCCGAGCCCGAGGTCGTCCACCAGGGCGAAGGCGGCCGCGTCGACGCCCGCCGCGTACATGCGGCCCAGCAGTCCGAGCACGACCAGCAGGGCGCCCGCCGCGGCCAGGCGCGGGTACCGGGGGGCCACCACGCGCGCGAGCGCGGCGAACGCGGGGACCAGCAGCATCGCCCCGGCGGCGAACAGGGCGTGGGCGGCCGTGGCCATGAGGGGGGACTGCTCGTAGGCGGCGAGTTGGGCGTCCGCCATGAACGGTTGGGCCTCGAACGCGCGCAGTTGGGCGTCGGTGAACGCCCCGCCGCGCAGCGCGAGGTAGCGCAGGACGAGGCCGGCGCACCACAGGAGAGGCGCGGCGACGAGTGCCGTGCCGCCGATGCGGCGGCCGGGGAACCCGGCGAGGTCGGGCACCCGGTCGGAGCCGGGGAGGCCGTGGAGGGAGGTCATGTGCTTCACCCTGGTCGGCGGCGGGGCGGGCCGCATTCCCCCTTCGCCACGTACGCCGTCTCTTTGGTAGCGGGTCGGGGGGATCGCCGGAGGTTCCCGGTGGGGTCCGCGGCTTCGGGCGGCGGTGACCGGTGATGGGCGGGCCTGCCCGGGGGCACGGCCCGCCCGTGCCGGTCAGGCGTCCTGGGCGGCGGGGATGAAGTTGGCGTACTCCTCGATGCGGGTGATCTCCCCGGCGTCGTTGAAGCCGAAGTAGACGGCGGCGTGGACCTCGCCGCGCACCCCCTCGGCGGTGGCGACGTGTACCACGTGCTGCTGGAGGACCTCGCCGGGCTGGGAGAGTTGGCGGAGGATCTCGTAGCGCATCGACTCGATGGAGTCGATCTGGGCCTCCATCCCCGCGACGTTCTCCTCGATGGACTGCTCGCCCTTGCCGTCGTTGTGCCACACCGTGGCGGTGTCGGCGCACAGCGCGCGGGCGGCCGTCCAGTCGCGCGACTCCAGGGCGCGCAGGTAGGCGACGGCGGTGTCCTTGATGTCCTGGCTCATGCCTTCTTCTTTCTGTGCCGGGCTGACTGTCAGTCGCGGGCCGGGGCGGTGTGGATGAGGGCGCGCTCGCCGGCTTCCACGCGCAGGGGCAGGTGGTTGCCGGGCGGCGAGAGGGGGCAGACGAAGACGTCCGGGTTCAGGTGGTGGTGCGAGAGCGTGGCCTGGTTGAAGTCCACGTCCACCGCCCTGCCGGGCTCCAGCAGCGGCAGCACCAGCCAGCGGCCGATCATCGGGGTGGAGTCTCCGTTGGTGTCGTCGGTGAAGACCACCAGGCGCTGTCCGGGCATGTCCTCCAGGACGGCGAGGACGTACTCGGTGCCGCGCACGGTCACGACCAGGTCGACGGGAGCCGGGACGGCCTCCGTGCTCCGCGGGGCGGTCAGCCGCTCCACCTCGATCCGCCGTCCGTGCGGAGCGGCCCGGTAGCGGCCCTGGAAGACCCAGTCCGGGTCGTAGGGGAAGCGGTCGATGCCGCTGAGGCCGGAGCTTGCGACCCGGCTCGGGTCCATGACGACCACGCCGTAGTGGCCGTCGGCGCCGCCCGCGACGCCGGTCAGGTCGCCGGGGAACTCCAGGGCGCTGCCGGAGGGCACTTCGGTGGTCCCCTCGACGGTCTCGCCGTTGACGCGCACACCGTCCCGGGCCGGGGCGGTCACGGTCAGCGCGCCCGATCCAGTGGTGGTCCACTGGCCGGGCAGGCCGGGCAGGGTGTGCGGTTCGCGGCCGTGGATTGTGGCCCTGGCGATGACCGTGCCCTTCCCGTTGGTTCCGGCGATCTCCTCCCACCGGCGCCGGCGCCAGGCTTCGTAGTCGGCGGGGATCCGCGGCTCGCTCATGGAGGTGCTCCTTTCTCTTCACCGCGCCCCGGGGGCGCGGGCGGTGGTGCCGCGCGGGGCGGGCGCGGGCATGGTCGGCGGCCCGGCGGCGCACGCGGGTGCGCGGCGGTGGTGGCGTGTGCGGCGCCTGGCCGGCCCGCTGGCGCCGGCACGGCGCGGGGGCGGCCCGGGGTCAGGCGCGGCGGGCGGCCCAGACGGTGCGTTCGGTGCGGACCGCGAGGTCGCCGCGGCGCAGGATGCTGTGCGGGCCGTCGAGGTCCAGGAGTTCGTCGAGTGCGGCGAGGTCTTCGGGGCTGAGCGCGGACGCCACGCCGCCGCGGAGGCGCCGCAGGCCGGCGTGGGCGTAGCGGCCGACGGCCGGACCCCGGTCGCCCTCGATGTGCACGGCGATGGTGCGCTGGTCCTCGACGGTGAACCCGGCGGCGGCCAGTATCGGCCCCCAGTCGGCACCCCGGTGGGGTACGTGTTCGGCGTGGTGGCGGTCGGCCACGGCGTGGACGCGCTCCTCGAGCCCGGGGCGGCCCTCGGGCGCGTCGGCGGGCAGGAAGCGGGGGAAGCCGTCCAGTTCCACCACCGCGAGCAGGCCGCCCGGCGCGAGCAGGTCGTGCACGTCGGCCAGCGCGCGGTCGGGGCGGGCCATGTGGTGCAGGGAGGCCGAGGCCCACACCAGGTCGGGGGTGCCGAGGTCGGGCCAGGGCTGGGCGTCGAGGTCGGCCTGGACGGTGCGGATCCGGTCGCCGAGGCCGCGGGCGTCCGCCTTCTCGCGCAGGAGCCGCAGGTGGCCGGAGGAGGCGTCGACGGCGGTGACGTGCGCGTCGGGGAAGCGGTCGAGGAGGGCGAAGGTGCCCGCACCGGTGCCGCAGCCCAGGTCCACGATCCGGCGCGGCGCGGACCTCAGCGGGAGCCAGGCGGTGATGGCGGCGATGTGCTCGGCGAGCACCTCGGCGTCCAGGTCGAGGATCTCCGCCTGGCCGCTGTCGTCGGGCGCGGAGTCGTGGGTGTGCGGGCCGCCGGGGTGGAAGGTGTGGCTGTGGCTGTGGCTGTGGCTGTGGCTGTGGCTGTGGCTGTGCGCTGGGCTCATGGCATCACCGTAGGCGCCCCATGCGTCATTCGCACGGATCCTTGCGCATTACGCAAGGAGGTCGTCCCGCTTGCTGCCCGGCGCGCAACTCGCCGTGTGCGGCGGCCGGCCCTCGCTCCGGACTAGGTGCGCGGTGGGCTGTCGCCGTCGCCGGACCCCTCGGCGTCGCGCTGGTGGCCCCGGCGGGCGTCGCGGTCGAAGATCCCCATGATCTCGCACGGCCCGCCCTCGGCGCCGATGGCGTGCGGCAGCATGGTGGGGAACTCGGCGGCCTGGTTGGTCTCGATGCGGAACCGGCGGTGGCCCAGCAGCAGGACCGCCGTGCCGGACAGCACGACCAGCCATTCGCGGCCGGGGTGGGCGCGCATGCGGGCGGGGTTGTCGGGGGGCGGGTCGGTCATCCGCTGCCGCATGACGGTCATGCCGGGGTCGCCCTTGACCGGCCAGCGCATCACGCCGTGGGTGCCGTCGATCATCGGGCTGACGACCACGTCGTCGGCGGCGTTCTCCACAAGCTGGTCCAGGGTGGTGTCCAGGGCGCGGGCGAGGGTCACGAGCTGGTCGAGGGCGAGGCGGCGCCGGCCGTTCTCGATGCGGCTGAGCGAGGACTGGCTGATGTTGGCGCGCGCGGCGAGTTCCTCCAGAGACCAGCCCTGCGCGACCCGCAGGGCGCGGATCCGCTTGCGTACGAGGCTGTCCAACTGGCCATCTTCTTGCGTCATAGGCAACATGCTATGCCCTTGCCGCAATCGGGGCCTAATGTCGCAGGCAGTCGGTCCGGACCTGCGGACCACCGACGACGGAGGGCGCGACATGTCCACCCCGACCTCCCGCTCCGCGGGCGACACCCTGCCCACCGAGACCGTCGACGTGGCGGTGATCGGCGGCGGCCCCGCCGGCCTGAACGGCGCACTCACGCTGGCCCGCGTGCGCCGCTCGGTCGTCGTGATCGACAGCGGCACCCCGCGCAACGCGCCCGCCGCCGCGATGCACGGCTTCATCGTCCTCGACGGCACCCCGCCGGCCGAGATCCTCGAGCGCGGACGCCGGCAGGTGCGCCAGTACGGCGGCCGGATCGTGTTCGGGGAGGTGGCCTCCGCCGAGCCCGCCGCCCCCGCACCCGGCGGCGACCCGCGCTTCACCGTCACCCTGGCCGACGGCCGCACGCTCACCGCGCGCCGCGTCCTGGTGGCCACCGGCCTGCGCGACGTCCTGCCCGAGGTGCCGGGCCTGGCCGCGCACTGGGGCCGCGGCGTCGTGCACTGCCCCTACTGCCACGGCTGGGAGGTCCGCGACGAGCCCATCGGCGTCCTCGCCACCGGCCCCGCCTCCCTCCACCACGCGCTGCTGTTCCGCCAGCTCACCGACGACCTGGTCTACTTCGCCGACGGCACCGAGTTGGACGGGGACACGCGCGCCCGGTTCGCCGCACGCGGCGTCCGCGTCGTGGAGGCCGGGGTGCGCGAAGCCGTCACCGACGAGGGCGGCGACCTCGCCGGCCTGCGCCTGGTCGACGGCACGCTCGTGCGGCGGCGGGTGATCGCGGTGGCCACGCGGATGCGGGCGCGCACCGAGGGCCTGGAGGGGCTGAACCTGCCGATGGAGGACCTGCCCGACGCCATGGGCCGCCGCTTCGCCTCCGGCATGGCCGGCACCACCGCCGTGCCGGGGGTGTGGGTGGCCGGAAACGCCACCGACCTCACCGCGCAGGTGGGCGCCTCGGCCGCGGCCGGCGCCCTGGCCGGAGCCCACATCAACGCCCAACTGGCCACCGCCGACACCGACGCGGCCGTTGCGGCCGCACGGGCCGACGCCCCCTCCGCCTGACCCCGGGCGGCCGTGGCGCGCCCCCGCGACGGCGCGGGGGCGCGGCCTCGCTGCCGCGCCCGGCGGCCGGCGTGCCCCCACCCACATCCACGCCCTCGGCGACCGGACCCGCTCCGGCGCTGATTCCGCATGCCCTTTTCGACATGCCCTTTCGAGAGGAAACCAGAGGAAACCATGAGCAACGACCAGCCTCCCCAGGCGGCGGCCCCACCGGTGGCGGGCGGGGACGCGCCGGACGCGCGTCAACTGCGCGCGATCCTGATCGCCGTCTCGACGGCGCTGATGGCCGTCATCGCCTCGGTGTCCGGCCTGAACGTCGCCCAGCCCCACATGGCCGTCGAGTTCGACGCCTCCCAGACCACCGTCCTGTGGATCATCAACGTCTACACCCTCGCGCTGGCCGCGCTGCTGCTGCCGCTGGGCGCGGTCGGCGACCGGCTGGGCCGCAAGCCCATGCTGGTCGCCGGACTGGTGGTCTTCGCCGCGGCCGGTGTCGCCGCCGCCCTCGCGCCGTCGGCCGCGGTGATGATCGGCGCCCGCGTGGCCGCCGGGATCAGCGCCGCCATGATCATGCCGATCACGCTGGCGGTCATCACCTCCACGTTCCCCGAGGAGGAGCGGGGCAAGGCGATCGGCGTGTGGACCGGTGTCGCCGGAGGCGGCGGCATCCTGGGCATGTTCCTCTCGGCGCTGCTGGTCGACGTCGCGGACTGGCGCTGGCTGTTCGCGCTGCCCGTGGTCCTGGCCGCCGCCGCGCTGGCGATGGCGCTGGCGTCGGTGCCCAACTCCCGCGAGCGCTCCGCCCGCCCCTTCGACACCGTCGGCGCGCTGGTGTCCACCGCCGCCGTGACCGGGCTCATCTTCGTCCTCCAGGAGGGCCCCGAGCGCGGCTGGACCGACCCCGTCACGCTGGCGGGCCTGGCCGCCGGTGTCGCCGCCGCCGTCGTGTTCGTGGTGTGGGAGCTGCGCCGGCGCGACGCAGCCCTGCTGGACGTGCGCCTCTTCCGCGAGCGCGGCCTGGCCGGCGGCTCGGTCACGCTGCTGGTCGTCTTCGGCGTCCAGGCGGGGATCGCCGTCGTGCTCTTCCCGTTCTTCCAGGCCGTGCTGGGCTGGTCGGGGCTGCTGTCCACCGCGGCGATGATGCCCATGGCCGTCATGATGATGGTGACCTCCGGCCTGGCCCCCAGGTCGGCCGCCCGGATCGGCGCCCGCGCCACCATGGCCGTCGGTGTCGCCCTGTCCACCCTGGGCCTCGCCCTGATGGCGCTGCTCGTCTCAGTCGACGGCGGCTACCTGTCCATCCTCCCCGGCATGCTCGCCATGGGCGTCGGCATGGGCCTGGCCATGACGCCCTCCACCGAGGCCATCACCGGCTCCCTGCCCCGCGCCGGCCAGGGCCTGGCCTCCGCCCTCAACGACGTCACCCGCGAGTTCGGCACCGCCCTGGGAGTCGCGCTGCTCGGCGCGCTCCTGGCCACCGGCTACCGCGGCGCCGTCGACGGCCGCCTCGACGGCATCCCCGAGGGAGCCGCGGACACCGCGCGCGAAGGCATCGCCAACGCCGTCGAGGCGGCCCCGCGCGCGGGCGACCGCGCGCAGGACCTGGTCCACGCCGCGCAGCAGTCCTTCGTGGAGGGCTGGCAGCAGTCCCTGTGGGCGGGCGCCGCCGTCATGGCCGCCCTCCTCGTCTACCTCCTCGCCCGCGGCCCGAAGACCACCGGTCCGGGTCCGGATCCCGCCGCCCCCGACCACGAGCCGGGATCCCCCGACACCGTGCCCGCCCGGTGACCGTCCACGGCACTCGGGCCGACCGGGTCGGGGGACGCGCTCCGCCGCGATGGTGCGCTTACCAGGGGACGGGGCCGTTGTCGTCGAAGAAGCCGCCGCGAGGGCCGTCGTCGGGGAGGGTGGCCAGGTGGACGGCGATCGCGGCGCCCTGCTCGGGGGTGCGCGGGGCGGCGAAGCCGGTGAAGTCGGTGGCCACGTAGCCGGGGCAGCAGGCGTTCACGATTACGTTCGTGTCGGCGAGCCGGCGGGCGTACTGGGCGGTGATGCTGTTGAGCATGGTCTTCGACGGGGCGTAGGCGGCCATGATCGGGCCGGTCTGGAGGGTCAGCGAGCCCATGTTGCTCGACACGTTGACGACGCGCGGGGCCTCGGCGCGGCGGAGCAGGGGGAGCAGCGCGTTGGTCACCCGCACGACGCCGAGCACGTTGGTGTCCAGCACGGTGCGGAGCACGTCGAGGTCGAGCGTCGTGGGGTCCTGGGCGCCGTTGTCGGTCCGGCCGCCGATGCCCGCGTTGTTGACGAGCACGTCGAGCCGCCCGGCCTCCCGCTCGATCGCCGCGGCGGCCGCGGCGGCGCCGGCGTCGGAGGTGACGTCGAGAGCCACCCCGAACGCCTCGGCGCCGGCGGACCGCAGCCGGGCGACGGCCTCCTCGCGCCTGGCGTCGTCGCGCGCCCCCACGGCCACCCGGAAGCCGATCTCCGCGAGGCCCCGCGCGATGGCGAAACCGATTCCCTTGTTCGCGCCGGTTACCAGCGCGGTCTTCATGTTGTTCACGAGGTCCATGCTCGGTGCGCCGCGCCTCCGCCGTCCAACACCGGTCCGGTCCGCTGTGATACCTCCCCGGTATCACCCGTAGGGTGGCCGGGTGGACGACCTGGAGACCCGTGAACTGCGGTACTTCGTCGCCGTGGCTGAGGAGCTGCACTTCGGCCGCGCCGCCGACCGGCTCGGGATCGCGCAGCCGCCGCTCTCCCGCGCCATCCGCCAGGTGGAGCGGCGGCTCGGCGTCGTGCTGTTCGAGCGTGACCGGCGCGGCGTGGTGCTCACCGACGCCGGACGGGTGCTGCTCCGGGAGGCCCGGACGGCCCTCGACGCGGTCGCGGCCGCCGCGCGCCGGACGCGGCGCGCCGGGAACCCGGAGCGGCCGCTGGTGCTCGCGACGAAGGCCGGGGCATCCCACGACCTGCTGCGGCGGCTCCTTGACACGCACGCGGCGCAACCCGGTGCGGCACCGGTCGAGGTCCTCCTGTGCGAGGTCGGCGAGCAGGCCGGGCTGCTCCGCGACGGGCGCGCCGACGTGGCGCTCATGCACCGCCCGGTCGACGACCTCGCCGGGTTCGACACCGAGGACCTCCACACCGAAGGCCAGGTCGCGATCCTTCCGGCGGGCCACCCGCTCGCGTCGCGCCGGCGGCTCACGCTGGCCGACGTCCGCGACGTCCCCGGCCTGCCGATCGCCCGCTGGCCCCGGCTCGACGGCACCTATCCCGAGGGCCCCGGCCCGGAGGTGCGCACCCAGTCCCAGCTCGCCCAGCTCGTGGCGCTCGGCAGGACGCTGCTGGTCATCCCCGCCTCCAGCCGCGCCTGGCAGTGGCCCGACCACGTCGCCGTGCCCGTGGTCGACGCGCCGGAGATCACCACGGTGATCGCCTGGCCGCCGGCCAGCCGCTCCCTGGAGGTGGCGGCGCTGGTCCGCTCGGCGGTCGCGGCGGGCGCGGCGGGCGAAGCTGAGCGGTGGACCGATGACCGCCGTCATCACCGGGGAACAGCCGGCCCACGGAGTCCGGCACCGCGCTGAGCGGGACGCCGGCCATGGCCGCGCACGACCCCCTCGCGGCCGTCGGCTTGCGGCGCTACCGGTCGGCGGAATCCGCCGCCGGGCCCTGTTCGCGGTAGACGAGGAGTTGGTAGCCGGGCACGCTGGCGACGTTGAACGCGTGGAACTCGATGTTGAGCAGGCCGCGCTCCGGGTGGCGCAGCACCTTGGTCTCGTGGGTCTTGGGGCGCACGTCGTGGCGCGCCCACAGGGCGGGGAACTCCGGGCTCTCGGCGTTCAGCCGGTCGAGCAGCTCCCGGAGCCGGGCGGGCGTCTCGGCGAAGTCGGCGCTGGCGCGCAGGTTGGCCACCGACGCCTCGGCCGAGGCGTCCCACTCCACGAAGAACCGGCGGCCCTCGGGGTCCAGGAAGACCATCTCCAGCAGGTTGGCGGTCTCCTCGAACCCGGAGAACAGCTCCTGGGCCTCGGCGTTCATCGCGACCACGTCGAGCACCGGGTCCAGCACCATCGCGCCGGAGTCGCGCCAGGAGTCCATCAGGTCCAGCAGTTCGTTCGGCACCGGCTGGACCGTGGCCTCCTCGCCGAGGCGGTGCGCCGCGCCGGCCAGCGCGTACAGGTGCCGCTCCTCGGCCTCGGTCATCCGCAGCGCCTTGGAGAGGCCGGCCAGGACCACCTCCGAGGGGCGGGTCTCCTTGCCCTGCTCCAGCCGGCGGTAGTAGTCGACGCTCACCCCCGCCAGCGCGGCGACCTCGTCGCGGCGCAGGCCGGGGACCCGGCGCTCGCCCGCCGCCGGCATCCCGACGTCCTCGGGTGTCACCTTGGCGCGGCGGGTCATCAGGAACTCGCCCAACTCAGCGCGTGGCATGCCCCGAGCCTACCGACGCTCGCGGCGGTCCCCCGGCCCGTGGGGGGCCGTATCGCTACCCCGCGATCCGGCGGAACCCGGTGCACGGTGGTGGACATGAACACGACACAGAGCATCCAGTCCTCCGCCCAGGTCGTCTCCGGAACCCCGCTCGCGGGACGCGTGGCCGTGGTGACCGGTGCCTCCAGCGGCATCGGCGAGGCCACCGCCGTCCGCTTCGCCGAACTCGGCGCGAAGGTGGCGCTGCTGGCCCGCCGCGGCGACCGGCTCGACCAGGTCGAGGACCGCATCCGCGCCGGCGGCGGAACCGCACTGGCGCTGCCGACCGACGTCACCGACCGCGCCGCCGTGCTGGCGACGGCCGACCGGGTCGCCGACGAACTCGGCCGGGTCGACCTCGTGTTCGCCAACGCCGGCGTGCAGCTCATCTCCGGAATCACCGACCTGGCCACGGCGGACTGGGACACCCAGATCGACCTCAACGTCAAGGGCGTCATGAACACCGTCCAGGCGTTCGTGCCGTCCCTGGAGGCGGCGGCCGCCGCCGGGCGCGGTGCCGACCTCATCATGACGTCGTCCATCGCCGCCGTCCGGATCCTGGAGGGCTTCCAGGTCTACTCGGCGACCAAGGCGTACGTCAGCCAGTTGGCCCGGCTGCTGCGCACCGAACTGGGCCGCAAGAAGATCCGCGTGGCCACGGTCCAGCCGGGCATGGTCGACACCGAACTGCCCGACCACGTCACCGACCCGGCGGCGAGCAAGCTCATGGCCGACCTCCTCACCCAGATCGACGTCCTGTCGTCGGAGGACGTCGCCGAGACGGTCGCCTTCCTGAGCGCGGTCCCCAAGCACGTCAACCTGACCGAGATCACCATGCTCCCGACCGAGCAGATCATCTGACGGGAAACGACCACGCAACCGAGGGCGGCGGCCCGCACGGGCCGCCGCCCTTCCGCATGCCCTCCCCGCCGCCGCGTGGCCGCCGCTCCGTTCGAGGGACGGGTCGCGGCGGGCGTTCTCCGGAATCCCCGCCGGACGCTGCGTAGGATGGGCTTTCCGTTCCCGAGGACGGTTGGAGGTCCGTCGCGGTGTTCGAGCCCCCCGCCTCTCCCGGCCGTGCCGCCACCATCGACCACGTGGCGAAATCCGTGGTCGCCCGGGTCGCCCCCGAGGAGAGCGACCACTACACGCGTGTCCGCGCGGAGTTCTTCGCGCGGGGCGGACCCGGCCGGGTCCAGGACAACCCGCTGGGATTCGGGGAGATCGTCGTCGGGGTGGTCACCGGGATCGTGCTCACCGTCCTGCGCGACCTCGCCATCGGGTCGCTCACCGACGCCGCGCGCCCCTGGTGGGACCGGGCCTGGCGGTGGGCGGCCCGCAGGGTGCTGCCCGGGCGGCGCCCGCAGGCCGGCCCCGACACCCCGCTGCCCGCCCTGCCCGCCGAGGCGGCCCCCGCCGTCATCGCCCTGGTCACCAAGCACGCCGCCGAGGCCAACCTGCCCCCGGCGCAGGCGGACCGGCTAGCGCGCGCGATCGTCGCCGAACTCTCGGCGCCCGCGGCGGTCGAGGGCGAAGCCGGTGCCGGCTCCGGGGACTGACGCGCGGGCCGCCGCACCGCACACCCGCGGCCGCGCCGGCCCCTTCGACCCCTTCCTGCTGCCCAGCGCCACCGGCGTCCGGTTCTTCCTGCTCGTCCTGGTCGCGGCGGTCGGCTCCATGTACCTCGGGGTGCTCTCCCTGGCGCTGGCCGGCGTCGACATCATGGGCGGGCCCATGGCCGGGTGCGCCGCGCAGGCGCGCGCGGGCGTCGCGGAGCTTCCCGACCGGCGGGTCCTCGACGGGTTTGTCGACTGCCTGGTGGGGGTGCAGCGGCGGACGGTGCTGTGGACGCTGGCCCCCGGCCTGGTCTGGGTCTGCCTGACGGCCGCCGGCTACGCCGCCTACCCCGCTCTCCTCCTGCGGCGGCTGCGCCCCATGGCGGGAGAGGAGGACGCCGGTGCGCGGCTGGCGCGCGGGGAGGTCGACACCCTCACCGGCGGACGCCGCCGCGGCCGCCTGGAGTTGGTCGTCACCCCCGGCACCGCCGGCGGGGCCCGGGTGTTCGGAGCCTTCGGAAGGTACTGGCTGGCCGTCGACTCCTCCCTGCTCGCCGCGCCGCACGGGCGGCTCGACGACCGCGCCCTGGCCGTGCTCCACCACGAGGTCGCCCACCTGCGCAACCGGGACGTCGACGTCACCTATCTGACGATGGCCTCCTGGTGGGCGTTCGCCGCGCTCGCCGTGCCCCTCATGGCGGCCCAGGTCTCGGCCGTGCTGCTCGCCGCGGCGGGCGCCGTCGTCACCGACATCCCCGCACCGGACCTCGCGACGGTGGCGACGGCGGGGCTGGTGGCCCTGGCAGCCACGGCCTTCACGCTGCTGGTGGCGCAGTGGGCGCGCGCCCGCGTGCTGCGCACCCGCGAGCACTACGCCGACATCCGGGCCGACCGCCCCGACCGCGCCGGAGCGGGCCTGCGCCGTATCCTCTCCCGGCCGCACGTCGGGGGCGGCGGCCGGTGGTGGCGGGGGCTGCGCCGCTACCACCCCGCCCACGGGCTCCGGCTGCGGGTCTTGGACGACCCCCGGCGGCTCGCCGCCGTCAGCGGCGCCGACCTGGCCGTGGCCGGTCTCGCCCTGGGCGCCGCCCAACTCCACTTCGGCATGGTCGGTGTCTGGGGGGTTCCCTCCGACCGGGCGGTGGCGGCCCAGGTGGCGGCCGTCCTCCTCGGGTTGCCCGTGGGCGCGCTCGTCACGGCGATCGTGTGGAACGCGGTGTACGGGGCTCCGCGCGGCCCGCACCGCTGGCACCTCGCGGCCGCCGCGCTGGCGGGCGGTGTCCTGGTCGGGCTCGCGCCGCCCGTGCAGGCCGCGACGTCGTGGGCGGCGCTGCTGGCCGCCGATCCGCTGCGCGGCGCGGTGTCGGTCCTGGCGCTGTGGGCGGTGTGCCTGCTGTTCCTGCGGTGGGCGGCCCTGTGCGCCCGGATCTGGCTGACCGCCACCGAGCGCGTGCGGGCCGCCTGCGCCGGGGCGATGGCGTGCGGGGCGCCGGTGTTCGGCTGCGCGTTCATGCTGTGGTTCAAGTTCCACGGTCTGCTCGGCACCCCCGCCTCCGGCGGTCTGGACGCCGCCGTGGTCATCGTGGTCGCCATGGCGGTGGCCTGGCCCCTTCCGGCGGCGGTCGGCGGGGCGGCGCTGCTCGCCCACACCGGGCAGGCCCTGCGCGCGCGAAACGCCGGGCGGCCGCGGTTGGCCCTCGTGCCCGTCGGGGCCGGGGCGGCGCTGGCCGCCGGCCACGCGGCGCTGTTCCTGGCGGCGATGCCGCTGTTCGCAGGATCTCCGGAGGCCGCCGGCGTGCTCCTGGCCGCCGTGGTCGTCCAGACCGTGGTGCTGGCCGCCGCCGTGGGGCTCACCCTGGGGGCGTGCCTGGGCGGGCGGGGACGCCTGGGCGAGGTCCTGTGCGCCGCGGCGGTCGCGGTGATCGTGCTGCTGGCGCTGCAACCGCTCGCCATGGCGGTCGGTGTCAGCGGCCCCGCCTGCGCCGTGGACCCCTCCCCGGACTGCTGGAGCGCCGTGGGGCGGGCACTGCTCTCCGCCTACGGCGCTCCCGTGTTCGTCCCGGCCGGTCTGCTCCCGCTCCTGGCGGTGTGCGGTGGCGCGGCGGCGGCCGGCGCGCGGCTGCGGGGCGCGGCCGCAGAGCGCACCCCGCACCGGGCGCGGGACGGGGCCGGCGGCCGCGTGCGGGCGCACGCGGCCGGGGTCATCGCCGCCGCGGCGGCCGTGGCGGTCTTCCTCGCGGCGGCCCTCCCCGACCTCTCCGACCGCGAGTTGGGCTTCGGTGCCGAGGAGCGGGCGGAGATGGCGGCCGAGGTCGTACCCGGATCGGTCGGCCGGGGCGCCACCTGCGCGGAGTCGATGCGGCTGTGGTCGTCCTTCACCCTGGACGAGGCGGGGCGGACGACCGGCGGCCCCGGTCCGGTGGTCGTCACGCTGGCGTCAAGCCGCGACCCGGTCCTGGCCGCCTTCGGCCGGGCGGCTCTGGAGGGGACCCTGGCGCGGCCCGGTCACCTGGCCGACGCGGTGCGCGCCTACTGCGGTGCCGTGGCGGGGGAGGCCTGACCGCGCCGCCGGCGCGGGCGGGGCGGCGGTTGCCCGCCCCGCCCGCCGCGGCGGTGTGCCTCAGCAGTAGAAGGTGTAGCTCTCCGCCTTGTTGTCGAAGCCCTGGAGTTCCAGGTTGCCCCAGCGGCCGGGGCCGAGGTCGACGTAGCCGCCGGCGAACCCGTCGAGGTCCCAGAGGCGGACGGTGCAGTTGGTCTCGTTGATGACGGAGGAGATCTCGTTGTCGCCGTCCCAGCCGTCGATGTCGCAGCCCTCCGCCGGGCACTGGCCGGGTGTGGTCTGGACGTAGAGCGAACCCGTGTAGTCGGGGTCCTCCCACATTCGCACCTCGCCGGGCGCCGCGGCGGCGGGTGCGCTCGCGGTGGCGGCGAACGCGCTGGGCGCCGGGATCACGCTGACCGCCGCGATGAGTCCCGCCGCGCCGAGGGCCTGGGTCGTCCTACCGAGCACGATGACACGCTCCTTTCGGGGTGTTCGGCTTCCTTCGGGTGTGGACGACCCTAGGAAGCGGGGGTTGGGGTGCGGTTGCGCGGCGGTTGAGGCGCCGGCCGCCCCGGGGCGCACCGCCGGGGGGAAGGGGGAGCGGCCGTTGGGCCGGGCCGCGCGTGTGCGCTTGCCGCTCCGGGAAAGGCGTCCATAACCTGCGGTTATGCTCGTGCAACGCCTCCAGGCGGTGGCGCTCCTGCTCGGTCCGCTGGTCTTCGCCGCGTCGCCGTTCTTCTGGACCGACGCCGGGCACTACGGCGTCAACGGCGGCATGCTGATCGCGCTGGCGATGGTGCCCTGGGTGTACGGGCTGGTCGGCGAGTACGAGCGGCTGCGCGAACACGTCCCCCGGGCGGCCGGGCTGTGGCTGCTGCTGGTGCTGGTCGGGATGTTCGGCAGCGTCGCGTTCGGGTTGCAGGGGTTCTTCGAGGGGGCGCTGGGCGACGTGGACCGGGTGGCCCTGGACCGGTTCGCCGACTACCCGCCGCAGAGCCTGCTGGTGCTGTGGCTGCCGGGCCCGACGTTCCCGTTGGCCCTGCTGGTGTTCGGCCTCCTGCTCCGGTGGACCCGCACGGCCCCGTGGTGGGTCACCGTGCTGATCTGCCTGGCCGCCCTCGCCTTCCCGCTGGGCCGCGCGCTGCGCCTGGAGTGGGTGGCCTACCTGGTCGACCTGCTGGTGCTGGCCCCGTTCGGCTACCTCGCCCTGCGCGCCTGGCGGCGGGCGTCGGCGCCCCCGCGCGCGGCCACCTGACCCGCCGGGACCTGCGGATGTTGGCGCACGTCAGCGGTGGGGAAGGCTGACGTTCGGGTACACCTTCAGGAGGGCCTGGACTCGTGACACCGCAGACCGGTCAAAACCACCAGGCCGCGTTCACCGCGCTGCAACGGCGCCTGGTGTCCCCGCTCGACGGCTCCCCGCGCCCCCGGACCGTCCTGGTGCTGCCCAGCTTCAGCCTGGACCCGGCGGGCATGGCCAAGATCCCCGGCATCCTGCACTACGAGGAGCGGCTGCTGGCCTTCCTCCACCTGCTGCGCGTGCCCGACCGCCGCATCGTGTACGCCACCAGCACGCCGGTCCCGCCGGTCGCCGTCGACTACGCCCTGGGCCTGGTGCGGTCCCTGCCCGCCCGGCACGCCCGCCCCCGGCTCACCCTGGTCGACTGCGCCGACGCGAGCCCCCGGCCGCTCACCCAGAAGATCCTCGCCCGCCCCGACGTGGTGGAGCGGCTGCGGCGGGCCGTCGGGGACCCCCGGGACGCCTGCATTCTCGCCTTCAACGGCTCGCCCCACGAGCGGGACCTCGCCCTGCGGCTGGGCGTGCCGCTGTTCGCGTGCCGGCCGGACCTGGCGCACCTGGGCTCCAAGAGCGGGGCGCGGGAGGTGTTCGCCGAGGCGGGCGTGCCCTTCCCGGCCGGCTTCGGGCACCTGCGCGACGAGGACGACCTGGTCACGGCGCTGGCCGCGCTGCGCGCCCGCGCGCCCGCCCCGGAACGCGCCATGATCAAGGTCAACGACGGCTTCGGCGCGGGCGGCAACGCGCTGTTCGACTTCCGGGGGGCGCCGACCGCCGGCGGTGTCGAGGCGTGGGTCCGCGCGGCCCTGCCCCGGCGCGTCACCTTCGCCACGCCGCCCGAGGACTGGGAGCGCTACAGCGCCAAGTTCGCCGAGATGGGCGGTGTGGTGGAGGAGTTCGTCGAGGGCGCCGACAGCAGGTCCCCCTCGGCGCAGGTGAGCGTGTCGCCCACGGGCGAGGCCCGGGTGCTGTCCACCCAGGACCAGTTCTTCGTCGGCGCCGGCCACCAGACCTACGCCGGGTGCACCGCGCCCGCGCACCCGGACTACCGCCGCGACGTGCACGACCTGGCCCTGCGCACCGGGCGGGCGCTGGCCGGCAAGGGCGTGGTCGGCATCGCCAGCGTCGACTTCGTGTCCGCCCGGGCGGACGGCGTCCCGCGGCTCCTGGCGGCCGAGATCAACCTGCGCATGGGCGGGGGCACCGCGCCGCGCATGTTCCTCGAAGGAGTCGCCGACGCCCGCCTGGACGAGGAGACCGGGGGCTTCCGCGCCCCCGACGGGCGCCCCCTGTGCTACCTGGCCACCGACCGCCTGGAGAGCGAGGCCTACCGCGGCCTGACCCCCGAGGCGGTTCTGGCGGCCGCCCGCCGCGGCGGTCTGCTCTACGACGAGCGGGCGGGCGCGGGCGCGGTCTTCCACATGCTCGGCGCGCTGCCGGGCTTCGGCAAGATGGGCGCGGTCGTCATCGACCGCACCACCTCCGCCGCCCACGAGCGGTACCAGGCCGTGGTGGCGGCCCTGGACGCCGCCGCGGCCGCCGCCGCGCGCGGTCCGGGGCCGGCCGCGCGGTGACCCGGGTCCGCCTCAGCCCAGGGCGAGCGCGCCGGAGGGGCAGGTCCGGGCGGCCTCCCGGACCGAGGCGTGGCGGTGCGGCGGCGGCTCGGGGTCGAGGAGGACCACGCGGCCGTCATCAGGGTCCTGGTCGAACGTGTCGGGGTCGCGCAGGACGCACACACCGGCGCCGACGCAGCGCTCGCGGTCGATCCGCGGTCGCATCGGCGCCTACCCCTCGTCCCAGGCGACCGGCAGCTCCACGCGGTGCGGGGCGGCCCGGTGCCGACGAACCGCGCGAACCCGCTGCGGGCGGCACCCGGGGCGGTCACGGCGCGGGCTCCCGGCGCTCGGGCGGGGCCGCCGCGCGGGTCAGCGCCGGGGGCGGTAGGTGATGTGGGTGACCAGCGACGCCGAGCGCCCGGAGACCTGCTCCAGGGCGACCCCCGACAGGCCCGCGAACAGGCGTTCGCCGGCGCCGAGCACGACCGGGGCGATGTGCAGGCGGAGTTCGTCGAGCAGGCCGGCGGCCAGGTACTGGTTGATGGTGGCCGCCCCGCCGCAGACCGCCACCGGGCGGTCGCCGGCGACCGCCCGGGCGCGCTCCAGTGCGGCCTCGGCGCCCTCGGTCACGAAGGTGAAGGTGGTGCCCCCGCGCATCTCGACGGGATCGCGCGGATAGTGGGTGAGCACGAACACCGGCGCGTGGTAGGGGGGTTCCTCGCCCCACCAGCCGCGCCAGTCCTCGTCCCAGTCGCCCCGGACGGGGCCGAACATGTTGCGGCCCATCACGTAGGCGCCCGCCGAGGTGATGGCGTCGACCTCGGCCCGGTTCTCGTCGGGGGTCTGGAACATCCAGGCGTGGAGGTCCTCGCCGGCTCCCTCGCCGAGGGGGTTCTCGCGGGACTGGTTGGGGCCGGCGACGTAGCCGTCGACCGAGACCGCGACGTCGCACACGACCTTGCTCACGGATGTCCCCCTTTTGGGTTCGCTACCTGGGCCGACCGCGTCCGGCGGCCGGTTGGGGGCAGCCTAGCCCCCGGGTGCGACATCGGCGGCGCACCCGGCGGCGCGCGCCGTGTCGGGCGCCGAGACGGGGTCGCGACCGGGGCCGCGGCCCCTCCGCGCGGCGCCGGAACGGGCGGCCCGGGCGGCGGCCTCAGGCGGGGCCGCCGGGGCCGGGCGGGGGAGGCCCGGTGAAGGCGCCGGCGGCGGCGGCCAGGGCGGCGGTCCGGGCGGCGTGGCGGGGCAGGTGGGGGTCGGGCGGCGTGCGCAGCAGGACCAGGTGGTGGTACAGCGGCGCGGTGGCGGCGATGAGCAGTTGCCGGGCGTCGGTGCGCGGCGGGAGTTCGCCCCGGGCCACGGCCCGCTCGACCACGACCTCGCAGCGGGTGTAGCGGTCCTCCCACAGCCGCCGCTGGGCCTCGGCGGCCTGCTCGGAGCGGAACGAGGCGGCGATCAGCGCCGCCATGACCGGCGGCCGGGCGGACATGGCGTCCTGGATCTCCTGGTTCAGCGCGGTGAGGTCGTCTTCGAGGGAGGCGGTGTCGGGCGGCCGCCAGTCGTCGTCGCCGGCGGCGTCGAGGACGTCGGCGAGCAGGCCGCCGACGTCGCCCCAGCGGCGGTACACGGTGGCGCGGTGCACGCCGGCGCGGGCGGCCACGGAGTCCACGGTGAGGCCGTCGTAGCCGTGCTCGCCCAGTTCGGCGCGGACGGCTTCGAGCACCTGGGCGCGGACGCGGGCGGTGCGGCCGCCGGGGCGGCGCCGGGGCGGCGGTGACCCGGGTTCCTCGGAATCGGGGGCTGCGGAGGTCATGGCTGGTCATCCGGTTGCTCTCGGGGACGGGCGTGTGGCACCATCTTAATACATCACATGTCGCATTAACACCGTGCCCGTGTTCCCCTGCGACCGACCGGCCGCACCCACCGCCCCGGCGGCGCCCGCAGGCCCGCCCGGTGCCCGCTCCAGGAAGGCCCCTCCGCCATGCCGCCCGTCCCCGCCGACCCCACCGCGCTGCGCCCGATGCCCGGCCAGCCGCGCCTGGTGCTGCTGAAGCCGCTGGTCACCTCCCCGCTGATCGAGGTCGGGGAGTTCACCTACTACGACGACCCCGACGACCCCACCGCCTTCGAGACCCGCAACGTGCTCTACCACTACGGCCCGGAGAAGCTGGTCATCGGCCGGTTCTGCGCCCTGGGGGAGGGCGTGCGGTTCATCATGAACGGCGCCAACCACCGCATGGACGGCCCCTCCACCTTCCCGTTCCCGATCATGGGCGGCTCCTGGGCCGACCACTTCGACCTGATCACCGGCCTGCCCGGGCGGGGCGACACCGTGGTCGGCCACGACGTCTGGATCGGCTACCGGGCCATGGTGATGCCCGGGGTGCGCATCGGCCACGGCGCGATCGTCGCCGCGGGCTCGGTGGTGGTCGAGGACGTCCCCGACTACGGCGTCGTCGGCGGAAACCCCGCCCGGCTCATCCGCCGCCGCCACGCCGACGCCGACATCGCCCGGCTGCTGGACCTGGCCTGGTGGGACTGGCCGCTCCCGCACATCACCGAGCACGTCCGCACGATCATGTCCGGCAGCGTCGAGGACCTGGAACGCGCGGCCCCCGGCGCCCGGTAGGTCCCTCACCTCACCTCCCCGCACCGACCACGCAGAAACGAGCCCCATGCCTTCCCCGTCCGCCCCCGCGCCGTTCGCCGACCGGCTGCGCGCCCACGCCTTTCCCCTCACCCACCTGGATCCCGACGCGCCGCTGGACGACCTGGAGCCGCTGCGCGCCGTCATCGGGGAGGCCCGCGTCGTCGCGGTCGGCGAGCACTCCCACTTCATCACCGAGTTCGCGCACCTGCGCTCCCGCCTCCTGCGGTTCCTGGTCGAGCGCTGCGGATTCACCCTCCTGGCCTTCGAGTTCGGCTTCAGCGAGGGACTGGCCCTGGACGCCTGGGCACGGGGCGAGGGGGGCGAGGAGGCGCTCGCGGCCCGGCTCGCCGGGACGATCCCCGTGGGCGTCGAGGAGCCGCTGCGCCGCATCCGCCGCCACAACCGCGCGGCCGCGCGGCCCGTGGGTTTCGCCGGCGTCGACATCCCGGCCGCCGGCGGCTCCCTGCTGCCCGCCCTGGCCCCGGTCGCCGACTACCTGCGGCGGGTCGACCCCGAGGCCCTTCCGGCCGTTGAGGAGGCGACGCGTATCGCCGCGTCGTTCGCCGGCGACTCCGCGGCCGCGGCCGCGCCCGCGTGGGCGCGGCTGGCGCCCGCCGAGCAGGACGCCCTCAGCGCGGCCCTGGCGCGCCTGCTCATCCGGTTCCGCGCCGTGGAACCGCTCTACACCGAGCGCGGCGGCCGCGACGCCTACGCCACCGCCCTGCGCTGCCTTGAGGGCGCCTGCCACGCCGACTACACCTTCCGCGCCATGGCCGGCCTCTTCGCCGGGACGGGGTTGACCGCCGACACCTCCGCGCGGGACGCCTACATGGCCGGGTCGCTGCTGTGGCACCTGGAACGCGGCGGACCCGGCACCCGTGTGGTGCTGATGGCGCACAACGCCCACATCCTCACCACCCCGGTCTCCTTCGACGGCCGGCTCACCGGGTTCCCCATGGGGCACTACCTGCGCGGTGCCCTGGGCGCGGACTACCTCGCCCTGGGCCTGACCAGCGTCACCGGGCACACCGCCGAGATGCGCCGCGACGAGGGCGCCCGGTTCGGCTTCACCGTCGAGGACACCCCGCTGGGCCCGCCCGAGCCGAGCAGCGTCGAGGCCGCCTTCGCCGCCGCCGGCCTGGAATTCGGCGTCGCCGACCTGCGCCGGGCGCGCGCCGGGGAGGACGGGGCCGGGCATCCGGAGGAGCCCGACCGCATCCGCATGCAGAGCACTTACCTGCGCACGCCCGTGCTCGACGCGTTCGACGCCGTGCTCAGCGTTCCCGCCGCCACCCCGGCCGACCTCAAAGCCGCCTGAGGCGGGCGACCGGGACCGGCCCCGCGCCCGTCCCCGCCTAAGCTGGTGCGGCACCGCTGACCGGGCGCGCGGCGCCGCGCCCGGCCCCACCCACGAGCCGGGACCCCGCCATGACCGACACCGACCACCGCGTCCACGGCACCGCCCGCGCCGCCGACGGCACGGCGCTGGCCTACCAGCGCGCGGGGGAGGGCCCCCCGCTCGTGCTGCTCGCCGGGCAGGCCAACAACCACCACTGGTGGGACCGCGTGCGCGCGGACTTCCACCGCACCCGCGCCACCATCACGCTGGACTACCGGGGCACGGGCGGCAGCGGCGCGCCGGACGGCCCCTACTCCACGCGCGTGTTCGCCGACGACGTCGTGGCGGTCCTGGACCACCTCGGCGTCGAGCGCGCCGACGTCTACGGGACCTCGATGGGCGGCCGGGTCGCGCAGTGGGTCGCCGCCCGGCACCCGGGTCGGGTCCGCCGGCTGGTCCTGGGCTGCACCTCACCGGGCGGGCCGCACGCCGTGGAGCGCGACGCCTCGGTGCGCCGCGCCCTGGCCCAGCCCGACCCCGCCACGGCGCGGGAGGTGCTGGCCGACCTCATGTACACCCCGGCCTGGCGCGCCGCCCACCCCGGCCCCTACACCACCCTCGGCGACCCCGGCATGCCCCCGCACGCCCGGCGCGGCCACCTGGCGGCCAGCAACGGCCACGACGCCTGGGACGCCCTGCCTCACATCGCCGCCCCCGCCCTGGTCCTGCACGGCGACCAGGACCGCCTCACCCCGCCGGACAACCTCGCCCTGCTGGCCGACCGCATCCCCGACGCCCGCGCGCACCTGTTCCCCGGCGCCCGGCACGCCTACTTCGAGGAGCACCGGGCCGAGGCCGGGGCGCTGGTCGCGGAGTTCCTCGCCTGAACGGGCCGGCCCCGCGCCCCCGACCCGTGCGCGGAGGGGAGAATGAGGGCTCGGCGGCGGCCGGTGCAGGGGCCGTCCGGGTGGAAGGAGCCGGCCGTGGGCGACAGCGCCTCCTCTGGGGAGTCCGCGCACGCGTGCTGCGCGCCGGGCCGGGGTGCGGCGCCGGCGGAGGCGGCGCCGCGTCGGATCGAGGCGGCGGCGTCGGTGCCCGAGCCGCACGGCGGCTGGCGGGCACTGGCGGGCGGCGCGTTCCTCATGGGGTGCGACACCGGCCCCTACCCCGCCGACGGCGAAGGGCCGGTCCGCGAGGTGACCCTGAGCCCGTTCGAGATCGCCGCCACGGCGGTCACCAACACCGAGTTCGCCGCGTTCGCCGACGCCACGGGCTACACCACCGACGCCGAGCGCCACGGCTGGACGTTCGTCTTCGCGGGCTTCCTGCCGCGCCGGTTCCCGCCCACCCGGGGCGCGGCCGGCGCGCCGTGGTGGCGCCAGGTGCACGGCGGCGACTGGCGCCACCCCGAGGGGCCCGGCTCCGGGCTGCGCGGGCGCTGGGACCACCCGGTCGTGCACGTCTCCCACGACGACGCGCTCGCCTACTGCCGGTGGGCCGGGGTGCGGCTGCCCACGGAGGCCGAGTGGGAGTACGCCGCGCGCGGCGGCCTGGTGGGCAAGCCCTACCCCTGGGGCGATGAGCGCGAGCCGGGCGGCGAGCACCGCATGAACGTCTGGCAGGGGTCGTTCCCCGACCGCGACACCGCCGCCGACGGCTACGCGGGCACCTGCCCGGTGGACGCGTTCCCGCCCAACGGCTACGGGCTGTACAACATGACCGGCAACGTGTGGGAGTGGTGCGCCGACTGGTTCAACCCGCGCTTCCACCGCGCGGGCCCGCGCCGGGACCCCGCCGGGCCGCGCTACGGGCAGTCCCGGGTGCTGCGCGGCGGCTCGCACCTGTGCCACGAGTCCTACTGCTTCCGCTACCGCACCTCGGCGCGGATGGGCAACACCCCCGACAGTTCCAGCGGCAACACCGGGTTCCGCGTGGCGCGCTGACGCGCGGGCGACCCCGTGGAGCACGGGGTTGTCCGGCGAATTTGAAAACAAATGTTCAAAGTGTTTTCATGGTCGCAGTCGCGGAGCGCGTCCTCGCCTCGCCGCGCCGGACTGAAACCGTCTGACCCGTTCAGGCCGCAGATCTTCGGAGGGAAGGTGGCGCCGTGCCGCCCAGGTTCACGGCTCAGGAGAAGGCCCGCATCACCGAGCTGCTGGTCGAGAACGGGCGGCGGCTGTTCACCACCCAGGGCCTGCGCAAGACCTCGCTGGAGGAGCTGGTGGCGGGCACCGGGATCGCCAAGAGCAGCTTCTACCAGTTCTTCGCCGCCAAGGAGGCCCTCTACCTGCACCTGATGCTGCGCCAGATGGCAGAGGTGAAGGAGGACGTCATCGACGGCGCGCTGCTGAGCGCCGACGACGTCCGCGAAGGGCTCCGCCGCTTCCTGCGGGCGATCCTGGACCGGCTCGCCGCCGACCCCCTCTACCGCCGGCTGATGACCCACCCCGAGGAGATGGCCGCCGTGGCCCGCCGCCTCGACTCCGCCGACACGGCCGCCCTGACCGCATCCCCCGACAACCCGGCCGTGGCCCTCCACGACTTCCTCGCCCGCAAGCGGGCCGAGGGCGCGGTGGCCGACGCCGACCCCGCCGTGCTCGTCGGCGTGCTCCAGGCGGTGCTCATGCTGCCGATCCACGCCGACCGGCTCGCCGACCCCGCCCTGCTGCCCCACATCCAGGACCTGCTGATCGACGTCGTCGCGGCCGGCCTGACCCCTCGGAAGGACTGAACCGCCATGACCACCACAAGGAACGCCCTCGTCGCCGGCTCCGGGATCGCCGGACTGGCCGCCGCCCTGCGCCTGCACCAGGCCGGCTGGAAGGTGCGCGTGATCGAGCGCGCGCCCCGGCGGCGCGGGGGCGGCTACGCCGTCTCCTTCGCCGGGATCGGCTACGACGCGGCCGAGCGCATGGGGATCCTGCCCGCGCTCGCCGAACGGCACATCACCCCCGACACCATGGTCTACGTCCGGCGCGACGGCACCACCTCGTTCACCGTGCCCGGCGAAACGGTGCGGGCGCTGGCCGGGCCGCGCAACCTCAACCTGCTGCGCGGCGACATCGAGGACGTCCTGTTCCAGGCGGTGCGCGACCACGCCGAGATCACCTACGGCACCACCGTCACGGGCGTCGACCAGGACGGCGACCGCGTCCGCGCCCGCCTCAGCGACGGCACCGAGGCCGCCGCCGACCTCCTGGTGGCCGCGGACGGGCTGCACTCCACCACCCGGGCGCGGGTGTTCGGTCCGGAGGCGCGCTTCCGCCGTGACCTGGACCACATGGCCGGGGTGTTCATGCTGGACCGGCTGCCCGACGGAGTGGCGCCGGGCACCACCGCATCGATGACCGACACCGGCCGCACCCTGGCCGTCATCGACCTGGGCGCCAACGGCGCGGCGGCCTTCTTCGGCTACCGCACCGCCGACCCCGACGCCGAACTCGCCGCCGGCCCGCACGCGGCCATCCCGCGCGCCTGCGGCGACATGGCGTGGGTGGCGCCCCAGGTGCTGGAGCAGTTGGGGCGGGCGGCCGACGTCTACTTCGACACCGTCAGCCAGATGGTGGTCGACCGCTGGAGCCGGGGCCGCGTGGTGCTGCTGGGCGACGCCGCCTGGTGCGTCACCCTGTTCGCCGGGTACGGCTCGGCCCTGGCCGTGGGCGGCGCCGACGCCCTGGGCGCGGCGCTGGAGGAGCACGGCGACGACGTGCCGGCGGCGCTGGCGGCCTGGGAGGCGCGGATGCGCCCGGAGGCCGAGCGCAAGCAGCGGCTGGGCCGCCAGGTCAAGGGCCTGTACGCGCCCAAGGACCCCGTCCGCCTGTGGCTGCGCGACCTGCCGCTGCGCGCCGCGTCCAACCCGGTGGTCGGCGGCCTGCTGCGCCGCCGGCTGCAACTGCGCGCCTGAGGCCGTCCGCCCCGGGCGCGCCGGGAGGCGGATGGGCGCGGTCCCCGCGCGGTGCGGGGGGCGGGGACCGGGCCACCCGGTCGTGGCGCGGGGGTTTCCGCCGGACGGAGGGCGGTCACATACCGTGGTGACCGGTTCCGCTGTGTGACCAGGAGGCTGCCATGTCCCCCCTCCGCCCGCGCCCGCTGCTGGTCGTGGCCGCCCTGACCCTCGCGGTCCTGGCCGGCTCGACCGCCCCGGCGGCCGCGCAGCGCATCGTCACCCCCGAGGAGTGCGAGGCGGGCGGCGGCACGGTGCTGCCGACCTCCCCCGCCTTCGGCCCGGACTTCTGGTGCTCGGGCGGCATCCACCACGGCGCCTGGGTCCGCTGACACCGGCGCCGCCGCGCGCGGTCACCACACGCGGGCGGCCGCCTCCCGGGCGCGTGCCACGGCGTCGGCGGGGCCGCCGCGCCACAGCGGGCCGTGGCCGGGCAAAAGGACCTCGGCGGTCGTGGTCGCCAGCGCCTCCAGGGCGGCCAGGGCCGCCGCCCGGTCGTGGTGGAACATCGACGGCAGGATCTGGGGTCCGGTGAACCCGGTGAGCGGGTGCCCCGTCACCAGGGCGTCGCCGGTGACCAGGGCGCCGCGCTCGGGCAGGTGATAGCAGAGGTGGCCCGTGGTGTGGCCGGGCGTCGGCACGGGCACGGGGCGGCCCGGGAGGTCCAGCGGCCCCTCGGTCGGCAGCGGGCGCACCCCCGCCACCCGGCAGTCCCGCAGGGCGCCGGCGGCGACCAGGTGCAGCGCCCAGGGCGGCACGCGCGGCCGCCAGGCGTTGCGCAGGACCGTGCCGGGGGTGGCCTGCTGGAGGAACTCCCGCCGGACGTGGGGGACCTCGGCCGCGCCGGCGAAGACCGGCACGCCGTGGCGCTCGGCGAAGCGCGCCAGGGAGCCGATGTGGTCCACGTGCCCGTGGGTGATGAGCACCCCGGCCACGTCCCCCGGGCGGCGGCCGAGCGCGCGGATCGACTCCTCGACGGTGTCGGCGTAGGCGGGGTAGCCGCCGTCGACCAGGGTGAGGGCGCCGCCCTCGGCGATCAGCGTCCAGTTGACGGCGGGGCCGCGCACCAGGTGCACGCCCTCGGCCGCAGGGACGAGTCGGAACGCGGGCCGGTGTGCCATGGGCCGTCCTTCGCGCGGGCGGGCGGTGGGGTGCGGGGAGGCGGCGGCCGCCACCACCACGTACCCACGGGGACGACCGCCAACGATACGCCGTGAACCCCCGCCCGGTCCGGCAAACGCCCGAGGCGGGGAGGGGTGTCGCCGCGCGACGCGCCCCCGCGCAGGCGGCAGCGGGCGGCAGTACTCCCACATGGCGGGGCGCCCCCGCGCGGCGGACCTGGGCGGTGCGGTGCCGTTTCCGCGGGGGGAGTGTGGCCGGGGTCGGCCTTGGAACGCCTGAAGGCGGGGAGGGGTGACGTCGCGTGGTGCGCCCCCGGCGGTGCCGCCTCATTCCTCCGGGGGCTGTGGTCGGGGGTGGGTTCGCGGGATTCTGTACGCTTCTGCGGTGCCCCGTTTCCGACTGCGCGTGCCGGCCGCCCTCCTCATCGCGGCGGTGTGGGCCGTGCTGCCGGCGGCTCCGGCCGCCGCCGCGCCTGAGAGCACCGCGGCCTTCTACGCCGAACGCCTCGCCGAGGACCCCGTCTACGTCAGCGACCACCTGGCCGGACCGGGGGTGGAGCAGACCCGTTCGGGGATCTCCGCCGCCACCGCCCGGCTCGACGTCCCGGTGCACGTCATCGTGGCCCCCGCGCTCAGCGAGGGCTACGACGTCCGCCCGATGCTGGCCGCCGTCCACGACCGCCTTGGCGCGGACGGCGTGTACCTGGCGGTGACCGGTGACGTCTCCCTCCAGCTCACCGCGGCCGCCTACGGGGTCTCGGTGCCCGGCCTGGAGGACGCCGCCGTCGAGGCGAGCTACCTCGATGCCGGGCCGGTCCGCCTGGTGGAGCGCACCGTGGACAACGTGCTCTCCGGCGAGGCCACCGCCCGGCTGGAGCGCACCCAGGGGGCCGCCGAGGAGGAGAATGCGGCCGGCGCGGAGGAGGACACCGGGCCCTCGCCGTGGGAGGAGTTCCTGGCGGAGTTCGACACCCAGGGCGTGGTGGGCCGCAACAACATCGGCTTCGTCGCCGGGATCGCCCTCGGCGCCGTCGCCGTCCTCGTCGGCTACCCCGTCGTCCGCGGCGTCCGGGCCGCCCGCACCCCGAAGGCGGACCGCTCGTGAGACGCCCCGCGCCCGCACCCCGCCGCCTCGCCGCCGCCGCCGGCCTCGCCGCCCTCGCCGGGTCGGTGGCCGCGGTCGGCGCCGCGCCCGCGCACGCCGACGGCTACGCGCCCTCCCCCAAGCCCGTCCCGCCCTACGTGCACGACACCGGCCGCGCCGAGCGCGTGGCCGCGGAGTTGCGCGAGGACCCCGTCTACGTCGACCCCGAGGCCCACGCCCACGTCGCCGAGGGCGAGGAGGCCCGGGTGGAGGCGCTGGTCGCCGACGCCGGGCACCCCGTGTTCGTGGCGGTCGTGCCCGCCACCTACTACGACGAGTCCCACGGGGATGCGGAGCTGTTCCTGCACGCCCTCCACCACGAACTGGGCGAACCCGGCGTCTACGTGATGGCCGACCCCCGCCCCGGTGCCGTCGGCCCCTTCGACCTCACCGCCCTCGCCTTCGACGTCCCCGTGGACGAGTACGAGGCGCTGTGGGTGGAGTACGAGGACATGCCCGACGGCGAACTCCCCACGGCGGAGAACGAACTGCTCACCGAGCAGATCGGCACCCTGGTCCGGCAGATCCGCACCGCCCCCGAGGGCACCCCCGCCTCTCCGGTGCCCTACTTCGCCGAGGCCGACGACTATGAGGACGAGGAGCCCACCACCGGCGACTACTTCACCGACGCGGTTCCCGGTGTCATCCTCGGCGCCCTGCTCGGCTTCCTCCTCCTGGGCGGGTGGCTGCTCGCCGCCGCCGGCGTGCGCCACGCACGCGCGGTGCGCGCCGCCGTACCCGAGGGCGCCGAGGACGGCATCCCGCCGCTGCTGCGGGCGCGGTCCGCCCCGACCGCGCCCAGCGCCCGCCGGCTCGCCCGCATGCTGCACACCGAGCTGCGCCGCCTGGCCCGGGCGATCGAGCGCACCCCCGCCGACCACCCCAACCACGCCCGCGCGGTCGCCGCGTTCGACGCCGCGACGCTCATCGACCGCGGCGAGCACGACGCCACCTGGACCGTCGGCGCCATCGTCATGGCCCGCGCCGCCCGCGCCGAACTCACCCTGGACACCCCGGCCCGCAGCCCCGTGTTCTGCGCCGTCAACCCGCTGCACGGCGCCGCCGTGGCGGCGCGGCCGGTCGCCCGCCCCTCGGGGAAGAACCCCGGCGCCGCGCCCAAGGGCCGCGCCCGGCGCGAGGCCGCCCGGCGCCGCGCCGCCGCGAAGCGGCGGGCCGCCGCGAGCGGGACCACGGGCCGCTGGTGCGCCCGCTGCTGGGCGCGCGCCGACCTGGGCCGCCCGGTGGCGTCGCACAGGCTCCAGGTGCCCGTGGACGGAAAGTACCGCGAGCACGACGTGGTCGACGGCTTCTGGGCGTCCGTCGCGTACGGCCACAGCACCCCCGACCTCGCCCGGCGCGTCCTGAAGGAACTCGATGTCGACTGACCTTTCCCGCCCGCGCCCCGCGCTCCTGCGCGCCGCGCTGGCCGCCGTCCTCACCGCCGCGTTCGCCCTGGCGGCCGGCCCGGCGGCGGCCGCGCCCAGCCCCGCCGGACCCAGCCCCGCCGAGCGCATCGCCCAAGGGCTGGAGGAGTCGCCCGTCTACGTCGATCCGGCGCTGGAGGCCGCGCTGCCCGAGGAGCAGCGGGTGGAGCTGGCCGACCAGATCGAGGCGACCGGCAAGCCGATCTATGTGATCGTGGTCCCGCTGGTGGCGGGGGACGCGTGGAACGGCGAGGCCACCCAGCTCATCGGCGCGGTGCACGACCGGCTCGGCGCGGACGGCTCCTACCTCGCCTCGGAGTTGGGCTCCTCCACCTGGCTCACCGGGGTGGACTACGGCACCGAGGCCGAGCACCAGGCCGCCGACGCCGCCAGCGCGGTGAGCCTGGACTCCGACACCGACGACACCCTGTTCGCGCTGTTCTCCCGGACCGTGGAGACCATCGACGCGGGCACCGGCACCGCCGACTACGAGCGCGAGAGCGACGAACTGGCCGCCGAGACCGGCGGCTGGGACGCCCCCGGGCACGGCGCCTCAGGTGCGGGCGGCGCCGGTGCGGGCGGCATCTGGCTGTGGCCGGCCGTCGGCGGCGCGGTCCTGTTGCTGCTGGCGGCGGGCGGCGCGTGGCTGGTGGTCCGGCGCCGCCGGGCCCCGGTGGCGCCCCGGCTGGTGGCCTTCGACAACGCCGACCGCGCCCGGCAGCAGGAGTTGCGCGCCGAGGTCGAGCGGGAGCTGGTGGACCTGGGGGAGCGGCTGGCCGCCACCACCCTGGCCGGGGGCGACGACCGCGCCTCCGCCGACCACGCGGCCGCCCTGGACGCCCACGACGCCGCCGGCCGGGTGCTCGACGGCGCGCGGGGGATCGACGACCTCGCGGGCGTGCGGGTCCTGCTGCACCTGGGAGAGGACCTGCTGGCCGCCGCCGCGGCCCACGACGGCGGGCGCAAGGCGCCCGCGCCGCGCCGCCACTGCTTCTTCAACCCGCTGCACGCCACCACGACCCGGCCGGTCACCTGGCGGGCGGTGGGCACCACGCGCCGGATCAAGGTGCACGCCTGCACCGACTGCGCGGCGGCCGTGCGCGGCCACCGCGCCCCCACCGCCCTGCCGGTGCGCCACGACGGCGAGCGGGTGCCCTACTACGAGGTCCCGGCCGAGGACAGCGTGTGGGCGGCCACCGGCTACGGCAACCTCAGCGCCGACCTGGTCCAGCGCGTCCTGCGCGGCGACCTGCGGCGGGCCTGAGCCCGGCCCGAGCCGGACCTGGCGCCGGGTCGGGCCGCCTCACGCCGGCGGTCCGACCCGGCGGACCGCGCGCAGGTCGCCGGCCAGCAGGTCGGCGTGGGGGATCGCGAAGTCGCCGTTGGGCATCCAGCCGTGGAACCGGGCGCCCACCACCGCGCGCGGCAGGAAGGGGGCCAGGCCGGGGCCGAGGGTGTCGCGGTAGTGGACGGGCGACCCCCAGCCGGGCGCGGCCTCATCGGTGCCGAAGAGGACCGTGTGGTCGGTGCGGACCCGGGCGGCGGGGTCGGGCGCGCCGCCGGTGTGGCTGTCCAGCGCCGGGGCCGCCAGCAGGTCGGGGTCGTGCGGGGCGTACCACACCAGCAGCGGCTTGGCCTGGCGGCGCTCGGCGTTGTCGAAGCAGCACACCGCGAACACGTGGCCGGGGTAGCGCTCGGTGTAGAACCGCAGCAGTCCGGGGTCCAGGCGGGGGCGCCGCTTCGGGGGCACCCGGTCCAGGGCGGCGGGGATGAGGGTGGCGTCCTCGGCCACCAGCACCGTGTAGACGTCGTGGTCGAAGACCTCGACGGGGGGCGCGCCGCCCGCGTCCATCCAGTCCATCGCGGCGCCCGGGCTCACGGGCAGCGGCGGCAGGGCGCGGACCATGTCGGCCAGGACGTGCTCGGCGCCGCCGACGGGGACGAAGTTGCCCCGGCCCAGCGCCCGCGCCGGGAAGTGCAGCACCATGGCGTTGGGGCCCTCGGCCAGGTTGCGCGCGGAGTTCTGGTAGCCGACGACGTGCACGAGCCCGTGCTGGGGGTGCCGCAGCCGGCCGGCGTAGAGGGTGGTGGCGAAGAAGTCGGCGGGGGCCATGGAGACGCACATGCGGGCACCGTAGCGGGGCCGGTGCCGCGCCCCGCCACGGGGGCGTCCCCGCCGGAGCCGGCGCCCGGCGCGCACGCCGCCGCACCCGCCCACCCGGCGGTCGGGGCGGGCGGGTGCGGCACGCGGGTGCGGCGGGCCGGGCGGACCCGGCGGGCAAAACCGGCCCGGCCGGCTCAGCGGGCGGCGGGCTCGCCCGCGCCGCGCAGGTGGGACATGCTGCCGTACAGCTCCCGCAGCCGGGCGACCTCGTCGGCGTCCACGAAGTGCGCGATGCCCCGGCCGTAGTCCTTGGCGGTCTCGATGACGAACCGGACGGCGGTCTCCACGCTGGCGAGGTCGGTGGCGCCGGTGGCCGACCCCGCCACGGCGGTCTCGGTCACGATGGCCACGCCCACCACCGGGGCGGCGGTGGCCGTCGCCGGCTGGAGGATCGAGTTCACGTGGTAGACCCCGTTGCCGTAGGGCGTGATGTCCTGCATGGTCAGCGGCATCACCACCGGCGGGCGGCCGGTGGTGCGCGAGACCACGTCCAGCAGGGTCTCGGGCACCCGCACGATCCACCCGTCCACCACCGCCGGGGTGATGGCGATGCCGTGGTGGTTGCAGACCCGGTTGCCCTTGGTGGTGTCCACCGACAGGATCGCGTCCATGGCGGGCAGCACCTCGTGCCGGTTGCTGACCTCCTGGTCCACGGCCGAACTCATGAACGGCACGGGGTCGTGCGGCTGCGTCGGGGCGTCGGGGTCGATGTGGGTGGCCAGCACGACATCGCCGGGCAGGGTGTCGCCCCGGCGGCGCATGTCCAGGAGCTTGGCGGCGGCGGCCACGGTGGTCAGGGCGCCGTCGCCGTCGCTGACGAACCCGATCTGCTCGGGGCGGGCGCCCAGGCCGCCGAGGCGGCCCAGGATCCCCAGGGTGGGCGCGGGCCCGCCGGAGGCGGCCCCGCCGGTGCCGGCGATCGTGACCCGGACGAAGTCGGTGGACCCGCCCTCACCCGAGACGGTCTCGACCACGACCTCGTCCTCGGCCGCGCCGTGGCGGCGCAGGTACTCCGCCACGGACGCGCCGTCGGCGGCCGGGGTGTCGAGCAGGTCGTGGGTCTCGATGACGTGGCTCCAGGACATGGGTTCCTCTCAGGTGTGGTGATGGGGGACCGCCGGCCCGGACGGGCGCGGGCGGCCGGTGCCGCCGCCGGCCGGGGCGGTCGCGGCGGTAAGCGGGTGCCGCGCGGCCGGTGCGCGCGGGCGGTGGCGGCCGGACCGGGGCACGGGGCTCAGCCCCCGGCCGCGTGCACGGCGGCGCGTGCCCCGGCGCGGACGGCGTCGACGACGGGAACCGGGACCCGGTCGGCCAGGTGCGCGGCCAGGCCGATGGTGGTCATGCCGGTGCAGGCGAACATCAGGCTGTCGGCGCCCATGGCCACCAGGCGCTCGGCGGCCCGCACCGACGCGGCCAGGCCCGCCTCGCCGCGCAGGTCGTGGGTGTTGCGCACCCCTTCGGGCACGAGCGCGGCCACGCGGGCCGGACCGAGCACGGAGGTGACGGACTCCGGGGTGCGGGTGGTGAGGTCCAGCACGCCCACCCGCGATCCCAGCTCCAGGGCGCGGCGCGCGGCCGACTCCCCGGCGCCGACCACGGGCACCCGCACCGCCGCGCGGGCCGCGGCCAGCCCGGGATCGGCCGCGCAGCTAATGAGCACCGCGTCGACCCCGTCCTCGCGCTCCATGCGCGCGGCCAGGTCGGGGACCTTGGCGGCGGCGAGCGCGAAGGTGGTGTCGTCGTGCACGCCGTCGGGCTGGTCGGGCAGGCACCGCGAGACGGCCGTCACGCCCAGTTCGGCCTCGATCACGCGGCCGTGCGCGCCTAGGTGGGCCGCGTCGTCGGTGGTGACCACGCGGATGACGCCGATCCTCACGCCGCCCCCCGCTCCCGTGCCGCCTTCAGCGAGTCCAGGACCTCGGCGGCCAGCCGCGCGCAGACCGAGCGGGCCAGCACCACCGGCAGGCCCGAGGCGGCGGCCGCGCGGGCGCGCATGTCCTCGGTGTAGCCGATGCAGTCCAGGGCCAGCAGGTCGGCGCCGGATTCGGCCAGGCGCCGCGCGGCGGCGGCCAGGTCGTCGGGGGTGCCGGTGTAGGGCGAGCAGACGTCGGTGACCACCCGGGCGCCGGAGGGCAGCCGGCGGCCGAACTTGGCCTCGGTGTCGGCCCGCTGCTCGGGCAGCGGGCACACCACGCCGACCGTCCCGCCCGCGCCGACCAGGGCGGCGGCGCCGAAGGCGATCAGCCGGTCGGGCACGAACAGCGGCCGGGTGTGGGGCAGGTCGGGGAACGCGCCGGTGCAGGCCAGCAGCACCGCGTCGACCTCGCGCTCCAGCTCGGCCAGGACGCCGGGCAGGCGCGCCATGACCAGGGACTCGCCCAGGACCACGGAGCCGCCGTCGGCGAGGCGGGTGGTGAGGGCGTGGTCGCCCGGGGCGACCGGCCGCGCCTCGATCTCGGCGCGGGTGAGGCCGTCGAGCACGCCGCGCTCGACCACGACGGCCTCGGGCAGCAGGGCGGTCAGTTCGGGGGTCAGGTCCGGGCGCGGCGCCTGGCCGATGGTGAGGACTCCCAGTCGTGTCACGGTGCCTCCCGGGCTAGCGGCTGAAGATGGTGCCGACGGAGTGGACGGAGTCGCCGGCGATGAGTCCGGCGCCGACCAGGGAGATCTCCTGCTCGCCCTTCTCACCGCGGCGGCGCTGCCACACCAGGCGGATCGCCAGGCCGGCCAGCACCAGCCACCCGGCGTTGGGGGTGGCCACCAGCAGGCCGGTGGCCAGCAGGACGCCCATCTGGCGCCGGGGGCCGCCCAGGAACTGCACGATCGCGCCGGGGATCGCCCACAGCAGCAGTTGGAGCAGGACGGAGGGGTCGGTCAGGCCGGCCTTGATGGTGTCGGCGTAGACGATCGAGGTGGGCGGCACCGCGCCCTCCTCGAACAGGCCCTGCCACAGCAGCGCGACCATGCCGATGGCCACCGCGAAGCCGATCATCGAGGAGAAGAGCTGCTGGCGGCGGCCGTCCAGCTCGAAGGCGGTGTAGGGGCGGCGGTCGCGGCGCAGGATCCAGCCGGCCTTGAAGTCGTAGCCCATGTCGGCGAAGGCCGGGCCGGTGGCTGCGCAGTAGCCCACCAGCAGCGCCAGCGGCACCCCCGGGATGCCCAGCGCCAGGCCCAGGATCAGGAAGATGAGGGTGACGGCGAAGGCGGGGAACCAGCCGGCGTGCATGGCGGCCAGGCCCACGATCAGCTCGTGGACCAGGGCGGCCACGGCGGCGAACAGGACGAACCCGATGATGCCCAGCCAGCTCATGTCCGACCACACCCCGCCGGCGACCGCCAGCACCAGGGCGCCCAGCGCGAACAGGGCGTAGCCCGAGCCCAGCGCCCGGCCCAGCGTGGCGCGGCCGACCGTGTAGGCCAGGGAGGGGTCGTCCTGGGCGGCGCGCTCGCGGGCCGCCTCGCGCTCGGCCTCGCGGCGGCCCTGCCGGCCGGCGAGGATGATGACGATCTGCACGAGGGCGACCACGCCCGCGCCGATCATGACGCCGTGGGGCACGTAGACGGCGTTGAGGTCGATTCCGGTCACCGCCGGGGAGTACTGGGCGACCAGCAGACCCACGGCGAACATGAGCAGCGCCCACACGTTGCCGATCATCGCGATGCCCGCGGCCGACATCGGCATGCCGAAGAAGGACGCGCCCAGGCCCACCACGCCGCTGCCGACCAGGATGGCGGCCTGGCGGCCGCCCCGGTCGCCGGCCTTGATGGTCTCGGCGGCCGCGACGCCGGGCGGCCAGGCCGCGTCGGCGGGCAGGAACCGCGAGCCGAACGCCTTGTAGAGCACCCACACGTCGATCAGCAGGCCAAGGGAGGCGCCCAGCAGCATCGGCCACACCAGGTCGGGCCGGCCGAACAGGAACGGGATCGCGATCGGGGTGAGCAGGGAGTTCGCGGCGGCGAAGGTGGCACCGGAGATCGAGGACTGGATGAGGTTCTGGCGGTTGGTGTTGCGGAAGGACCGCATGCCCAGGAACCCGATGCGCCCGATGAGCATCGCGATGACCGCGCCGATGACGCTGGTGTTGGGCGACACGCCGAGCGTCGTGATCATGTGGATCCCGATGACGGCGCCGAGGAGGCTCACCAGCACGGTGGTGATGACGACGACGGGCTCGAACGCCCGCGGGTGGCGGTCGCTCTCGGAAGTCTGCGGTTCGGTGGCCGAACCGGGGGCCGACGGTTCCATGTGTGGTCCTTCGCGGATGGCTCACGTCCGTCAAGGGCGGAGTTGTCACTGGTCAGGGGTGTGCGGGATGCGGCGACGGCGACGACACTGTCATGTCCCCTCACCCTCAGGCTGCCCGCCGTTCACCTGCCGGAGCAAAGGTTTCCCACTATCTGGGAGTTAAGATCAGATTTCGGTCCAGGGCGGACGGCGGTCCGGCCGGTCGGACGCACGTAGGGTGAGCCCATGTCCACCGGTTCCACCGGGCCCGCAGGCCCCCTCCAGACGGTCGACCGGGCGCTCGACATCCTGCTCAGCTTCGATGAGTACCGCACGAGCTGGGGCGTCCTCGAACTCGCCGAGGAGTTCGGCCTGTCGAAGTCGACCGCCCAGCGGTTGCTCGCCTCGCTCGCGGGCAAGGGGTTCCTGCGCGCCGACCCCGACACCCGCCGCTACGGCATGGGCCCCGCCATGTGGCGCATGGCCGGCCTGTGGGAGCGCTCGGGCGGGCTGTCGGTGCTGGCCGAGCCCCTGCTCGCCGACCTGGCGCGGGCCAGCGGCCGCACCGCGCTGTTCTGCGTGCCCGACGGCGCGCACGTGCGCTGCATCGCGGCGGTCAGCGGCACCGAGGGGCCGCGCCGCTCGCACCCCTTCGTGGACGAGCTGTACCCCGCCCACGCCGGGGCGACCTCCCGCGCCTACTTCGCCTTCCTGGACCCCGCCGAGCGCCGGGCGCTGCTGGCGGGCCGGCCCTCCGCCCGCTTCTCCGACCTCACCCCCTATGAGGAGCGGCAGGTGGAGGCCCTGCTGGACGAGGCCGTGGAGCGCGGCTACGCGATCTCCCAGGGCGAGTACGACGCCGCCTCGCGCGCGCTGGGCGTGCCCGTGTTCGGCGGGAAGCGCCCGGTGGGCTCGGTGTCCCTGGTGGAGAACAAGTACTCCGACCACGACGACGACCTGCTGGACCACCTGGCGGCGCTGCGCACCGCCGCCGACGAGCTGACCGGGCTGCTGTCCAACCGCCGCCCGGAACCGCCCACGCGCAACTGGAGGCGGGGCCACGGCGTGCGCCCCGCACCGCGCACCACCGCACCCTAGAAGGACGGCCATGCCCGAACTGCTCCTCTTCTCCAACTCCACCAACCACGGCCGGGGCTACCTCGACCACGCGTGGGAGGAGGTCGCGGCGTTCCTCGACGGCCGCGACCGGGTGGCGTTCGTGCCCTTCGCCGGCGGCGACCACGGCGCCTACACCGCGCGGGTGGCCGAGGCGTTCGCCGCGCACGGGATCGGAGTGACCGGCGTCCCGGCCGACGCGGAGGGCGGCGCGCGGGTGCTGGACGACGCGCAGGCGGTGTTCGTGGGCGGCGGAAACACGTTCCGCCTGGTGGCCGCGCTCCAGCGCACGGGGCTGATGGCGCGGCTGCGGGAGCGGGTGCTGGCCGGGCTGCCCTACATGGGGGCCAGCGCGGGCACCAACATCACCGCGCCCACCCTGCGCACCACCAACGACATGCCGATCGTGGAGCCGGAGTCGTTCGCCGCGCTGGGGTTCCTGCCGTTCCAGATCAACCCGCACTACCTGGACGCCGACCCGCGCTCCACCCACCAGGGCGAGACCCGCGAGACCCGGCTCACGGAGTTCCTGGAGGCCAACGACGTGGACGTGCTGGGCCTGCGCGAGGGCGTGCACCTGCGGGTGCGCGGCGCGGGGGCGGAGATCTCCGGCGCCACCGTCGGCGGCACGGCCGTGCAGCCCGACGCCCCGGGGCCCGCGATCGTCTTCCGCCGGGGCAGCGCGCCCTTCGAGGTGGCGGGGGACGTCACCGACCTGTTCGCCCGCAGGCCGCGGTTCGACCAGCCGGTCTAGGCGGAAGGTGCTGTTCGGGGCTTGATAGGCAAGTGGTTACTTGCCTATAGTGGGGCTGTGGCCGACGAGATATTCAAGGCACTGGCCGACCCCACCCGCCGCACGATCCTCGACGAACTCGCCGAGTCCTCGGGGCAGACCCTCTTCGAGATCTGCACGCGGCTGAGCATGAAGCACCGGCTCGGCATCTCGCGCCAGGCGGTCTCCCAGCACCTCGCCGTGCTGGAGGCCGCCGGGCTGGTCGAGAGCCGGCGGGAGGGACGCTACAAGTTCCACACTCTGAACCCGGACCCGCTGAAGCGCATCACCGAGCGGTGGACCCGGCCCGACCAACCGGAGAGCACACCATGAGAATCCGCCTGCTGAGCGTCTTCGTCGACGACCAGGAGAAGGCCCTGCGCTTCTACACCGACGTGCTGGGCTTCGTGAAGAAGCACGACGTTCCCATCAGCGGCGAGGACCGGTGGCTGACCGTGGTGTCGCCGGAGGACCCCGAGGGCCCCGAACTGCTGCTGGAGCCCGCCGGGCACCCCGCCGTGGCGCCCTACCGCGAGGCGCTGGGCGCGGACGGCATCCCGCTCGCCCAGTTCGCCGTGGCGGACGTCCACGCCGAGTTCGCCCGCCTGCGCGAGCTGGGCGTGGCGTTCACCCAGGAACCGCTGGAGATGGGCGGGGTCACCACCGCCGTGCTGGACGACACCTGCGGCAACCTCATCCAGCTCCTCCAGCAGCCGAAGGAGTAGCGCCGGTCGCCCGGGGCGGGCGCGGCCGCACCGCGCGTTGGCGCGGCCGGTGCCCGTCCTGTGCCGTTGCCGATTAGGCGCGCGCCGTCCGCGTTGTGATCCCCGTCTCGACGGTGTCACAACGGGAGGTGGGCCGGTGTCCTGTGTCCGGCGGGACACCGGGGCCGGCGGCCGGGACGGGCCGCCGGCCACGAGGCGAGCGGAGAGCGGGAGACAGTGCCAGACATGCCAGACATGAGCGACCACGCCACCGACCCGGCGACCGAGGTCTTCGTCGCCCACCGCAACCTGCTCTTCACCGTCGCCTACGAGATGCTCGGCTCGGCGGCCGACGCCGAGGACGTTTTCCAGGAGACCTGGCTGCGGTGGGCCGGCGTCGACCGCGAGCAGGTGCGCGACGAGCGCGCCTACCTGGTCCGCATCACCACCCGGCAGGCGCTCAACCGGCTGCGCACGCTCAAGCGCCGCAAGGAGTCCTATGTCGGCTCCTGGCTGCCCGAACCGCTGCTCACCGCCCCCGACGTGGCCGCCGACGCGGAACTCGCCGAAAGCGTGTCGATGGCGCTCATGTACGTGCTGGAGACGCTGGCGCCGACCGAGCGCGCCGTCTTCGTGCTGCGCGAGGTCTTCGACGTGGGCTACGACGAGATCGCGGAGGCCGTCGGCAAGAGCCCCGCCGCCGTGCGCCAGATCGCGCACCGCGCCCGCCGGCACGTCGACGCCCGCCGCCCCCGCCAGACCGTGCCCGCCGGCGAGGCCCGCCACGCCCTGGAGGCGTGCCGGCGCGCGCTGGAGACCGGCGACCCGCAGGGGCTCCTCGACGTGCTCGCCCCCGACGTCGTCTTCGTCGGCGACGGCGGCGGTGTGAAGCGGGCGGCGCTGCGGCCGGTCGTGGGCGCCGAGAAGATCCTGCGCTTCCTGGTCGGCGGCCTGGGCCGGATCGGCGGCGCGGTCACCGCCGAGGCGTCCCTGGTCAACGGCAACCCGGCACTGGTCGTGCGGCTGGACGGCGAACTCGACGGCGTCCTGGCGCTGCGCATCGAGGGCGGCCGGGTCACCGGGCTGTACTACGTCCGCAACCCCGAGAAGCTGACCCGCGTGGGCACCGAGACCCCGCTCACCCTGCGCTGACGCCCCGCCGCGCCCCGGCGCGGACGCCCGGCGGGGGCGGGGGTGAGGGGCGGGCAGGCGGAGGCGGGGGAACCAGGTGGCCGGTCCGGTGGGGGTGCCGCACCGGGCGGGCGCGCTCTCGCCGGTCTCCGGCGGCGGCCGTCCCGCGTGCGCGGATGAAACGATTCTCATCGCCGCTTCATGTTGGGCTGACCCGCGCCCGGCATCATCGCCACCATGAGAACGCGCAGGCGCGGCGAGCGACGTCGGGGCGGGGCCACGATCCGGCTGGACGTGGGCGACGGGTCCACCACGACCGTCTCCCTCCCGCGCGCACTGGTCCTCTCGGCCGCGAGCCCCACCGGCGACGCCGACGGCGCCCCGCCGCCCGCCCCGGCACGCCCGAGGCCCGACCGGGCGGCGCGCCGCCGCGCCGCCGCATGGGTCGCGCTGCTGATGGCGGCCGTGCTGGTGCCGGTGGACCTCGCCGCCTGGCAGGTGCTGCGCGCCGCCGTGGACGGACGGGTGGACCGCCTGCTCGGCTCGGAGATCACCGAGTTCCGCGAGTTCGCGGCCTCGGCCGCCGACCCCGCCGCAGGGCGGGACTTCGCCGACGTGGACGCCCTGCTCCAGGCGCACCTGGACCGGCAGCGGCCCGGCCCCCACGAGGTCGTGTTCGGGCACGTCGACGGCGACCCCGGCGGGCTGGTCTCCGCCGAGCGGGCGGCGCGGGAGGAGATCCTCGCCTCGACCGGCGCCCAGGGGGAGACGCCGACCCCGGAAGGGCTGTTGCGGTGGGAGAAGGCACGCGTGCACCTGCCGGGCGGCGCGGCCGGAGAAGGTCCGCGCGGCTGGTTCGTGACCGGCTACCTCGTGGACGCCGACATGGCCCGCGCCGACCGCACGGCTGGCGTGATCGCGCTGGTCAGCCTGGGCGCCCTCGCGGCGGCGGGCGCCCTGGGGTGGGGTGCGGCCGGGTGGGCCGCCCAGGCGGAGGGCCGCGCCCGCGCCGTGGCCGTCCCCCGGCCGCCCGGCCGCCGGTCGGGCACCCCGACGACCGGACGGAGAGACGGCGCGGACGACGACGAGGAGAAACCGGAGTCGGGTTCCGGCACGGGGAATTCGGGCGACGCGTCAGCCGAGGAGGTCGGCGGCGATGTCCCCGAGGACACCGCGCGGCTCGGCGAGCGCTTCGCCGCACTGGCCACCCGCCTCGCGGAGGCGCAGGCCGCCCTGGACGACGCGTCCGCCCAGGAGGGCGCCGAAGGCGCACCGGAGGGAGGCCCGGGAGCGGGGCGGGCCGCACCGGCGGGTGAGGGCGTCGCCCCGGGTGCGGACGGCGGAGGCGTGTCGGCAGGGGAAGGTGCCACGGGCGGGCGGCGCATCCGGTCGGCCGCCGCCGAACTCGACCGGATGGCCCGCATCGCCGAGGACCTGCGCCTGCTCGCGGAGGCGGAGCGCCCCGGGTTCGTGCGGCCGGTCAAGGTCGCCATGGCCGAACTCACCGTGGACGTCGACGCCCGGCTCCGGACGCGCACCGACCGCGAATGGCGCCTGGACGAGATCGCCGACGGCACGGCCTACCTCGACCCGCACCGCGTCACCCAGGCGATGGAGCGGTTGGCCCGCAACGCCGTCCAGCACACGGCCCCCGGCGCGACCATCCACACCGGTTCGGCGTTCTCGGCGGACGGCCGGACCGTGTCCCTGTGGGTGGCCGACTCCGGCCCCGGTATCGCCGAGCGCGACCAGCGGCGCGTCTTCGCCCCGTTCGCCGTGGCGGGCGCCTCCCTCGGCGGGGACGGCGACCCCCTGGCGCCGGGTGGCCGTGGGGGCGGCGCGGACGGCGAAGCGCGGCCGGACCACCCCGGTGCGGGCCTGGGCCTGGCGGTCGTCCGCGCCGTGGCCGAGGCGCACGGCGGCACCGTGGTGCTGCGGTCGGCCCCGGGCGAGGGCGCGGTCTTCCGCCTGGTCCTGCCCCTCGACGCCCGAGAGCCACAGGATGCCCGGGAAAAGCGGCAGGGGTGACCGTCCCCTCGCCTCGCGCGTCAGCGCCGCCCCCGGACTGGAAGAATCGGACATCCGAGTCCTGGTTTCTCGCATGCTGAAACACATTGGGGCTCAGGCGCGACGATATGTGTCCGGCGATCGCTCGGATGCGGAAAAGCGGAGGGTTGCCGCGCTCAGAATCGGGCGTTCGGGGCGAATTGCTCGGCCGGCCGCACGTCGCGTCTCACCATGTGGCCGTTGTGCTGTGGTGGGTGGCCGCGTGGCCTTTGTTTGGCAGTGGAGTGAAAGCGCAAACCGGGCAATGCTCCTGAAGCGGGCGGTTGCCTACAGCCGTCATCGCGCTTTCGTTTCCTGACCTCTGCCAAACCCTTGCCTCATCGCGCGGCGGCCGTCTTCGCCGTCGCGCTCCCGGTGCACGGCGGCCGTGCCGCCGCCCGATGGCGGGTCCTCGCCGCCTCGGCGGTGCGCCTGACGTGGGCTCATGCATGCCGCCCCCTGCGGCCGTATGCGGCCGTTTGCTCATCCGGCGGCCGTCTTCCGGCGGGAGACGCGCCCTGTCGGGCGCCGATCATCATGGCCGCTGCCGCTGCCGGTACCCGCGCCCGCGTGCCTCCGGGCGGGGTGTTCCTCATCTCGTCGGCGCGGTGCGGGCGAGGCGTGGGGGAGCGGTGTCCGCTCCCGAAGTCCTTGGTGCGCCGGGGTTCCGGCGAGTCGGGCGCTGCCGGGGTGCCGCCGGGCCGCCTGCCTCATTAAAGGGCTCTCATGAGCGGTTCAGAAAAGTCTCATTAGCGGCAATCAGGATTTTCCACATGGCTGGTGGGTCCCGCCACCAGCGGAACACGGAGGTAGTGAACATGACCGTCCCGCCGGCTTCCGCCGTCTCCGGCGTCGAGCTGCACCGGCTCACCGACGCCCGGCGCGCGGCGCTGAAGGTCTCCTACACAGTGCGCGCCCTCGACACCGACCGTCCCGAGCACGTCCTGTCCGGCCCCGGTGTGAGACCCCGCCACGGCGACATCGTCCTGGCCAGAGTCACCGCGATCGGCAAGCACACCCGGCTGGAGACCGCCGTGGGGCGGCGCGCCCACCTCTACCCCGGCGACGAGGTGCTGGTCGCCTACGGCGCGCGCTACGCACCGGACCAGTTCGAGGCCGAGCCGCCCGAGGACCTGCGGCCCTGCCACCTCGTGGCGGCCGGCGGGATCGCGTCGGAGGTCGTCAGCGCCCACGACGGCATGGCCGCGCCGACCTCCCTGGAGCCCGTGGGCCTGGTGGCGGACGCCTCCGGTACGCCCGTCAACCTGGCCGACCTCGTGGACCCGGCCGACCTGGCCGGCGGCGCGGACCTCGCCGGTCCGGTGGCCCCGCGCGAGCGGCGCGGCCGGGGCGGGGTGAGCGGGCTGGAGGGCCTGCGCGGCGCGGAGGGAGCGCCGGTTCCGGCGGTCCGGGCCGGCGGCCGGCGCCGGGGCGCGCCGGCGGTCTCCATCGCGGTCGTGGGCACCTCGATGAACGCGGGCAAGACCACGACCGGCGCGGCGCTCGTGCGGGGCCTGACGGCGGCGGGCTACCGCGTGGGCGCGGCCAAGGTCACCGGCACGGGCGCCGGCGGTGACCGGTGGATGTACCAGGACTCCGGCGCCGTGGACTCCCTCGACTTCACCGACGCCGGCCTGGCCACCACCTACCGCGTCCCCGTCGACCGGATCCTGGCGAGCGCCCACTACCTGCTGGACCGGCTGGCGGGCGCGGGCGCCGACGCGGTGGTGCTGGAGGTCGCCGACGGCGTGCTCCAGCCGGAGACCGCCGAACTCCTGCGCAACGGCGGCCTGACGGAACTGGCGCGCGGCTGCGTGTTCGCCGCCGGCGACGCCGCCGGCGCCCTGTACGGCACCGAGCGCGTGCGGGAGTCGGGGCTGCCCGTCCTCGCGGCCAGCGGCCGGATGACGGCCTCGCCGCTGGCGGTGCGCGAGTCGCAGCAGGTGCTCGACGCGCCCGTCTACGGGATCGAGGACCTCGCCGACCCGGCCATCGCGGGCGGGCTGGCCTCGCGGTTGAGCATGGGGCCGGTGCTGGACTCGGTGGCGGAATGGACGGCCTGACGGCGGACCGGGAGGCGGACCTGACCGGCGGCGATGCCCCGGGCGCCCGTCCCGGTGCCCACAAGCCCGGCCCCGGCCGCGCCGGCACCCCTGCCCCCACCACTCCCACCGCCTCCACCACCCCCGCTGACTCCGGCGGGGGCGAGGACGGCGCTGCGGTCGAGCCGCCGCGGCTGCTGGCCGGGCGGCGGCGGTGGACGTTCGCGCTGCTGGTGGCCGTCGGCTTCGGGCAGGCGGCGTCGGCCATCGCGTGGGCGTGGCTCGTCGGCCGCATCGCCGGCGGCCTGGGCGGCGGCGCGGCCGAGGCGGGCGGCGCCGGTGCGCTGCTCGCCCCGCTGGCCCTCCAGGTGCCCGCGCCGGTGCCCGCCCTCGCCATGCCGGTGCTCGCCTGGCTGCTGGTCCTGGTCGCCTCCGCCGCCGCGCTGCTGTACGCCGAGCGGGTGCTGGCCGAGCGCCTCGGCCAGTCCTGGGTCGCCGACGTGCGCACGAGCCTGTTCCGCCGCGTCATCACCTCGCCCGCCCGCACGGTCGGGCGCGGGCGCTCCACCGGCGGCACCTCGCTGCGCATGATGGGCAACCTCAGCGCGCTGCGCCGCTGGGCCACCCTCGGGCTGGCCAAGATCGCCGTCGCCGTGCCGCTCCTGGCCGGGTGCCTGGTCGCCTTCGCGCTGATCGACCCCTCGGTCGCGCTCGCGGCGGGCGTCACGACCGCGTGCGGCCTGGTCGCCACCGCCGCGCTGTCGCCCTGGCTGCGGTCGGCCCACCGCGCGGCCCGGCGCCGCCAGGCCCGGGTCGCCGCGCACGTGGTGGAGCGGGTCGGCGCGCCGCTGGTGGTGCAGGCGTTCGGCCGCGAGCGGGGCGAGCGCCGCGTCCTGACCCGCCGCTCCCGCAAACTGGCCGACGCGCAGGTGCGGCGCGCCCGCGCCGTGGGCGCCACCCGCGCCATCGGCGAGGCGACCACCCTGCTCGCCACGGCGGCGGTGCTGGTGGCGGTCGGCGCGGCCGGCCAGGGCGCGGGCGCGGCGGCGGTGGCGATCGCGATCGTGGGCGTCATGGTCACCCCGCTGCGGGAGCTGACCCGCATCAGCGAGTACCGCTCGGCCTGCGCCGTCGCCATGCGCCAGGTGCGCGCCGAACTCAACCGCCCGCGCCGGCGGCTGCCCGGCCGCACCGCGCCCGCGCTGCCCAAGGGCAAGGGCGAACTGGTCCTGGAGGGGGTGCGGATCAACGGCGTGCTGGCGCCCGCCACCGCGCGCGTCCCGGCGGGCTCGGTCGTCGCCGTCACCGGCCGCAACGGCAGCGGCAAGTCGACGCTGCTGTCGGTGATCGCGGGGCTGGTCCCGCCCGACGGCGGGCGGGTGCTGCTGGACGGCGCCGACATCGCCACCCACCGCACCGAGTCCGTGCGCGGCGCGATCGGCCTGGCCGGGCCGCACCTGCCGCTGATGCGCGGAACGATCGCCGACAACGTCCGCTACGCCGACCCCAAGGCCGACGCCCGCCGCCTGCACGAGGCGGTCCGCGCCAGCGGGCTGGACGAGCTGCTGGCGGAGCTGCCGCAGGGCCTGCGCACGCCCGTACGGGAGTCGGGCGCCGGGCTGTCGGCCGGCCAGCAGCAGCGGGTGGCGCTGGCCCGCGCCCTGCTGCCCGGTCCCCGCCTGCTCCTGCTGGACGAGGCCGACGCCCACCTCGACGCCCGCGCCGCCGAGGTGGTGGACCGGGTGATCGCCGGGTTCCCCGGCACGGTCATCGTGGTGGCCCACCGCCCCGAGCGGCTGCGGTCGGCCGACGTCGTCTGGCACCTGGACCGGGGGCTGCTGCGCGAGGAGCGCCGCGAGCCCGACACCGCTCCCTAGCTGCTCCCCGGTGCCGAGGGGGCTGTCCCGCTCCGCCCGACCCGGTCGGCGGCGGGTGCGGGGAGGCCGGCGGTCCGTGAACAGCGGCGCGCGCCACGGCGCGTCCGGCTTGCGCGGGACGGGCGCGGCGCGCACGGGGGCCGGGCGCGGCCGGCGGAGGGGTCAGCCGCCCATCGGCCCCGGGCCGGCGACCCCGGTGAACAGCACCAGCAGCGGCAGGGCCAGGTTGTTGACGGTGTGGACGGCGACGGCGGGCCAGATCGACCCGCTGCGGCGCATCATTTCGCACGCCACGACGCCCACCACGATCGCCGCCGGCAGCACGACGTTGATGCCGTGGAAGACGGCGAAGATCACCGAGCTGCCCACCACGCCGACGAGCGGGCCGTAGCGCAGCAGGTGGTTGGCGAGGACGCCGCGGAACAGGAACTCCTCGCCGATCGGGGTGAGCACCGACAGGAACAGGATCGTCAGGACCGCCGCCGCGACCCCGCCGCCGGCCGCGTCGTAGTACGCCCCCTGCGGGTTCTCGCTGAATCCGGTCAGGGTGACGAGGGCCCAGGTCACCACGCCCTTGATGAGCAGGGCGGCGATTCCGGCCACCGCGCCCGCCAGCATCCAGCGCCACGTCGTGCGGCGGATCCCGAAGGCGGCGAGCGGGCGGCGGCGCACCGCTACGGCCGCGCCGAAGCCGATGAGCCCGGCGATGCCCGACCAGGCGGCCAGGACCAGCCCGTGGACCACCGGGGACAGGTCCAGCGGGCCGATCGGACCGAAGAACACCACGGCGGCGGCGGCCACCACGAAGGCCACCAGGCCGACGGCGGTCTCGGGCCAGCCCGGCCGCACCGGGGCGGCGGCAGCGGCGGTCCCGGCGGCACCGGCGTTGCCGGTGGTCCCCGTGGTGTCGACGGCTTCCCCGGTTGCGGCGGTGTGGGCGGCGCCGGGCCGGCGCGGGTGGTCGGGGCGGATGTCGGACATGGGGTTCTCCTTCTTCTCCGGGTGGTCGTATCGGCGGGTACCGCCGTCGCGGCCGCCGCGCGGCGTCACCGGCGGGGCTCCCAGCGGAAGAGGCGGGTGGCCGCCGCGACGGCCACGGCGACCCAGGCCAGGGTGGGCGCCAGCAGCACCAGGGACTCCGTGAGGGCGAGCCCGCCGGTCCAGGCGCCGGCGACCAGTTCGGCGGCCGCGCCGCCGGGCAGCAGCCGCTTGAGCAGGGCGGCTCCTCGGTGCCGGAGAACCCCACCCAGCCGGATACGGCCAGGGTGCCGACCATGATCGGCAGCGTGGTCACCTGCGCGTGGTCGGGGGAGGTGGTCAGCCCGGCGGTCGCCAGTCCCAGGCCGAGCATCATGGCCGTGGTCGCCAGGACGGCCGCCACCAGCAGGAGGACGTCGGCCGGGCCGCCGCCGACCGTGCCCAGCACGGTCAGCACCACGGCCACCTGGACAAGGGTGATGGCGGTGACCGGCAGCAGCAGCCCGGCCAGGATCCCGGCGTCGCCGGCCGCCGTGGAGCGCAGCCGCTTGAGGAACAGGTTCTGCCGGCGCGAGGCGAGCGTGGTGACCGTGGTGGTGTAGAGGCCGATCGCGGCCATGAGGAACACCAGGACCGCGGCGACGGCGCCCGGCCCCAGCAGGTCGCCCACGGCCGGGAGCGCCTGGTGCAGGTAGATGTAGAACGCGCTGGACGCCGCCGGAACGACGAGCATGGTCACCAGGACCAGGCGGTTGCGGAAGATCTGGATCAGTTCGCCGCGGGCGATGGCGAGCATGGCGGGGTTCCTCCGAGTTCGCGGGGGAGGGGCGGAAACGGGACAGGGGGAGGGGACGCGGGTTCAGTCGTCGTCGATGGCGCGGAAGACGTCGTCGAGGCGCGTGGGTCCGGCCGCCAGGTCCGCCAGTTCCACCCCGTTGTCGCGCGCCCAGTCCAGGAGCAGCGACAGGTCCTTCTGGAGGGAGAACGTCTCGATTACGAACCGCCCCTCGCCCGCGCCGCTGCCGTCACCCCCGCCCACGGGCACGGCCGGCAGCGGCGGCGCCGGCGCGGCGGCCGAAGGCGGGCGGGCCGGCAGCGAGAAGCGGATCACCGCCGGCAGCGCCCGCGTCAGTTCCGCGACGGTCCCCTCCCGGTGGAGGGAGCCCCGGTGCATGAGCCCGATGCGGTCGGCGCGCTGCTGGGCCTCCTCCAGGTAGTGCGTGGTGAGCACCACCGTGGACCCGTCCTCGCGCAGCCGGTCCACGGCGGCCCACAGGTCGTCGCGCGAGCGGATGTCCAGGCCGGTCGTCGGCTCGTCCAGGAAGACCAGTTCGGGCGTGCCGTACACGGCGGTGGCGAAGTCCAGCCGCCGCTTCTCGCCGCCGGAGAGCTGGGAGACCAGGGTCCCGGCCTTGCGGGTGAGGTCGACGGCGCCCAGCACGCGGTCGACCCGGTCGGTGCGCCCGGTGAGGGCGCCGACGAGCCGGACGGACTCGCGCACCGTCAGGTCCGGCGAGAATCCGCTCTCCTGGAGCATGACGCCCATCCGGGGCCGCACCGCGCGGCGGTCGCGCGGGCTGCGCCCGAAGACGCGCACGCTGCCCGAGGTGGGAGAGCGGTGGCCCTCGACGGTCTCCAGGGTTGAGGTCTTGCCCGCGCCGTTGGTGCCGAGCAGCGCGTACAGCTCCCCGGGGCAGACTTGGAACGACACGTCCCGGACGGCGTGGAAGCCGCCGTAGCTCACGTTGAGGCGGTCGACGTCGATGACGGGTGTGGAGGTCATGCCCCGATTCCATCCTCCGGCGCGCGTCTTCGGCAGTGCGCCCGCGTCACCACCCGGCCGTGACGTTTCCCAGGGTGAGGACATGACGCGGCGTCACTGGTGGCGCTGGGGCGGGGGCGGGACACTGGGGGCGGCCGCGCGGCCACCGGACCGGAAAGGGGGGCATGTGACCTCCGAGCGCACCGAGGAGGCGCAGGGGGAACTGCGCACCACCAGCCTCGGCACCGTCTCCGCCGCGCTCTCCGCCGTGGGAGCGCTGCTGGTGGTGACCGACGCCCAGGACCCGTGGCAGGCCGCCCTGCTGGCGACGGGCCTGGTGGCGGCGATGTTCGCCGTCCAGCGGTGGACCGCCGACCGCGCCTCGCGCGCCGCGCTCCCGCTCCTGGGCGTCACCGCCGCCGTGTGGACGGCCGGGATGCTGGTGACCGACACCCCCACCGCGTCCTACGCGTTCGCCGTCGCGGCCACCGTCGTCGTCCGCCAGCGGCCGCGCCACCGGCGCGCGGTGCTGGCGGTGCCGGCCGCCTTCGCCGCCGCGGTGGTCGCCGCGCGCCTGGCCACGGTGCCGGGCGGCGCCCTCGGCGGGCTGGTCGAGGGCGTCTTCGCCCCGGCGGCAGTTGCGGCGGCGGGCGCGGTGCTGACGCTGCTCAACCAGGCGGTGCACGAGCTGCTGACCCGGTTGGAGCTGGCGCGCGAACGCGAGGCGGAGCTGGCCGTCAGCCAGGAGCGCATCCGCTTCGCCGGCGACCTGCACGACATCCAGGGCCACACCCTGCACGTGGTGAAGCTCAAGGTGGCGCTGGCCGAGAAGCTGCTGCGCGCCGACGTCGACCGGGCCGAGGCGGAGCTGCGCGAGGTCCGCGCGCTGGTCGGCGACACCATCACCCAGACCAAGGAGCTGGCCTACGCCCAGCGCCGGCTCAACCTCGCCGCCGAGTTGGAGAACGCCAAGAACCTGTTCGAGGCCGCGGGCATCGCCGTGCGCGTGGAGCACGAGGCCGAGGCCGCCCCCCGCGCGGGCGAGCTGCTGGGCCTGGTGCTGCGCGAGACCACGACCAACATCCTGCGGCACGCGCAGGCCCGGCACGTGCGCATCACCCTCTCGGCGACCGGCCTGGTCATCGTCAACGACGGCGCCGGGCGGAGGGGCCGCCCGCGCTGAGCGGGCTGGCCGTCCTGCGCGACCGGGTGGCCGGCGAGGGCGGCGAGCTGCGGGTGGAGCGCGCCGGCGGGCGGTTCGTGACGGCGGCGACGCTGCCGGCCGCGCGCTCGGGCACCGGGCGGGCGACGAGGGGGAAGGACGACCGATGACCACCGTGGTGCTCGCCGACGACGAGGCCCTGCTGCGCAAGGCGCTGGCCGCCCTGCTGCCGCTGGAGGGGGACGTCACCGTGCTGGCCGAGGCCGAGGACGGCGAGGCGGCGGTGGACGCCACCCTGCGGCACCGGCCCGACGTGCTCGTCATCGACCTGGAGATGCCCGGGGTGGACGGGCTCGGCGCCGTCGAGCGGATCCGCCGCGAGCGTCCGGAGCAGGTGATCTGCATGGTCACCCGGCACGCCCGCCCCGGGGTGCTGCGCAAGGCCCTCAAGCTCGGGGTCCAGGGGTTCGTGAGCAAGGCGGCCGAGCCGGCCCACATCGCCGAGGTGGTCGCGGCGCTGCACGCGGGCCGGCGGTGGATCGACCCGGAGGTCTCGGCGCTGGCCGTGGTGGACGACTGCCCGCTGACCGACCGGGAGGTCGACGTGCTGCGGGCCACCCGCGACGGCTACTCGGTCGCCGAGTCCGCCGCCCGGCTGCACCTGGCGGAGGGCACGGTGCGCAACTACCTGTCCAACGCGATGCGCAAGACCCAGACGCGCACCCGCCACGAGGCGGCGCGCTACGCGCGCGAGCACGACTGGCTCTAGCCCGGCGCGGCCCGCCGTCCCCGCGACACCGGTCGCATCCGCCCGGTGGCGCCGGCTAGTAGTGCTCGCCGCGGCGGGGGTGCACCTCGAACCCGAGGCCCGGCACCCACAACCGGCCGTTGTCGCCGGCGCTGATGTCCCAGGCGTGGACCTCGGCGGGGCAGGTGCTGCGCCGCGCCCGGACGTCGCTGATGACCACGCGGCTGAGTTCGGCCGCCGCGCCGGGGTCGGTCTCGGGGATGTTCACGCGCCACCAGCGGTGCTCGTCCAGCTCCCGCCAGCCCCGCGCGCGCATGTGCTCGGCGTGTTCGGGGGTCTGCTCGTGGTCGAGGTCGTAGATGCCGGCGTGGAACTCGTAGCCGGTGGCGGTGGGGCTGACCCCCACCACCATGTCGCGCTTCCAGTCGCGCGAGATGCGGAGCCGGAAGCCCACCCAGTCGCCCGGCGCCTGCACCGGCATGTGCTCGGCCCACGAGGAGAGCAGCAGGGTCAGGCTCTCCTCGGCCTCGTCCCAGGTGTAGTCGGCGGAGTGGCCGTTGAAGGTCCAGCCGGGGTCCTTGCCGGGGCCGCCGCGGTCGAGCTGCCAGGTGTAGGGCATGGGGCGGCCGGAGTCGAAGTCCCAGAACTCGCGGCGGGCCAGCCCTTGGGCGTCGTGGACGGACAGGGTGGCGGCGGAGGAGTCGCCGGCGAGGAGCAGGGTGCGCTCGGCGGTGTGCCACCGCACGCTGGGGCCGTGGCCGGTGCCGCCGAGCAGGGTGGGCGGGCCGACGCGCGCGACGATCGCGTCGTAGCGGGGGAGCAGCGCCTCGCGCCGCTCCACCGGGCCGCTGCCCTCGGGGTGGGCCAGGATCGTGACGGCCCGCTCCAGCTCGGGGTCGGGGCCGTGGAGCAGGCGCTCGGCCAGCTCGGCCGCGTCCTGAGGGGTCGTGGTCGGGGAGGTCATGTTGATCATGGTGCCACCCGCCGCCGACACTCCCGCCCGCGCGATCGCGGTGGAAAACGAGGATGTCGGGGAAAGCCGTGTGGCGCGGGGCCAGGAGGGGGAGCGGCGGCGGCAACGGGGGATTCGGCGGGGGAGATCAGCGGATGGCCGAATTCTCGGCGGTGACCTGTTTGCGGAAGGTGAGCGCCCGAAAACGGCGTTCGGTGGCCATGCGGCGGAACGACTCGGAGTCGTTCAGGTGCGGGAAGGGCTCGTCGGGGACCTCGGTTGCGAGAAACGAGCACATGGGTTCCCATCCCTCGCGCACCTCGAATACCAGCAGCCGGTCGGCGGGGACCTCCGCGCGGACGGCGTCATTGTGGGCGCGGAAGACGTCGAGAGCGTGTTCCCGGTCGGCGAACCGGCCGCCGAAAGTGCCGTCCCAGACCAATTCCCGGCACAGTTCGCGGCGCCGGCCCAATTCCGGGTAGAGGCGGTTCTCCAGGCGGGCCAGCAGGCCGTCGAGGCCGCGCTGGGGCGCCATGAACCGGCAGATGGTCGACCGTGCGCTGTCGTACCAGCGGTCGGGGTCGCGGACTGTGAGGACCACCTTGGCCTCGGGGAACGCGGTCATGAGTTCGCGCCAGTAGGCGCAGGCGGGCCAGTCGACGGCGGCGCCGAACCCGTCCAGCAGCCGCGGCCAGTCGACGGGGTCGCCGCGGACCACGGATTCCCACCTGCCGAGCAGGTCGGGGTTCTCGCCCAGCGACGCCATGTGATGGCACGGGCCGAATCCCAGGCGTTCGAGAGCGGCCCGCAATGAGAAACTCCCCGTGCGTCCCAGGCCGGCTCCGATGACTTTCACCATATGAGTTCCCCCCGTGGAGGTGTACGGGCGGCCGGCGGGTGCGGCACCGCGCGGCATATCAGTACACACATAAGATTCGCATAATCACTGCGAGTAGTTTACCCTTTTAAGGGCAACTGTTGACATGCCAAAGTCGAACTTCCTGGAATCAGGCCACCCGATTCCGCATTCGCCCCGCGCCGGCCGCGAACCGCGCCCCGGTCAATTGCCCGACTGAGGAGACCGCATGGCAGCAACCGTTCCGCCCGTTTCGCCTATTTCTTCAGTTTCCGCTATTTCTTCTCATTCTGCTGTTCCGGCTGATTCGAGCGCTTCGGCCGCTTCCTCCGCCCAGCCCGCCCACCCCACCGCGCACGCCGCAGCCGAGCACGCCGACCGGCTGCCCGCCTACGTCTACGACCTGCGCGAACTCGCCGCCCACGCGGCCGAGGTGCGCGCCGCCCTCAGAGACGTCGAGGTCTACTACGCGGTCAAGGCCAACCCCGACCCCGAGTTCCTGCGCGTCCTGGCGCCCCACGTCGACGGGTTCGAGGCCGCCTCGGCCGGCGAGGCCGCCCACGTGCGCGCCCTGCTGCCCGAGGCCCGGATCACCCTGGCCGGCCCCGGCAAGACCGTCGAACTCGCCGCCGACGTCCACCGCCTCCACCTGGAGAGCACCGGCGAACTCCGCCGCCTGCTCGCCGCCGGCCGCGAGGCCGACGTGCTGCTGCGCCTTAACCTCGACCTGGACATCCCCGGGGTGGCGCCCAACATGTGCGGCAGCGCGGTCCCCTTCGGCATGGCCCCCGACGACGCCCGGGAGTGCGTCGACCTGCTCGCCGCCCAGGACCGCGTGCGGTTCCGCGGCGTGCACGCCCACCTGGCCAGCGGCCTGGACGCCCCCGCCATGCTGGAGGTCGCCGCGGCGGTGCTCGACCACGCCCGCGCGCTGGGCGCCGAGGAGGTCAACCTGGGCGGGGGCATGGGGGTGTCCTACGCCGAGCCCGACCGGCGCTTCGACTGGCACGCCTACGGCGCGGGCCTGGCGCGGCTGCGCCGGCCGGGCGAGGTGCTGCGCATCGAGCCCGGGCGCTCGCTGGCCGCCTACTGCGGCTACTACGTCACCACGGTGGTCGACGTCAAACGCGTGCACGGCGAGCTGTACGCGGTGGTGGCCGGCGGCACCCACCACATGCGCACCCCGGCCGCCCGGGGCCACGACCAGCCGCTGGTCATGGGCGAACCGGGCGAACCGATCACCGTGGTGGGCCAGCTCTGCCTGCCCTACGACGTGCTGGCCCGGCGGGTGCCCATGCGCGTGGAGGTCGGCGACACCCTGACCTTCCGCCTGGTCGGCGCCTACGCCTGGAACATCTCCTACCACGACTTCCTGATGCATCCGCGGCCCGCGTTCCACTACCTGCGCTGACGCCCGCCGGGGGGCGCCGCCCGCCCCCGGCCGGCCCGGCCCGTGCCCCGGCGCCCGGCGGCGCCCGACCGCGCCGCCGCGCCCGGGGCACGCGCGCGCCCGGGGTGCCCGGGGCGCGCATGCCGGTGCGGCGTTCGGGGGCCTTCGGGCGCAGTCGTGCGTTACAGGCGGTTTCGCCGGTTGTGAAGACGTGATGAAATCGCGTCTCCGCAACCGTGGTTCCGCCCAGGTCGGGCTGCCACGATGAGGCGGGGGTCACACGGGCGCGCCCCGGGACCCACCGCCCTCACCGTGAGGAGAAGAGAAGGGAGTACGGCCCGATGTCCGCTGCACCGGCCGATCCACAGGCGACAGCGCGCTCGCCGAAACCCAGATGGACGCCGGCGAGCATCGCCGTATGGGCCGCCGTGGCCGTCGTCGGCGCGGCCGCCTGGACCATGCTCGCGATCTCCCGCGGTGAGGAGGTCTCGGCGATCTGGATCATCTTCGCCGCGCTCGCCTCCTACGCCATCGGCTACCGGTTCTACGCGCGGTTCATCCAGTACAAGGTGCTGATGACCGACGACACCCGGGCCACCCCCGCGGAGCGGATCAACAACGGGGCCGACTTCCACCCCACCGACCGCCGGGTGCTCTACGGCCACCACTTCGCCGCGATCGCCGGCGCGGGGCCGCTGGTCGGCCCGGTCCTGGCCGCGCAGATGGGCTTCCTGCCGGGCACCATTTGGATCATCCTCGGCGTCATCTTCGCCGGCGCGGTGCAGGACATGGTGGTGCTGTTCTTCTCGATGCGCCGCAACGGCCGCTCGCTGGGCCAGATGGCGCGCGAGGAGATCGGCCCGGTGGGCGGCGTGGCCGCGCTGGTCGCCGTGCTGGCGATCATGGTCATCCTGCTCGCGGTGCTGGCGATGGTCGTGGTCAACGCTTTGGCGGACTCCCCGTGGGGCTCCTTCTCACTGATCATGACCATCCCGATCGCCCTGTTCATGGGGGTGTACCTGCGCTACGTGCGGCCGGGCCGGGTCATGGAGACCTCCGCGATCGGCGTGGTGCTGCTGCTGGCCGCCATCGCGGGCGGCGGCTGGGTCGCCGCGCACCCGGTGCTGGGCGAGGTGTTCCACTTCTCCGCCAACCAGCTCACCTTCGGGCTGATCGTCTACGGCTTCGTCGCCTCGGTGCTGCCGGTGTGGCTGCTGCTCGCCCCGCGCGACTACCTGTCCACCTTCATGAAGGTCGGCGTGGTGGTGCTGCTGGCGGTCTCCATCCTGATCGCGATGCCGACCCTGCAACTCCCGCAGTTCACCGACTTCGCCTTCAACGGCCAGGGCCCGGTGTTCGCCGGCTCGCTCTTCCCGTTCGTGTTCATCACCATCGCCTGCGGCGCGCTCTCGGGCTTCCACTCCCTCATCTCCTCGGGCACCACGCCCAAGCTGATCGAGAAGGAGAGCCAGGTCCGGATGATCGGCTACGGCTCGATGCTCACCGAGTCGTTCGTGGCGATCATGGCGCTGGTCGCGGCCTGCATCATCGACCCGGGCGTGTACTTCGCGATGAACATGCCGGCCACCGCGCTGGGCGACACCGTGCAGAGCGCGGCGGCCGCCGTCAGCCAGCTCGGCTTCACCGTGGACGCCCAGACCCTCCAGTCCACCGCGGAGCTGATCGAGGAGGAGTCGATCCTGGCCCGCACGGGCGGCGCGCCCACGTTCGCGCTTGGTGCGGCGCAGATCTTCTCGTCGGTGTTCGGCGGGCCCGCGATGATGGCGTTCTGGTACCACTTCGCCGTCATGTTCGAGGCGCTGTTCATCCTGACCACGGTGGACGCCGGGACCCGGGTCGGCCGGTTCATGCTCCAGGACACCCTGGGCAACGTCTACAAGCCGATGCGCGACGTGAGCTGGAAGCCCGGCCTGTGGCTGTGCAGCGCGCTGATCGTGGCGGCGTGGGGCTACTTCCTGTGGGCCGGGGTGAACGACCCGCTGGGCGGCATCAACCAGTTGTTCCCGCTGTTCGGGATCGCCAACCAGTTGCTTGCGGCGGTGGCCCTGGCGGTGTGCACCACGCTGCTCATCAAGTCGGGCCGGGCCAAGTACGCCTGGGTGACGATCGTGCCGCTGGCCTGGGACGCGGTCGTGACCCTGACCGCCAGCTACCAGAAGGTGTTCTCCGACGACCCCGCCATCGGCTTCTTCGCCCAACGCCGGATGTACGCCGAGGCGCTGGCCAACGGCGAGACCAGCCTCGGCGCCACCGAGGGGGTCGACGCGATGCGCCAGGTGGTGGTCAACACCACCGTCGACGGCGTGCTGTCGGTGCTGTTCGCGGTGCTCATCATCATCGTCCTGGTGGACGCGGTGCGGGTGTGGATCAAGGCGCTGCGCGCGCCGCAGGGCAGCCTGCCCACCACCGAGCACCCCCACGAGCAGTCCCGGCTGTGGGCGCCGTCCGGGCTCATCCCCACCCGGGAGGAGCGCGAGATCGCCAAGCGCCAGAATACGGGCGCGGGCGCGGACGGCGCGGCCCACTAGGGTCGGCCGGGCCGGACCGACGGCTCAGGGCAAGGAGGCGAACCGATGGCGACCGACCTGCTCCCGCGGCTGCGCCGGGGCCTCGGCGAGGCGTGGCAGATCGCGCGCGGCATCGTGGGCGAGCGCGCCTACGAGATCTACCTGGAGCACCACCGCCGCGAGCACCCGGGCGAGGAGCCCATGGGCGAACGCGAGTTCTGGCGCCGCCACACCGACAAGGGCGACACCGACCCCGGCGCCCGCTGCTGCTGAGGGCGACCGCCCGCCACCGGCCCCGGCCCCCGAGCCGCACGCTCGGGGGCCGGGGCTTTGCGCTGGTGGAAGAGGTATGCCCTGACCGGAGGATCGGTGACGGGCGCTCCGGTGACCAGCCGCTCAGCGGGCAATCGGCCGCTCAGCGTAGGGCCGCTAGCCCCGTTCCGGCGGCGGGCCGCCGCCCAGTTGGAAGGTGAGTTCGGCGGCGGCCGCCCGCACGGCGGCGATCAGGCCGACCAGGCCGCCGCCCCGGAAGTGGGCCGCCGGGCCGCCCAGGCTGATGGTGGCCACCAGGTCGCCTCCGGCGCCGAACACGGGGGCGGCCACCGCGCCCACGCCCTCCAGGTAGTCCTCGTCGCTGACCGTGTACCCCGCGTCGGCGATCTTCTCCAGGTGCGCCCGCAGCACGTCGGGGTCGGTGACGGTCTGCGGGGTGTAGCGCTGGAGGGGCCGCCGCAGCCAGCGCTCGCGCAGCCGCTCGGAGAACGCCAGCATCGTGGTCGGCCCGGCCGCCGTGTGGTAGGGCAGCACGCTGCCCACGGCGATCTTCTTGATGGTCAGCGAGGCCGAGCCCTCCGCGAGGTCGATGCAGACCGCGCCGCTTTCGGCGGGCACCATGAGGTAGGCGGTGTGGGAGAAGCGCTCGGCGAGCCCGCGCAGCAGCGGCTGGGCCTCGTCGCGCAGGTTGAGTTCGGCCAGCGCGGTCGAGCCCACCGTGAACATGCGCATGGTCGGCTTGTAGGCGCCGTCCGCGCGCTGGCTGATCCACCCGGCCTGCACCAGGGTGGCCAGCAGCCGGTGGGCGGTGGTCTTGTTCAGGCCGGTCTCGTGGGCGAGTTCGCCCAGCGTCAGCGCGGGCCGCTCGTGGGTGAAGCACTCCAGCAGCCCGCAGGCGCGCAGTACCGAGTTGACGACGCTCTTGGACTCGCCGGCCGCTTCGTCGTCGGTCATCGCCACGGAACGGGCCTCCCCGTGCTCTGTTCTGCCGTCGGTCGACAGCTTATGCCGGTCCTGCGGGGCGCCCCGCCCGCCCGCGCGGCGGGCGGGGCCGGTGCGGTGCGGGCTCACCCGGCCGCGCCGTAGACCGCCCGCATGCGCTTCTTGTCGAACTTGCCGACCCCGGTCTTGGGCACCTCGTCCACGAAGACGAACCGGTCGGGCACCTGCCACCGGGGCAGCGACTCGGCGAGGTAGGCGGCCAGGTCCTCGGCGGCGACCGGGCCGCCCTCGGCGCCCTCGGCGCGGGCCACCACCGCCAGCGGCCGCTCGCCCCAGGTGGGGTCGGGCACCGCGATCACGGCGGACTCCCGCACGCCCGGGTGGGCGGTCAGCCGGTTCTCCACGTCCACCGAGGAGATCCACTCGCCGCCGGACTTCACCATGTCCTTGGCCCGGTCCACCAGGGTGACGTAGCCGCGCCGCCCGACCACCACCATGTCGCCGGTGCGCAGCCAGCGGCGGCCGTCGGGGGTGCGGGTGAAGGAGTCCTCGGTGTCCTTCTCGGGCCGGTAGTAGCGGTCCACGACGTAGGGGCCGCTGATCTCCAGTTCGCCGGGGGTGGCGCCGTCCCAGGGGACCTCGCCGTCGGCCGCCGCCGAGCGCACCGCCAGGCCGGGCAGCGGCCGGCCCTGGGAGCGGCGGGCGGCGGCCCGCTCGTCCTCGTCGGCGGTGAGGGGGTCGGTGGCGACCAGGCCCACCGGTGAGCACTCGGTCATGCCCCAGGCGTGCACGGGCGCCACGCCCAGCTTCGCCAGCGCGTCGAGCAGGGCGGGCGGCGCGGCGGACCCGCCGATGACGACCCGCTCCAGCGGTGCCAGCGCGTCGGCGGGCACCCGGCCGGCGCGCACGGCCTCGGCCAGGGCCGACCACACGGTGGGCACGCCCGCCGAGAAGGTGGCCCCGCTCGCGGAAATGAAGGGACCCAGCCGCTCGGGGTCGAGGTGGCGGCCGGGCAGGGCGAGCCCGGCGCCGGCGAGCAGGGCGGCGTAGGGCAGGTTCCAGGCGTTGGCGTGGAACATCGGCACCACCGGCAGCACGGTGTCGTGGTGGCTGACGGCGAACGCGTCGGCGCCGCACAGGGTGAGCGCGTGCAGGTAGACCGAGCGGTGGCTGTAGACCACGGCCTTGGGGTGCCCGGTGGTTCCGGAGGTGTAGCAGATCGCGGCGGGCTCGTGCTCGTCGGCGGGCCGCCGCCAGGGGCGCGGGGCCGGCGCGGGAGCCGTGCCGGTGTCGGCGGGGGTGCCGAGGGCGAAGCGGTGGACGCGCGCGCCGCCGTGGGCGGCGGGCAGGTCGGCGGGCGCCTCGCCGGTGACGACGACGTGCTCCAGGGTGTCGGGCGGCGCGACCTTGGCCCACACCTCCCACAGGGAGGCGTCGACCAGCACGGCACGGTCGCCCGCGTGGGCGAGGGTGTAGGCGGTCTCCTCGGCGCCCATGCGGATGTTGACCGTGTGCATGACCAGGCCGGATCCGGGGAGCGCGATGTAGGCGCAGAGGTGCTCGGCGGTGTTCCAGGAGAACGTGGCGACGCTGTCGCCGGGGCGCAGGCCCAGGTCGGCCAGCAGCGCGGCCAGCGCCCGGGCGCCGGCGAACACCCCGGCGTAGTCGGTGCGGCGGACGCCGCCGGGGCCGCGGTCGAGGACCGCCCGGTCGGCGAACAGCGCCTCGGCGCGGTCGAGGACCAGGTGCAGCCCCAGCGGTTCGGTCTGCATCACGGAGTACACGGAGCGCATGCCCCTCCCTCGGGGAGTCGGGTGGCGGAACGTCGGTCGGGGAGCCGGTCGGAAGACGGCGGTCGGGAACGTCGGTGGCAGGCGTGGGTCGGGGGCAGGTGGCGTGATTCGAGCGGAACGCGTTCCGCAGGGCGGTGATCGCGGTCCGGCGGGGTGCGGTCGCGGGCGGCCGGTGCGGCGCTGCGCCGGCCCCTGTGGTCGGGTCGTCGCACGTGGGAGTCGTGTGCTCTGCTCAGGTCACACGGGTGGGTGACCCTTGACACAGCATCTTAGCTATCTCTAGCCTCAAAACGAAATGCGTTTCGCATAACGGAAGGATGAGGCATGAGCGCCCAACGACTGCGCGCGTTGCTGGCCGCGGACTCTCCCGAGGTCGTCTACGCGCCCGGGGTCTGGGACGGGCTCACCGCCCGCCTCGCCGAGCAGGCCGGGTTCTCCGCGCTGTGCGCGTCGGGCTTCGCCGTCGCGGCCTCGCTCGGCCACCCCGACGCCGAGCTGTACACGATGTCGGAGAACCTCGACGCCACCCGCCGCATCCGCGAGGCCAGCGACCTCCCGCTGATCGCCGACATCGACACCGGCTACGGCAACGCGGTCAACGCCGCGCGCACCGGCCGCCGCTTCCGCGACGCCGGGGTGGCGGCGGTGTTCATGGAGGACCAGGAGTCGCCCAAGCGCTGCCCCGTCTGCGTGGGCGACCCCGTCCCGCTGCTGCCCGCCGCCGAGGCCGCCGGCAAGGTGCGCGCCGTCAAGGACGCGGTGGGCGACGACGTGCTGGTGATCGCGCGCACCGACTCCAGCGGCGACGACGCGCTGCGCCGCGCCGAGTCCTACGCCGCCGCCGGGGCCGACATGATCATGCCGGTCACCAAGACCTTCTCCACCGTCGAGGAGTGGGCCGCCTGCCGGGAAGCGGTCGGCGTCCCGCTCGTGGCCACCCTCACCGCCTCCACCTGGACCGAGCGCGAGTTCACCCCCCGGGTGCTGCGCGAGATCGGGGTGGCCGTGGCGCTGCTGCCCACCCAGGTGCTCATGGCCGCCACCCGCGCGATGCGCACCGCGCTGGGCCGCCTGGCCGCCGGTGAGCCCCCCGCGAGCGTCAGCGCCGACGCCACCCCCCACCACGAGTTCGTCGACCTCATCGGGTTCGCCGAGGTCGAGGCGGCGCAGCGCGAGTACCTGCCGGCGGCCGCCGGGGCGGGGGAGTGACCGTGCCCAGCACCATCACCGAGAAGATCCTCGCCCGCGCCGCCGGGGTGGACCGGGTGGCGCCCCGCGAGAACCGGGCGTTCCGCCCCGACCACATGATCGCCTACGACTTCCCCGGCTACACCGACGTCATGTTCCGCCAGATGCACGACGACTTCGGCATCACCGAACTGGCCGAGCCCGAGCGCTACCTGGTGTTCATCGACCACATGCTCACCCGGGGCGGCCCCCGCGAGGAGGAGGTGCACCGCGTCACTCGCGAGTGGTGCGACCACTACGGCATCACCCTGCACGAGGCCGAGGGGATCGGCCACCAGGTCGCCGCCGAACTGGGCTATGCCCTGCCGGGCCGGTTCCTCATCCACTTCGACGGGCACATCAGCGGCCTGGGCGCCTTCGGCGCGCTGGGCTGGGGCGTGCGGCGCGACCTGCTGGAGGCGTGGGTCACCGGGCGGATCTTCCTCGACGTCCCGGCGTCGGTGCGCTTCGAGCTGACCGGGGAGTTCCGCCCCGGCGTGGACAACCGCGACCTCATCCACAGCATCATCGCCCGCCTGGGCGCCGACGGCTGCGCCCACCAGGTCATGGAGTTCACCGGGCCCGGCGCCCGCTCCATGAGCATCGACCGCAGGCAGGGCCTGTGCGGCATGGCGATGTTCACCGGCGCGGTGTCGGCCGTCTTCAACCCCGACGACCTGTCCCTCGAACACGCCCGCCGGGTGGCCGCCACCCCCTTCGAGCCGCTCTACAGCGACCCCGGCGCCGCCTACACCGGCGTCCACGAGATCGACCTGTCGCAACTGGAGCCCCAGGTGGTGCTGCCCGGCTCGGCCAAGGGCGCCAACACCCGGAACGTGGACCAGGTGGCGGGCACGCCCGTCACCAAGGCGTTCATCGGCTCCTGCGCCAGCGGCCGGCTGGAGGACATCCGCACGGCGGCCGAGGTGCTGCGCGGCCGCCGCGTCGCCGACACCGTGCAGCTCAACGTGGTGCCCACCTCCGTGGAGATCCACCGCCGGGCCGAGGCCGAGGGGCTGCTGGACGTGCTGCGCGCGGCGGGCGCCGCCGTGGCCGAGTCCAGTTGCGACTTCTGCTTCGGCTACCAGCGGCCGCTCGCGCCGGACGAGAACTGCATCTCCACCGGGGTGCTCAACATCTCCGGCCGCATGGGCAGCACCGAGGCCAACATCTTCATGGGCTCGGCCGCGACCGTGGCGGCCAGCGCGCTGACCGGCCGCATCACCGACCCCCGCGCGGAGGTGCCGCGGTGAGCGCCGGGAACACCCAGAACACCGAGAACACGGAGAGAACCGAGAACCCGCTGCCGCCGCCCGACGTCATCCGCGGCCGGGTGGCCTGGATCTTCGGCGACGACTTCGACGTGGACCTCGTCATCGGCGTCGAGAACATCAAGTACTACGACCCCGACGTGCTGCGGTCGGTGTGCATGCGCCGCTACGACCCGGAGTTCGCCGACACGGTACGCCTCGGCGACGTGATCGTGGGCGGGCGCAACTTCGGCTACGGCCACCCCCACTACCCGCCGCTGGTGGCGCTGCGCAACCTCGGGATCACCGCCGTCCTGGCGGAGTCGTTCTCGCCGGGCTTCTGGCGCGGCGAGACCTACAACGGCATGCCGCTGCTGGCGGTCCCGGGCATCAGCACGGCCGTGCGGCGGTGGGACCGCGTCGAGGTCGACTGGCGCCGCTCCCGGGTGCGCCTGGTCGACACCGGCGCGCGACTGGCCGGCGACCCGCTCAGCGACCGCGTCGTCAAGGTGATCGAGGCCGGCGGGAGCCTGAACCTGCTCCTGGCCGAGCACCGCGCCGCCCGCGCGGCGGACTGACCCCGCCGCGCCCACGGGCGCCCGCCGGCGGGGCGCCCGCACCGCCCCGCCGCACCCGCACCCGCCCCGACCGGGCGGCGCGCATTCTCCGAACGCCCGCCCGGGCGGTCGGCATCCCCATCCCAGCAGGAGGCACCGCCATGTCCTCGACCGAGAGCATGGGCACCCCCGCGGCGGCCCCGCCGCCGACCACCCCGGCCCCCGACCGGCGGATCGCGCTGCGCGCCGCCGTCGCCGGCGGCGTGGGCACCCTGATCGAGTACTACGCGTTCAGCGTCTACGGGTTCCTCGCCGTCGTCATCGCCCCGCTGTTCTTCCCCAGCGACAACCCCGCCACCTCGATCCTGGCCACCCTCGCGGTGTTCGGCTCGGGCTACCTGATGCGCCCGCTGGGCGGCATCTTCTTCGGCCGGCTCGGAGACCGGCGCGGCCGCAAGATCGCGCTGGTCTCCACCGTCGTCAGCATGGGCTTGTGCTGCGCGCTGATGGGCGTGCTGCCCACCTACGCCCAGGTGGGCATCCTCGCGCCGATCCTGCTGGTGGTGGTGCGGATGGCCGAGGGGTTCTCGGCCGGCGGCGAGATCGGCGGCTCGGCCACCTACATCGCCGAGTCCTCTCCGGCCCGGCTGCGCGGCTTCTTCGGCGCCTTCACCCCCACCGGCTCCACCCTGGGGTTCGCGGTGGCCGCGGCCGTGGCGGGCGCCGCCACCGGCCTGCTCACCGACGCCCAGATGACCGACTGGGGCTGGCGGGTGCCGTTCCTGCTGTGCGTGCCGCTGACCCTGCTGTGCCTGTGGGCGCGGATCAAGCTGGAGGACACCCCCGACTTCCGGGAGATGGAGGCCCGCGCGGAGGTGGCGCGGGCGCCGTTCCGCAGCGTGCTGCGGCACCGGCCGCTGGCGGTGCTCAAGGTGGTGGGGCTGGCGGTGGCCACCAACGGCACCGGCTACGTCGGGCTGACCTACATGAACATCTACCTGATCAACGACCTCGGCTACGGCGCGCAGGAGATCTACTGGCTGTCGGCGGCGGTGATCGCCCTGGCCTGCCTGAGCATGCCGTTCCTGGGCGCGCTGGGCGACCGCGTGGGCCGCCTGCGGCTGCTGGTGGCCGGCTGCGTGGGGTATGTGCTGCTGGCCTACCCGATCATGCTGGTGATGGCGGGCAAGCCGGGGCTGCTGCTGGTGGCGGCGGTGTACCTGGCGTTCATGCTGCTCAACGCCGCGCTCCAGGTGCCGGCGTTCCCGCTGTTCACCGAACTGTTCTCGCGCGCGGTGCGCTACACCGGGGTGGCGCTGGGCTTCAACATCGGCACGATCGTGGCGGGCGGGACCGCCCCCTACATCGCGGCGCAACTGGTGGCCGCCACCGGCGACCCGGTGTCGCCGTCGTACTGGGTGATGGGCGTGGCCGTCGTGGGGCTGGCCACCGCCTTCACCATGCGCTCGGCCACGAGGGACCGGCTCCCCGCCTGATGCCGTCCAGGCGCCCGGCCCCGGCGGTCGTCCACCCCGGAGCCGGGCGCCGTGCGTGCCATCCCCGAGTCGAGCAGCCGCCGACGATGCCGGGGGCCGGGTTCCCCCGGGCGGGGGAGGAGGTTCCTTCGCTGCGGGGAGGTGCCGGGGGCGGGGCATGGCGAGACTCGGCGGTATGGACACGGACAGCCGGGGCGGCGGGCCCCGAGGTGATGAAGCAGGGATACCGGGCGGTGCGCTCCGCGCGGCGGCGGCGAGCGGGGGGCGGCGCCGGGTGCGCTGGCCGGCGTGGGTGCTGGCGATCGCGTTCCTGGGGTACGCCGCGGGCAAGGCCGTCTTCGCCGCGCAGGGACGGCTCGGCTTCCCCGGCGGTCCGCCGGTGTCGGCGGCCGAGCACGAGGCGTACGCGCGCGAGATGATGGACGTGGCGACGGTGCAGTGGCTGGCGGTGCCGACCGGGCTGGCGGCCGCCGCCCTGGTCCTGGCCACCGTGACCGCCCTGGGCAGCCGGATTCCGCGCGTGCTGATGCTGGCCGCGCTCGGCGGCATGCTCCTCACGGTCGGCGCCGGCGCCGGGATCATGGCCGCCGACGGGTTCTTCGGACTGGGCGTGGGCTGGCGTTGGTACCACGGCGTCGTCGGACTGGTCCTGCTCGGCCTGATGGCGCACACGGTCTGGTCCTACGTCCGGTACGGGTCGCCCGGTGCCCCGAGGACACCGGGCGCCGGCCGGGGGCGCCGCACCCCCTGACCGGCCCGGCCGGGTCGGACGGCCGCGCCCGCTACCGCGCGCGGCGGGCCAGCAGCACGGTGTCGCGGGTGTGGTGGGTGCCCTCGGGCGGGGGAGCGGGGCGGGGGCGGGTCTCGTCGGCGAGGACGGTCCACCCCTCGTCCAGCACTGCGGCGACCTCGCTCGGGCGGTAGTAGTCGTCGGGGTCGAACCCGTCCCGGGGCTCCAGTTCGGTCAGGTCGTGGCTGACCACGAGCAGCGTGCCGCCGGGGGCCACCGCCGACACCAGGGTGCGCAGCTCGTCGGGCTCCGCCCGGCGCAGCGGAAAGTACTGCACGGACACCAGGTCGAACGCGCCGGCCGGCAGCGGGGCCGACGCGAGGTCGGCGTGGGTCCACGCCACGCGGCCGGCCTCCTCGGCGCCCGCGGCGGCGGCGCGGCGCAGGGCGGTCCGCGAGACGTCCACGGCGGTGACCAGCCACCCGCGCCGGGCCAGCCACAGCGCGTCGGCGCCCTCCCCGCACCCCATGTCCAGCGCCTGGCCCGGCGGGAGGCCGGCGGCCTCGGCCACCAGCACCCAGTTCGGCGCGCCGCTGAAGACCTGCTCGCGGGAGGCGTACATCCGGTCCCAGGCATGTTCGTCCATGTGCCCTGCCTCAGGTGGGGGTCGGTGGGAGTCGGTCGGGGGCGGTCGGTGCGCCCGCCCCAACCTGCCCCCGCACCGCCGCCGGTGGCAACCTTTCTTGCTGAAACGGCAAAACGTCGGCGTCGCGCCCCCGATCCGGCCCGACCCGGCCGCCGGCCTGCCGTGGTTTCGGATTTCCTGATCGGGGGATTCGGTTGGATAATCCGGCGGACAACCGGGCGGAGTATCCGCATTCATCATGATATCCGGTGAAACGGAATGCGGAAGAGTCGCCATTCGGGCGCGGGAAACTCCGGCAACAGGGAGAAATCCAGCCTCATCGGTGGTGTGGTCGTATATTGTCATGAAATGGTGCGTTGACTGGGAAAATCCATTTCTCTAGGCTTGCCCCGTCGATTTCCCGGGACGAACCCGGGGGGTCGGCCGAGCGGTCAGGGGTGCGCTATGGCGAACAGGAAATGGCGGGAATCCGGATATCCGGCCCGGCTCGCGGAGAAACTTCCCGACGGTGTGGTGAGATGCCACCTCAGCCCCCGCAACTGCAAGATCCGGCCCGGCCAGCACGGCTTCTGCATGGTGCGGGCCAACCGGGGCGGCGAACTCGTCAGCCTGAACTACGGCCGCTCGGTGCACGCCACCGAGGAGACCATCGAGACCGAGGCCGTCTTCCACTATGAACCGGGCGCACGCATCCTCTCGATGGGCAACATCGGATGCATGCTCAACTGCGACTACTGCCACAACTGGAAGACCTCCCAGGCGCGGTTCGTCGAGGACAAGGACGTCTTCCACTACACCCCAGAGGAGGTCGTGGACATCGCCGAGCGCCACGGCATCCAGGTCATCTCCTGGACCTACAACGACCCGGTGGTGTGGCACGAGTTCGTCAGCGAGACCGCCCGCCTGGCCAGCGACCGGGGGATCGTCAACCTCTACAAGTCGGCGTTCTTCATATCCCCCGAGGCCGTGGCCGAACTCCTCCCCGTCATCGACATCTTCTCGATCTCGATCAAGTCGATGGACCCCAAGTACTACCGGCGGGTCACCAAGGGCTGGATCGAGCCGGTGCTGGAGGCCACCGAGCAGGTGTACCGCTCGGGCCGCCACGTCGAGGTCTCCACGCTCATGGTGACCGACCTCAGCGACACCGAGCAGAACGCCCGCGACATGGCCCGGTTCGTCGGCGAGCGCCTCGGCCCCGAGGTCCCCACCCACTTCGTGCGGTTCCACCCCGACTACAAGATGACCGACACCGTCCGCACCCCCGTGGAGCGGCTGGAGCGCGCCCGCCGCGTCGCCCTGGACATGGGCCTGGAGCACGTCTACCTCGGCAACGTCTACGACACCGAGTCCACCAACACCTGGTGCCGCTCCTGCGGCCTGCTCCAGATCACCCGCTACGGCCTCAACGCCCGCCTGGTGGGCCTCACCCCCGGCGGCGCCTGCGCGGGCTGCGGCACCGACGCCCGCGTCCGGCGCCTGCCCCACCCCGCGGCGCCCCCCGCCGTGCTCCCCGACCTCCCCGCCGGCGAGCGCCACGACTCCGCGCGCTTCGACTGGCACGGCGACATCCGCGCCGTCCACGTCCGCGTTGTCAACACCGCCGACTCCCCGCGCGCGGTGTTCCACCGCCGGCTGCGCCGCGACCACCCCGACACCGGCTGGACGCGGATCCCCATGGCGCCCCGCGAGAGCTACCGGTTCATCAGCGCCCAGTCCTTCGACGACGAGACCGGCGTGGTCGTCGCGGTCCCCGACGGCTGCACCTCAAGCCTCCACCAGGTCTTCGACCGCGCGCACTTCCCCACCACCGAGGCCTCGGCCGGCACCGTCAACGCCGACGTCACGCCCCTTCCCCGCTACGTCCGCCCGTCCCGCTAGGCAAAGGAGCCCGCCCATGACCCAGCCCGCCGCCCGCCGGGGCGGGGACGTGGTCGTCGTCGCCTCGGCCGACGTCGCGCCGCGCACCGCCTTCCCCGACCTCACCCGCAGGGTCCTGGCCCACAACGAGAACCTCATGCTCGTGGAGCACGTGATGGAGGAGGGCTCGGTCTTCCCCCGCCACAGCCACCCCCACGAGCAGTTGGCCTACCTGGTCTCGGGCCGGATCCGGGTCGTCGCCGGCGACCGCTCCTTCGAGGCCGGACCCGGCGACAGCTTCGTGGTCCGGGGCGGCGTGGAGCACCAGGTGTGGGCGCTGGAGCGGTCCGTGGCCCTCGACGTCTTCACCCCCTACCGCCAGGACTACGCGGAACCGGCGGGCGAGGAGTGAGCGGGGTCCCCGAAACCGCCGCCGACCCCCGCCCCTCCCCGCCCCCCGAGCGGCCCGACCCCCTGCCCATGGTCGTGGGACCCACCCGCCCGCACCCCTCGGTGCTGCGCCGCATGGCCCGGGCCGCCGACCCCATCGACGCCCCCTCCTCCGTCCGCGACCTGCGCCGCGCGCTGGTGCTCACCCGGCGGCTCCTCGGCGCCCCCGCCGCCCTGCCCTTCGCCCTGCCCGGCACCGGCACCGCCGGCATGGAGAGCCTGGCCGCCAGCCTCCTCGCCCCCGGCGCCCCCGTGCTGGTGGCCTCCACCGGCATGTGGGGCGACCGCTGGCGCGACATCTGCCTGCGCCTGGGGGTGCCGGCCCACGCGCACACCTGCGCGCCCGGCCGCGCCCCCGACCCCGGCGAGGTCGGCCGCCGCCTGGCCGCCGAACCCCACCAGGCGCTCCTCCTCACCCACGTCGACTCCAGCAGCGGCGTGCGCACCCCCGTCGCCGAACTCGCCGGGGTCGCCCGCGCCCACGGCGCGCTGGTCCTGGTGGACGGGATCTCGGCCGCCGGCGCCGAGGACGTCCGCCAGGAGGTGTGGGGCGTCGACGCCTACCTCACCTCCACCCCCAAGGCGCTGGGGATCCCCGCCGGTCTCTACCTCGCCGCCCTCGGCCCCCGGGCCGCCGACGCCCTGCGCGCGCGGACGTGGGCGCCGCGCCACTACAGCCTGGACCTGCGCGGCTGGGCCCCGGTGATGCGCGCCGCCCTGGAGGGCCGCTTCGCCTACCACCAGTCGCTGCCCGGAAACCTCATCGGCGCCCTCGCCGAGGGCCTGGAACTGGTCGTGGAGGAGGGCCGCGAACGCGTGCGCCGCCACCGGCGGCTGGCGCTGCGGCTGCGCTCGGCCCTGGACGCCGAGGGCCTGGCCAACCTGGTCGCCGACGACCGCGACCGCGCCAACGGGGTCAGCGTCTACCGCACCCCGCCGGGCCTGACCACCGGCGAGCTGCTGCGCGGCGCCGCCGGACACGGCGTGCTCCTCCAGGCGGGCACCCACCCCCGCGCGGCCGAGGAGACCTTCCGCGTCGGCCACCTGGGCAACGTCGACGAGCACGACATCGACCGCACCGCCGACGCGCTGCGCCGGCTGCTCGCCCCCCGCGAATGAGGAGGACCATGGCCGACACCGTCCTCGCCGCCCGCGTGACCGGCCCCGACCGCGCGCTGCGCGTCGAGGAGGTCGCGCGGCGGCCCCCCGCCGCCGGCGAGGCCGCGGTGGACATGGTGTACGCGGCGGTCAACCCGCTGGACACCTACGTGCTGGCCGGCCAGGTCGCCGGCGACGCCCCGGTGCCGCGCACGCTGGGCGTTGAGGGGGTCGGCCGGTGCGGCGGCGACCTGTTCGCGGTCCACGGCGCCGGGGTGGGCCTGGTCCGCGACGGCGTGTGGAGCACCCGCGCCGTGGTGCCGCGCGCCGCGCTCGTGCCGGTGCCCGAGGGGGTCGACCCCGCCCAGGCGGCGTGCGCGGCCGTGTGCGGCCGGACCGCCGTGCGCGTGGTCCGCGACCTCGCCCGCGTGGGTGCCGACGACCGCGTCCTGGTCCTGGGCGCGGCGGGCGGGGTGGGCACGGCCGCCGTGTCGCTGGCCGTGAGCGCGGGGGCGGCGGTGTGGGGGCAGACCGGCGTGCCCGAGAAGGCCGGCGCGATCACGGCGCTGGGCGCCGACCCCGTGGTCGCCCGCACCCCCGCGGAGCTGCTGGCGGCGGCGGCCGACCTGGGAGCCACCGTCGTGCTCGACCCCCTCGGCGGCGACTTCACCGCCGCCGCCGCGCGCCTGCTGGCCCCTTACGGAACCCTTGCCCTCTACGGAGCCTCGTTCGCGCCCGAAACGCGCCTCGACGTGCGATCCTTCTACCGCGGCAACCTCCGGCTGATCGGCTACGGAGGCGTCCTGGAGTCCCAGGACGACGTCCGCACCGGCATCCGCGCCGCGCTGCGGGCGCTGGCCGACGGCACCATGCGCCTGCGGGTGGGTGAGCTGACACCGCTGGCCGGCCTGCCCGAGGCGCTGGCGCCCGACCGCCGCCGGGCGGTCCCCGGCAAGACGGTGGTCGCGTTCGACACCTCCTGAGCCGCGGGGCCCGCACCACTCCCGTCAGGAAGGGCCCCGCACTCGTGACCACCGCCTTGGCCACCGGGTTCGGCTTCGGTTTCGTCGTCGCCGCCCAGGTGGGGCCGATCTGGCTGCTGTGCCTGCGCAGCGTGCTGCGCGGCGGCGTCATGCCGGGGCTGGCGATCGGCGCGGGCGCGGCGCTGGTCGACGTCGGCTACGCCCTGCTGGGCGTCGTGGGTGTGGCCGCGCTGCTGGACCGGTGGGAGGCGCTGCGTACCACCGCCGGGATCCTCGGCGTGGCCGTCCTGGCGGTCCTGGCGCTGCGCGCCCTGCGCGCCGCGCTGGCCCGACCGGAGAAAGACGGGTGCGACCGCGAGCTGACCTCGCCCCGCGCGGCGTTCCTCGTGGGGCTGGCGGCCACGGCCGGCAACCCGCTGACGATCCTGGCGTGGGCGGCGGTCTTCGCCGCGGCGTCCTCGGCCACGCCGGGCATGGGCGCGGGCGCGCCCTGGACCATGCTGGCGGGCGTGGGCGCGGGGACCTTCACCTGGTTCGCGGTGCTGTCCCTGGCCGCGTCCGCGCTCGGCCGGTTCACCGGCCCCCGCTTCCACCGGGGGGTGGACCTGGCGGCGGCGGTCGGCCTGCTGGTGTTCGCCGCCGTCCTGGCCTGGCGGGTGCTGGCGCCCTGAGGCGGGTGCCGCCCGCGCCCGCCGCCGCGCGGACCGCCCGCGCGGGCCGCCGAGGGGTGCGCGCCGCGCCCGGCACCCCGCGGGGCGCCGGGCGCGCGCTCCGGCGCTGAAGCGGAAGGCGCGCCGGACCCCGGGTTCACCTGGCGGCGAACCACTTGCGCAGGGTGTCCCGGCAGGGCTCGTTGGCGTAGGTCAGCGGGATGTGCGGCACGAACAGCACCGACGCGGGCACCCGGCGGGGGTCGAGTCGGCGCGCGAGCCACGCGCGCAGCTCGGGCTCGCCGACGTTCCCGGCGGCACCGGGGGCGGCGACCACGGCGGTGCGCAGGGCGGTGCCGCCGGCTCCGTCGGGGGTGTCGAAGGTCGCCGACTCCAGCACCGCCGGGTGCTCCTGGAGCCAGGGGTCGACCTCGCCGGCGAACACCGCCTCGCCGTCGACCTCCATCGCCTCACCGGCCCGGCCCAGCACCGTGAGGCGCCCGGAACGGTCGAGGAACCCGACGTCGCCGGTGCGCAGCCAGCCGTCGCGCAGGGCGTGCGCGGTGGCCTCCGGCCGCTTCCAGTACTCGGTGGTCAGGGTGGGGCTGTGCACCCAGATCTCGCCGCGCCCGCCCGGCTCGCGGGGGCGGCCGCGCGGGTCGCGCACCTCCACGCGTACCCCGGGCAGGGGCCGGCCCACGCTCCGGCGGACGTCGAAGGAGCCGTCGGCGTAGTCCGCGGGCTCCAGGCGGGCGACCGAGCCGGCCTCGGTCTGGCCGTAGCCGGGGCGCACGATCGGCCCGAACCGGGCCACGGCCCGGCTGAGCAGGGCCGGGGAGGTGGCGGCGGTGGAGCTGAGGACGGAGCGCAGGTGCGGAAAGCGCGGCGCCGCCGCCGAGGTGTCCAGGTGGTCCAGCAGCAGGCGCAGTTCGTAGGGCGACAGGACCAGGTGGGTGGCCCGCTGCCCGGCGAGGACGGCGGCGACCTCGGGCGGGTCGAACCAGGGCAGGGTGATGAGCTGGCCCCCGGCCGCCACGGCGGCGTCGCCGAGGGCGCGGCCGAGCCCGGTGAGTCGGCCGGTCTTGAGCAGCCGCGGCGGGGTGTCGCCCGCGAGCAGTTCGGCCACCCCGGGGGCGGTGCGCGGCGGCCCGGCCCGGAAGCGGCGCAGCACGGGCTTGGCGCGGCCGGTGGTGCCCCCGGTCAGCGTGATCCGGTTGGGGTCGCCCGGCCGCGCCCGGGGCGGGAAGGGCGCGGCCGGGAGCCCGGCGGCGGTGTCGAGCAGGTCGGTCCCGGCGGGGCCGGGGCCGAGGGCGAGCAGGCGGACGCCGGGCAGCGCCGCGATGTCGGGCAGGCGGGTGCGGCGCACCGCGCCGGGGTCGGCGAGGGCGAGGGCGGCGCCGCACTCGGTGATGAGCCCGGCCTGGTCGGTGAAGGGGAGGGTGTCGGGGATCTCGACCTGGCCGCCGCCCGTCAGCTCCACGGCGTTGGCCGCCAGGTGCAGGCGGCTGCTGAGCGGGCCGACGAGGGCGGCGATCCGCCCCGGCCCGTGGCCCAAGTCGGCCAGCGCGCGGGCCAGTCGGCGGACGGTGTCGAGCGCCTGGCCGGCGGTGAGGTCGCCGCGGCGGTCGTGCAGCACCACGCGGGTGGGGTCGCGCTCCAGCTCCGCGATGAGCGGTGTCATCGGCGGGCTCCTTCCGAGGGGACCCGCTCCTGGGGTGCGGGCGCGCCCGCCGGGTAGGACAGCCCGGCGCTGTCGTCGCCGGCCGAGGACAGGTAGCGCGGCTTGGCGATGTGGGACTCCCGGGCCAGCTCCTCCAGGGAGACCAGGGTGCCCGGGGCGACCGCCTCGACCTCGGCCGCGGCCCCCAGGTGCCGCTCCAGGCCCGCGCGCAGGGCGGCCGCGGCGTCGCCGGCCGCCGAGTCCGCGGCCTCGATCAGGACCCGCAGCGCGCCGCGGTCCTCGACCGCCCGCCAGAACAGCACGCCCAGGTCGGGGGGCAGGGAGTACACCGCCTCCTCCACGTCGCAGGCGTAGACCCGGCGCCCGCCCAGGGTGACGCCCTGCTCCCAGCGTCCGAGCACCCGCACCCGGGGCAGCGCCCAGCCGCAGGGGCAGGGTTCGTAGGAGAGTTCGACGGCGTCGCCGGTGTCGTAGCGCAGCAGCGGCATCGCCTCGCGGTACAGGGTGGTGAGGACGAGCCGCCCGCTCCCCTCGGGCGCGGCGGTGCCGGTGGCGGGGTCCAGGATCTCGGGCAGGTAGCGGTCGGCCCACAGGTGCAGGGCGCCCTCGGGGCACTCGCCGGCGAGGTTGGAGCCGCACTCGGAGTTGCCGTAGCTCAGGGCGACGTCGCAGCCCCACAGGTGGGTGATGCGCCGGCGGCGCGCCTGGCTCAGGGGTTCGCCGGTGGCGATGAGCGTGCGCAGCGCGGGGGCGTGGTCGCGCGGCGCCGAGCCCGTCAGCCGGGCGCAGGCCGCCCACAGCAGCGGCTCGGTGGGCAGGGCCGCCGCCACGGTGACGCGCAGGTCGCGCAGCAGGCCCAGGACCCGCCGGTAGGTCATGGCGGTCGAGCGGGCGTCGGCGGGCACGGTCAGCGCGCCCGCCGCCCGCGCGGCGGCGTGGACCTGGTGGCCGATGGTGACCATCGCGTAGGGCACGCGCACGAGCACGGTGTCGTCCTCGGTGAGGCCGTACCGGCCGCGGCGGAAGCGGTCGAGCATCTCGGCCCAGTCGGCCTCGGTGTGGAAGGAGGCGGTGGCCTGGCCGAGGGAGGTGCCGCTGGACTCGTGGTAGGAGGCGAGCCGCCGGCGGGCCACCGCGACCATGCCGAAGGGGTGGTTGGCGCGCAGGTCGGCCTTGGTGGTGAGGGGGAGGTCGGCGAGGTTCTCCAGGTCCACGCGGGGGACGTCCGGGCCGAACCGGCTGCGGTAGAAGTCGCTGTTGGCGGCGGCGCGCACCACGGCGGGCAGCCGATCCCGCCAGAGCGCCCGCAGGCCGTCGAAACCGGACCATTCGCCGATACTTGGGGGAATGTGCACCATGGAATGTGATTCCCTTCTTTTCCCGCTTTTCCGGGATGCGGATGAGGGTAATTAAATGAAATTCCCTGGTACTACGGTTACCCGCGGGTGATAACGGGAAAACAAATCAACGGAGCCAAGTACCCCCGCCGGTGCCGCCGGGAAAGGAAAACCCCCTATGGGCTTCACCCTGCGCTATGAGGAACTTATCGGCGGATCCACCGCGGGCGCGGAGCGAACACAGTTCGCGCTGGTCTGCGTGGTCTGCGGGAGATCACCCGGACGCCTTCTGGCCAACCGCTGCGGCGACTGCGGCGGCGCCATCGACGCCATCCACCCGTTGGAAAACGTGTCACTCGCCGGCGGGGAAAACCCCCTCCAGCGTTACTTCGACCTCCTCCCGGTCCGGGAACGCGGAAACCTCCTCTGGCTCGGCGACGGCGACACCCCGTGTTTCCGGGCCGAGGGATTCGGTCGCCGCACCGGAATTCCCGGGCTCGTCCTGAAAGACGAAAGCGCCAATCCCACGCGCAGCACAAAAGACCGGATCGCCTCGGTGGGGCTCTCCCGGTTCGCCGAACTCGGCGTGAAGCGGTTCGTCATGGCCTCGACCGGAAACAGCTCCACCGCCTACGCGCGCGGGGTGCAGTCGGTCACCGGGTTCGAGATGGCGCTTTTCTGCGGCGTGCGGTTCCGCCACCGCCTCAACTACCCCGACCACAGCGCCGTCACCACCTACCTGGTCGAGGGCGACTTCGTCGCCGCCGGCCAGGCCGCCCGCCGCTTCGCCGAACGCACCGGCGCCCTCTCCGAGGGCGGCTTCTTCAACCTCGCCCGGCGCGAGGGCCTGAAGCTCGCCTACCTGGAGGCGTTCGACTGGATGGCCGACCCCCCCGACTACGTCTTCCAGGCAGTCAGCAGCGGCATGGGCCTGCTGGGCGCCTACAAGGGCGCCCTGGAGTACCTCCGCCTGGGGCGCCTCGCCCGCATGCCCCGGTTCGTGGCCGTGCAGCAGGCCAGTTGCGCCCCCATGGCCCACGCCTACCGCGAGGGCGCCGAGGTGATCGCCCCCCGGCACGTGGTCCACGACCCCCGCGGCCTGGCCGAGGCCATCCTGCGCGGCAACCCCGGCCAGACCTACCCCTACATCCGCTACCTCTGCCGGACCAGCGGGGGCCGGATCCTCTCGGTCGGCGACGACGAGATCCGCGGCGCCCGCGCCCTGCTGGCCGACACCGAGGGCGTGGCCGTGTGCCACGCCAGCGCCACCGCCCTGGCCGGCGCGGTGCGCATGCGGCGCGAGGGCGACCTCCCCGAGGACGCCGCCGTCCTGGTCAACCTCACCGGCGGCGACCGCACCGGCTGGCCGGTGCCCACCCGCTGCCACGTCGTGGACGCCGAGTTCCCCACCGGGTCGGTGGAGTGGTCCGGGCCGCCCGCCCCGCCCGCCGGCGCCGCACCGGCGGGCGGGGCGGGCGGGCAGGAGGGGCGGGACACGTGCGTGCTGTAGCCGTCGTGGGCGCGGGCGTCCTCGGCGCCGCCGTCGCCTGGAACCTCGCCCGGCGCGGCCTGCGCGTCGTGGTGGTGGAGCGCGAGCCGGTGCCGGCCGCCGGCGCCAGCGGTGCCTCCTTCGCCCGGGCCACCGCGTTCGGCCGGGCGCCCCGGGCCTACTTCGAGCTGCGGCACGCCGGCCTGCGGACCCTGCACCGGCTGCGCGAGACCGGCGTGCCCGGCTTCCACCCCTGCCCCAGCCTCGTCTGGAGCCGCGACGACCCCGCCCTGGCCGACACCGTCGCCACGGCGCGCCACCAGGGCTACCGCGCCTGCCACGGCCCCTGCGCCGGGTTCCCGGTCCCCGCCGGGCCGGGCCGCGCCGTGCCCGCCGCGCGGGCGGCCTACCTCCCCGCCGAGGGCTGGGTCGACCTCCCCGCCATGGCGGACTGGATGCTGGCGCGGGCGCGCCGCTTCGGCGCCGACATCCGGTTCGGCGCGCGGGCCGTGGACATCCGCACCGGCGCCGACGGCGCGGTCCGCGCCCTCGTCCTGGCCGACGGCGGCGCCGTGGCGGCCGACACCGTGGTCAACGCCGCCGGCGCCGGGGCCGACCGGGTGGCCCGGCTGGTCGGCGGCCCCCTCGCCCTGGCGCCCAGCGCCGGGCTGCTGGCCGAGGTCCCCCTGGCGCGGGAACTGGACGCCATGCTGCTCGCCCCCGACATCAGCATCCGCCCGGCCGGCGCCGGCGCGGCGCTGCTGCGCTCCGACGCCATCGACTCCCGGCTGGGCGCCGCGCCCGCCGCCGACCTGGCGGCCGAGGCGGCCGCCGAACTCCTGGAGCGCGCCGCGGCGGTGCTGCCCGAACTCGCCGGCGCCCGCCCCACCGCCGCCCGGGTGGGCGTGCGCGCGTTCCCCGCCGACGGCTACCCCAGCGTCGGCTTCCTCAGCGGCGTGCCCGGCTACTACGAGGCCGTCACCCACAGCGGCGCCACGCTGGGCCCTTTGCTGGGGCGGCTGGCGGCCGAGGAGATCGCCTCGGGGCACCGCTCCCGCCTGCTCGCCCCCTACACCCCCGACCGCTTCGGCGGTTCCGCCGTACCCGACCAGGGAGCCGGTATCGCACCGGCGCACACGTGAGAGGACGAGGATGACCGGCACCATCAGCGACGTGCAGGCACCACAGTCGAACAAGACCGCCTACGACGGCCTGCGCGACGTCGTCGCGGGCGGGGTCAGCAGCAACATGCGGGCCCGGGGCGTGGCGGCGCCGATCGTCGTGGACTCCGCCCGCGGCGCCCGCGTCCGCGACGTCGAGGGCAACGAGCTGATCGACGTCAACATGGGCTACGGCCCCCACATCTTCGGCTACGCCGACCCCGACGTCACCGAGCACATCGCCGCGCAGTTCGGGCGCGGCCACCTCACCGGGCTGCCGCACCGCCTCGACCGCCGGGCGGCGGAGCTGGTCGCCGAACTCGTGCCCGGCGTGGAGCAGTTGCGCTTCGCCAACTCCGGCACCGAGGCGCTGATGTCGGCGGTGCGGCTGGCGCGGGTCCTCACCGGCCGCACCCTGGTGCTGACCTTCGGCGGCCACTACCACGGCTGGAGCGAGACCCTGCTGCGCACCCGCGAGTGCGACGGCTACCGCCCCCGCCCCCTGGCGCCGGGCATGATCCCCGAGGCCATGGCGCACACCCTCCAGGTCGGCTGGAACGACGTCGCGGCCGTGGAGGCGGTGTTCGAGGAGCACGGCGGCGACCTCGCCGCGGTGCTGTGCGAACCCGTCCTGGCCAACGCGGGCGTGGTGGCGCCGGCCCCCGGGTTCCTGGAGCTGCTGCGCCGGCTCACCCGCTCCGCCGGCGCCCTGCTGGTCTTCGACGAGGTCATCACCGGATTCCGGGTGGCGCGCGGCGGCGCGCAGGAGCGCTACGGCGTGGAGCCCGACCTCACCGTGCTCTCCAAGGTCATGGGCGGCGGGTTCCCCGTGGCGGCGTTCGGCGGCCCCCGCGATGCCATGAAGCCCCTGGCCCAGTTGGAGGCGTTCCACGCCGGCGTCTACGCCGGCAACCACGCGGCCATGGCCGCCGTCGCCGCGTCCCTGGCCAAGGTCCGCTCCCTGCCGGCGCTCTACACCGAACTGGAGGCGCTGGGCGCCTACGCCGAGTCGCGGGTGCACGAGGCCGCCGCGGCGGCCCAGCGCACCCTCCAGGTGCGGCGCGTGGGCTCGGTGATGTCGGTGGCCCTGACCAGCCCCGCCACCGGCGCGGTCGACCCGGGCGGGCACCGCCGCCTGCAAACCGCCTGCCAGGCGCGCGGGGTGTACTTCCACCCCATCCCCGACGAGCCGTGGTTCCTCAGCACGGCCCACACCCGCGCCGACCTCGACACCGTCGCCGAGGTCCTGGCGGAGTCTTTGGCCGAGGTCGCCGCCGAGGGCGCGCGGTGACCCCGCCCCGCGCGGGGTACGAGGCGTCCTACAGCAGGAGCGCCGCCAACTGGGACCCCCACATCGCCCACTTCACCACCTTCGGCGAGCGCCTGGTGGAGCTGGCCGACCCCCGGCCGGGCGAACGCGTGCTCGACGTCGGCGCGGGCCGGGGCGCCTGCCTGTTCCCGGCGGCCGAGCGCGTGGGCCCCCAGGGGCGCGTCCACGGGGTCGACCTGGCTGAGGGGATGGTGGAGTGCCTGGCGGCCGACATCGCCGAGCGCGGCGTGCGCAACGCCACGGCCGGGCGGATGGACGCCCAGACGCTCACCGTGCCCGACGCCTCCTACGACCTGGTGACGAGCGCGTTCACCCTGTTCATCCTGCCCGACCCCGCCGCCGCGGCCGCCGGGTTCCTGCGCGCGCTGCGGCCGGGCGGGCGGTGCGCCGTCTCGGTCCCCGACGGCCCGCTGCGGCCCGCCGGCCTCCACGACATCGAAGCGCTCTGCCACTCCTACGCGCGCCGGCTGAACGGCGGCGCCGCACCGGTCGGCATGCCCGACTTCGAACTGGACCCCGCCGCGCTCCTGGCCGAGGCCGGCTTCACCGGTGTCGAGGCCACCGAGGAGGTCCGGGAGTTCGTGTTCCCCAGCGTGGACGCCTGGTGGGAGTGGACCTGGACGGTCAACGTCCGCGCGTTCTACGAGCGGCTGCCGCCGCCGCTGCTGGAGGAGCTGCGGCGCGAGGCGTTCGCGCTGCTGACCCCCCTGGTGACCGACAAGGGCCTGCCCGCCGTGGCGGGCGCCCGCTACGCCACGGCCGTGCGCCCCGCCGCGCCCGGTCTCCGGCGCCGCATGTGACCGCGCCCCGCCGGCGGCCCGGCCCCGCAACGGCCGCCGGCGGGGCGCTCCCGTGGTCCCTTCATCAACCCCTCACGTGAGGACGGAACCGCCATGAGCACACTGCTGGAGGTACTGGCGTGGGACCGGGACCGCCCGGTCCTCCACGACGCCCGCGACGGGTGGCTGACCGCCGGATCGGCCGTGGACACCGTGTACCGGCTGGCCCGCGCCCTGCGCGAGCGCGGCTGCGGCCCCGACCGCATGGCCGCCCTGTTCGGGCCGCTGAGCACCGGGCTGTACCTGTGCTCCCACGCGGTGGAGCACGTGGGCGGGGGGCAGGCCGAGGTGCCCATGGGGCTGCCGGCGCCGGAGTACGTCCGCCTCTTCGCGGAGTTCGGGGCCGGGTTCGTGGTGGCCGACCCCGAGGCCGCCGACGCGCCGGCGCTGCGCGCGGTCGCCGCCATGCCCGGGGTGCGGCTGCTCACGCTGGGGGCCGCCGCCGAGGGCGAGGACCTGCTGGCGGAGCTGGACCGCCACTCACCCGAGCCGTTCCCGCCCCAGGCGCGCCCGGGCGCGCCCGTCCGCGTCGGCCTCACGGGGGGCACCACGGGCCGCTCCAAGCCGGTCGTGCGGGTGTTCACGGAAAAGATGCCCGACCCGCGGACCATCTGGTACGCGCGGATGGTGGCCGCCCACGGCCCCGGGCCGCGCGTGGTCCTCGCCGAGCAGTTGAGCGGGGTGGGCCGGACGCTGATGAACGGCGTCCTGGCGGTCGGCGGCCAGTGCGTGCTGCTGCCCGACTTCGATCCGCCGCGGGTGGCCGGGGCGGTGCAGGCGCACCGGGCCACCCACGTCTTCCTGCCCACCCACCAGTTGCGCCGGCTGCTGGACCACCCCGGCGCCGCGGCCGCCGACCTGTCGTCGCTGCGCTGCGTGATCACGGGGGGCGGGATGATGACGCCCGCGCTGCTCAACCGCGCGGTGGCGCGCCTGGGCCCCATCGTCTACAGCTCCTACGGCCAGACCGAGGCAGGCAACATCGCCTGGCTGGAGCCCGAGCACTACACCGGGGCGGACGCGGAGGCGCGGCGCAGTTGCGGGCGCCCGGTGCCCGGGGTGGACATCGAGATCCGCGACCTCCAGGGGCGGGTGCTGGGACCGGGCGAACGCGGGCGGGTGTGGGTGCGCACGCGCCTGCTGATGGCCGGGTACCTGAACCGCCCCGAGGACACCGCGCGGGTGCTGCGCGGGGGCTGGCTGGACACCCAGGACATCGGCTACCGCACCGAGGACGGCCTGCTGGTCCTGCTGGGCCGGGCCAGGAACGCGATCGCCGTCGCCGGCGCCACGGTGTTCGCCGTGGAGGTCGACGCCGTCCTCCAGGAGCAGCCGGGGGTGCTGGACTCCGCGACCTTCGGGGTCCCCGGTCCCGACGGCGAGACCCTGCACAGCGCTGTGGTGCGGGACCCGGCGGTCCCGGTGGAGGCGGCCGCGCTCCGGGCCGCCGTGGGGGAGCGGCGGGGCGCGGCGTACGCGCCGTCGTCGGTGCTGTTCGTGGCGCGGATCCCCTACACCCGGTCCCACGACGTCAACTGGGACCTGCTGCGGCGCTGGCACGCCGAGGGGGTCCCCGACGACGCCGCCGAGGACGCCGCGAAGGCGGCGCCCGCCGCGCCCACCTCCCCCGGGGCGGGCGCGGCGGGCGCCACCGGTCAGGCCGACCTGCCCCTGCGGTAGGCCCGCTGCCGGCAGGCGGGGGAGCAGTAGGCGCGGCGGCGGCCCGAGGCGGGCTGGTCCAGAGGGCGGCCGCACACCCGACACGAATCGTCACGCATTTCGTCACGCTTGGCGGTGAGCAGTTCGATGCCGTCGAGGAGGCGGGCCAGGCCGAACGCGAAGGAGTCCGCGGGGCGGTCCCAGCCGCCCGCCTCCCACAGCGCGGTGATCGTGGGGTAGGCGTCGAGCCGGTCATAGAGGGAGTGCCGGGCGCTCCACCACTCCTCGTGGGACTGGCCGCTGGCGTCCTCGGCGCGGGCCGCCTCCACCAGGGTCAGCGCCTCGGCGTCGACGAACCCGCCGAGGAGGTCGGCCGCGGCGATCACCTCGGCGGGGGGCAGGCCGGTCTCGGACAGGATCGCCAGGAGGCGCTCGTAGTGGGCCACCCCGGCGGGGCCCGGCAGCCGGCGGGTGCCCCGGACCTCGGCCAGCCACAGGTGCCGCCGGCGCAGCTCCCAGTCCCGGTGGGCGTAGGCCTCCAGCCGCTCCCGCCAGGTGCCGCGCTCGGGCGGCTCGGGGAGTTCGGCCAGCACCGTGTCGCGCATCAGGTCGACCAGGTGGTCGCGCCCGGGGACGTGGCGGTACAGCGACATGGTCGTGAACCCCAGGCGCTCGGCGACCTTGCGCATGGAGAGCCCGGCCAGCCCCTCGGCGTCGGCCACCTCGATGGCGGCCGCCACGATCCGGTCGACGTCCAGTCCCTGCCCCCGGCGCCCCCGCCACAGCAGGTCCACGCCCTCCTCGGGGTCGTTCGCACGCGTGCTCATGTTTATGCTATATATCATGTGTACGCCATAAACACGAAAGCGTGGTGCGGTATGACCAGGTTCTTTGTCTCCCCCGACGGCGACGACACCGCCGCCGGCGGCCTCGACACCCCCTTCGCCACCCTGGAGCGCGCCCGGGACGCGGCCCGGGAGTCCGGCGGCCCCGCCGCCGTGCACCTGCGAGCCGGCACCCACGTGCTGTCCGGCACCCTCACCCTCACCGAGGCGGACTCCGGCACCGTCTTCCGCGCCCACGACGGGGAGCGCGCCGTCGTCAGCGGCGGCCGCACCGTCACCGGGTGGCGCGAGAGCGGCGGCGTGTGGACCGCCGAGGTCGGCAACCTCGTCTTCCGGGAGCTGTACGTCGAGGGCCGCCGCGCCGAGCCCGCCGCCGTGGACGCCCTGCCCGAGGACGCCGTGCGCACCGACACCGGCTACGCCACCGCCGGCACCGCCCCCCTGGCCTGGCGCAGCCCGGAGTCGGTGGAGTTCGTCTACCGCGGCGTCTACCCCTGGACCGAGGCCCGCTGCCCCGTGGCCGCCGTCGCCCGCGAGGGCGACACCACGGTGATCACCATGGCCCAACCCGGGTTCACCCAGGCCGGCGACGTCTACAACCACGCGTGGGAGGGGTACACCGGCTCCGGACTGCCCCTGCCCACCCGAATCGAGAACGACCCCGCCTTCCTCACCGAGCCGGGCACCTTCGCCCTGGACCGCTCCCGCCCGGGCCGCCACGTCCTGCACTACCTGCCCCTCCCCGGCGAGGACCCGGCGACCGTCCGCGTGGTCGCGCCCGCGCCGCACGCCCTGCTGCGCGCCGACGGCGCCCGCGACCTCGCCTTCGAGGGGCTGGTCCTGGCCGACGCCACCTGGGCGCGCACCGGCGCCTTCCTGCACTACCACGGCACCGGCTACTACGACGGCGAGGGCGCCATCGAGAAGGTGACGATCGTCGAGGGCGAGTCGTGGGTGACCGTCCCGACGCGCACCAGCACCGTGCCCGCCTGCGTCGTGCTGACCGACACCACCGGCGTCCGGTTCGAGGGCTGCCGCTTCACCCGCCTGGGCGCCACCGCCCTGGGGGTGCGCGGCGGCGCCGGCCTCACGGTGCGCGGCTGCGACTTCGACACCCTGGGGGCCGCCGCCGTCACCGTCGCGGGCACGCGCGGCGCGCTCGTGGAGGACAACCTCGTCCGCCGCACCGGCCTGGCCTACCCCGGCGCGCCCGGCATCGGCCTCATGGACACCGCCGACTGCACCGTCACCCGCAACCACGTGGACGACGTGTCGCACTGCGGCATCTCCGCCGGTCCCGGCCGGGGCACCCGCATCACCCGCAACCGCGTCACCCGCACCATGGGGGCGCTGGCCGACGGCGGGGGCGTCTACGTCTCCGGCCCCCAGGGCGACTCCTGGGCGACCGGCGCCGTGGTCAGCGGCAACGTCATCACCGAGACGCGCACCCCCTACAACTTCGGCCTCTACACCGACTACGGCGCGGCGTGGGTGCGGTGCGAGGAGAACCTGGTCACCCGCTCCGACAGCACCGCCGTGCTGGCCGTGTCCCCGCCGCTGGACCACGTGGTCTACCGCGGCAACGTCTGGGACGCCGAGCCGATGGGCGCCGACGCGGTCCCCGAGGGGGTCGACTACGCCGACAACCTGCTCCTGGCCGACGACGCCGCCGCACCGGCGTCCACCGCCGCGACCCGCATCGAGGCCGCCGCGGGCCTCGTCCGCGAACGGGAGCACGCGCCCTCCGCCGAGTGACGGGTTGGGTGCCCCGGCCGGTGGCCGCATGAGGGACCGGCTGCCACCCGGCCGGGGCGGCCCTCACCCGCGGTCGGGGGTCCGCGCGCCCCCTGCCAGGGCGGTGACGCGGGCGACGACCACGGCGGCGCAGGCGAGGGCGGCGGTGGCGAGGAAGAGGAGTTCGGCCGGTACGGCGTAGAAGCGGGTCAGCCAGGAGGCGTCCCGCCCGCCCATGACGGTGTCGGCGAGCGGCTGGAAGACCGCCAGCAGGCCCGGCGGCACCAGGTAGGGCAGCAGCCGCACGAAAGCCCGCCACCTCGGCCGCCGCAGGCGGCGCGCCGCCCAGGTGCCGCCGCGCAGCGTCCCGCGCACCCCCAGCGCGGCCACCACCGCCGTGAGCACCCCGAACACCGCGTCGGTGCGCCACAGCGTGGACCCGCCCTCCGGCGGGGTGCGGCCCTCGGCCAGCGCGAGCAGGCCGTCGGCCAGGCGCGCGGTGTCCTCCTCGGTGAGGGTCATACCGCTGTTGAACAGCACCGCGACGCCGTACCCCGTCTCCGGCACCAGGAACTGGTAGGAGGAGTAGGTGGACAGCATGCCGCCGTGCCAGACCTGGGGCAGGCGGGTGTGGTCCCCCGCCTCGGGCGTCCGCCGCATCCAGCCCAGGGCCGAGCGGCCCTCGTTGGCCGAGGCCGTGTGCGTCTCGGCGATTCCTTCGGCCGACAGCAGCCGCTCGCCGGTGCTCGCGCGCCCTCCGCTGTTCTGGACCACCATCCACTCCGCCATGTCCTCGGCGGTGGACACGATCCCGCCGGACCCGACAGCGAACTGGTCGGGCTCGGGCACGGCGACGCTGGTCCCGTAGGCGCGGATGAAGCCCTCGGCCAGGCCCGGCACGGGTGCGCCGGTGCTCGGTGCGGCGACGGTGTCGTCCATCCCGGCCGGGGCGAACACCTCGCGCTCCATATAGGCGTCGAACTCCAGCCCGCTGACGACCTCGACCAGGCGCGCGGCGACGTGGTAGTTGGGGTTGTGGTAGTTCCAGTCGGTGCCGGGGTCGGCTTCCAGTTCAACGGCGCGCAGCCGCGCCACGGCTTCGCGCAGGGTGTCCGGCTGGGGGCTGGTGGCCTCGGGGAAGGTCCGGTCGGACATGCCCGAAGTCTGGTCGAGCAGTTGGCGGACGGTGATGTCGGCCCCGCGCGGGTCGGCGATGCGGAACTCCGGAAGGTAGCGCCGCACCGGCTGGTCCAGGTCCACCTCGCCCGCCTCCACCAGTTGCATCACCGCCAGCGCGGTGAACGACTTGCTGAGCGAGGCGACGCGCATCGGCGTGTCGGCGGTCAGCTCCGTGCCGTCGGCGGCGCGGCCGTACCCGGCGGTGAGCACCACCTCCTCGCCCCGGGTGACGGCGACGGCGGCGCCCGGCAGGCCGGTGTCCGCCACGTAGCGCTCGGCGTAGCGGTCCATGCGGGCGGCGACCGCCTCCGCCGTGTCGGCGTGCGCGGGCGGGCCGGGCACGGCCATCGCCCCCAGCGCCGCCAGGACCGCGAGGGCGGCGCCCACCGCCGCCGGCGCGGCGGGCGCGCCCACCCCGCGCGCGGTGCCGGGCGCCGCTCCCCCTCCCGCGCCGCGCGCCGTACGGCGGCGGCGCCCTTCGGCGGTGGTGCCCCGCCCGTGCCGGGGTCGGTTGGCCCGCATTGGTTCCTCCCAGAAAGTCGTCCGGATGTCCTGGAGGAACACGCTAGGAACCGGGCGGCCGCTCGGGCATCGCCCGCCGGTGGGCGACGGGGGTGCCCGTTCGGGGCCACCGGCGCGTGCCCACCCCCCACTTTCGTGGCGTCCGATTCCCCCCGAACCCCCACTGACGGGCGACGATGCGCGGGCCGCCCTTCTGTACGGTGGACGTCGTGCGCCCCCTTACCGACCCCGCCCCCGACTCCCCGGCCGCCGCCCGCGCCGCCACCCGGGCGGCCGTGCGCGAAGCCGCGGTGTGGGGCGCCTTCGCCGTGGGCGCGGTGCTGGCCGCGCCGGTCGGCGGGCAGATGCTGTCGGTGTTCGCGCCCGCCCTGGCCGCGGCCGCGCTGCTGCTGGGCCGCGCGAGCGGCCGGGAGCCGCCGGCGGTGGGCGCCCTGGCCCTGCTCACCGCCCTGTACCCGGTGGTGGCGGTGGCGGCCGGGGGAACCGTCACCCACGGGTTCGCCGCCTCCGCCTCGGCGGTGGTCTTCGCCGTCCTGCCCTGGCTGCTGGGCCGCTACCTGCGCCGCCGCGCCGACGCCGCCTCCTTCGGCTGGCGCCGCGCCGAGCTGCTGGAGCGCGAGCGCGACCTGGTGGCCGAGCGGGAGCGGCTGCGCGAGCGCGCCCGCATCGCCGAGGAGATGCACGACTCCCTGGGCCACGAGCTGAGCCTGATCGTGGTGCGCGCCGGCGCCATGCAGGTCGGCCCCGGTTACGGCGAGGCCGAGCTGCGCGACGCCGCCGGCGAGCTGCGCGCGGGCGCGGCCGGCGCGGTCGAGCGGTTGCAGGAGATCATCGGGATCCTGCGCGAGACCGGCGACCCGCTGGCCGGCGAGCCGCTGGGCCAGGGCGTGGCCGAGCTGGTCGAGCGCGCCCGCGCAGCCGGCATGGACATCGCGCTGCACGGCGCCGACCTGGCCGAGGACGCGCCCGAGCCGGTGCGCCGCGCCCTGGCCCGCGCGGTGCAGGAGGCGCTGACCAACGCCGCCAAGCACGCCCCGGGCGCGGCGGTGGCCGTGCACGTGGAGCGGGAGGCCGGGGGCGGCTGGGCGGTGCGGGTCCGCAACGGTCCGCCGCCGCGCGGCGGACCGATCGCGGCGGGGGTCGCGGGCGGGCGCGGGCTGGCGGGGCTGGCCGAGCGGCTGCGCCCGCTGGGCGGCGCGGTCGAGGCAGGCCCGGTGCCCGGCGGGGGGTTCGAGACCGCCGCCCGGGTGCCGGCGGGCGCCGCCCCGGGGAGCGGGGGCGCCGGCGGCGCGGCCGAGTTGGCGTCGCGCTTCGCGTCGGCGCAGCGGCGCGCGCTGCGCGCGGCGGTGCTGGCCCCGGCGGGGCTGCTCGCGGCGCTGGCGGCGTTGTGGCTGGCCTACTACCTCACCGCGTCGGCCGGCGCGGTCCTGGCCCCCGCCGACTTCGACCGGCTGCGCGTCGGGCAGGAGCAGGCCCGGGTGGAGGCGGTGCTGCCACCGCTGTCCATGCTGGACCCGCCCGCCGAACGCGTGGACGCGCCCGGAGGCGAGGCGCGGTGCCGCTTCTACCGCTCCGAGGTCACGCTGCCGGGCGCGGCCACCACCGCCTACCGGCTGTGCTTCGCGCACGGCCGGCTCGTCGTGAAGGAGACCGTGCCGGTGGGCACCCGACCCGAAGGGGGAGACCGGTGATCCGGGTCCTGCTCGCCGACGACGAGGCCCTGATCCGGGCCGGGATCGGCACCATCCTGTCGGCCGACCCCGGTATCGAGGTCGTCGCCGAGGCCGGGACCGGCCGCCAGGCCGTGGACCTGGCCCGCCGCCACCGGCCCGACGTCGCGCTGCTCGACATCCAGATGCCCGACCTGGACGGCCTGGCGGCGGTGCCGGAAATTTTGCGGGCGTCGCCGCGCACGGCCGTGGCGATCCTGACCACCTTCGGCCAGGACGACCACATCACCCGCGCGCTGGACGGCGGCGCCAGCGCGTTCCTGCTCAAGACCGCCGAGCCGCAGGAGCTGATGGCGGGGGTGCGGGCGGTCGCCGACGGCGGCGCGTTCCTGTCACCCCGGGTCGCCCGGCGGGTGATCACCCAGTTGCGCGAGCGCCCGGCGTCGCCGGCGCGCGCCGCCCGGGAGCGGGTGGCCGCGCTGAGCCGCCGCGAGAAGGACGTGCTGGCCCTGCTGGGCGCGGGCCGCTCCAACGCGGAGATCGCGCGGGAGCTGCACCTGGCCGAGGACACGGTCAAGGCCCACGTCAGCGCGATCCTGGCCCGCCTGGACCTGCGCAACCGCGTGCAGGCGGCGGTCCTCGCCCACGAGGCGGGGATCAGCGGCCGGGGCTGAGGGCACCGGCCCCCGCCCCGGAGGCCCCGGCGCCTCCGCCGCTCCGGGGCGGCCTCACAGCCACTTGTTGCGGCGGAAGAGGACGAAGAGGGTGGTGCACACCGCCACCATGAAGAGCAGGACCGCCGGGTAACCCCAGGTCTGTTCCAATTCGGGCATGTGGTCGAAGTTCATGCCGTAGACGCCGGCGATCATGGTGGGGGCGGTGATGATGGCGGCCCACGCCGAGATCCGCCGCATGTCGTTGTTCTGCTGCACGCTCACCTCGGCCAGGTAGGCGGCCATGACCTGCGGCAGCAGTTCGTTGAGGGAGCCCACGCGCGCCTCGACCTGCACGGCGTGGTCGTGGACGTCGCGGAAGAAGGGCAGCACCTCGGCGTTGACCCGCACGGCGTCGCCGCTGGACATGGCCTTGAGCACCGGGATCAGCGGGTCCACGGCGCCGTGGATCTGGAGGCCCTCGCGCTTGAGGGCGTAGATCTGGGGCGCGAGTTGGCCCTTGCCCGAGAGCAGGACCTCCTCCTCGATGGTGTGGACGGATTCTTGGAACTTGTCGGCGGTCTCGACGTAGGCGTCCACGGCGGCGTCGAGCACGCCGTAGAGCACCACCGGCGGGCCGAAGCGCAGCATCTCCTTGTCGGCCTCCAGGCGGCGGCGCAGGCCGGCCAGCGGGTTGGCCTCGCCGTGGCGCACCGTGACGATGAAGTTGGCGCCGAGGAAGACCATGACCTCGCCGGAGCGCATCTCCTGGGCGGCGTCGTCGTAGACCAGCGCCTTGCACACGATGAAGGTGATGTCGCCGTAGCGCTCCCACTTGGGCCGCTGGTGGGCGGTGACGGCGTCCTCCACCGCCAGGGGGTGCAGGCCCAGTTCCTCGGCGACCAGGTCGAACTCCTCGGCGGTGGGCTCGTGCAGCCCGATCCAGCAGAAGGAGCCGTTGTGGCTTTTGACGGCCTGGTCCAGCGCGTCGCTGATGTCGCCGTCGACGTCCACGCGGCCGCCGGAGTGGTAGATGGCACAGTCAACAATCACCAGAGCATCGTAGAGCCGAATTCACCACGCTCTGACCGGGTTTCCGACACTTGTGCGCTGAATTAACGTTCGACCCTTTTCTCGGAAATGCGAATGCTGCCGGTGAATACTCGCGTGCCGTGTGTGCCGCGTATTTCGCCGTGGGCACCGGGAACAGGTCGTGTCATGGGCGGGCTCGCGCGCCGGTCCTCCGGGAACTCCCGGACCGCCGCCGCGCCCCGGCCGGCTCACCCGGTGCCGGGGGCCGGGGAGTCGGGGATCCGCACCGCCGCGATCTGGGTGGCCTGGGCGACCAGCCGGCCCTTGGCGTCCCACAGGTGCGCGGCCAGGTCCATGGTGCCCGCGCCCACGTCGGTGGCCCGCAGCCGGGTCCGCAGCGCACCGGGCGCCGGCAGCCGGCGCAGGTAGGCGCTGAACTGGATCGTGGGCGCCCAGCCCGCGACGCCCAGGTCGAGGGTCGCCGAGGGGATCGGGTCCAGGGCCACGAGCACGCCGAGCGGGTCCCAGGCCGAGCCGTCGGCCATGCGCTGCCAGCCGAGGACCAGCCCCCGGCCCGAGGGCTGCCCGACCGCGAACCCCAGCAGGCCCGGGTCGAGGCGGTGCTCGACCGATTCCAGCAGCGGCGCGCTCAGCCCCAGTTCGGGCACCTCCGGCAGGGCCAGGAAGCACTCCTCCTCCGGCGGCAGCTCCGGCGGCGCGGCGTCCGACCACCAGGCGTCGCGGTCCTCCAGCACGCCCTGGGTGAACAGGCACTCGACCTTGGGGCGGCCGTCCTGGAGCAGGCGGGCGCGCAGGTGGGAGGAGGTGCGCCCGACCCGCAGCACCTCGACCTCGGCGACCGCGCCGCCGGGCGCGGCGGCCTCCAGGAAGGACGCGCTCACCGCCGTGGGGTGCGGGCGGTCCTCGGCGGTGAGCGCGGCGGCGCGGCCCAGGACCGCCAGCAGGTAGCCGCCGTGCGGCTTGCCGCCGACGCTCCAGCGGGGGTCCAGCGTGGCGCCGAACTCCCGCACCGGGCCGGCCGTGCCGCGCGGGCGCACCTCGGTCGCGGTGCCGAAATCACTCATGGGGGGTCCTTTCCGGAGGATGATGGCGGAACCCGGGGCCGGGGACGGCGACGGGAACCTGGCCGGGAGCGGGACGGGGCGCGGTGCCGGGATCGTCGCGGCCGGGACCGGGACCGGGACCGGGGCCGGTGCCGGGACCGGTGCCGGGGGCCGGTTGGGTGCCGGGTGCCGCCGCCGACCCGGCCGGCAACTCGTCCGGCAGCGCGGCCAGGCGGTGTGCGACCTCCTCGACGGTGGCCGGCTCCAGCAGCAGGGTGGGCGGCACGCGGCGGCCCAGCCACTCCGCCAGGTCGCCCTGCACCCCCGCCACCGCCAGGGAGTCCACCAAGTGGTACTCCAGCGGGTCTCCCGCGTCGACCGGACCGCCGGTCTCGGCGGAGATCCGCGCCAGCAGCCAGTCGCGGATCTCGGCGGCGCCGCGCCCGCGCGCCGGCGGGCCGCTCGCGGCGGGCGGGTCCGCGCTCCGCGCCGGGTGCCGGCCGGTCGCGGGGGGCCGGCCGGCCGCCACGGGCGCCTCGGCGGTGTCGGCGAAGAAGCGGCCGACCAGGTCGCGGGAGTAGGCCACCGTGGTCTCGACCAGCTCGAAACCGAGCAGGCCGCCGGCGTAGTAGGTGCGGTCGCGGCCCTGCATGCGCTCGAACCGGTCGAGCACGCCGTCGGCGAGGTCGGCGGCGGGGAAGTGCGGCATGAACGGCCACCGGCGCACCAGCAGCACCTCCTCCACCCGCCCGCCCAGCCGGGCGACGTCGGCCCGCACCCGGGCGGCCGCGCCGTCGGCGTCGAGGTCGTCGGCGCCGTAGAGGTAGCCGGTGTGGACGTCGCTGCCGGCGTGGCGGTGGTGGTAGGCCACCAGGTGCCCCGGCTCGGCCCCGGCGGCGGTGTGCTCGCCCACCAGGTAGAAGCCCTCCCGGAGCAGGCCCGAGGCCCGGAACACCACGGTGCGGTAGTCGACCGTGCGGATCCGCGCCGCGAGGTCGCGCTCCTCCTCGGTGGTGTCGAGCAGGTGGGCCACCCGGTCCAGGGCCGGGGTGAGGACCAGCGCGTCCGCGTGCACCGTGCCGCCGCCGGTGCGCACCGCCACGCCCTCTGCGCCGCGCTCCACCGCGCGGACCTCCACCCCCGTCCGCACGTCGGGCAGCTCCTCGGCCACCCGCCGCCACAGCCGCGCGAAGCCGTCGCGGACGGTGAAGGCGCCCGCGTGGCCGGTGGGCACCGGACCGGTCGAGAACAGGCCGGTCAGCTCGGCGTATTTGACGAAGTACAGCGCGGGCAGGTCGCCGCGCAGGTGGCCGTAGCCCGAGGCCGTGTAGCCCTCGCCCAGGGACGCCGCCATGGCGGCCAGGCCGCCGCCGTCCAGCCACTCGGCCACGGGCCGGGCCAGGTGCGCGGCGGAGTGGGCCAGGCCGGGGCGGCGGATGTCGGGGAAGTGCTCGGCGCGCAGCCGCGCGTAGCGGGCGAACGCCTCAGGGCGGAAGAACGCGGTGTCGGGGCGGCGGGCCGCCCCGGCGCCGGGGTCGTGGACGCGTGTGGGCGTGGCGTCCTCGGTGCCGACCCCCAGGTCGGCGGCGAGCCGGGTCAGCTCCGCGTACTCGGGGGTGCAGATGTGGGCGCCGAGGTCGTAGGCGCGGCCGTCCACGCGGATCGACGCGGACTTGCCGCCGACCTCGGGGGCGCTCTCCAGCACCACGGTGCGGTGGCCGCGCCGCTCCAGTTCGCGGGCGGCCGACAGCCCGGCCGGGCCGGCGCCGATGACGCACACGGTCAGCGGGCGGTGCGGTCGCCCGCCGCCGGCGGGCGGCGCGGCCAGGATGGGGGCCGGGGTCGGGGCCGGGCCGGTGCGGGCCGCGTGCGCCGCCCGGTAGACGAGGGCGCGGACGTGGTTGACCGAGGCGGGCTCGTGCGGCGACCGCGCCAGCGCGATGCCCAGGCCCTCGGGCGCCCGCGCCGGGTCGAACAGGAGGGAGTCGGCGAGCGCGGTGTCGAGCAGGGCGTCGAACCGCAGTTCGGCGACGGTGCGGTAGGGGTGGAGGTCCTCGGGCCACAGCCGGGCGGGGTCCAGCGCCGCGCGGTCGGCCTCGGGATCGGCGCCCAGGGGGTAAAGCTGCACCTGGAGCAGGACGGTGAACCCGCCGCCGTCAATCTGGGCGCGCAGCGCGTCGCTGAGCAGGGTCGGCGGCCGGTCGTCGCCCGGCGCGCGGGGCGGCGACTGCGGCGGGGTGACCGGGAACCGCCGGCCGGCGGGGTCGTGGCGGCCGGGGTCGGGGGCTCCGGCGAAGGGGAGGACGCGGTAGCGGGCCAGCCACGGGCGGCCGGTGCCGTCCACATAGGCGCGCGGCACCTGCGAGTGGTAGTGGTAGCGGGGGTAGGGCGCGGGGTCGCGGACCTGCTCCCACACGGCCGCGCGCAGGCCGGGGTCCGCGCGCGCCATCTCCTCGCGGTCGGCGTCGGTGCCGAAGGTGAAGCGGTGGAAGTGTGCGGCGCTGCGCGCGAACAGGGTGCGCCCGGTGTTCAGGGTGAGGGCGAACGCGGCGCGGCCGGGGTCGTCGGGGTGCGCCGGGTCGCCGAACAGCAGCGAGGCGCCGCGGGTGCCCGGCGGCACCTCGTCGGCCCGCTCGCCGCTGCTGTAGCGGGCCAGCACCGGCACGCGGGTGCCGGGGGCGAGGAAGGGGTGCGGCGCGGGGCCGCCCGGGTCGGCGGTGAACACCGCCTCGCCGCGCACGCCGACGGCATGGGCGTGGAAGAAGCGCCGGCGCGTGCGGCGGGAGGCCCGCACCATCACCTCGAAGCGGGACAGCAGCGCGGCGAAGTCGGCGTCGTGGTCGTGCAGGGCGGGGTCGTCGGGGCCGGTGGAGAAGCGCAGCCCACCCGCGCCGCCGAGGGCGCTCACCGCGCCACCGCCGCCGCGTCGGCGCCGGCCGCGCCGCCGGCGCCCGCCAGGTAGGCCGCGCGGCAGGCGGCCCGGCGGATCTTGCCGCTGGTGGTCTTCAACACCAGGCCGCGCCCGCCCACGACCACGTCGTCGCAGGGGATGCCGTGGGCGTCGGCGACCGCGCGGCGGACCGCGCGCACCAGGGCGGATTGGTCGGCGGGGGAGGGCTCGGCGGTGGTCTCCACCAGGACGACCAGGCGCTCGCCGGCGGCCGCCGCGTCGTCGGCGGGCACCGCGAAGGCCGCCACCCCGCCGGAGCGCACGAGGGGGTGGCAGCCGCGCACGGTGTCCTCGATGTCCTGCGGGTAGTGGTTGTGGCCGCGCACGATGATCATGTCCTTGAGGCGGCCGGTGACGAAGAGTTCGCCGTCGTGGAGGAAGCCGAGGTCGCCGGTGCGCAGGTAGGGGCGGGGGTCGCCGTCGGCCGTGCGCGCCTCGAAAACCTCGCGGGTCTGGTCGGGCAGGCCCCAGTAGCCGCGTGCCTTGGTCACGGAGTCGACCCAGATCTCGCCCACGCGGCCGGGTTCGCACGGTTGCCCGGTGTCGGGGTCGACCACGCGCAGGCGGGCGCCGGGCTTGGTGATGGTGCCGCAGCCGTAGTAGACGGCGGCGGGCCGCGCGGGGTCGTCGCCGACGGGCACGGCCCGGCCCAGCTTGATGGCGTCGGGGTCGACCCGCAGCGGGCCGCTGCCGCCCATCGTGAGGCTCAGCGTGTGCTCGGCCAGGCCGTAGGTGGGGTAGAACGCCGTGGGCGCGAACCCGGCGTCGGCGAAGGCGGCCAGGAAGCGCTCGACCGTGGCGGGCCGGATCAGTTCGCCCGAGGAGCCCGCCACCCGCAGCGACGACAGGTCCCAGCCGGCGCGCTGCTCGGGGGTGGTCTTGCGCACGACCAGGTCGAACGCGAAGTTGGGGGCGGCGGTGTGGGTGGCGCGCACCCGCGAGGCGACCTCGAACCACACGGCGGGGCGGCGCAGGAAGCTCAGCGGGGACAGCACGTGGGTGCGGGCGGAGTGCCCGACCAGGGTGTTGAGCAGGAAGCTGATCAGACCGAGGTCGTGGAAGTGCGGCACCCACGTGACCGCGGTCGTGTCGTCGCCCAGGTGGAGGTCGCGGGCGATGGAGTCCAGTTCGTGGTGGATGTTGCGGTGGGTGACCACCACGCCCTTGGGTGTGCCGGTGGAGCCGGAGGTGTACTGGAGGAACGCGGGGGAGTCAACGTCGGCGGGGGTGTGCCAGCGGCCGAGGTCGGGGGCGTGGTCGGGCACCGGACCGGGGCGGTCGGTGTCGGCCCAGGGGAGGTCGGGCCAGGCGGGGGCGCCGGGCGCCGGCGGCCGGGCGCGCGCGCCGGCGTCGAGCAGTTCGCGGTAGGGGCGGTGGGTCAGCACGAGGTCGGCGCCCGAGCTGGCGGCGACGGCCGCGAGCACCCCGATGTCGTGGCCGGGGCGGAACGGGTTGGGCGGCGCGACCGGGACCGGCACCAGTCCCGCGGCCTGGCAGCCCAGGAACGCGCTGACGAAGTCGAGCGAGGGCAAGTACACCAGGAGCGCCCGCGCGCCGGGGGACAGGCCGCGCGCGGCGAGGTCGGCCCGGATGTGCTCGGCCTCCCAGGCCAGGCGGCGGGTGGTCATGGTGTCGACGTCGCGGCCGTCGTCGTCGGTGAAGACGAGGAGTTCGCGGTCGGGGACGCGGTCGTGCAGGTCGCGGAACCGCTGCGGCACGGACCGCTCGGTCCGCTCGGTGTGCGTGTCGTCCACCCGTCACCCTCTCCGCGCGGCGCCGGACCGTTCAGACCTGCGGTGAGCAGCCGAAAGTCCGTCGAAAGTCAACGCCGCGGTTCCGTCGTTCCCCGGTCAATTCGGAAACACCCTACCGAGGCCGGGTAAAAGTGAGTTGAAATCCGCCCGGGCGCCCGGTGAGGGGCGGCGGGATTCCGTGCGCGGTTACCGGTCGGTATTTCAACGGAATGGTCGGCGTGGTGATCGTCTAACACCGCCGGGACGTGGCGTGCGTCTCATTCCCGTATTTTCCGTGCGGTCCGGGGGAGGCGCGCCGGGCGCGCGGCGGGGGCGGCGGTGCCCGGACGCAAGGTCGGGGCGCGCCCGGTGGCGGAAGCCGGACCCCGCCGCCGAAGGGAGCGCGGTGCCGGACAGGGGCCGCCGGCCCGTGCGGCGGCGCGGCCGCCGCGCCGCCCGCCGGTATCCGGGCGTCGGTTACCGCCGTTCCATGACCGCCGCAAATCCGCCGCGCCGGTGTTTTCCCAGGGACGAACCAGGGGGTTTTGCCCATCTCGCAGGCGCGAAATAGAGGCGCCGTTTGCCGTAGGCGCGGAGTCGGGCATATCCAGGTCCGGGACCGGTGAACGGGGTGCCGAAACCGCACCGCCGCGCGGAAGCGAGGTGACACCCGCCGTGCTCGGAAAAAGCGGCGCTTGGACATCCGGATACCGCGTGGAATTCCCCCATTGCCCGGCCGTGATTTCCGCCCCGCGATCCCGCGCGGGAATTTCCGGCCGGCCCTCTCCCGCCCGGGTGCCGGCGGCGCCGGGGAGCGCCGCCCGGCGCCGCCGCTCCGCCCGCCGCAGTTCCGACCGCCAGAGTGAGGTTCACCCATGACCGAGACGACCACCACGCCCCGCCCGCAGTACCCCTTCAGCTCCCGGGGCGACAGCCTCGCCCCCGAACTGGACGACCTGCGCGGCGAGTGCCCCGTCGCCCCCGCCCTCAGCAGCGCCGGCGCGGAGGTCTGGCTCGTCACCGGCCACGCCGAGGCCCGCCGGGTGCTGGCCGACACCCGGCTCTTCGACCGCGCGGCGGTGGGTCGGCCCGGCGCCCCGGTCCAGGACACCCCCGTCCACGCGCCCGAGGTGGTGGACGCCATGGGCTTCCTGCGCCGCGCCGGCCTGGCCGGCGAGGTCCGGCGGGCCCTCGGCCCCGAGCACCCCGACCTGCCCGAGGCGTGGGTGCGCGCGGTGGTCCGCCGGGAACTGGCGGCCCTGCTCGTCGGCCCCCGGCCCGGCGACCTCCAGCACCACCTGGCCGCGCGGGTGGCCGGCGAGGTGATGTGCCGGCTGGTCGGGATCCCCCTCGCCGACCTCCCGCGCGTGGCCGCGCTCGCCGACGGCGACGCCGCCCTGCGGGGGCCCGGCGCGGAGCCCGCGCACGACCGGGCCGGGATGCGGCGCTATCTGGCCGGGCTGATCGCGCAGGTCCGCGACGGCACGGCGGCCGCCGCCGGCATCCCGGCCACCGGCCTCCTGCACCGCCTGGTCGCCCGCAACGACCCCGCCCGCGGCCTGACCGGCGACCAGTTGGCCACCATCCTCGCCCACTTGTTCGTCCTGGGCTACGCCGACCTGACAAGCTTCCTCGGGGTGGGCGCCCACAACCTGCTGCGCCGCCCCTGGGCGTTGGAGGAGTTGCGCGCCGACCCCGCCGGCGCCGACCGGCACATCGAGGAGCTGCTGCGCCTGAGCGTGGTCCTGGGCAGCGCCCTGGCCCGCATCGTCACCGCCGACACCGAACTGGCCGACCAGCCGCTGAGCGCCGGCGACATGGTCCTGGTCTCCACCGACGCCGCCAACCACGACCCCGAGGTCTTCGCCGACCCCCACCGCTACGACCCCCGGCGCAGCCCCAACCCCCACATCCGCTTCGGCCACGGCCCCCACCACTGCCCCGGCGCCCCCCTGGCCCGCCGCGTCGCCCGCATCGCCTTCACCGAGCTCGCCCACCACCGCACCCTCCGCCTCGCCGTCCCCCCGGAGCACCTCCAATGGCGCCCCGACCACACCGCCATCACCCTGACCGCCCTCCCCGTCCGCTGGTAGGCGCGGGGCCGCGCCGTGGCGGTGCGGTCACCCGTCGTGAAGACCGGTGGAAACGCCGATGCGCTGGGTGCGGGGCGGGGGTTGGATGAGGAACGCCCCTGTTTATTCGCGTTCGGGGCGGTGGTTCCGGCGCGAACGGCGAAAGGCGTCCCCTGGTGATATCCCCCCTGCCCCGGCGCCGGCTGCGGCCGGCGCCGGTCCTCGCCGCGGCCCTGGCGCTGCTGTGCGCGGCGGCGCCGGCGGTGCCCGCCGCGGCCGACGAAGCCCTGCTGCCCGTGCCCGTGCCCCAGGTCGAAGGCCCGCTGCCCGGCACCCCGCCGGGCGACCCCGCGTCCGACGACATCGCCGACACCTATCCCTTCTTCGCCACGACCGAGGACCTGGACGCCTTCGACTACGTCGAGGAGGAGTTCGTGGTCTCCGGCACCGCGCGCGTCTACGCAGACGGCGCGGTCGCCTCCGAGCACCCCTACCGGACCCGCATCGTGGTGCGCCGGCCCGAGCGCGAGCGCGACTCCGCCGGCACCGCGCTGGTGGAGTGGCAGAACGTCACCGCCGGCAACGACATCGACGCCCTGTGGGCGCCCAGCGCCGAGCACATCATGCGCTCGGGCTACACCTGGGTGGGGGTGTCGGCGCAGAACGTGGGCGTGGCCCACCTCGCCGAGTGGAGCCCCGCCCGCTACGGCGACCTCGACGTCACCGACGGCGGCACGGTCACCGGCGACGCCCTGTCCTACGACGTCTTCTCCCAGGCGGGGCGGGCGGTGCGCACCGGTGCCGTCACCGGCGGCATCGACATCGACCAGGTACTGGCGATCGGCGCCTCGCAGTCGGCCGGGCGCATGACCGCTTACTACAACCAGGTGCTCCCGCTCGTGGAGCCGGTGTTCGAGGGCTACGGGTTCGCCGTCGGCCCCGCCCCCCGGGGCGACCGCCCCGAACCGGTGTTCCAGGTGCTCTCCGAGACCGACGCCGCGCTGACGGCCGCCCCGCCCCAGGACACCCCCCGGTTCCGCCTGTGGGAGGTCGCCGGCACGGCCCACTCCGGCTGGGCCGGCCACCGGGCGCGCCAGGGCGTCGAGGAGCGCGACCTCGGCGGCCAGGCCGACTACCGGTGCGCCGAGCCCCCGTTCAGCCGGGCGCCGCTGCACCACGCCCTCAACGCCTCCTACGACCACCTCGCCGCCTGGGCGCGGACCGGCACCCCGCCGCCCGCCGCCGACCGGATCACCCGCGACGCCCAGGGCAGGATCGCGCGCGGCGAGGACGGCCACGCCCTGGGCGGCATCCGGCTGTCCCAGGTGGAGGTGCCCACCGCCCTCAACACCGGCAGCAACCGGCCCGCGGGGCCCGGCAACGAGTTCTGCGTGCTCTTCGGTTCCCACGTGCCCTACGGCGAGGACCGGCTCGCCGAGCTGTACCCCACCCGGGCGGGCTACCTGGCCGCCGTCGCCCGCGTGGAGCTGCGCAACGTGCGCGACGGCTACGTCACCCGCGCCGACTCCGCGCGCAACCGGCGCGAGGCCGCCCTCTCCGGGGTCGGCGGATAGCGCGCGCGGCGGTAAACAGCGCGAAGGGGTGCCCGCGAGCCTCCCGGCCCCGCGGGCACCCCCGGTGCGCACCGACCCCCGGCGCGCCCCGCGCGGCCTCAGCCGCCCGAGGCCGCCCCGGTGCCGGCCGTCGAGCGCTTCGGCGCGGTGGGGTCGTCGGCCGGGGTCGCCTCGGGCGCCAGCGACTCCGCCGCGTTCAGCTCGGCCAGGCTCTGCCGGTTGAAGCCGAAGAAGTAGGTCAGCAGGAACCCGGCCACATAGCCCACCAGCAGGCCCAGGCCGTAGACCAGCACCGCCGCCCCGATGCCCTGGTTGCCCTGCACCAGGGGGAACAGCGCCCAGCCCGAGGGGCCGATCGCGGTGGAGCCCGCGCTCACCCCCAGTTGGTTGGCCAGCCCCAGGAAGCTCCCGCCCACCGCGCCGCCGGCGCAGGCGGTCAGGAACGGGCGGCCCAGCGGCAGGGTCACACCGTAGATCAGCGGCTCGCCCACGCCCAGCAGGCCGGCGGGCAGCGCCGAGCGGATGGTGGCGCGCACGCCCTCGTTGTTCTTGAGCCGCAGGTAGACCGCCGCGGCCGCGCCGACCTGCCCGGCGCCGGCCATCGCCAGCACCGGCAGCAGCACGGTGAAGCCGTCCACCTCGATCAGGGTGGTGTGGATCGGGATGAGCGCCTGGTGCAGGCCCAGCATCACCAGTGGCAGGAACAGCCCGCCCAGCACCAGCCCCGCGACGGCGCCGGCCTGGCCCAGCAGCCAGTCGGCGCCCACGCCGATGGCCGCCGACACCTCGCCGGCCACGAACATCAGGCCGTAGACCGTGACCAGGCCCGACACCAGCACCGCGATGGTGGGGGTGAGCAGGATGTCCAGGGTGCCGGGCACCCACCGGCGCGCCCACCGCTCGACGTAGGCGCACAGCACCGCCGCGCCCAGCGCGCCCAGCACCCCGCCCTGGCCGGGCGTGAGCTGGACGCCGAACGCCTGCACCTCGGCGATCCCGGCGAACGGGATGATCGCGGCCACCGCGCCGCCCAGGACGGGCGTGCCCCCGAACTCCTTTGCGGCGTTCATGCCCACGAACACCGTGATCAGCGAAATGAAGCCCTGGGCGATCGCCCGCATGGCCGGAAGCGCCGGGGTCAGCCAGCCCAGGTTGGTGAGCACGCCGGTGACGCCGGCCAGGATCCCGCAGGCGATCAGCGCGGGGATCAGCGGCACGAAGATGTTGGCGACGCGCCGCAGCAGCAACTTGAACGGGGTGGCGTTGCGCCGCTTGTTCTCGGCGCGGATGGCCGCGCCCCGGGCGGCCAGCGCGGCGGCGTCGGCCTCGGGGCCGGGGCTGGAGGACGCGCCGGTGGCCAAGGCCGGGTCGGCGCCCGGTTCGGTGGCGGCTCCGGTTGCGGGGGAGTCCGCCGAGCCGGCCGCGGCCCGCTCGGCCTCGACCAGCCGGCGGAACTCCTCGGCCACCTTGGACACCGCCGCCGGCCCCAGCACGATTTGGAAGGTGTCGTCATCGACCACGCCCAGCACCCGGGGATGGTCGCGGACCTCCTGGTCGCGCACCCGGGCGCGGTCGGCGACGCCGACGCGCAGCCGGCTGATGCAGTTGGCGATGGAGGTGACGTTGCCTTCGCCACCGACCAGCGCGAGGAGGTCCCGCGCGGTGGCCGCGTGGTCGGGGGCACCCGAGTCGCTCATTTCCTGCTTCCTTCCGGGCTCGGGGGAGGGGGTGGGACGTCAGTCCCGGCCGGCGGCCGATTCGACCGCCTCGCGGAGCCGGCCGCCGGAGGCGTCGAGGAGGCGCGCGGCCTCCTCGGCGTCGACGCGGCCGAGGATCGTCAGGATCGCGGTCTTGACGTGGCCACCGGCCGCGGACAGGGCGCGGCGCACCTCGTCCTCGTCGGCGCCGGTGGCCATCTCCACGATCCGGTGCGCCCGCACGCGCAGCTTCTCGTTGGTGCTGCGCAGGTCGACCATGAGGTTTCCGTAGGTCTTGCCCAGCCGGATCATGGTGACCGTCGACAGCGTGTTCAGGACGAGCTTCTGGGCGGTGCCCGCCTTGAGCCGGGTCGAGCCGGCGATCAGCTCGGGGCCGGTCTCGACCTCGATGGGGTGGTCGGCGGCGGCGCCCAGCGGCGAGCCCGGGTTGGCGGACACGCCCACCGTCAGCGCGCCGCGCTCGGCGGCGTGGCGCACGGCGGCCACCGAGTAGGGGGTGCGGCCCGAGGCGGAGATCCCGACCACGGTGTCATCGGCGGTGAGGTCCAGCGCCTCCAGGTCGGCGACGGCGGCCTCGGCGTCGTCCTCGGCGCCCTCGACGGCGTTGTGGATCGCGGTGGGTCCGCCCGCGATGAGCCCGACGACCTGCCCGGGGGCGGTGTTGAAGGTGGGCGGGCACTCCGAGGCGTCCAGCACGCCCATGCGCCCGGCGGTGCCGGCTCCGACGTAGATGAGGCGCCCGCCGCGGTCCATGCGCTCGGCGATGGCGTCGACGGCGGCGGCGATGGCCGGGGCGACGGCGCCCACGGCGGGGGCGACGCCGCGGTCCTCGTCGTTCATGGCCCGCACGATGGCCTCGGTGCCCATCCGGTCGATGCCGCTGAGGTCGGTCCGGCGGGCCTCGGTCGCCAGCGCGGCGAGGTCGGCGCGCAGGTCGCGCACGGAGTTCTCGGCCCCGCTGGTGTCAGTAGTGGCCATGGGCAGGAGCAGTCCCTTCCGACGCGCACCCGGTGGTGAGATGTTCGTTGTGTCGTAAATTTCCACCCGTGATGGGACATGTCAAGTAGGAAATTTTCCGGGACGGGTGCTACAGGGGAGGCGCGGAACGCGAAACCCGCGTAGGGGAGGGGTCTGTGGCGGTTCCGGGAAGCGCGAGGCGGCTGCGCGGGGTCGGCGGTCATCGGTCGCGGGGGTGGTGGCGGTGGTGGGCGACGGGGCGGCGACGGCGGCGGGTGCTGGGGGTCGGCGGTCATCGATGCCCGGTGCGGTGCTCGGGGTGGCGACGAGGCGGTGCGGCGGCGGATGGCTGGGGCAGGCGGTCATCGCGGCGCTCGGCGATGGCTGGTGTGTGCGGCGGGGCGGTGACGGCGGGGGTGGCTCGGGCGGGCCCGATCGGCTCGGCTCGGCTTGGCGGCGGCCGCGCGGGCGAACGAGAGGCGGGGCGCGGGGCGCCTGTCGCCGGTCTCGCCGTCTGTCTGTGGTTGGGAGGGGCCTCCCGATTCCCGAAACGGGACAAGTCAGTCATCGGGGGCTGATATCTCACATGGTGAGAAGAAAACGGCCTCTTGCGCCACGAGATGCGCCTGCGGATCGCCCTTCCGAAGAAAAGCGCGGGATCGCCGCCTCCGGAAACGGGCATGGCGGACAAAACGGTGGGCGCTCGCTTCGGGTGTCTTAATCATGCGGACACCGAGCCCTCTGTGGGTCCTCTACGAGGTCGCTGCCGCCGCCGTGGGGAGGGGCAAAAAGAGGCATTGCGCAACTAAATGCCGCGCCGAGTGCAGGCGAGGTGCGGACCGCTTCACCCTCCCCGTTCGCAGGGCGATCCCAGGCGGAAACGGCGCCGTGGCCCGCGCCACCCCTTCGTCGCCGACCCCGGTCACCCGCCCCGCTGGCTGCTGGCCGCGCGCCCGAGCCGCCCGCCGTCGCCGCCCCGCCGCCGCCTCACCCCTCCGCCCGGCGGTCGGCGGTCCAACCTCCTCCTGTCGGAGACGGAACCCCTCGACGCGGTGGCTACGACGTGCGCGCCGTCCGCTCCTCCTCCTGCGCTCGCCACTTCTCCAGCAGCAGCGGGATCTCCCGGCGGAGGAAGGCGAAAGCCCGGCTCACCTCGTCCAGGCGCTCGCCCACGGGGGTGTCGGCGCCGAAGACCTCCACGCCCTCGCGGGCGCCGGTCTCGAAGCGGGTGTAGACGTCGAGGTTGGCGGCCACCGCGTCGAACCAGGCCGAGGGGCGCGCGCAGTAGTGGTCGCGGCGCTGCCCCGGTTCGCGCTCCCGGACGACCATGCCGACGTCGATGAGGTACTTGACCGCCCCCGAGATCGCAGAAGGCCCGACCTGGAGGCGTTCGGCGAGGTCGGCGGCCGTGCGGCGGCCGTTCTCGGCGGTCAAAATCGAGGCGAACACCCGCGCCGCCATGCGGGGGTACCCCGACTCCCAGAGCAGGACGGCGAACTTCTCGGCATACCGCCGTTCCGCCATGTCGCGAGCGTCGTCTCCAACTTCGGCCATGCGCGCCAGCCTACTGTCTCTCACTAAGTTCGCGAATTTCGTGAAATCAGCGTATGTTCGCGGTCATGTCGAACGTGATATCCGTGACCGGCCTGGTCAAGTCCTACGGCCGGACACGTGCGCTGGACGGCCTGGACCTCGCGGTCGCCCCCGGTGAGGTCCACGGCTTCCTCGGGCCCAACGGGGCGGGCAAGTCCACGGCCATCCGAATCCTGCTGGGCCTGCTGCGCAGCGACTCCGGCACCGCGACCCTGCTGGGCGGCGACCCCTGGCGCGACGCCACCGCGCTGCACCGCCGCCTGGCCTACGTCCCCGGCGACGTCACCCTGTGGCCCGACCTCTCCGGCGGCGAGGCCATCGACCTGATCGGGCGCATGCGCGGCGGCCTCGACCACGCCCGCCGCGACGAACTCCTGGAGCGCTTCGACCTCGATCCGCGCAAGAAGGGCGGCGCCTACTCCAAGGGCAACCGGCAGAAGGTGGCCCTGGTCGCCGCGTTCGCCTCCGATGCCGAACTGCTCATCCTGGACGAGCCGACGTCGGGGCTCGACCCCCTTATGGAGGCGGTCTTCCAGGACTGCGTGCGCCGGGAGCGGCGGCGCGGGCGCACCGTCCTGCTCTCCAGCCACATCCTGGGCGAGGTCGAAGCCCTCTGCGACCGCGTCAGCATCATCCGCCGCGGCCGCCGGGTCGAGACCGGCACCCTCGCCGACCTGCGCCACCTCACCCGCACCGCCGTCACCGCCGAACTGGCCGGCCCGGCGCCCGCCCTCGCGGACCTGGCCGGCGTGCACGACGTGCGGGTCGAAGGCGACCGCGTGCACTGCCGAGTCGACGCCCACGCGCTGGACGGCCTCCTGCGGACGCTGGCCGACGCCGGCGTGCGCGCCCTGACGAGTCGGCCGCCGACCCTGGAGGAGCTGTTCCTGCGCCACTACCAGGACGAACACGAACAGGGGAACGGGCACGGGCGCGCCCAGCACGCCGAGCGCGATTCGGAGACCGGCCGGTGAGCGCCCCCGCGCCCACCGCGCGCACCGGGTCCGCCCCCCGCACCGGCTCCGCCACGGGCACGGCTGCGCTCGCGCGGCTGGTCCTGCGGCGAGACCGCCTCCGCGTGCCGCTCTGGTACGGGCTGACCGCGCTGTTCGTGGTGGGCGTCGCCGCCGCCGTGCCCGGGGCCTACCCCACCGAGGCCGCCCGCCACGCCCTGGTCGCGGCCACCGCGCAGGACCCCACCCAACTGTTCGCGATCGGCCCCGTGCACGGCTCCTCCGTCGGCGCCGTCGCGGCCTGGCGGCCACGGGGCCAGGCCGCGCTGCTGCTCTCCTTCGCCGGCATCCTGCTGGTGGTGCGCCACACCCGCGCCGAGGAGGCGTCGGGGCGCCGCGAACTGCTCGGCGCCACCGCCATCGGGCGGCAGGCGCCGCTGGCGGCCGCCCTCGCGGTGGCCTTCGCCGCCACCCTCCTCGCCGGCCTCGCGATGGGCGCGGGCCTGACCGCGCTGGGCCTGCCCGCCGCCGGATCGTTCGCCACGGGCCTGTCGTTCGCGGCCTCGGGCTGCGTCTTCGCCGGGGTCGCTGCCGTGGCGGCGCAGCTCACCGAGAGCCCCCGCGCGGCGGTCGGCCTGTCCGCTGCCGTGATGGCGGCCTGCTACGCCGTGCGCGGGGTGGCCGACCTCGGCGCGGGGGAGTGGCTCTCGTGGCTGACGCCGTTCGGCTGGGTGCAGCATGTGCGGCCGTTCGCCGGCGACCACTGGTGGGCGCTGCTGCCCGCGCCGGCGGCCTGCGCCGTCCTCCTCGCCGCGGCCTACGCGATCTCGGCCCGGCGGGACCTCGGCCGGGGCGTCCTCCCCTCCCGGCCCGGCCGGGCGCGCGCCGGCGCGGGCCTGCGCACGCCCGCGGCCCTGGCCTGGCGGCAGCAGCGCGGCACCGTCTTCGCCTGGACGGCCGGGCTGACCCTGTTCGGCGCCGGCCTGGGCGCCGCCACCCCCACCATCGCCGCACAACTCGCGCAGAGCCCCGCGTTGAGCGACCTCCTCGCCCGCTCGGGGGCGTCCGCGCGCCCGGTCGACGGCTTCTTCGCGTTCGTCGTCTACCTCACCGCGCAGGTGGTCACCGTCTTCACCGTCCAGTCCGTGCTGCGGCTGCGCGGTGAGGAGGTGTCCGGGCGCCTGGAACTCCTGCTGTCCGGGCCGGTCGGCCGGCTGCGCTGGGCGCTGGGCCACCTCCTGGTCGCGGCGGCCGGGTCGGCGCTGGTCCTCGCGGGGCTGGGAGCGGGAGCCGGGCTGGCGTTCGGGCTCGCCGCCCAGGCCGGGGCGGCCGAGGTGCCGGCGCTGCTGGCGGCGGCCCTGGTGCGGCTGCCCTCGGTGCTGGCGGTTGGGGGCGTCGCGGCGCTGCTGTACGGGGTGCGCCCGCGCTGGGCGGCGGCCGGGGCCTACACCGTGCTCGCCGCCTGCCTGCTGCTGGAGTTGGCGGTGGACCTGCTGGGCGCGCCGCACGCCGTCCTTGTGGTGTCGCCCTTCGCGTGGACCCCGGCGCTGCCGGCGGCCCCGTTCGAGGCGGGGCCGGTGGCGGCGCTGGGCGCGGTCGCGGCCGGGCTCACCGGGGCGGGGCTGGCGGCCCTGGCCCGGCGCGACCTCGGGGTCTGACACCGCGGGGAAAAGGGCCGGGACACCATGGGAGGCGGTCATGGTGTCCCGGCGGGCGGGCGCGTGCGGGAGGCGCTCCGACGAAGGGGGGAGTCGGGGGGACGCCTCCCGCAGTGCCCTGGAGGGTGGTCTGGTGCCGGTCGTACCGTTGGTACCGGTCGCGGAACGGGGAGCCACGCCCGGCGCGGCGGCGCCGGCCGGGCCGCCCGCGAGTACGGGACGCGGCGGGACGCGGCTGCGGCGGGTGGATCCCGCTCGCGGACACGCTTCGAGCGTAGTACCTGGAGGTCGCGCGGTAGGGGCGATTGGCAAATGCCGATGGGTCCGGCCGGGGATTTCGGACAGGGACGAACCGGCACCGGCCGGTGAGCGGCGCTCCCGCGCGGTGCGGGGGCGGTCCGCGCGGTGCCGCGCGGTGCCGGGCGGGCCTACGGCCGCTCGGCGTCCAGGGCCGCCCGCAGCCGCGCGGGCGCCTTCAGCCGCCACGCCTCGGTGACGAGTTCGGCGAGGTGGCCGGGCTCGACGCGGTCGAGGTCGACCAGGACCGCGCCGTAGCCGTCGTAGTGGGCGGTGGTGAAGAACGCGGGGTCGCCCGAGGCCAGCAGCGCCTCCTTCTCGGCGAGGGGGCACACCAGCATCAGTCCGCCCTCGGCCTCGGTGCGCAGCCGGGCGAACGCCTTGCCGCGCACCTTGAGCGCGGGGGTGCGGTAGGAGGTGGACTCCTCGGTCTCCGGAAGCCCGGCGGCGATCGCGACGACGTCGTCCCACGTGGCCATGGCGCGGCACCCCTTTCGGCGGCGGCCGGGGCCGGCCGCCCCGTCCCGCCGCCCAGGATCCCACCCCGGCGCCGCCGGCTCCAGCCGCCGCGCGCCCCCGCCGCGCCCCCGGCTGCCGGTCGGGGCGTGCGGTGACCGGCCCCCGACAGCAGGAAGCGCCGGCCGCGGCCGCCGGCGCGCCCACCGCCGAGGGGCAGGACCCCTCCGGAGGTGACCGGTCACGCCCGCGGACTCCACGGCCGGCGCTCCTGGCCGGCACCGTCCGACGGTGCCGGCACTGCCAGAAAGAACCGTCGGAACCTTCAGAACACCCACCACGCGCCGCTGAACAGCAGCGCCACCATCTCGATCGGCATGGCCTGTCCTCCCTCTGCCTGAGCCGTGCATCGGTTATAGGCGCCCGGTCCGCTCCGCGCGGCGCCACCGGCCCCGACTTGGGGCAAGCGTGAACGTCTGCGGGGCAGACCGTTACCGTTGACCGCGTGAGACCTCCCCATCAGCGGTTCACCTGGGCCGGCGCCGCCGGGCTGCTCGGCGGCGCGGTCCTGGACCGCCTCGTGCCCGACCCCCGGCGCGGCCACCCGGTGGCCCTGTTCGGCGCGTCCGCCGCGCGGCTGGAGCGCGCCCTGCACGCCGACTCCCGCCCGCGCGGCGCCGCCTTCACCGCGCTGGCCGTGCTGCCGGTGGCCGCCCTCGGCGCGCTCGCCCAGGCCCGCACCCGGGGCGCCGGGCGCGCCGCGCTGACCGCCGCCGCCACCTGGGCGGTGCTGGGCGGGGCGATGCTGGGCCGCGAGGCCGAGGGCGTCGCCGCCGCGCTGGAGGCCGGCGACCTCGACGAGGCCCGGCGCCGGCTGCCCCGGCTGTGCGGCCGCGACCCCCGCGTCCTGGACGAGAAGGGCATCGCCCGCGCGGCGGTGGAGTCGGTCGCCGAGAACACCTCCGACGCCGTGGTCGCGCCGCTGCTGTGGGGCGGCCTGCTCGGCGTGCCCGGCCTGCTCGCCTACCGCGCCGCCAACACCCTCGACGCGATGGTGGGCCACCGCTCGCCCCGCTACGCGCGCTTCGGCTGGGCGGCCGCGCGCCTGGACGACGTGCTGAACTGGGCGCCGGCCCGGCTGACCGCCGCGCTCACCGCCCTGGCGGCCCCCGCCGCCGGCGGGTCGGCGCGGGCGGCGCTGCGCGTGGCCGTCCGCGACGGCCACCGCCACCCCAGCCCCAACGCCGGGCGCTGCGAGGCCGCGTTCGCCGGCGCGCTGGGCCTGCGCCTGGGCGGGCGCAACGTCTACGGCACCCGGGTGGAGCACCGCCCCGAGCTGGGGGAGGGGCGCCGCCCCGAACCCGGCGACATCCGCCGGGCGGTGCGGCTGGCCCGCGCGGTCAACGGCCTGGCGGCGCTGACGGCCGCCGCCTGCGCCGCGCTGGTCCCCGGCACCCGCGCCCCCCTCGGCGCCGGGAGCGCCCGGTGATCCGGCGCGGCGCCGCGGGCGCCCCCGCCCTGCTGGTGGCCGGCACCACCTCCGACGCGGGCAAGAGCGTCGTGGTCGCCGGCCTGTGCCGGTGGCTGGCCCGCCAGGGCGTCAAGGTCGCCCCCTTCAAGGCGCAGAACATGTCGCTGAACTCGATGGTCACCGCCGACGGCGCCGAGATCGGCCGCGCGCAGGCCGCCCAGGCCGCGGCGGCGGGCATCGAGCCCACCGCCGCGATGAACCCGGTCCTGCTCAAGCCCGGCAGCGACCGCCGCAGCCAGGTGATCGTCCGCGGCCGGGCCATCGGCGAGACCGACGCGCTGGACTACCGGCGCTACCGGGCGCACCTGCGCGAGGTCGCCGCGGCGAGCCTGGCCGAGCTGCGCGCCGACTACGACGTGGTGATCTGCGAGGGGGCGGGCAGCCCCGCCGAGATCAACCTGCGCGCCGGCGACATCGCCAACATGGGCCTGGCGCGGGCGGCCGCCCTGCCGGTCGTGGTGGTCGGAGACATCGACCGCGGCGGCGTCTTCGCCGCGCTGCACGGCACCCTGGCCCTGCTGGAGCCCGCCGACCAGGCGCTCGTCGCCGGGTTCGTCATCAACAAGTTCCGCGGCGCCCCCGAGATCCTGCGGCCGGGCCTGGACATGCTGGGCCGCCTCACCGGGCGGCCCGTCTACGGGGTACTGCCCTGGCTGGACGGCGAGTGGATCGACGTCGAGGACTCCCTGGCGCTGAGCGCGCGGCGCGGCGCCCGCGCGCCCCTTGAAGGGCGCACCCTGCGGGTGGCGGTCGTGCGGCTGCCGCGCATCAGCAACTTCACCGACCTGGACGCGCTGGCCGTGGAACCCGGGGTGGAGGTCCGCTTCGTGACGGCGCCGCACGAGCTGGACGACGCCGACCTGGTGGTGCTGCCGGGCAGCCGCGCCACGGTCGCCGACCTGGCGTGGGTGCGCGAGCGCGGACTCGACACCGCGCTGCGGCGCCGCGCCGAGCGCGGGCTCCCCCTGCTCGGCGTCTGCGGCGGCTACCAGATGCTGGCGCACAGCATCGAAGACGCGGTGGAGTCGGGCGCGGGCCGGGTCGAGGGGCTGGGGCTGCTGCCCGCCACGGTCGTCTTCGCGCGCGACAAGACGCTCGCCCGGCCCACGGGCGCGGCCTACGGGCAGCCGGTGGCGGCCTACGAGATCCACCACGGGATCACCACGGTGCGGTGGGCGCCCGGCGGCGGGCGCGCCGGAGCCGGCGAGGACACCGAGCCGTTCCTCGACGGCGTGCGCAGCGGCGCGGTGTGGGGCACCACCTGGCACGGCGCCCTGGAGAACGACGGGTTCCGCCGCGCGTTCCTGGCCGACGTGGCGCGGCGGGCCGGGCGCGACTTCCGGCCCGCGCCCGGCACCGACTTCGCGGCCGAGCGCGCCGCCCGCCTGGACGCACTGGGCGACCTGGTCGAACACCACCTGGACACCGGCGCGCTGCTGCGGCTGCTGGAGGAGGGCGCCCCCACGGGGCTGCCCGTGGTCCCGCCCGCCGGGGTGCCCGAGGAGGCGGGGGCGCCCGGGGCGGGTGGGATGGCCGGCGCGGCAGGCGTGGCTGAGGCGTCCGAGGAGGGCGGGGCGGGCGGCGCCTGATGGGTCGAGGGAAGGAAAAAATCGCCCGCGCGAGGCTGTGGAAAACCTCCGGAGCAGGCGGGAGCCGGGCTAGGGTTGTGCTTGTTCGAGCGGCCAGGAGGTCAGGGGCGCCGCCCCTGCGCGAAGGCGCCGCACGCCGCCACCAGCGCGGCCCGCCCCTTCGCCCGCCGACCCTCCTGGAGGTCCGCATGACCACGCCCGCGCTCGCGCCGTCCGCCGCCCCGGCCCGCCGGGTGAGCCTCGCGCTCGACCCCCTCACCCACGCCGAACTCGAACGCGCCGCCGGCCACCGCGACGTCGCGTCCTACCTCTACACGCTCGCCGGACGCTACGCCCGCTGGTCGGAGCTGCGCGAGTGGCTCACCCAGCTCGAAGCCGTCTACGGCCCCCTGCCGCCCGAGGCCATCGACCGCGTCCACCGCCAGATGCTGGGCCTGCCCCGGCGCGCCGACCACCCCCGCACGGTCTCGGTGGCCTTCAGCGACTCCGAGTTCGCCGCGCTGACCACCGCCGCCGGCGACCGCCCGGTGGCCGCCTACCTGCGCGACCTGCTGGGCGGACTGCTGGCCGACCGGCCGCACTCCGCCTCGACCGCGCCGACCGATCCCGACCCCAGCGCGGCGCCGCCCGGCGCGGGTCCCGGCGGCGGCTGCGCGGACGGCGGCTGCCCGGACAGCGCTCCGGTGCGCCCGTCAGGCTTGGCAGGCCCGTCAGGCCCGGCAAGCGGCGGCCCGCACGGCACCGCCGCCCCCGGGCGCCCCGGCTCGTCCGGGTAGCGCCGACGGCAGCACCGCGCCTCACCGGCGCTGCGCCGGAAGGCCGCACCGCGGCCTTCCGGCGGGGCCGCCCCCGCGCCTCAGCTCGTGGCCGCCAGCGAACGCGCGTAGTTCACCGACTGCATCACCTGCATGACCGTCTGGGGGCTGCGCGCCGGGACCATGGTCGAGTGGAACACCCCGTTGCCCTGCACCGTCACCTGCACCGACCCCTGGGTCTTCTCCTCCTTCATGAGCAGGAAGAGCAGACCCAGCAGCCCCAGACCGCACGCCCAGATGAAGATCACCAGGCTGATCACCGTCAGTACGATCCCCGTGGTCGACACGCCCGTGGTGGTGTGGGTCATGTCCGAGGCGTTCCAGGTGCTGCCCTTGATCGGGAACCTGCCGGCGGGCGTGATCACCGTGGTCTGGGTGATCGAGATGTCGCCGATGGTGGTGAGGATGGCCTCGCTCTCGGGCACCGGCGCGTACGGAGCCTGGTAACCCCCGGTCTGCTGGTTGTAGGGCACCATCGCCCCGGAGGAGTAGTCACCGGCGGGGTACCCGCCGGAGGGCATCCCGGGCTGGGCGTAGGGGTCGCCCTGCGGGTACTGCTGGTAGGGGTCGCCGGAGCCCGGCGGGGGTTCGGGGTAGCTCATGGCACCTGATTCTCGCAAAGGCGGGGGCGCACCGGTACTGGCGTGAACGCGCGTCCGGCGTGGCCCGGTCCGCAGCCGCGGCCCGGCCCCGGCCGCACCCGCACCGTCTGTCAGGATGAAACCGCGACGGCGCGAAGGAACGCGGTGCGAATCCGCGGCTGTCCCGCAACTGTCACGGTCTGCGAAGCCTACCGGCGCCGACCCCAGCCAGGAACTTCCGCCGCCGTACCTGTCCAGTGCCGGGGCGAGGACCCCGCTTCTGCGAACGAAGGGCCCGCACGTGGCGACCATTCTGCTGCTGTCCACCGCCGACACCGAGCTGCTGGCCGCGCGGGCGGCCGGGGCCGGCTACCGCACCGCCAACCCCGCCCGCACCGACCCCGCCGACCTCCCCGGCCTCCTGGCGGGCGCCGACCTCGCCGTGGTGCGGCTGCTGGGCGGCAGCGAGTCCTGGCCCGGCGGCCTGGAGCGGGTGCGCGCCGCGGGCGTGCCGCTGGTCGCCCTGGGCGGCGAGGCCGCCCTCGACGCCGAGATGCTGGCGCACTCCACCGTCCCGGCGGGCGTGGCCACCGAGGCCCACGCCTACCTCCGCGAGGGCGGCGTGGCCAACCTGCGCGAACTCGCCCGGTTCCTCTCCGACACCGTGCTGCTCACCGGCGAGGGGTTCGCCCCGCCCCAGCCCATGCCCGAGTACGGCGTCCACGACCGCGCCGCGCGCACCCGGCCCGGACCCGACCACCCCACCGTCGCCGTGGTCTTCTACCGGGCGCACGAACTCTCCGGCAACACCGCGTTCGTCGACACCCTGTGCGCGGCCGTCGAGGACGCCGGGGGCGCGGCGCTGCCCGTCTTCTCCGGATCGCTGCGCGGCCTCACCCGCGACACCACCCCCGGCCTGTTCGAGCTGCTGGACTCCGCCGACGCCGTGGTCACCACCGTGCTCGCCGCCGGCGGTGCCGTGGCGGCCGACGCCGCCGCCGGCGGCGACGAGGACGCCTGGGACGCCGGCGCGCTCGCCGCGCTGGACGTCCCGGTCATCCAGGGGCTGGTGCTGACCACCACCCGGGAGCGCTGGCAGGCGTCCGACGCCGCCCTGACCCCCATGGACGCCGGCATGCAGGTGGCCATCCCGGAGTTCGACGGCCGGCTCATCAGCGTCCCGTTCTCCTTCAAGGAGGTCGCCGACGACAGCGGGATCCCCGTCTACGTCGCCGACCCCGAACGCGCCGCCCGGGTCGCCGGGATCGCCGTGCGCCACGCCCGCCTGCGCCACGTGCCGCCCGAGCGGCGCCGCCTGGGCGTGCTGCTGTCGGCCTACCCCACCAAGCACTCCCGGGTGGGCAACGCCGTGGGTCTGGACACCCCCGCCTCGGCGGTGCGCCTCCTCCGCGACCTCGTGGCGCGCGGCTACGACCTCGGCCCCGACGACTCCCTGTGGCGCGTGCCCGCCGAGGGCGAGGACCGCCGCGAGGACGACGGCGACCCCCTCATCCACGCCCTGATCAGCGCCGGCGGCCACGACGTGGAGTGGCTGACCGAGGAGCAGTTGGCCGGCGCCGCCGTGCGCGTGCCGCTGCGCGACTACCGGCGCTGGTTCGAGGCCCTGCCCGCCCCGCTGCGCGAGTCCGTGCGCGCGCACTGGGGCGAGCCGCCCGGCGGCCTCTACGTCGACGACTCCCGGGGCGAACCCGACATCGTGCTGGCCGGCCTGCGGTTCGGCAACCTCATGCTGATGATCCAGCCGCCGCGCGGCTTCGGCGAGAACCCCATCGCCATCTACCACGACCCCGACCTCCCGCCCTCCCACCACTACCTGGCCGCCTACCGCTGGCTGGAGGCCCCCGCCGACTCCGGCGGGTTCGGCGCCGACGCCCTGGTCCACCTGGGCAAGCACGGCACCCTGGAGTGGCTGCCGGGCAAGGGACTGGGACTGGCCGCCGAGGACTCCCCCGACGCCGCGCTCGGCGACCTCCCCCTCGTCTACCCGTTCATCGTCAACGACCCCGGCGAGGGCACCCAGGCCAAGCGGCGCGCCCACGCCACCGTGGTCGACCACCTCGTCCCGCCCATGGCGCGCGCCGACACCTACGGCGACATCGCCAAGCTGGAGCAGTTGCTGGACGAGTACGCGCTGGTCACCGACCTCGACCCCGACAAGGCGCCCGCGCTGCGCGCCCAGATCTGGACTCTGATCAAGGCCGCCGAACTCCACCACGACCTCCACCGCGAGGACATGCCCGACGAGGACGAGTTCGACGACTTCGTCATGCACGTCGACGGCTACCTCTGCGAGATCAAGGACGTCCAGATCCGCGACGGCCTGCACATCCTGGGCCGCGCCCCCGAGGGCGAGGCCCGCGTCAACCTGGTCATGGCGGTGCTGCGCGCCTCGCAGGTATGGGGAGGCCGGGTCGGGGCGCTGCCCGGCCTGCGCGCGGTGGTCGCCCGGGCGTTCGGCCTGGACGAGAAAGAACTGCTGGCCGAGCCCGGTGCCCGCGTGGCGGTGCCGGCGGCGCTGACCGCGCTGGTCGAGGGCCCGGCCCGCACCGCCTCCGACGCCCTCGACCTGGTCGACACCCTGGCCCGGCGCATGGTGCAGGCCATGGAGGACCGCGCCTGGGCGCCGGAGGCGGCCGCCGCCGTGGCGGCCCGGACCCTGGCCCCGGCCGGGGCGGTCACTTTGGGCGGGGAGCATGGCGCGGCCGGGGCGGACACCCCTGCCGGGACGGGCGATGGGGCGGGCGCGGCAGGCGGGGAGGGCCCCGTCGGCGGTGCCGAGGCCGTCCGCGGTGCCGCCGAGGTGCTGGGATTCGCCGCCGAACAGGTGGTGCCGCGCCTGGCCGCCACCTCCGACGAACTCGACGCCGTGCTGCACGCCCTCGACGGCGGCCACGTCCCGGCCGGCCCGTCGGGCTCGCCCACCCGCGGCCTGGTCAACGTGCTGCCCACCGGCCGCAACTTCTACTCCGTCGATCCCAAGGCCGTGCCCTCGCGCAACTCCTGGGACGTCGGCCAGGCGCTGGCCGACTCCCTCATCCGCCGCCACCTGGACGACACCGGCGCCTACCCCCGCTCGGTGGGGCTCACCGTGTGGGGCACCGCCGCCATGCGCACCCAGGGCGACGACATCGCCGAAGTCCTCGCCCTGCTGGGCGTGCGCCCCACCTGGGACGACGCCTCCCGCCGCGTCACCGGCTTCGAGATCGTGCCGATCGCGGAGCTGGGCCGCCCGCGCATCGACGTCACCCTGCGCATCTCCGGGTTCTTCCGCGACGCCTTCCCGCACGTCATCGCCCTGGTGGACGACGCCGTGCGGGCGGTCGCCGACCTCGACGAACCCGCCGAGCAGAACTACCCCCGCGCCCACGCGCTGGCCGACCTCGCCGACCACAACGACTGGCGGCGCGCCACCACCCGCGTCTTCGGGTCCAAGCCCGGCGCCTACGGCGCCGGCCTGCTGCCGCTGATCGACGCCCGCAACTGGCGCGACGACGCCGACCTCGCCGAGGTCTACGCGGTGTGGGGCGGCTACGCCTACGGCCGCGGACTCGACGGCCGCGAGGCCCGCGCCGACATGGAGGCGTCGTTCCGGCGCATCTCGGTGGCCGCCAAGAACCAGGACACCCGCGAGCACGACATCGTGGACTCCGACGACTACTTCCAGTACCACGGCGGCATGGTGGCCATGGTGCGCCGGCTCACCGGCGGCAACCCCGCCGCCTACATCGGCGACTCCGCCGCCCCCGACCAGGTCAAGACCCGCACCCTGGCCGAGGAGACCCGGCGGGTGTTCCGCGCCCGCGTGGTCAACCCCCGCTGGGTGGCGGCCATGCGGCGACACGGCTACAAGGGCGCCTTCGAACTCGCCGCCACGGTCGACTACCTCTTCGGCTACGACGCCACGGCGGGCGTGGTGGACGACTGGATGTACACCCAACTCGCCCAGACCTACGTGTTCGACGCCGAGAACCGCGCCTTCCTGGAGCGGTCCAACCCCTGGGCGCTGCGCGGCATCGCCGAGCGCCTGCTGGAGGCCGCCGACCGCAAACTGTGGGAGCGCCCCGACCCCGAGGTGATCGAACGCCTGCGCGACACCTACCTCGCCCTGGAGGGCGACCTGGAGGACGACGACTAGTTCGCTCAATTCGCGCGTTGACGGGGCGGCGCGTGGGGTGGTCCGGGTGCGCGGTCGGCGCCCCGCCGCCACCCCGGCCGTCCGCCCCGCCGACCGGTGACCGCGTGCCCGCCCCTCTTGCCCATCCCACGTACCCCGGAATGTGACCGTCGAATGTGTGCCGGATCACGCCCACGGGGGTAGTTTTGGTGGTAGCCGCGATGGGACGGGAGGTTCGGTGCCATGCCGGTGTGGGTCCTCTGGATGATCGCGGCGGCCGTGCTCGGCGCGGCCGAGATCTTCACACTCACGCTCTCCCTGGGCCTGCTCGCGGTGGCCGCGCTGGTGGCCGGGGTGGTCGGCGCCCTCGGCATGGGGCTGGCGCTCCAGATCGCCGCGTTCGTCGTCACCGCCGCTGCCGCCCTGCTGGTGGTGCGGCCCATCGCCCGGCGCCACCTCAAGCAGCCCCCGCCGCTGCGGTCGGGCACCGCCGCGCTGGTGGGGCGCTCCGGCGTGGTCGTCGCCGAGGTCACCGGCGAGCGCGGTCTCATCAAGCTCTCCGGCGAGGAGTGGTCGGCCCGCTGCATCGACGAGGACCAGGTGATCCCCGCCGGCACCCGGGTCGACGTCATGGACATCGAAGGCGCCACCGCGATCGTCTATCCCCGGGAGGCCCTGCCGTGACCCCGGCGGCGACCTCCCGCGCGCCGGTCACTCGCGGCGCCGAAACGGGCTGGAGGCAGCCATGGCTCTGAACATCCTGTTCGCCGCCGTCGCGGTGCTGGTCGTCCTCGCGGTGGTCTCGACCGTGCGGATCGTGCCGCAGGCCCGCGCCTACAACATCGAGCGCTTCGGCCGCTACATGCGCACCCTGCAACCCGGCCTGAACTTCATCATCCCGGTGGTCGACCGCGTCAACACCAAGTACGACATGCGCGAGCAGGTGTTCTCCTCGCGGCCCAAGCCGGTGATCACCGAGGACAACCTGGTCGTCAACATCGACACGGTGCTCTACTACCAGATCACCGACCCGCGCGCCGCCGCCTACGAGGTCGCCGACTACCTCCAGGCCATCGACCAGCTCACCGTCACCACGCTGCGCAACGTGATCGGCGGCATGGACCTGGAGCGCACCCTCACCTCCCGCGAGGAGATCAACACCCGGCTGCGCGGCGTGCTCGACGACGCCACCGGCAAGTGGGGCATCCGCGTCAACCGGGTCGAGATCAAGGCCATCGACCCCCCGCCCTCCATCAAGGAGGCCATGGAGAAGCAGATGCGTGCCGAGCGCGACAAGCGCGCGGTCATCCTGCACGCCGAGGGCGAGCGGCAGTCGCGCATCCTCACCGCCGAGGGCGCCCGCCAGCAGGCCATCCTGGAGGCCCAGGGCGAGCAGCAGGCGCGCATCCTGCGCGCCGACGGCGAGGCCCAGGCCATCGAGCGGGTGTTCCAGGCGGTGCACAGCAACAACGCCGACCCCAAGCTGCTGGCCTACAAGTACCTGGAGGTGCTGCCGTCGCTGGCCAAGGGCGAGGGCAACACCTTCTGGGTCATCCCCGGCGAGCTGACCCAGGCCGTGCAGAGCGTCACCCGCGCCTTCACCGGCGACACCAACGCCGACGCCCCGCGCCCGGCCTCCGACGACGGCGGCGAGCCGGCCACGCCGGAGATCACCTCGGGCACCCCGCGCAGCGACGCCGTGCGCGCCGCCGACCAGGCCGCCGAGATCGCCGCCGAGGCGGTGGCCAGCGCCCGCAAGGAGGCCGAGGCCGCCGCCCGGCCCCCCGGCACTGCGCCCGGCCGGCGCGACCGCGAGGGGTAGGCGCGCGGCCGCGCCGGCGGAGGCGTCAGTCCAGCAGCAGCTTGCCGGTGGTGCGCCGCCCGGCCAGGTCCTCGTGGGCGCGCGCGGCCTCGGCCAGCGGGTAGCGCCCGCCCACCCGAACGTCCAGTGCGCCGGCCGCCACCAGCCCCAGCACGTCGGAGGCCCGCTCCAGCAGCTCCTCCCGCTCGGCGACGTAGTGCGCCAGCGTCGGCCGGGTGAGGTACACCGAGCCCGCGGAGTTCAGCCGCTGCGGGTCCACCGGCGGCACCGCGCCGCTGGCCTGCCCGAACAGCGCCAGCACGCCGCGCGGGCGCAGCGCGGCCAGGCTGGCGTCGAACGTGGCCGCACCCACCCCGTCGTAGACCGCGGCCACCCCGGCGCCCCCGGTCAGTTCCCGCACCGCCGGGGCGACCTCGGTCCGGTCGTAGCGGATGACCTCGTCGGCGCCGGCCGCGCGGGCGAGGTCGGCCTTGGCGTCGGTGGAGACCGTGGCGATCACCCGGCCGTGGCGCGCCTTGGCCAACTGCACCAGCAGCAGGCCGGTGCCGCCCGCCGCGGCGTGCACCAGCACGGTGTCGCCCGGCTGCACCGGGTAGGTGGAGTGCGTGAGGTAGTGGGCGGTCAGCCCCTGGAGCAGCACGGCCGCCGCCTGCTCGGCGGAGACCCGGTCGGGCACCGGCACCAGGCGGTCGGCGGGCACCACCGCGCGCTCGGCGTAGGCGCCGGGCACCAGCGCCCAGGCCACCCGGGCGCCCACGCGCAGACCGGTCACGCCCTCGCCCAGCGCGGCGACGGTCCCGGCCGCCTCCACGCCCGGGACGAACGGGGTGGGCATGGAGTAGGCGCCGCTGCGCTGGTAGACGTCGATGAAGTTGACGCCGCGCGCCTGGATGCCGACGAGGACCTCACCCGGTCCCGGCTCGGGGTCGGGCGCCTCGGTCAGCCGCAGCACCTCGGGGCCGCCCTGCTCCTGCACGACGACGGCGCGCATCGCGGTTCCTCTCGTTCGGTGGGGGCGGCGCGGCGGCGGCCGCGCCGGTCGGGGGTGGCGAGGGGGCTGCGGGTCAGGCCCCGTCGTCGGGGGACTCCTCGGAGGCGTCCACCTCGGGTTCGCCCAGGCGCTGCACCTCGACGCGGTGGAACCCGACCTCGGGGACGTTGGTCTCGTTGCCGCGGCGCTTGACCGTGATCCCGACCTGGCGGGGCGCCTGCTCGGTGGCGTCGTCGGGCAGCGGGTCGGGGTCGGTGGCCTCCAGCACGTGCTCGCCGTTGACCCACATGTTGATGTCGATCGCGCCGGAGTCGTCGGGCTCGCAGGTCATCGTCACCGCGTTGACGACCGGTCCGCGCTCGCCGCCGTCACCGTCCTCTGCGGGGACGTAGCCGGGCACGTCGCCGGTGGAGGCCAGGGCGGCGTCGCCGGCGTCGCCGCCGTAGCGGCGGATCTGGGCGTCGGCGCCGTCGAACCGCACCAGCGCCTCGTAGTGGGTGGTCACGTCGTCGTCGGAGACCTGGTAGTAGCAGCGGGTGCCGAACTCGCTGTAGGGCTCGCCGGCGACGATCTCGGCCTCGGCGTCGACGCGGACGGCCTCGGGCATCACCCCGTCGTAGGGGACGAACGCGCCGATGCTGGCCGCCTCGTTGTAGGGCTCCACCCGCAGGATCAGCCCGTGGTCGGGGTGGATGCCGTACTCCAGGTACTCGTCCTCGGGGTCGTAGGCGTCGAAACCCCAGGTGTCGGACTCGAAGTCGGTCGCGTAGACCTGCGTGCCCTCGGGCGGACCGCTGGTGAGCCAGACCGCGCCCAGGGCCACGCCCGCCACGAGCACGACCACCCCCGCCGCCGCGCCGACGACCAGGCGGGTGGAGGGGCGGCCGGAGGACGGCGGCCGGCCGGGCGGCGCCGCACCGGGAACTCCGGGACCGCCCTGGCCGCCGTGGCCGCCCGCGCCACCCGGGCCGCCGTGCACGCCGTGGCCCGGCGGCTGCCCGCCGGGCGGCGTGGCGTACCCGGGCTGGGGTCCGGAGGGCGCGCCGTACCCCGGCTGCGGACCCGACGGTGCGCCGTATCCCGGCTGCGGGCCGGACGGCGTGCCGTGGCCGGGCTGCGGGCCGGAGGGGAAGCCGTGCGCGGGCGGCTGCGGGCCGGACGGCGTGCCGTGGCCCGGCTGCGGGCCCGAGGGACTGCCGTGGAACGGCTGGGCGTGCCCCGGCCACCGGCCGTGCGGCTGCTGGTGCACCCCCGGGGGAGGCGTGAAGGCGGCCGGGTCGCCGGCCGGCGGCGGACCGTAGCCCCCGCCGGGCCCGGCGCCGGGGGCGCCCCAGGCGGGCTCGTGAGGAGCCTGCGGGCCGGGGTCGGGCCGCCCGGTGGCGTCCGGGGGAGAGGGCCGCGCGGGCGGCGCCGGCTCGGCCGCCTCGGGCGGCAGCGAGCGCGTGGCATCGGGTCCCGGCTGCTCGGCGGGGACCGTCGGCTGGTCGTCGCCGCCGAGCGCGGCACCGGCCACCGCGCCGGCCGCACCGGCCGCGGCACCGGCCGCGCCGCCCAGGGCGGCGGCGCCCGCCGCGCCCTCGGCGTCGGCCCGCGCCGTGGAGGGCGGGGTCCAGGACCGCACCACCGTGCGGTCCACGGTGGTCTCGGCCGGGTTCTCCTGCCCCACCAGCGTGTTCAGCAGGTCCTGGGCGGTGGGCCGGTTGGCGGGGTCCTTCTCCAGGGCCGAGCGCACCAGTTCGGTGACACCGGGCTCCAGCCCCTCTAGGTCGGCCGGCGCCGCGCTGATGAGGTGCAGGATCGCCGGGACGGTCTGGGCGTTGAAGGGCGCCTTGCCGGTGCCCGCGTAGGTGACCAGGCAGCCCCAGGAGAAGATGTCGGAGGCGGGCGTGATGTCGCCGCCCGCGATCAGTTCCGGCGCGAGGTAGGCCGGGGTGCCCATGAGCTGGCTGGAGCGGGTGACCGCGCCCTCGTCGTCCATGGCGCGCGCGATGCCGAAGTCGATGACCTTGGGCCCCACCGCCGACAGCAGCACGTTGGCCGGCTTGAGGTCGCGGTGGATCACCCCGGCGCGGTGGATCGCCGTGAGCGCCGCCGCCACCCCCATGGCCAGGCTCTCCAGGGTGCCGCCGCGCATGGGGCCGTCGGTGGCCACCGCCTCGGCCAGGTTGGGGCCGGGCACGTACTCCGAGACGATGAACAGCGGGTCGCCGTCGAGGCGGGCGTCGAGGACGCCGGCGGTGGAGAAGCGGGCCACCCGGCGCGCGGCCTCGACCTCGCGCGCGAACCGGCGCCGGAAGTCGGGGTCGTCGGCGAGGTCGGGGTGGATGAGCTTGACGGCCACGAGCCGGTCCGCGGTGTCGCGGGCGAGGTAGACGGTGCCCATGCCGCCCCGTCCGAGCCTGCCCTCGACGCGGTAGTCGCCGAGCTGCCTCGGGTCGCCGGTGCGGAGGGGTTTGACGCGCTCGCGCCCGTTGTCCGTCACAGTGCAGAGTTCCTTTGGGAGGGGTGGTTCGCGCTCATAGCGTACAGAGGCCCGGTGGGGCCGATCAGCGGCGATCACGGGGGGAGCGCCGGGGTTGGGCGGGGCTGGCCAGAAGTGCTCCGATTTTAGACACGGTGCGCGGCGCCCTGGTTCCCCCGCGTGGGGAGATCCGCTAGCATTAGTACAGACGTTCGATTGTGCCTGTCCTTCCCCGCAGGCCGCGTTCGCGCACCGCGCGACACCAGCCGAGGGGAGCAGCGCCACGTGGGCCACGTCTACGGAGTCCCGATCACGGTCACCGAACACCAGGGGCGCCCCGTGCGCTTCGTATGGGACCGCCGCGTCTACACCGTCCGGCACATCGTCGACCACTGGATCACCGTGCGCGCCGACTGGACCCCCGCCCACCACGACCAACCGCCCCAGCGCGTCCACTGGCGGGTCGAGGCCGGATCCGCCGGCCCGCCGGGGGTCTACGAACTCCTGCACGACTCCGGGTCGGGGCGCTGGCTCCTGGCCCGGGTCCTCGACTGAGACCACCCGCCGCCGATCCCGCGCCCCCGCCGGCCGCCTGCGACCGCCGCCCGCGCGGGCGGCGGCGCCCCGACTACCCGCCGCGGCGGGTCCGCACCGCCGCGATCAGCCGCTCCTCGGCGTCGGCCCCCGGGCCCACCCGGGGCAGCCGCCACAGGAACACCGCGCCCGCCAGCCACCAGCCGCCCACGATGATCCACTCATAGGGCCACACCAGCGCCGCCGGCATGCCCGGCAGGTACAGCACGCCCAGCCCCAGCGACAGCACCAGCGCCGCCCCGCCCACCACCGGGCCGGCCGGGGTGCGGAACGGCCGCTCCATGGCGGGCTCGCGCCGGCGCAGCACCAGGAAGGACAGCACCACCGTCACATAGGCCACCACGATGTTGATCCCGCCGGCGTCCACCAGCCACACCAGCATGGGGCGCCCGAACACCGGCGCGATCACCGACAGCCCGCCGATGAACAGCACCGCGTTGCCGGGGGTGCGGAACCTCGGGTGCACCCGGCCGAACCACGCCGGGATCATCTCCGAGCGCGCCATCGCGTACAGCAGCCGGCTGCCGCCGATCAAAAACGCGTTCCAGCTCGTCAGGATCCCCGCGATCCCGCCCAGCACCAGCACGTTGCCCAGCGCCTGGCTGTCCCACAGCGCCGCCATGGAGTCCGCCGAGGCCAGTTCGGAGTCCAGCAGTTGCGCGGGGGTCAGTCCCGCGCTGACCGTCAGCATGATCATGATGTACCAGGCCGCCGCGCACGCCACCGACACCACCAGCAGCCACCCCACCTGCCGGTAGGGAATCTTGATCTCGCTCGCCGACTGCGGCACCACGTCGAACCCCACGAACAGGAACGGCACCGCCACCAGGACCCCCATCAGTCCGGGCAGGCCGCCGGTGAACAGCGGCTGCATGTTCTGGGCCGACCCGCCGGTGAACGCCCCCAGCAGCAGCACCGCCCCCGAGGCCAGCAGGAACAGCACCGCGATGGTCTGGAACACCGAGGCCGGCCGGATCCCCACGTAGTTGAGCGCGGTGATCGCCACGGCCGCCACCGCGCCCACCGCCACCCAGCTCGCGTACACGTCGTAGTCCGCCACCGTCCACAGGTAGCCCGCCCGCATGTCGGGCAGCAGGTAGAGCACGGTGTGGGGCAGCGCCACCGCCTCGAAGGCCACCACCGACACATAGCCCAGCACCATCGCCCACGACGCCACGAACGCGCCCCGGCCGCCCAGCGCGCGCAGCGCGTAGTGGTGCTCGCCGCCGGCGTGGGGCATCGCCGAGATGAGTTCGGCGTAGGTCAGCCCCACCAGCGCGATGATGCCCCCGCCGATCACGAACGCCAGCGCCGATCCCAGGCTGCCCGCGCCGTCGATGAACTCTCCCGTCAGCACGATCCAGCCGAACCCGATCATCGCGCCGAACGCCAGCGCCAGGACGTCCCCGCGCCCCAGCACCCGCAGGAATTCGCTGTTGGCCGCCACTGTCCGCGCCTTCCTTCTCGGGGGCAGAGAGGTGATCAGCAATTGAAGTCACGGGCGGGGCGGAAAGGCAATGAGCGCCGTATTGAGGATTCGTTTCGACCTAAGGACGCTTTTATGACAAAAGTCGGTTCTGTTGTTTCAGGTGCCGTCCTGTCCGTTCGCGGCGGCGCCGCGCCCGCCCAGCGGCAGCCGGCGCCGGCCGGACCCCGTGGCGAGCACGGACGCGTGCCCCACCTCCGGCACCCGCCGCTCGGCCAGGCGCGGCCCCGCGATCTGGCGACCCACCGGCAGCCCGCCGGGGGCGAACCCGCCCGGCACCGACACCGCCGGGCGGCCCTGCGGTGCGTCGGCGCGAAAACCGGTGTGAGACGCTGGTGCGCGGTGCCCCGATCGCGGCGGACGCCCGGTACCTCCGGAGGTCCGTCGCGGCAGCAGGAACCCGGTGCGAATCCGGGACGGACCCGCCACTGTGACCAGGAAGCGACCCCGCCACGCACGCCACTGCCGGCCCCCGGTGGGAAGGCGGCGGGGGAGCGGCGATCTGGAAGCCAGGAGACTGCGCGGCACCGCGACCGACCCCTGTGGGCGTGGACTCCCGAGGAAGGACTGACCCGCGTGAGCGCTCCTGCTCGCTATCCCTTCAGCGCGGTCGTCGGCATGGCCGACCTCAAGCTGGCGCTGCTGCTCAACGCCGTGTCACCGGCGGTGGGCGGCGTGCTGGTCCGCGGCGAGAAGGGCACCGCCAAGTCGACCGTGGTGCGCGCCCTCGCGGCCCTGCTGCCCGCCATCGACGTGGTCGAGGGCTGCCGGTTCGCCTGCGAGCCCGCCGCACCCGACCCCGGCTGCCCCGACGGCCCGCACACCCCCGGCGCGCCCCCGGCCCGGCGCCCGGCCCGGCTCGTGGAGCTGCCGGTGGGCGCCAGCGAGGACCGCCTGGTCGGCGCCCTCGACCTGGAGCGCGCGCTGACCGAGGGCGTCAAGGCGTTCGAGCCCGGCCTGCTCGCCGACGCCCACCGGGGGGTCCTCTATGTCGACGAGGTCAACCTGCTGCACGACCACCTGGTCGACCTGCTGCTGGACGCCGCCGCCATGGGCACCTCCCACGTCGAGCGCGAGGGGGTCTCGGTGCGCCACGCCGCGCGCTTCCTGCTGGTGGGCACCATGAACCCCGAGGAGGGCGAACTCCGCCCCCAACTGCTGGACCGCTTCGGCCTGACCGTCGAGGTCGCCGCCACCCGCGACCCCGCCGAGCGCGCCGAGGTCGTGCGCCGCCGGCTGGCCTTCGAGGCCGACCCCGACTCCTTCGCCGCCGGCTACGCCGACGACGAATCCGACCTCGCCGAACGCATCCGCGCCGCCCGCGACCGCCTGCCCGGTGTGGTGCTCGGCGACTCCGCGCTGCGCCAGGTCACCGCCGTGTGCGCCGCCTTCGACGTCGACGGTCTGCGCGCCGACATCGTCACCGCCCGCGCCGCCATGGCGCTGGCCGCCTGGCGCGGCCACCCCGAGGTCGACTCCGACGACGTCCGCGACGCCGCCCGCCTGGCCCTGCCGCACCGGCGCCGCCGCGACCCCTTCGACGCCCCCGACCTCGACGAGGACCGCCTGCGCGAGGCCCTGGAGCAGGCGGGTGAGTCCGACCCAAAAGACCGTGAGGACCCCCCGGAATCCCCGGAGGGTCCCGCGCCCGCCGACCCCGGCGCCCCCGGCACCGATCCCGAACCGCCCGGCCCCGACGACGGCACGGGTGCACCGGCCGACCCCGCCGGCACCGAGCCCGAAGCGGCCGACCCCGCCGCCGACGCGGGCGGTCCCGCCGACCCCGGCCCCGGCACCGGCCGCGGCGGCGCTGACACCGCCGCGCCCCGGGACCCCGCCGACGCCCCGGACGACGACGCGTCGGCAACCGGACCGGGCGCGGACGGCCCGCCCGCCGAACCCGGCGAGCCCTACCGCCCGCGCCTGCTCAGCCTCACCGGGATCGGCCAGGGCGCGCCCGGCCGCCGCTCCCGCGCCGAAACCCCCTACGGCCGCACCTCCGGCGCGCGCCCGCCCCGGCGGCGCGTGGGCGCCCTGCACCTGAGCGCCACCCTGCGCGCCGCGGCACCCCACCAGCGCGCCCGGGGGCGCAGCGGCCCGGGGCTGCTGCTGCGCCCGGACGACCTGCGCGAGGCCGTCCGCGAAGGGCGCGAGGGCAACCTCGTGCTGTTCTGCGTGGACGCCAGCGGCTCCATGGCCGCCCGCCGGCGGATGCGTGCCGTCAAGGGCGCGGTGCTCAGCCTGCTCCTGGACGCCTACCAGCGGCGCGACAAGGTCGGCCTGGTCACCTTCCGGGGCCGCGCCGCCGAGGTCGCGCTGCCGCCCACCTCATCGGTCGAGGCCGGCGCCCGCCGCCTGCGCGAACTGCGGACCGGCGGCCGCACCCCGCTGGCGGCCGGCCTGCTGCGCGCGGCCGACGTGCTGCGCGTGGAGCGGCTGCGCGACCCCGCCCGCCGCCCGCTGCTGGTCGTGGTGACCGACGGCCGCGCCACGCACGGCGGCCTGGACACCGCCCTGCGCGCCGCCGCCGGGATCGGCGCGCGGGGGGTGCACAGCGTCGTCGTGGACTGCGAGTCCGGCCCCGTCCGCCTGGACCTCGCCGTGCGCCTGGCCGACGCGCTGGGCGGGGAGCCGGTGCGCCTGGAGGAGTTGGCCGCCGACGCGCTGACCGGCCTGGTACGCCGCACCCGCCGCGCCGCCTGAGCACCCCCGCCCATCCCCGCGCACGCCCGCGCGGACACGCGGACACCCCGCCCCCACCCCATCCCGCACCGACCCACTCAAGGAGGCCCCATGCCGCAGGGCAGACCCACCCACGTGCCCGACGACGGGCTCACCACCCGCCAGCGCCGCAACCGCCCGCTGCTGATGGTGCACACCGGCCCCGGCAAGGGGAAGTCCACCGCCGCGTTCGGGCTGGCCGCGCGCGCGTGGGCGCAGGGCTGGGACATCGGCGTCTTCCAGTTCGTGAAGTCGGCCAAGTGGCGCATCGGCGAGGAGCGCGCCCTGCGGGTGCTGGGGGAGTCCGGCCAGGGCGGGCGCGTGCACTGGAACAAGATGGGCGAGGGCTGGTCGTGGATCCAGCGCCCGGGCACCGAGGCCGACCACGCCGCCGACGCGGCCGAGGGCTGGCGGCAGATCAAGCGCGACCTGGCCGCCGAGACCTACGGGCTCTACGTGCTGGACGAGTTCACCTACCCCCTGAAATGGGGGTGGGTCGACGTGGAGGACGTGGTCGCCACGCTCGCCGACCGCCCGGGCCGCCAGCACGTGGTGGTCACCGGCCGCGACGCCCACCCCCGCCTGCTGGAGGCCGCCGATCTCGTCACCGAGATGACCAAGGTCAAGCACCCCATGGACGCCGGGCAGAAGGGCCAGCGCGGCATCGAGTGGTAGCCCGCGCGGGCCGGCGCGCCGCGCCGGCCCGGCCACGGGCGGCCCGCCCCGGCGGGCGGGGTGCGGCTCAGCCGGCGGCGGGGGTCAGGCCGGCCAGGTCGGCGGGGATGAGGCTGTAGACCGCGAGGTCGGCGCGGCCCCGGTGCAGCGGCATCGCGTTGCGTTCGGTGCCCTCGTAGACGAACCCCGCCTTCTCGGCCACCCTGCGCGAGGCGGTGTTGCCCGTCGCGGCCTTCAGCTCCACCCGCTGGAACCGCTGGTCGCGCAGCGCCCAGTGCGCCACCGCGACGGCCGCCTCGGTGGCCAGGCCCCGGCCGCGCGCCGCCGGGGCCAGCCAGTAGCCGACCTCCGTGGTGGCGGCCCGCCACATCGTGCGCGTCAGGCCCACCGCGCCGCAGTAGCCGCCCGTCGCGGTGTCCACGATCGCCCACTGCTGGCCGTCGCCGGCGGCGCGCGACTCCGGCGCCGCCACCAGGCACCAGTGCTCGGCGTCGGCGCGGGTGTAGGGCTTGCCCGGTCGCGGCAGCGGCAGCCAGCGCTGGAGTTCGGGGTCGGTGGCGGCGTGGTGCACGGCGTCGATGTCGTCGCGCGTGTGCGCCCGCAGGGTGAGGCGGTCGGTGTGCAGCACCACCAGCGGCATCGTCCGGGGTTCGTGGGGTGGGGTCATCGGCGGGCGCTCCCGGCGGGGACATGGCGCACAGCGGAGCGGCCCAGCCACCGGCGGGCGCCCGGACCAGTGCGGATACGGGTAGGAACCGGCTGAGATTTTCCCACGCCCGCGGCGGCTCCCGGCAACGGGTCCGCCGCCTCAGCGCCGCCGCACCGCGCCCGCCCGCCGGGGCGGGGCGCCCTCACGTTGGCCGGCCCTCGCCGGCGGCGCCGTGCCGGAGCACGATCCCGTGCCGGATCTCCAGCCGTTCGGCGGCGATGAGGCAGGGCACGGGCTCCGGTCCGTTGGCCTCGGCGTCGAAGGCCGCCAGGACCGGCGGCCGGCCGCCCAGCCAGCGGGCCGCGCTCTCGGCCTCCCGCACCGTGGGCGCGCGGAAGACCGGGTCGTGGAAGGCCGCCGGGCACGCGGCGTAGGCGGGCTCGTGGAACACCAGTTCCAGGCCGTGGTGGTAGGTGAGGTCGTGGCCGGCGGCCAGCCGCAGCCGCACCGGGTCCCAGTCGAGGACCTCCCAGTCCCACCACGACCCCTCGGGCAGGCGGACGGCGGGGTACTCGGCGGACGCCTCCATCGGCTCCCCTCCTCTCGCGTCTCTTCTCGTCTCTTCTCCCGCTCGGTCGGCCCCGGCTCACGGCCTCAGCAGCCGCGCGGCCTCCTCGGGGGTGGCCGGGTCGGGGGCTCCGTCGGGCAGCAGGCCGGCCTCGCGCAGGGCGCGGGCGGCCGTGGGCGCCCAGGCCGGCCGCAGCCGGGCCGCCGCCAGCGCGGCGGTGTCGGCGAGCACCTCGCGCGCCGGACCCTCCGCCAGCACCGCGCGGTCCACCAGCAGCACCCGGTCGGCCCACCGGTAGGCGAGGTCGACGTCGTGCGTGGCCATCACCAGGGTGGTGCCGTGCCCGCGCAGCCCCTCCAGGGTGGCCAGCAGCGACTCCACCCCCTCGGGGTCCAGCCCGGCCGTCGGCTCGTCCAGCAGCAGCACGTCCGGCCGCATCGCCAGCGCCCCCGCCAGCACCACCCGCTTGCGCTGGCCGTAGGACAGCAGGTGGGTGGGTCGGTCGGCCAGCGCGGTGATCCCCAGCGCGTCCAGCGCCCAGGCCACCCGCTCGGCCGCCGCCGCCGGGTCCAGGCCCAGGTTCAGCGGCCCGAAGGACACGTCCTGCCGCACGTCGGCCGAGAAGAGCTGGTCGTCGGGGTCCTGGAAGACCAGTTGCACCCGGCGGCGCAGCCCGGCCAGCGCCCGCCGGCCCCGCCCCACCGGAGCCCCGTCCACCCGCACCTCGCCGGCGGCGGGGGCCAGGCTGCCCGCCAGCAGGCGCAGCAGCGTGGTCTTTCCGCCGCCGTTGGGCCCCAAAACCGCGAGCGTGCGCCCCGCCGGGACCTCCAGCGCCAGCCCGGTGAACACCGGAGGGGAGTCGGGGTAGCCGAACACCAGGCCGCGGGCGGCCAGCGCGGGAGCGGCGGCCCTCGCCGCGCCGGTCACGGCGCCGCCCCCAGCGCCCCGGCGCCCAGCACGGCCGCCGCCACCAGCACCGGGGGCGCCGCGGCCGCCGCCAGCGCCGCCGGGCGCAGCGGCGACTCCGCCACCAGCACGGTCAGCGCGCCGGTGTAGCCCCGGCACTCCAGGCCGCGCTGGAGCCGCCGCGCGCGGTCGTAGGAGCGCACGAACAGCGCCGCGCCCAGTGCGCCCGCCGAGCGGACCCCCGCCCGCCACCCGTTGTAGCCCAGCCGGGCCGTTTGCGCCGCCCGGATCCGCCGCGACCCCTCCAGCGCCACGAACAGCATCCGGTAGACCAGCGCGACCACCTCCACCACCGGCTCGGGCACCCCGGCGCGCGACAGGCGCGGCAGCACGTCGGCCAACGGGGTGGTGCAGGCGAACGCGATCTGGCAGCACACAGCGGCCGCCGCGCGCCCGGCGACCTCGGCGGCGCGCGCACCGCCGTCGGGGGCGAACGCCACCGCGCCCTCCGGGCCGCCGACGCTGACCAGCAGCGCCGCCGCCCCGGTGAGCACGAACAGCAGCGGCCCCCGCGCCGCCCGCGCGAAGTCGCGCGGCGCGACGCGGGCCGGCCCCAGGGCGGCGCCCAGCGCGACGGCGGCCGCCAGCGGGGCGCCCGGCCAGGCGGGCAGCGCCAGCGCGCACACCAGCAGCCCGCCGAACAGCATTCCCTTGACGGCCGGGTGGAGCCGCCGCCACGGGCTCCGGTAGGCCGCGGCGTCGATCAGCATCGCGCCTACCGCGCCGGCCCGCCGCGCTCGGCCTCGGGACCGGCGCCCGGGGCGGGCGCCGCCCCGGAGGGCGCGGCATCGACCGCCGGCCGCCCCAGCCGGCGGCGGGTGCGCAGCACGCCCAGGCAGTAGCCGATGACGCCCGCGCCGATGGCGGCCTGGAGCGCGAACAGGCCCGACTCGATCTCGCTGGACGGCGCCTCGTAGAGCGGCGTGAACCAGGGCTCGTAGCCGGGGTCGATCCGCTGGACGGCCTCCTCGGCCTCGGCGTCGGCGCCGGGGAACGGCTCGCGCAGGTGGTCGCCCGCGCCGATGAGCACGGGCAGCACGGCGATCGCCGCGGCGGCGGCGATCAGCAGCCAGGTGGTCAGGGTCCGGGGCATGCTCAACCCGCCTTCTCGTCGGTGCGGTGCGCCGCCGCCGGCGCCGGGTCGGGGGAGCGCAGCACGCCCAGCCGCCGCAGGTCATCGCGGCCGACCGTGCTGAGCAGCCGGACGACCACCACGGTCACCAGGCCCTCGATGACGGCGAGCGGGATCTGGGTGAGCGAGAAGACCGCGGCGAAGGCGGCGAAGGCGCCGAGGAACCCGTCGGCGGGGTCGGGGTGGGCCAGCGCGAGTTGGAGGCTGGTCACGGTGTAGGCGCTCACGCTGGCCAGCGCCGAGGCGAAGAAGACCGCCAGGCCCAGCGCCGTGGTCTCGGGCAGGGACCGGGTGAGCGCCCGCACCGCCCGGTAGGTCCCGTAGGCCGCCCACGGGCCGACCACCGCCATGGAGAACACGTTGGCGCCCAGGGTGGTCAGCCCGCCGTGGGCCAGCAGTAACGCCTGGAACAGCAGGGTGACCGTGCCCAGCGCGGCCATGACGGGCGGACGGAACAGCACCGCGCCCAGGCCCACCCCGGTGGGGTGGGAGCAGCTTCCGGTGATCGAGGGGATCTTCAGCGCGGACAGGACGAAGCAGAACGCCCCCGAGGCCCCGAGCAGCAGCTTGGAGTCGGGGTCGGCGCGGACGGCGAGCGTCATCGTGCGGATGCCGTGGGCGACGAAGGGGGCGGCGGCGGCGGTCCAGGCGGCCGCGTGCTGCCATGGCAGGAAGCCTTCGGCGATATGCATGAGGGGGACCCAACCTCCAGCACCTCGGGGACGGCCGGCCGCCCTGACCGGCCTCCCGGACGCGCGGAGCCCCGCCCGCGGCCGGCCCGCGCGCGGCGGCCGCGCGGACGCGCCCCGGCGGGCACCGCCGGCCCGCCGCCTGCGGCGGCGCACCGGGGCGTCGGGCTCCCCGTGCGCGGTGGCGGCGCCGCCCCCGGCGGGGGACCGGGCGGCGGCGGGCACCACGGCTTCCAGAAGGTACGGCGTAGGCGGTAGGACCGCGTTGGCGGACATCGAGCGGCAAACGGTATGCCCAGGCCGAAGCCGGACACACCGCTTGTGTACCCTGACCGGGCGCCGCTCGACCCCACCGGCCGCCCCCACCGCGATCGGCGCCGCCGCCCCCGCCGACCCCGCCCGCCTACGGAGACCGCCGTGCCCCGACGCCCCCGAGCGCTCCCGCCCCACGGCGGCGGCCCGCCCGCGAGCGGGCGCTTGACCGGAGCCCCGGCCTGCGGCGCCCTCCGCCCGCCACCCGGGTACCGGCCCCGCCGTGTCCACCCCCGCGACCACACCCCCCAGTCGGCACTCGACGCCCGGCCGCCCGCGCGGGCCGCCGGTTCGGCCGGTCTGCCGGCAACAGGCCGCCGCCATGGGGGGAGGGGAACGGGTCGCGGTGCCCGTCCGGCGGCCGGCGCGCCGGGCCGTGCGGTGCGCGACGGCAGCGGGGTGACCGCGCATCGGTCTGTTCGATACCCGCGTACCGCGGGGGACTGGAGCCCGGGAAGCGCTGGTTCGGCCGGCCCTCTGCCCGCAGGCCGCAACGCCGGCCGCGCACCGGCGGGCGGAGATCCCCGCGATGCGTGGACACCGGTCAGGGCCGGGGCGCCGACAGCGGACGGCCGCCCCGGACGGCGCCGCGCCGCGTCCGGGGCGGCGCGCGTACGCGCGGCCCTCGGCGCGGGCGATCGGTGGATGCGCCCCGTCCGGCCCGCGCCTCGACCGGCGCTTCGCCCGCCGGTGTTTCGGGGCGGGGACAAGCGGCGGCCCGGTGCGGCGGTGAGCGTGAGTGGACGACCACCTTTCGGGCAGCCGCGGGGCGGCGACCGTGGGCGCTGACGCCGTGCGGGATGAGGGGGACGTGGACCTGCGCCACCACGGTGACGCCGAGGTCGGGCCGGGGCTGCTCGACTTCGCGGTGAACGTGCGCGCCGGCACCCCGCCCGCCTGGCTGGCCGAACGCGTCGCCGCCTCCCTGGCCGGCCTCGCCGCCTACCCCGACCCCCGGCCCGCGCGCGCCGCCGTCGCCCGCCGCCACGGCCGCGACCCCGGCGGCGTCCTGCTGACCGCCGGCGCCGCCGAGGCGTTCGTGCTGCTCGCTCGCGTGCTGCGCCCCCGCCGCGCCGTCGTGGTGCACCCCCAGTTCACCGAGCCCGAGGCCGCCCTGCGCGCCGCCGGCCACCCCGTCGAGCGCGTCCTGCTGGCCCCGCCCCGCTTTGCCCTCGACCCCGCCGCCGTCCCCGCCGACGCCGACCTCGTCATGGTGGGAAACCCCACCAACCCCACCTCGGTGCTCCACCCCGCCGCCGCCCTCGCCGCCCTCGCCCGCCCCGGCCGCGTCCTCGTCGTGGACGAGGCGTTCGCCGACTGCGTGCCCGGCGAGCCCGAGTCGCTGGCCGGCCGCGCCGATGTGCCCGGCCTCGTCGTCGTGCGCAGCCTCACCAAGACCTGGGGCCTGGCCGGCCTGCGCGCCGGCTACCTGCTGGCCGACCCCGACCTGGTGGCGCGGCTGGCCGCCGCCCAGCCCCTGTGGTCGGTCTCGACCCCCGCCCTGGCCGCCACCGAAGCCTGCTGCGAACCCCGCGCCCTGGCCGAGGCCGACGCCTGGGCCCGGCGCCTGGCCGCCGACCGCGCCGCCCTCGCCCGCGACCTCACCGCCGCCGGACTGCACGTCACCCCGGGAGCCGCTGCCTCGTTCCTGCTGGTCAGGGCCGAGGCGGGGGAGCGGCTGCGGCACCGGCTGCGCGAGCGGGGCGTCGCCGTGCGGCGCGGCGACACCTTCCCCGGACTCGGCCCCGACTGGCTGCGCGTGGCGGTCCGGGACCGGCGGACCGCTCTCCGGCTGACGCGAACTCTGGCAGAGTTGCGGTTGGGATCGCCCCGCGGTGACGCCGCACCGAGGTGAGGATGGCGATGTCCGTGTGTTCACTGTGTTCGCTTACGAAGACCGCCGGCGGGCCGCACCGCCGGTGTGCCCTGGGGGGACGACCGGCGGGTGCGGTGCGCGGGGTCGGCGGCCCCGCGCCGCGTCCGCCGCGAAAGGAGCACCATGACCGGTGAGGACCACCGACACCGCAGACCCGACGACGACCGGCCCCCCGCCAAGGGGCTGCTCGACGACCTGCCCGAGACCGGGCGCGGCGCCGGGGGCGCCCCCCGGCCGGCGGCGGCCCGCCCCAACCCCTTCCACGTGCCGCAGAAGCGCCCGGCGGGCGGCCCCCGGCCCAACGTGATCCCCTTCCGCGGCGTCGGCTTCGACCGCACCGCCGCCGTGCCCGCCGACCCCGCGCCCGAGCCCGCCGCCCAGCCCCGGACCGAGTCCGCGGCCACCGAGGCGTCGCCGGCGCCCGAGGCCCCCGCCGCGCCCGCCGCCCCCGAGCGGCCCGGCGGCTCCGCCGCCTCGGCCGAGCGCGCCCCGGGACCGGCGCGGCGCCCCGCCGCCCGCGA
>NZ_JAJAQC010000099.1 GCF_027604915.1 Streptomonospora mangrovi
AGTGGCGGCCGCCGTTCGCGGCGGCCGAGGATCGCAACGCAGACGTCGGCCGGGAGCTGGCCGGGAACCAGCTGTGGCGGCCGCCGTTCGCGGCGGCCGAGGATCGCAACCCGCTCATCCCGCACGACTAGACAGCAGAGGGGGAGTGGCGGCCGCCGTTCGCGGCGGCCGAGGATCGCAACCACCACGTCGACGATGAGCCCGTCGAAGGCGACAAGTGGCGGCCGCCGTTCGCGGTGGCCGAGGATCGAAACGTATGCGAAGCCCAGGAAGCCGAAGAGGCCACCCGTGTGGCGGCCGCCGTTCGCGGCCGCCGAGGATCGCAACTTCCAGATCTGGTCGGCACCGTCGCGCCCCCACCGGTGGCGGCCGCCGTTCGCGGCGGCCGGGGATCGCAACCTGGTGTACGACCGGTGGTGCGTGCGCAAGGTGCCGTGGCGGCCGCCGTCCGCGGCAGCCGAGGATCGCAACGACGTCCTGGCGCGCGTCTACGGGGCTGACTCGCGGTGGCGGCCGCCGTCCGCGGTGGCCGAGGAGCGCAACTCCACCGGCATGCCCGCCGACTCGGGTCTGGTGCAGTGGCGGCCGCCGTCCGCGGCGGCCGAGGATTGCAACTCGAAGAAAGCCTTGCTGTAGGTGATCGCCGAGGTGGTGGCGGCTGCCGTTCGCGGTGGCTGAGGATCGCAACACCATTGCCCTCGCCCTTCGCGCCCCCGCCCGGGGGTGGCGGGCGCCGTTCGCGGCGGCTGTGGCCGGATGCGGACTGGTAGCAAACGAATTTCGAGAAACTCCCACGGTGATCTTGAGGGTTGGTTACTGTCTCGCTCGATTCGTACACACGACCGATCGGGGCGGATCATGGACCTCTTCGGGCACAGCGCCAACAGCGCTGGCCAGCGCCACCGGCTTGACGACCACCTGCGTGGTACCGAGCGCCGGGCCCGCCGCTATGGTTCGCGTTTCGCGGCTGCTGAGGTGGCCGGCTACCTCGGGCGGGTCCACGACGTCGGCAAGGGCACATGCGCCTGGCAGGACGGACTGCTGCGGGCCGAGGCCACCGGGTCCCGCGTCGGGATCCCGCACAAGCACGCCGGCACCCTCCTGGCCCACCGGGCCGGGCTGGGGCGGCTGGCCGGGGTCGTGTTCGGGCACCACGGGGGCCTGGTCTCGCGCGCCTGCCTGCGTGAGGAGCTGCGCGCCGCCCAGAGCGAGCACGCCGCCTCGGTGCAGGAGGCCATCGACCGGGTGGCAGCGGTGGTGCCCGAGATCCTTGACGGGCCCGGGCTGCCCGGATGGGTGCACGACGCCTACGCCCAGGACGACCTGGTGCTGGACGTGCTGGTGCGCATGGTCTTCTCCGCGGTGGTCGACGCCGACCGCCTGGACACCGCCGAACATCTGGACGGCCTGCCCCGCCCCGACCACCCGGTCGCCGCCTCCGACCTGGCAGAGCGGTTCGAGGCGGCCCGCCAGGAACTGCTGGCCGCCCGGCCGCCCTCGCCGGTGGACGCCGACCGCGACTACGTCTATGACCAAGCGCTTGCGGCGGCTCAAGGGCCGCAGGGCTTCTACCGCCTGCCCGCGCCCACCGGGTCGGGCAAGACGATCGCGGCCGGGGCCTTCGGCCTGCACCACGCCCGCCGCCACGGCCTGGCCCGGGTGATCGTGGCGGTGCCGTTCATGACCGTGACCGAGCAGAACGCCGGCGTCTACCGCGGCCTGCTGGAGACCGGCGGCGGGGCGCCGGTGGTGCTGGAGCACCACAGCGGTGTGGACTTCGACGCCCCGGGCGCGCCCGGGGGCCGGTGGGCCCGGCTCGCCGCGGAGAACTGGGACGCCCCCTTCGTGGTGACCACCACCGTGCGGCTGTTCGAGGCGCTGTTCGACCGCCGCCCCGAGGCGATGCGGCGCCTGCACCGCCTGGCTGGGTCGGTCATCGTGCTCGATGAGGTGCAGTCGCTGCCTGACGCGATGCTGGTGCCGATCCTGTCGATGCTGCGCACGCTCACCGAGTTCTTCGGGGTCACGGTGCTGCTGTCCTCGGCCACCCAGCCGGCGTTCTTCGACCTGGCGCCGCTGAAGGAGGTGGCGGCCCGCGATGTGATCGCCGAGCCCAAGCCGCTGTATGAGCGCCTGGCGCGGGTCTCCTACACCTGGTGGAGCGACCCCGCCCCCACCGTTGAGGAACTGGCCCGCACCGTGGCGCAGCGGCCCTCGGTGCTGACGGTGTGCAACACCACCGCGCAGGCCCAGCGCATCCACGAACTGGTCGCCGCCCACCGCCCGCAGGAGCGGGGGCCGGTGCTGCACCTGTCCACGCGCATGGTCGCCCGCCACCGCAAGGACACCATCGAGGAGGTCATCGAACTCAACCGGACCCAGAGCCAGGTGGCCGTCATCAGCACCCAACTGGTGGAGGCCGGGGTCGATCTGGACTTCCCCGAGGTGTACCGCGCCTATGCCACCGCCGAGGCCATGCAGCAGGCCGCGGGCCGGTGCAACCGCTCAGGCCGCCTGGAACGCGGCCGGGTGGTGATCTTCCATCTCGCCGCCCCGGACGGCACGGGCGCCTCGGGCGGCGGGGAGTTCGTCTACGGCGCCGCGCTGGGCGCCACCCGCCTGTTCTTCGGCCCCGGCAAAGCCCGGCCCGATGACCCCGAGGTGTTGCACGCCTACTACACCGAGCGGTTCAAGCAGACCAACGTCGAGGGCCGCGACACCGCCGCGCTGATCCAGCAGGCCCGCCGCGAGGGCGACTTCCCCCGGGTGGCCGAACTGTTCGAGATGATCCCCGAAACCACCGTGCCCGTGGTTTGCGTACCCAAGCGCTACGCCCACGACCGCGAACGCATCGCCGGCATCCTGCACCGGTTGCGCAACGGCGCTGCGAGCGCGCACCTGCTGCGCGACCTGCGCCCCTACATGGCCACCCTGCCCCGCGGCTATGCCACAGGCAAGGCCGCCGGGCTCATGGTCCCCGTGGTCGGCGACCTCTATGAGTGGATCGGTGACTACGACGAACACCGCGGCATCGAGATCGCCGACACCAAGGAGTACGTGTTTTGACCGCCCCGCCCCCCGCCCCTGCGCCGCCTCTGGCGGTGGAGGTGGAAGGCCCCTTCGCCTGCTTCACCCGGCCGGAGTTCAAGACCGAGCGGGTGAGCTACCCCGTCATGACCCCCTCGGCGGCCACCGGGCTGCTGGAGGCCATCTTCTGGAAGCCGGAGTTCTCCTACCGCATCGACCGCATCGAGGTGCTCAACCCCATCGCCTGGTTCACCGTGCGCCGCAACGAGGTCGACCAGACCGTCTCGGCCGATTGGGTGCGGCGCGCCATGGCCGACCCGACGCAGCGGTTCGACGCCGAGGCCCACCGCGACCAGCGCAGCATGACCGGGCTGCGCGATGTGGCCTACCGCATCCACGCCCACATCGTGCTGCGCCCCCACGCCGACGCCCACCCGGCCAAGTACCGCGACCAGTTCCGCCGCCGCGTGGAGCGCGGCGCCTGCTTCTCCCAGCCCTTCCTGGGCACCCGCGAGTTCTCCGCCTCCTTCGCCAAGCCCTCCCAGCGGCCCCCCATCGCCGCCAGCGCCGACTTCGGCGCGATGCTGCACAGCATCGACTACACCGGCGCCCGCGAGACCTACCGCTGGTTCCACGCCGCCATGGTCGAAGGGGTGGTGGCGGTGCCCGAGCACGGTGCCGAACTGCCCGGCGCCCCCGCGGCGCGCACCGGCGGGCGGGGGTGATCCGGTGCTGCTCAAAGCCCTGGCCGACCACGCCCCCCACGTCGCCGACCTGCCGCCGGCCCACTACCGGCCCCGCACCGTGCGCTGGTGCCTGACCATCGACACCCACGGCCGCCCCCAGGGCACCGACGAGCAGGGGCGGCCGGTGCTGAACGACCTGGCCGACGCCGACCGCCGCGCCGGTGTGGTCCTCAACGCCCCCTACGTCTACCGCTCCGGCGCCAAGCCCCCGCCCACCCTGCTGGTCGACACCCTCGAATACGTCCTGGGCGTGCCCAAGGAGGAGTCCGAAAAAGCCGTCCAGGAGGCGCTGCGGCGCAACACCGCCTACATCGACCTGCTGTCGGTCTGGGCCGAGCGCGCCGGGGCCGATGCGGCCGCGCGCGCGGTGCGCGTCTTCTTCACCCGCGGCCTGCACCGCGCCACCGTCCTGCCGGAGGGGGCCAAGCCCTCCGACCTGGTCGCCCTCAGCGTGGTCGGCCACCCCTGGCCCCACCTGGCCCCCGCCGCCCAGCAGACCTGGCGGGCCACGGTGGCCGCACGCAAGAGCGGCCGGGCCGGAACCGGCCGGTGCCTGTCCTGCAACCAGGACCGGCCCCTGCTGGACTCCCTGCCCGAACCCGTCAAAGCCGGCCTGATCCCCGTGCCCACCGGTCGCGGCCGCGACGCCCAACTGGTGTCGGTCAACACCTCCGCCCAAGGGCGCGGCGGGCGCATCCAACTCGCCGACATCCCGCTGTGCGAGGCGTGCGGGGCCGGCTCCACCGCCGTGCTCAACGCCCTGCTGGCCGATCACTCCCACCGCTACCGCATGCCCGACTCGGTGCTGGTGTGGTGGCTCAAAGAACCCCTCGACCTGGGGCTGATGGACACCCTGCTCAACGCAGAGCCCTCCGACGTCGCCGCGGTCTTCGCCGAACTTGAGCGTCCGCGCCGGGGCAGCGGCGCCGCCGGGGTGGAGGCCAACCGGTTCTACACCGCCACCCTGGCCGCCAACCAGAGCCGGGTGGTGGTGCGCGAGTGGATCGACATCGCCCTGCCCCAGGCGCTGGAGCGCGTCGCCGCCTGGTTCGGCGACCACCAGATCGCCGACTGGCGCGGCGACCAGCCCCGCCCGGTGCCGGTGTGGCTGCTGGCGCGCTGCCTGGGACGCGGCACGGCCACCGCCCAGGGGTGGCGCTACACCAAGGACACCGAGCCCGACGACGCACACCGCCGCCTGCTGCACGCCGCCCTGCACCACACGGCGCCGCCGCTGGCGCTGCTGAGCCACCTCAACCAGCGCATCGGCGCCGACGGCCGCGTCGACCACCCCCGCGCCGCCCTGCTGCGCCTGTTCTACAACCGCGCCTTCGCCACCGACAACGAAAGGGTCCCCCCGGTGCTCGACGAGAATCGGACCGACCCGGCCTATGTGGCCGGGCGCCTGTTCGCGGTCCTGGAGTCCTTGCAGTACCGCGCCCTGCGCGACCCCGACACCGGGCAGGGGCCCAACAGCACCATCGCCGACAAGGTGCTGTCCTCGGCCAAGTCCACCCCCCGCGCCCGCATGGAACCCCTCCTGGACAAGTCCCAGGCCCATCTGCGGCGCCTGCGCACCAGCGGCGCCCCCAAGGACCGCGCCGCCCACCACGCCTACTTCCGCACCATCTGCGAACTGCACGACCTGCTGGAGCACCCCCTGCCCGAGGTCTTGGACCAGCAGGGGCAGTCCCTGTTCAGCCTGGGCTACTACCAGCAGCACTCCCACGACCAGCGCCAGCGCCGCACCCACGCCAATGCCAACGCCAACGGCGAGGGCACCGACCAGGAGGACCAGCCGTGACCACTCCCTCGCCCCATCTGGACCCCGCCCGCAAGCACGACTTCGTGTTCTGCTTCGACGTGCGCGACGGCAACCCCAACGGCGACCCCGACGCCGGCGGCGCCCCGCGCACCGACCCCGACACCGGCCACGGGCTGGTCACCGACGTCGCCATCAAGCGCAAGATCCGCAACACCGTGGCCCTGCTCAAGGCCGGCCAGCCCGGCTTCGACATCTACGTCGAGGCCGGGGTGTCGCTGAACTCCCAGCACGAGCGCGCCTACACCGCCCTGGGCCTCAACGGCGACAAGAAGCACACCGTGGAGCACCAGGCCCGCGCCCGCGACTGGATGTGCGAGACGTTCTTCGACGTGCGCATGTTCGGAGCCGTGATGAGCACCGGCGACAAGAAGGCCGGACGGGTCCAAGGCCCGCTGCAACTGACCTTCGCCCGCTCCCTGGACCGCGTCACCGACCAGGAGCACGGCATCACCCGCGTCACCCAGACCCGCACCGCCGACACCGAGCGCGGGGAGTCCACCGAGATGGGCACCAAGCACACCGTGCCCTACGGCCTCTATGTGGGGTTCGGCCACTTCAGCGCCCCGCTGGCCGCGCGCACCGGCGTCACCTCCGCCGACCTGGAGGCGTTCTGGCAGTCCATGACCATGATGTTCGAGCACGACCGCGCCTCGGCCCGCGGCGAGATGGCGCTGCGCGGACTGTATGTGTTCACCCACGACGACGCCTTCGGCAAGGCCCCCGCCCACACCCTCTTCGACCGCGTCACTGTCGAACGCACCGACCCCCGGTCCGGACCCGCCCGCTCCTTCGGCGACTACAAGACCACCGTCGCCGACACCGGCCTGCCGGCGGGCATCACCCTGACCACCCTGGTGGGGTGAGGCGGGTGGGGCCCCAGGAGCCGTGGCCGGTGCCGCTGTCGGCCCTGGAGCACTACGCCTACTGCCCCCGCCAGGCCGGCCTGATCCTGCTGGAGGACGCCTTCGCCGAGGACGCCGCCACCGTCCGCGGCACCCTGGCCCACCACCGCGTCCACGACCCCGGCCACGAGCAGCGCCCGCGGGTGCGCACCCTGCGGGCGCTGCCGGTCTGGCACGACCAGCTCGGCCTGACGGGGGTGTGCGACGTCGTGGAGGTCCATGCCGAGGGCACCGTGGTGCCGGTGGAGCACAAGTCGGGCGCCTACACACCCGGCGGACCCGCCGACGTCCAGGTCGGGGCCCAGGCCATGTGCCTGGAGCAACGCATGGACACCACCATCACCTCCGCCGCCGTCTACACCATGGCCGACCGCCGCCGCCACACCGTGGCCGTGGACGCCGCACTGCGCGAGCGGGTGCGGGCCACCGCTGAGGCGGTGCGCGCGGTCATGGCCCAAGGGCGCCTGCCCGCCCCGGCCGCCGACCAGCGGTGCCGCCGCTGCTCCATGAACACCGGCTGCATGCCCAAGGTCCTGGCCAAGACCCGGCGCTATGAGCGCCTGCTCGCCGACCTCTACACCCCCGCCCCCGAGACGGAATGGGATGACTGAACTTCTCAACACCCTCTACGTGCAGACCCCGGGCGCCTCCCTGCACCTGGACGGCGACACCGTTCGCATCGCCCTGCCCGAGCCCGACAGCCCTCGCCGCACCCTGCCGCTGCTGCGGCTGGAGTCCATCGTGGTCCTGGGCAACGTCAACGTGTCGGGCCCGCTCCTGGCGCGCTGCGCCCAAGACGGCCGCGCCGTGGTGTGGATGAGCCGCGGTGGGCGCTTCCTGTGCCGGCTGGCCGGGCCCCTGCGCGGCAATGTCCTGCTGCGCCACGCCCAGCACCTGGCCCACGCCGACCCCGCCACGCGCCTGCCCATCGCCCGTGCCTGCGTGGCCGGAAAGATTCAGAACAGCCGCCAACTCGTCCTCAGAAGCGCCCGCGACGCCACCACCGCCAAGGACAGCCTGCGCGCCATCGCCGCCGACCTGGAGGCGTCCCTGGCCGCCGCCGGCACCGCCGCCGACATCGAGGTCCTCATGGGCGTGGAGGGCGCGGCCGCGCGCGCCTACTTCGAAGCCCTGGCGCTGATGATCCGCAAGGACACCGGGCTGTCGTTCCCCGGCCGTATCAAGCGCCCGCCCACCGACCCCGTCAACGCGCTGCTTTCCTTCCTCTACGGCCTGGTGCGCTCCAGCGTGCACGGCGCCTGCGAACAGGTCGGCCTGGACCCCTACGTCGGCTTCCTCCACGGCATCCGCCCGGGAAAACCCGCCCTGGCGCTGGATCTGATGGAGGAGTTCCGCCCCGCCGTCGCCGACCGGCTGGCGCTGACCCTGATCAACCGGCGCCAGGTCGGCCCCGGCGATTTCGAGACCATGGAAGGCGGCGCCGTCCAACTCACCGAGGAAGGACGCAAGACAGTGCTGACCGCCTGGCAGCACAACCGCCAGAAGGAACGACCCCACGCGGTCCTGGGCCGGCGCGTGGCCCTGGGGCTGCTTCCCTCCGTGCAGGCTCGGCTGATGGCCCGCACCCTGCGCCAGGAACTGCCCGGCTACCTGCCCTGGACGGCGTGAATGGAGCTGCTGATCACCTACGACGTCGCCACCACCACCCCCGAGGGCGCCCAGCGCCTGCGGCAGGTCGCCAAAGTCTGCGAAGGCTACGGGATGCGGGTGCAGAAGTCGGTCTTCGAGGTCGTGTGCAGCGACGCCGACTGGGTGCGGCTCAGCCACACCCTGCACCGCATCATCAACGACGCCGAGGACAGCATCCGCGTCTACCGGCTGAAAGCCGGAACCTTCAAGGCAGTCTCGGTCCTGGGCACAGCCCGCCGCCTGCCCCACGACGACGCGCTGGTGCTGTAGTTGGGAACCCCAAGTGCTCATGGAAACCTCGGGGGATTCCCAACGACGTTTGGACACCCCTGCGTGGAATGCCGGTTTCCACACCGCTATTCAGCATCGACCATTGACGCGTTTCCCCAGGTCGCACGCTGTGGCGGCCGCCGTCCCCGGCGGCCGAGGATCGCAACACCCCCAGCAGCTCCGCGATGTCTGCCATGTCCATGAGTGGCGGCCGCCGTCCCCGGCGGCCGAGGATCGCAACTCCGCGAACAGGAACCACAACCACATCGTCTTGAGGTGGCGGCCGCCGTCCCCGGCGGCCGAGGATCGCAACGTGAGACGGTCGACCTCTACCGCCATCCTGTCCATGTGGCGGCCGCCGTCCCCGGCGGCCGAGGATCGCAACCCCTCTCCGAGGGAGGTGAGCGCGCCCTGAGGCACCAGTGGCGGCCGCCGTCCCCGGCGGCCGAGGATCGCAACCCGTTGGT
>NZ_JAJAQC010000100.1 GCF_027604915.1 Streptomonospora mangrovi
GCGACCGGCGCCGAGCCGGGGGAGCCGGCCGGGGCCGCCCCCGAGCCGGCGGGCGCGGGCGCGGCGGCCGGGCACGCGGCCGGCGGCACGGCCGAGGAGGTGCGCGCGTGAGCGCCGTGAGCGGGCCGGGCGGCCGGGATGCCGGGCGCGGTGCCGACAGCGGGCACGCGGAGCACGGCGAGCACACCGGGCACACCGGGCTTGACGGGCGTGGCGGCCTCGACGGGCGCGGCGGGGCCGGCCGGACGCGCCCGGAGCGCCCGCCGCGCCGCCTGCCCGAGCCGCTGCGCCGCAACGCCGCCCTGCTCGGCCTGGTCCTGGGCGCGTTCCTGGTGACCTCGGCGCTGCTGCTGCGCTTCTACGTCGCCGGGCAGGTGGCGCTGCTGCCCGCCCAGGTGGACCAGCGGGTGCGGCTGGTGGACGAGGCGGGCGCCTACCTCGACACCGGCACCTGGCGCACGGTGTCCGACACCGAGGTCGAGCTGCGCACCGACATCCGGGGCACGCCCAGCCCCGGCAACCCGCGGTGGAGCACCTGGCAGATGTCGGTGGACGTCGCCGCCGGGCAGGACATGGTCTCCCACCTGGACCGCCGGGTGATCGTGGACCGCGCCACCGGCATGGCGGTCAACTGCTGCGGCGAGCACGTCGACGGCGACCGCGCCGTGCGCCAGGCCGGCCTGGTCTTCCAGTGGCCGGCCGGCGCGCCGTGGCCGGAGTACCCGTTCTACGACGCCGACCTGCGGGCGGCGCCGCGCATGGTCGACGAGGGACCCGACGAGGTCGGCGGCCTGGCCGTGCGCCGCTACGTCCAGCGGGTCGAGCCCACCCAGATCCCCGACTCCGCCCGGCCCGTCCCCGCGAGCGCCCTGGGACTGGAGGCGCGGGGAGTGGTCGAGGCCAACCGGTGGCTGGAGGTGGAGCGCACCTACTGGGTGGAGCCCGTGAGCGGCCGGGTCGTCGACATCGCCGAGGAGCGGCGCGAGGTCCTGCGGCCCGCCGCGGGCGGGGAAGGGCAGCGGATGCTGCTCGACGCGCGGTTCACCATGCCCGAGGAGCAGGTCGCCCCGCTCGTCCGCCAGGCCGGGGAGCAGCGAACCCTGTTGCGCGCGGTGCGCGAGTGGCTGCCCGCAGGCCTGGGCGCGGTCGGCGTACTCCTGCTGCCGCTGTCGGCCTGGCGGGTCCTGCGTCCCCGCCCCGGAGCACCCGATGACGCCGGCAGCGGGGACGACGGCGCTCGCGGCGGTGATGGCGGCGCGGACGGATCCGGCGTGTCGGGGGAGCGGCCCGGCGCCGAGGCCGCGGGCGAGACCGCCGAGCGGGCGTCCGCCCAGCGGTGAGCGGTCGGCGGGCACACCGCCGCGTGGTTGACCTCAAGTCAGGTTGAGTTTCTACGGTGGTGCCCCGGCCCGCTCGGGCCGTGCCTGTCGAGGAGGGCCGCGCCGTGTGCTTCACCGAATCCGAGATCGACTACCTGGCCACCCAACCGGTCGGCCGCCTGGCCACCGTGGGACCGCGCGGCGCGCGGGTGCGGCCGGTGGCGTTCCGGCTCAACGAGGACGGCACCATCGACATCGGCGGCCCCGACATCACGGCCGACGTCCAGTATCGCGACGTGTGCGAGCGCCCCGACCGCGAGGTGGCGTTCGTCGTGGACGACACCGCGTCCGCCGCCGGCGCCGCCCGCGCGCGGCGGGAGCGGGGCGTGGAGGTGCGCGGGCGGGCCGAACCCCTCACCCTGGACGAGCCGCCGATCAGCCCCGCCGTCTTCGCCCGCGAGGTCATCCGCATCCACCCGCGGGCGGTGGCGAGCTGGAACGTCGACCCCGACCGCCCGGGCACGCGCGCGACCGGCTGAGCCCGCCGGCCCCCCGCACACCCCGGCTGAGCCGGGCCGCCCGGCTCAGCCGGTCGGGCGCTTGCGCAGCACCAGCAGCAGGTTCCAGGTGACGAACTCCCGCAGCACCGGCACGCGCACCACCGGGTGCGTCCACCGGGGCAGGTAGCGCGGCACCACGTCGACCACCTCGACGTCGGTGCGCCCGCGCGTCCAGGCGATCATCTCCGCCGCCGACACCGCGAACATGGTGCGGCCGAAGTCGTTCTTGGGCCGCCGCCCGGTGCGCCGCTCGAACCGCCGCGCCGCGTAGTGCCCGCCCAGGTAGTGCCACGGCGAGGTCTCGTGCCCGCCCCACGGCGACAGCCACAGCGTGTAGGACAGGTACACCAGCCCGCCGGGGCGGGTGGCGCGCACCATCTCGGCGGCCATGGCGGGCGGGTCGGGCACGTGCTCCAGCACGTTGGAGGAGAAGCAGACGTCGACCGACCCGGTGCGCACCGGCAGCCGCAGGGCGCTGCCCAGCACGGCGGTGTCGGGCAGTTCGCCGTCGCGCAGCCGCATCTCGCCGGCGTCGGCGTCAACGCACACGCAGCGGGCGCCCGCCGCGCGCAGCTCGTCGGCGAAGTAGCCGGGGCCGCCGCCGACGTCCACCACCACCGCGCCCTCCAGCGGGGTGTAGGAGCGCAGTTGGGCCACGGTGTCGCGGGCGAGCGTGCCGTAGAAGTGGTCAGGGTCGGTCTGCTCCTTGCGGAACGCCGAGAACAGCGCCACCGACCGGCCCAGGGTGGCCCGGAACGGCGCGGCCGCGCCCGGCGCGGTGCCCGCCCCGCCGGTGCCGTGCGCCCGCTCGGGCGCGCCGCCGCTCACCGCGCCTCCCCGGGCACCGCGACGAAGTGGCGCAGGTGCCGCCAGTGGTCGCCGCCCCAGTACTCGTCGGCGGCCACCACGCGGGCGCCGCCCTCGGCCAGGACCGCCGCCAGGCGCCGCGCGGGCAGGGGGTGCATGCGCATCGGCGCCGGGTAGCCCAGCAGCACGCGCTGGGCCAGCCGGATCAGCGGCCAGGGCGCGTAGCGGAACACCAGCCCCTTGAAGGTGGGCCGCTCGCGGTCGGGCACGCCGATCACCATCGCCCCGCCGGGGCGCACCACGCGGGTGAACTCGCGCAGGTAGCCCTCCGCCAGCGGCGGCGGCAGGTGCTGGAGGACCAGGTCGGTGTAGACGAGGTCGAAGGAGTCGTCGGCGAGGCCGGCCAGGTCGGCGCGGTCGCTGAGCCGGAACTCGATCCGGCCCCCGCTGCGGTCCAGGCGCCGGGCCTCGGCCAGCATGGTCGGTGAGATGTCCACACCCACCACCGCGTCGAAGTGCGCCGCCAGCGCGTTGGACAGCCGGCCCGCGCCGCAGCCGAAGTCCAGGGCGCGCCCGGAGCCCGGCCGCAGGCCGAGGTCGGCCAGCCGCGCCAGCGCGGCGTCGATCTCGCCGCGGCCGGAGGCCAGGAACTCGTCGTCGTCCCACCCGCCGCCGCGCTTGGCGGGGTCGACGCACACCGCCCACAGCGGTTCGGCCGCCCCCAGGCGGGTCCAGTCGGCGCGGACCTCGTCGAGCCCCAAGACCGTGTCTCCTCGGCGGTGCAGGGAGAACCGGACTGAACCTGGTTCTCGTTGACGTTCACGCTGCTGTAATGGCGTTGCGGCAGCGAACCCCGGACGATGTGGAACGTGTTGTATTCTGACACCCGCGTACAGGGGGGCGTCAACCGGCCGGATACCACGCATGGGAATGGAGCGGCATGCACGACGCCGAGACCCCCGTCCCCGCCGGCGGCTCCCCGCAGGACCCGGCCCCCGGTCCCGCACCCGCCGGCGCGCCAGAGGACTCCGCCCGCACCGGCTCCGGCGGTGCCTTGGAGGGCGGTCCCACGGTAGTGGAGCCCGGCCGCGAGCCGGCCGGCGACGCACCCGAGGACGCCGCGCCCGACCGCGCCGACGCCGACTCCGACTCTGACACCGCCCGGGCCGGCGGCAGGGGCCGCACGGACGAGGCGGCCGACACCTCCGGCGCCGAGAAGCCGGCCGAACCCGCCCCCGAGGGCGATCCCCGACCCGCCGTGCCCCGCCGCACCGCCGCGTGGGCGGCCCTGCTGAACCGGGGCCTGCGCGACCCCGTCGTGCTCCTGGGCGCCGCGCTCATCCTCGGCTCGGTCGCGCTCAAGGTCCACGTGCTGGGCGCCGCCTACTTCATCGAGGACGACTTCCTCTTCATCGGCAACGCCGCCGCCACCGACCTCACCGTCGACTACCTCACCGACCTGCACAAGGGCCACCTCATGCCCGGTGCGATGCTGCTCGCCTACATCCAGGCGGCCGTCGCGCCCTACAGTTGGGCCGGCGCCTCCGGGGTGATGCTGGCGTTCCAGGCGGGCGCGGCCGTGGCGGTGTTCCGGCTCCTGTGGGTGGTCTTCGGGCGGCGCTGGGCGATCGTGGCGCCCCTGGCGCTGTACTGCTTCGCGCCGCTGACCGTGCCCGTGCTGGCGTGGTGGTCGGCCGCGCTCAACGCGGTGCCGTTCCAGTTGGCCATCGCCCTGGCCCTGCTGTGGCTGGTGCGCTACCTGCGCACCGGCGAGGTCCGCTACGGCTGGATGACCGCCGGCGCGGTGCTGCTGGGCATGGCGTTCTCCGTCAAGGCGGTGTTCCTGCCGCCGCTGCTGTTCGCGTTCGCCGCCGCGTTCCTGGTGCCGGGCCGGCTGCCGCGCGTGCTGTGGCGCACCGCCGACCGCGACCTGCCGTTCTGGGTGGGCATGGCGCTGCTGTCGGTGGGCTACGGGCTGGTCTACCTGTCCCGCCAGGACACCGCCGAGGGCGAGGGCGCGGGCATGCCGCGCGCCGAGGCCGTCGCCGACATGGCGCGCGGCCTGCTGGGCGAGACGTTCCCCGCCGGCGCGGTGGGCGGCCCCGGCCAGTGGGGGCCGGTGACCCCCGCCGGCGGACTGCTCGACCCCCCGACGTGGGTGGTGGCGGCGGCGTGGGCGGTGCTGCTGCTCATCGCGGCGGCCAGCCTGCTGACCCGGCGCCGGGCCTGGCGGGCGTGGGCGCTGCTGGCGGGCTACCTGGTGGTGGTGGACCTGGTGCCCACCGCGATCGCGCGCGGCCGCTACGAGTCGCTGGTGGGCTATGACCCGCGCTACGTCGCCGACGCCGCGCTGGTGTTCGTGCTGTGCCTGGCCTTCGCGTTCCTGCCCACCCGCAGCGAGGCCGAGCCGGTGCGCCGGTGGACACCGCCGCGCCGCGCGGCCCGCGCGGTCCGGGCCGTGGCGGTCACCGCCACGGCGGCGCTGACGGCGGCCGGCGCCTACTCCACCTACACCTTCACCGACACGCTGTCGGGCGACCGGGTGCGCTGGTACCTCGACACCGTCCGCCAGTCGGTGCGCGACGTCCCCGCCGAGGCCGGGATCTACCCGCGCCCGGTGCCCGAGGACATCGTGCTGCCGTGGAACGGGCCGCGCCGGCTCACCTCCCACCTGCTCAGCCCGCTGGCCGAGCCGGGGGTGGCCGAGCGCATCCGCGACCCCGAGCCCGCCAACGCCGCGCTGGTGTTCAACGACGCGGGGTACCTGGTGCCGGGCGAGCCGGTGGAGGGCAGCGCGTTCTTCGGCCCGCCCGAGGACGAGGAGTGCGTGCTGACCTTCGGCGGCCAGGTGATGTGGCCGGTGGAGTCCCTGGGCGGCCCCACGCTGGTGCTGTCGATCGCCTACACCTCCGAGCGGGCCACCGAGGTGGGCGCCGTGCTCGGCGACCGGTGGGAGACCACGCGCCTGCCCGCCGCGCCCGACGGCGGCGTCTGGTACCTGCCGCTGGACGGCGCGGGCGACCAGTTGGTGCTGCACACCGATGAGGACGCGCTGTGCATGCGGTGGGTGACCTTCGGGGAGTTGCAGCCGGTGACGGAGGGCGACCCCTGGGCGGAGGACGCCCAGGAGGAGGGCGAGGACCAGGGCGAGGGCGAGGGTGGCCGGCCGCAGGGGCGGGACGGCGACGGCGGCAACGGCGACGGCGGGGGCGAGGGCCGTCGCGACGGCGGCGGCGACGGCGAGGGCGGCGACTGAGGCCGTGGGCGCGCATCGGCGGTGAGCGGCCGCCGGGGCGCGGATCGACGCCCGCGTGCCCGGCCCGGCGAAATGCCGTGAAACCCCTGGTCGGTACGGCTAGTTGACCGGGGTGCGGGGACGGCGGGGGCCCGAGCGGTTCTTGCGGCGTCCGCCGTCCGCGGCGCCGTACCAGTGGCGGGCGGGGCGCTCCACGAAGCGGTAGGTGAGGTCGGCGAGGACGACCGTGCCCGCCGCGACCGGGATGACGTCGAGCCAGAACGACCCGGTGAAGATCTCCTGGCCGGTGAAGTCGCGCCACAGGTAGAGCACGATGAACTGCCACAGGAAGACGCCGTAGGAGATCCGGCCCAGGTAGCGCATCACCCGGTGCCCGAGCAGCGCCTCCAGCCAGGCGCCGCCGCCCGCCCGCACCGGCGGCGGCCCTGCGGGGCGGGCCGGGCGCAGGGCGACCGGGGCGATGACGAAGAACGCGAACCCCATCGAGGTCGCCATGCTCACCAGGGAGATCCAGAACCCGTCCACGCCGACGAACCGGGGACCGGCGGCGGGCGTGGCCGCGAGCAGGTACATGGCACCCGCCAGCAGCCAGCACAGGGTGGCGGCGCGCGGCAGGGTCCGGCAGAACCGCCGCACGGGGCCGTCCGCCGCACCGGCCTTTCCGCCCTCGCGCCAGGCCCACTCGCCCAGGACCGCCAGCCCCATCCCCACCGCGAACATGCCCAGGCAGCGCGGCAGCCAGGCGTACATGTAGGGGCGCGGCTCGGGATAGTACTGCGGCAGCAGGGCCAGCACCCCCACGGCGGTGATCAGCGCCAGCCCCACCAGCAGCCGCCGCCCGCGCACCGCCGGGCCGGGGCGTCCGCGCGCCGCCGCGCGGTGCAGGAGGAGGGCCAGCAGCGGCAGCAGGGCGTAGAAGGTGGCCTCGACCGACAGGCTCCAGGTCTGGCCCAGCCCGTAGGGGCCGGTGCCCACGTACCAGGGGTCGGTGTCGAAGACGTAGGTCAGCGTCATGACCTGGGCCCACACCGCGCCCGAGTTCAGGTGCTCGCGCGACCACAGCAGCAGCGCGACCACGGCCACCAGCCAGTAGGCGGGCAGCACGCGCAGCGCGCGCCGCCACAGGTAGGGGCGCGCCCGGGGGAGCGGGGTGTCGTCGAACGCCGCGCGCGCCCAGGGGCGGTACAGCAGCAGCCCCGACAGCGCGAAGAACAGCGGCACCCCGAGTTCGCCGGTGGCCAGCAGGGCGCCCAGCACCCCGGGGGCCAGCGCGGCGCCGGTCTCGATGGCGACGTGGAAGACCAGGACCATGAGCGCGGCCAGCGCCCGGACGCCGTCCAGCGCCTCGACGTGCCCGCGCACCTGCGGCAGCCCGGCTTCGGCGCCGGTGCCCGGGCCGCCCGCCGCCTCGGCGCCGCCCTTCACCCCGCCCTCCGCCTCCGCGCCCGCCACGGGGCCGGGCGCGCGGTCCTGGGCGGCGGCGGGGTCGGTGCCGTCGAGGACCCGGGGCACGCGGGGCAGGCGGGGCGCGCGGTGCGGGCCGCCTGCCTCGCTGTCCTCCGGCGCGGAGGGGTCCTGGGGCGACGCGCTCACCGGCGGCCTCCTCCCGTGTCGTGCCGTGTCGTGTGCCGCCGCCCGGCCCGGTGCGGCCGGCGCGGGCTGCGGGGGGCCGCACGGCGGCCGTTCGGTGCAACGGGTTCTTCTCGGGGGTGCCGGTTCAAACTGCCGAGCCGCTTAATCGCGCCGCGCGTGCGGACTAGAACCGGTTATAAATATTCAGCCACGCCGTGGTGACTCTGTCCAGTATGGGGCGGTACTCTACCCGAAAATCCAGCTCCGCCCATGTCGCCCAGGAGGGCTAATGCGCCGTACCGTCGCGGTCGTCTGCATCGCACTGGGGGTCTTCTGCCTGGCCCTGGCTCCCATGCTGCGGTACTGGATGGCCGAATCCCTCATGCGGGCACCGCTCGACCAGTACAGCCGGACCGTCAACCACGGCGAGGGCGTCACCTACTTCAACGCCGAGGAGATGGAGTCCATCGAGAACGCCACCGTGGAGGCCTACACCACGGTGCGCGGCGACGTGGCGGCCAGCTCCGACGACATCGCGGTGTGGGACCAGTTCACCTGGGTCGAGGACATCGAGCGCGACTTCGCCTTCCAGTCCACCTACCGCCGGGCCGGCCACGACCGCGTCACCGGCGAGGGCGTGGACTGCTGCGACGCCTCGGTCAACGACGACGCGGTCGAGCAGAGCGGCCAGATCTACAAGTTCCCCTTCCTCACCGAGCAGCGCGACTACGAGTTCTTCGACACCACCAGCCGGCTGACCCGCCCCATCACCTTCCAGGGCGTCGAGGAGGTCAACGGCGTCGAGACCTACCGGTTCGAGCAGGTCATCGAGGACGTCAAGATCGGCGAGCGCACCCTGCCGGCCGACCTGCTGGGCATGGACCAGGAGGGCGACGTCACCGGCGACGAGATGTACAGCATCACCCGCACCTACTGGATCGAGCCCACCACCGGCGCCCCCATCGGCCTCAGCGAGGACCAGCACCGCGCGGTCGTGGTCGACGGCGAGGAGCGGCTGGTGCTCTTCGACGGCGAGATGATCTGGGACGAGCAGACCATCGAGAACAACATCGAGAACGCCCGCCAGGGCATGACCGTCCTGCCCCTGCTGCGCACCACCGTGCCCATCGTCCTGCTCGTCGCCGGCGTGGCCCTGCTCGGCGTGGGCGCCGTGCTGATGATCGCCGGCGGCGGCGCGCGCGAGCGGTACTGACCGGGTGACCGAGCCCGGCCGCGACCCCGGCCGCATGGACGAGGCGGAGCGCACCGCGTCGCGTACCCCGGCCGCCCCGGCGGCCGGGCCGGCGCCCGCCCCCGCCCCGTCCGCGCGGCCCCGGGCCGGCCGCCGGGCGGCGGGCACCGCCCG
>NZ_JAJAQC010000101.1 GCF_027604915.1 Streptomonospora mangrovi
GGACCCTGTCCCGGGGCCCGCGGCGTGCCGTGGGTGGTGCGGCGGGCCGGCGGCCCGCCCGCACCACCGCGTCGTCGGCGCTACTTCACCGCGCCGGCCATGACGCCCTGCACGAAGTACCGCTGGAAGGCGAAGAACACGATCAGCGGCACCACCATCGACAGGAACGCCCCCGCGGCGATCACGTCGATGTTCGCGCCGAACTGCCGCATCTCCGACTGGAGCGCCACGGTCATGGGCTGGCTGGACTCCCCCGCGAACACCAGGGCCACCAGCAGGTCGTTCCACACCCACAGGAACTGGAAGATACCCAGGGAGGCGATCGCCGGGCCGCCCAGCGGCAGGATCACCCTGCGGAAGATGGTGAACTCCTTGCCGCCGTCCATGCGCGCGGCCTCCAGCAGGTCGCGCGGGATGGCCGCGAAGAAGTTGCGCAGCAGGAAGATCGCGAACGGCAGCCCGAACCCGACGTGGAACAGCACCACGGCCGGGATGGTCCCGTACAGCGGCGTGCCGCCGTACAGGCTGGAGATGGGCACCAGGGCCACCTGGAGGGGCACCACGAGCAGCCCCACCACGCCCAGGAACAGCCAGTCGCGGCCGGGGAACTCCAGCCAGGCGAAGGCGTAGGCCGCCAGCGCCGCCACCACCACGATGATCACGGTGGCCGGCACGGTGATCAGCACGGTGTTGGTGAAGGACGCGACGAAGTCGCCGTTGTCCAGCAGGCCCGCGTAGTTCTCCAGGGTGATCTGGGAGGGCTCGGTGAGGACCGTCCACCAGCCCGAGGCGCTGTTGTCCTGGGGCGAACGCAGGCTGGCCACCAGCAGCCCCAGGGTGGGCACCAGCCAGAACAGCCCGATGACGATCAGCAGCACCTGCGCGGCGCCCGAGCCCAGCCGGGCGACGATGCGCGCGGCCACCGAGCGCCGCGGGGCGCCCAAGGCCAGGTCAGGGCTTTCGGCGGGGCCGGCCTGGGCCTGCGTGGTCATGACTCCTCCCGGCGGAAGCGGCGGATCTGGAAGATCATCGCGGGCACGACCAGCACGAGCAGGAACACCGCGAGCGCGCTGCCCAGCCCCTGGTCGTTGACGCCGAAGGAGACCTGCCACATCTCCAGGGCCAGCACGTTGGCGTCGGCGCGCACCGATCCCGGCGCGATGACGAACACCAGGTCGAAGATCTTCAGGACGTAGATCATGAGCGTCACGAAGACGACCATGAGCACCGGCGAGAGCAGCGGCACGGTGACGCGGCGGAAGACCTGCCACTCGGTGGCGCCGTCGACCCGCGCGGCCTCCAGCGCGTCGCGCGGGATGGCCGCGAGCCCGGCGGCGATGAGCACCATCGCGAAGCCCGCCCACACCCACAGGTAGGCGGCGATGATGGAGGGCGTGATGAGGGTGGGACCCAGCCAGTTGAGCCCGTTGTAGGGCTCGGTGAAGTTCTCCGCCGCCAGTTGGACCGTGTAGTCGCCGTCCTCCAGGCCGGTGAGCGCGAAGGTGCCGTCGGGGCCGGTCATGGCGGTGGCGTACAGTTCGCCGTCCATCCACGCCTGCACCTCCATGGCCGGCAGGCCGCTCTCGGAGGGGTCGATGGCGCCCTCCTCGCCGCCTCCGCCGCGGGTGAAGTCCACCCACACGGTGCCGGTGATGGCGCCCGGGCGGGTTTCGGCCTCGGCGGCGGGCTCGGCCTCGGCGGGTACCTCCTCGGCGCTCACGCCCACCAGCGGGACCAGCACGGACCGGCCGGGCTGGGCCCACGACTCCAGCACGTAGACGTCCCCGGCCGGCTCCACGGGGCCGTCCGGCCGGGGCCGGGCATCGGGGTAGGCGGCGCTGGGCGAGAACGTGTCGTGGACGGTGGTGATGACCGCGTTGGCCAGGCCGCTCTCGGGGTCCTGCTCGTAGACCAGCCGGAAGATCACGCCCGAGGCCAGGAACGAGATCGCCATCGGCATGAAGATGACGATCTTGAAGGCGGTGGCCCAGCGGATGCGCTCGGTGAGCACGGCGAAGATCAGCCCGGCGACCGTCACCAGGGCCGGCGCCACGATCAGCCAGATCACGTTGTTGCGCAGCGCGATGAAGGTGTCGGGGCGGGTGAACATCCGGACGTAGTTGTCCAGCCCGACGAACTCCAGCCCGGGGGCGTCCCACAGGCTGCGGTACACCGAGAAAACGATGGGATAGATGATGTAGGCGCCCAGGAACAGCAGCGCGGGCAGCAGGAAGACCAGCGCCAGCCACGGGGGCGGGCCCAGGCGCCCGCTCCCCCCGGCCGCGCCGGCCTGGCCCGGCGCCGAGGGCTCGTCAGTGGTCGTCATCGAACGGACCCACTTCTCGTGTCGACTCGTCCTGATGGGTGGGGGCGGGCCGCCCGGCGCGCGGGCGGCCCGGGCGGGTCACTCGGCCGAGGCGGCGGCCTCTTCCAGGTCGGCCGCCGCGGCCTCGGGGTCGGAGGGGTCGCGCAGGTAGTCCTGGAGGACCGCCCACATGCCCTTGCCCTCGGTGGCGCCGAACTGGCTGGGCACCTGGTCGGAGAGGTCATAGCGGACGTTGTCGCCGGCCTCCAGGATGGTCTGGGCCAGGGTCTGGGTGAACTCGTCGGGGTAGGCGTCGGGCTGCACCTCGGAGTTGGCCGACAGGTAGCCGCCCAGGCCGGCCCAGGTGGTCTGGGCCTCGGGCGAGGCGAGGTAGGCCATGAGCTGCTGCACGCCCTCCTTCTCGGTCATGGCCACGGCGATGTCGCCGCCGACCACAACCGGCGGGTCCTCGCCCACGGCCGGGAAGGGGAACGCCTGGGCGTCCTCGCCGACGGTGGCGCCGGCCTCCTGGGCGCTGGCCGCCACGAAGTCGGCCTCATAGACCATGGCGGCGTTCTCCTGGCCGTAGACCTCGGTGACGCAGGTGGGGAAGTCGGTCTGGACCGCGCCGTCGGTGCCGCCGGCCAGCCAGTCCTCCTCGCCCCAGACCTCGCCGAGGGTCTCCAGGGTCTCCACGACGGTGTCGTCGTCCCAGGGGATCTCGCGGGCGACGAGCTGGTCGTAGGCCTCGGGGCCGTGCTGGGACAGGTAGACGTTCTCGAACCAGTCGGTGAGGGTCCAGCCCGAGGCGCCGCACATGGAGAAGGGGGTGATGCCGGCGTCGGAGAGGGTGGTGGCGGTCTCGCCGGTGAGGTCGTCCCAGGTCTCGGGGGCGCTCACCCCGGCCTCCTCGAAGGAGTCGGGGCGGTACCAGACGATGGACTTGTGGGCGGCCTTGAGCAGCACGCCGTAGGCCTCGCCGTCGACCGAGCCCAGCTCGCGCCAGTAGTCGGTGTAGTTCTCCTCCAGGGCGCCGGCGGCCTCGCCCGAGAGCGGCACCAGCGCCTCCTGCTCGGCGTACTCGGCGACCAGGCCGGGCTGGGGCAGGATCGCGACGTCCGGCGGCTCCTCGGCCTCGATCTTGGGGCCGAGGTAGGCGCCGGTGTCCTCGCCGGTGGACTCGTAGTTGACGGTGGCGCCGGTCTCCTCCTCGAAGGCGGCCAGGACCTCGGTGAAGTTGTCCTGCTCGACGCCGGTCCACTTGGCCGCGACCAGGAGTTCGACGCCGGCCAGCTCACCGGATCCCGCCCCGGGGGTGGACCCGGGGCTGCATGCGGAGGCGGCGACGAGCGCGCCGGCCGCCGCGACCGCGAGCGCGCCGCGGCCTCTCCACTGGTGCTCAGGCATGGGTACCCTCCTTGGCTTGCGGTGCGGGAGCCGGCTCTCCCCAGATGGCCTCGCCGGTGACGGGGTCGAAGAAGTAGAGGCGCTCGGTGTCCACGCGCACCCGGACCGGGCTGCCGGGCGCGGTGGTGGAGCGGGGGCTGAACTTGGCGATGACGTCGCTGTCGGGGGCGGCGGTGTCGAGGTCGTCGGCGCCGGCGTCGCGGGCCAGCTCCCGGGTGTCCTCGGTGACCACCGGCGGCGCGGCCAGGCGGAAGTGCACCAGCAGCTCCGAGCCCAGCGCCTCGACCAGGTCGGTGGTGGAGGCCAGCACGGCGCCGTCGTCGCCGCCGCCCAGGGCGGCGTCCTCCATGTCCTCGGGTCGGATGCCCACGGCGATGTCGCGGCCGGCGTACTCGCGCAGCCGGGGCCGCTCGGCGGCCAGGGCGGCGGGCACGGCCAGCGTCTGCCCGCCCAACTCCAGCCGCAGGGCGCCGCCCTCGGCGACCAGGCGGCCCTGGAGCAGGTTCATGGCGGGCGAGCCGATGAACCCGGCGACGAAGATGTTGGCCGGGCGCAGGTACAGCTCCTGGGGCGGGGCGACCTGCTGGAGCACGCCCTTCTTCATCACCGCGACCCGGTCGCCCAGGGTCATGGCCTCGACCTGGTCGTGGGTGACGTAGATGGTCGTGACGCCCAGGTCGCGCTGGATGCGCGAGATCTCGGCGCGCATCTGCACGCGCAGCTTGGCGTCGAGGTTGGACAGCGGCTCGTCCATGAGGAACGCCTGGGGCTGGCGCACGATCGCGCGGCCCATGGCCACGCGCTGGCGCTGGCCGCCGGAGAGGTTGCGCGGGCGGCGGTCCAGGTGCTCGGTGAGGCCAAGCGTCGCGGCCGCGGCCTCCACGCGGGTCTTGATCTCGCTCTTGGGCAGCTTGCGCAACTGGAGGCCGAAGCCGATGTTGTCGCGCACCGACAGGTGCGGGTAGAGCGCGTAGCTCTGGAAGACCATGGCGACGTCGCGGTCGCGCGCGGGGGTGCGGTTGACCACGCGCTCCCCGATGGTGAGCGTGCCCGCTGTGATCTCCTCCAGGCCCGCGACCATGCGCAGGGCCGTCGTCTTGCCGCATCCGGAGGGGCCGACGAGGACGAGGAACTCCCCGTCGGCGATGTCGAGGTCGAGCCCTTTCACCGCGCTCGTGCCGTCCGGATAGGTCTTGCCGATACCGGCAAGTCTGACTTGCGCCACTTCGCCTCCGTCCGATACGCCCCACCGGTAGCGCCGCCGGGGCGGTCGTCCGCGCCACGGGCAGACGCACCCGGCCCCGCTGGACGGGTGTGTGCGCTGCCCCACATCAGCTCCTGCCCTCTTGTATCAGCCGATGTGCCGAGACGACAGTGCTCGCTATGTCCCTGTTATGAACTCGTGTCCGCTCCCGTGCCCGGGGCGGCGGTCAGCGGCCGGCGGGCCCCTCGGTGGTGCGCGCCTCGCGCGCCAGGGCGCGGCCGATGACCATCCGCTGGATCTGGTTGGTCCCCTCCACGATCTGGAGCACCTTGGCCTCGCGCATCAGCCGCTCGGCGGGCAGGTCGCGGGTGTAGCCGGCGCCGCCCAGCACCTGCACGGCGTCGGTGGTGACGCGCATGGCGGTGTCGGTGGCGAACAGCTTGGCCATGGCCGCCTGGGTGGCGAAGGGGCGGCCGGCGTCGCGGCGGCGGGCGGCCGCCAGGTACAGCTCGCGGGCGGCGGCGGTCTGGGTGGCCATGTCGGCCAGCAGGAAGGACAGGCCCTGGAAGTCGCCGATCGGCCGGCCGAACTGGTGGCGCTCGCGCGAGTGGGCCAGGGCGAGGTCCAGGGCGGCCTGGGCCACCCCCACCGCGCAGGCGGCGATGCCCAGGCGCCCGGAGTCCAGCGCGGCCAGGGCGATGGCGAAGCCCTGGCCCTCGGCCCCGATGCGGGATTCGAGCGCGGCGCGGACGTCCTCGAAGCGCACCACGGCCGTGGGCGAGGCGGACATGCCCATCTTGCGCTCGGGCGGGTCGGCGCTGATGCCGGGGGTCGCGGCGGGCAGGTGGAAGCAACTGATGCCCTCGCGCCCGGAGCCGGGGCCGCCGGTGCGGGCGAAGAGGGTGTAGAAGTCGGCGGCCCCGCCGTGGGTGATCCAGGACTTGGCGCCGGTGATCCGGTAGCCGGGGGCCTCGGGCACCCCGGCGGGCTCCGCGTCGGGGCCGGCCTCGGCGGCGCCGGCGCGGGGGGCCGGCACGGCGCCGGGCTCGGGCTCGGCGCGGGTGGCCAGCGCCCCGGCGTCGGACCCGGCGTGGGACTCCGACAGGCAGTAGGCGCCCAGTTGGGCGCCGCCGAGCATGTCGGGCAGCAGGTCGGCACGCTGGGCGTCGGTGCCGTAGGCGGCGACGGGAAAGCAGGAGAGGGTGTGCACGCTGACCCCCAGCCCCACGGCCAGCCACCGGGCGGCCAACTCCTCGACCACCTGGAGGTAGACCTCGTAGGGCTGGTCGCCGCCGCCGTAGGCGGCGGGGTAGGGCAGACCGAGCAGCCCGGAACGCCCCAGCAGCGCGAACACGTCGCGGGGGAAGGCGCCGGCCTCCTCGTCGGGGGCGGCGCGCGGCGCCAGCTCCTTGTCGGCGATTCCGCGGGTGAGGTCGAGCAGGTCCTGGGCCTCGGAGGTGGGCAGCGTACGCTCTACGGCCATGCCGACTCCTGTGTCTGTGTGCGCGGGCCACGCGGTGACCGGCCGGATAGTAGGATGTCCAACTATATAGTGGCGCACGCCACCCCGGCCGCTCCCCCCGGCCCCGCCCGCGCCTCCGCGCCGGCCGCGGCCCGGCCACGCCCCGCCCGCTCCTCAGCGGCGGGCGCCCGGCACACACAGGGCGGGGCGGCCGTCGGCCGCCCCGCCCCGCGCCACGCGGTCTGCGCCGCGCCCGGCTCAGGCCGCCGCCGGCGCCGCCTCCAGCCGGGCCAGCACCCGGTCCCAGGTCCACTCCGCCAGCACCCACCGCCGGCCGCGCTCGCCCATGGCGCGTGCGGCCTCGGGGTTGGCCAGCAGGCGGGTCAGGTGCGCGGCCACCGAGCGGGCGTTGCCGCCGTCGACCACGTACCCGGTCTCGCCGTGGCGGACGAGGTCCTGGGCGCCGCCGTCGACACCGGCCAGGACCGGCAGCCCGCAGGCGGCCGCCTCCAGCAGCCCCGCGCCCGGCATCATGCCCCGGCCGGGCGACCCGGGGCGGCCCGGCAGCGCGAACACGTCGGCCACCGCGCACAGCCCCGGCAGCTCCGCCGGGCCGCACGCGCCCGCGAACACCACCGAGCGCTCCACCCCGGCCCACGCCGCCAGCGCGCGCAGCCGCCGCCGGTCGGGGCCCTCGCCGGCCACCAGCAGCCGCACGCCGGGGAAGCGCGGGCGCAGCCAGGTCATGGCCCGGATCAGGGTGTCGACCCCGGCGCGCTTGTCCAGCCGGCCCACGCACAGCACCACCTGGCCCTCGCCCAGGTCGAAGCGCTCGCGCAGGTCGCCGCCGTCCAGGCCGGGGCGGAACGCGGCGGTGTCCACGCCCGGCGCCAGGCGGACCAGGCGGGCGCCGCTGCCGGGCGGCAGCGCCTGCTGCACCAGCGGGCGCTGGGACTCCCCGGGGTAGGCGACCACGTCGGCGCCGCCGCCGATGCGCCGCAGCATGGAGGTGGCCGCCGGACCCCACCGGCCGACCCCGCGCGTGGCGGCGACGACCTCGCCGACGCCCTCGGCGCGCAGCGGGGCCGCCATCAGGCCCAGCGGCGCCTCGGCCAGCAGCACGCGGTCGCAGTCGTATCCCCGCATCAGCTCGGTGATCCGCCGGACGGTGCGGCGGGTCGGCATCAGCCGGGGACCGCCGTCGCGTTCGACGGGAAACTCCTGAAGGTCGTCGAACCCGCCGCTGCCGGAGCGGAAGGTGTGGACCACCGCCCCCTCGCCGTCGGGTCCGGCCAGATGCCGCGCCAGCGCGCAGCCGAACGTGTCGTCGCCCCCTCCGCGCGAGGGGAAGTCGTTGGTCACCAGAAGAGTGCGCGACGCCATGGTGAAGGAGACCCCCGCATCGTGTGTGGTCTGGGTGCAGGTGCGCCACCGTGCCCCGTCCCTACGGGGTGCCCGCCCAGACCGCTCACATGCGCGGTGGGCCGCCACGGCCGCGCCCTGCGCCCGGCCTCGAACCTGCTACCGCGCGAGCCCTCCCCCGCCGACGCCCCGATCCGGTGGGCCGTCCCGGGCCGGAGGCCGAGCCGGGGCGGGTCCGCTGACTACGACAACGCCCCATCCGCGCGGGAAGTGCCGTGCTTCCCGACACGTTCGGGGCGGGCGGCGGCGCCGGGCACGCGGCCGAAGGCGCGGAGCGGGGCGGCCGCGCGGGCGCGGCGGCCCGGCGGGCGCGGTCGCACCGGCCCCCCGCCCCCGCGACCGCGCCGGGCCGGGCGGC
>NZ_JAJAQC010000102.1 GCF_027604915.1 Streptomonospora mangrovi
CCGCCGCGGCCCCCCGCGCCCGCGACCCGAACGGCGCGGGCCGCCGCCGCGCTGAGCGTCCGCGCCCTGCCCGCACCGGCGGCCGCGGCCGCGGCCGCTGCCGCAGCCCTGCCGGCCCTCCGCCGGGCCGCCGCCCCCGCCCCGGGCCTGGCCCGCACCGCCCGCGCCTCCCGCGCGGCCGCCGCCGGGCTCGGCCTGGTCTGGGCCGCCATGACCGCCGAGTTCGCCTGGCGGCGCATCGCGCCGGGGCCGCGCACCCCCGCCGAGATCTGGCGCATGGCCGCCACCAGCGCGCTCATCCCGCCCGCCGCGTGCGCGCAGCGACTGGCGGGGGAGTGGCGCCACCGCGCCGCCCGCCCCCACCGCGCCCGGCCCGTCAAGGCGGTGCTGTTCGACCGCGACGGCACCCTCGTCCACGACGTCCCCTACAACGCCGAACCCGGCAAGGTCCGGCCCGTCGAGGGCGCCCGCGAGGCCCTCGACCGCGTCCGCGCCGCCGGGCTGCGGCTGGGCGTGGTCAGCAACCAGTCGGGTGTGGCGCGCGGGCTCATCACCCCCGACCAACTTCAGGAGGTCAACGCCGCCGTCGAGGCCCGGCTGGGCCCCTTCGACGTGTGGTGCGTGTGCCCCCACGGCGAGGCCGACGGCTGCGACTGCCGCAAGCCCCGCCCCGGGCTGGTCCACCAGGCCGCCGCCGCGCTGGGGGTGGACCCCGCCGAATGCGTGGTCATCGGCGACATCGGCGCCGACATGGCGGCCGCCCGCGCCGCCGGCGCCCGGGGCATCCTGGTGCCCAACGGCCGCACCCGCCCCGAGGAGACCGCCGCCGCGCCCGAAACCGCGCCGCACCTCGCCGCCGCCGTCCGCCGCGTGCTCCGGGCGGAGGCGCGATGACCCCCGCCGCCCCCGTCCCCTCGGCCGCCCCGGCGCCCCGCGGCGGCACCGCCCTGGTCGCCCGCCTCGACAACGTCGGCGACGTGCTGCTGGCCGGCCCCGCCGTCCGCGCGGTCGCCGCCGGCGCCGACCGCGTCGTGATGCTCGCCGGCCCGCGCGGCCGGGCCGCCGCCGACCTGCTGCCCGGCGTCGACCGCGTCATCGAGTGGTGCGCGCCCTGGATCGACCCCGAGCCCCCACCGGTCGATCCCGCCCGCACCGACGCCCTCATCGCCGCCGTGCGCGCCGAGGCGCCCTCGGCCGCGCTGATCCTGACCTCCTTCCACCAGTCGGGGCTGCCGCTGGCCCTGCTGCTGCGCCTGGCCGGGGTGCCCTGGATCGGCGCCGTCAGCGACGACTACCCCGGCTCGCTGCTGGACCTGCGCCACCGCGGCGCCTGGGGCGCGCCCGAGGCCCGGCGCATGCTCGACCTCGCCGAGGCCGCCGGCTACCGGCTGCCGCCCGGCGACCCCGGCACCCCGGCCGTGCGCCGCCCCCTGCCCGACACCGCGCACCTGGCCGGCCCGCCCGGCTACGTCGCCGTGCACCCCGGCGCCTCGGCCGCCGCCCGCGCCGTGCCCCGCCACCTGGCCGCCGGCACCGTCGCGGCGCTGGCCGCGCGGGGCCACCGCGTCGTGGTCACCGGCACCGACTCCGAGCGCGCCGACACCGCCGCCGTGGCCGGCGGCGCCGCCCTGGACCTCGGCGGGCGCACCAAGCTGGTCGAACTCGCCGGCGTGCTGGCCGGCGCCTCGGTGCTCGTCAGCGGCAACACCGGCGCCGCGCACCTGGCCGCCGCCGTGGGCACCCCCGTCGTCTCGGTGTTCGCGCCGGTCGTGCCCGCCTCGGCGTGGGCGCCCCAGGGCGTGCCCGTGCGCGTGCTCGGCGACCAGGACGCCCCCTGCCGGGGCACCCGCGCCCGCGACTGCCCCGTGCCCGGCCACCCCTGCGTCTCCGGACTCACCCCCGACCACGTCCTCGCCGCCGTCGCCGACCTCACGGGAGACCCGACATGACCCTGGGCGAACTCCGCACCGCGCCGCCGGCCGCAGCGCGCCCCGCGCGCACCCTGCGGGTCCTGATGTGGCACGTGCACGGCTCCTGGACCACGTCCTTCGTGCACGGGCGCCACCACTGCCTGCTGCCCGCCACACCCGACCGCGGCCCCGACGGCCGGGGCCGCGCCCGCACCTGGACCTGGCCCGACACCGCCGTGGAGGTCGCGCCCGAACGCCTCGCCGACGAACCCGTCGACGCGGTGGTCCTCCAGCGGCCCCACGAACTCGACCTCGCCGAGCGCTGGCTGGGCCGCCGGCCCGGCCGCGACCTCCCCGCCGTCTACGTCGAGCACAACACCCCCCAGGGCGACGTCCCGCGCACCCGCCACCCGCTGGCCGACCGCTCCGACATCCCCGTCGTCCACGTCACCCACTTCAACGACCTGTTCTGGGACTGCGGCCGCGCGCCCACCACCGTGATCGAGCACGGCGTGGTCGACCCCGGCTACCGCTACACCGGCGACATCCCGCGCGCGGGCGTGGCGATCAACGAACCCCTGCGCCGCTGGCGCGTCACCGGCACCGACCTGCTGCCCCGCTTCGCCGCGGCCGGCCCCCTCGACGTGTTCGGCATGGGCGTGGCCGGCCTGCCGGAGCGGCTGGGCCTGGCCCCCGACCGGCTGCGCGCCTACGACGACCCGCCCCAGGCGAGCATGCACGACGACCTCGCCCGCCGCCGGGCCTACCTCCACCCCCTCCGCTGGACCTCCCTGGGCCTGTCCCTCATCGAGGCCATGCTCCTGGGGCTCCCCGTCCTCGCGCTCGCCACCACCGAGGCGCGCGAGGCCGTACCGGCCGACGCGGGGGTCGTGAGCACCCGCGTCGAGGCGCTGTGCGCCGCGCTGCGCGACCTGCTCCACGACCCGCCGATGGCGCGGGAGACGGGGCAGGCCGCCCGCGCCGCCGCACTCCGCCGCTACTCGCTCGACCGGTTCCTCAACGACTGGGACCGGCTTCTCCTGGAGGTGACACGGTGAGGATCGCCATGGTCTCCGAGCACGCCAGCCCGCTGGCCCTGCTCGGAGAAGAGGACACCGGCGGCCAGAACGTCCACGTCGCCGAACTGGCCCGCGCCCTGGGCGCGCGCGGCCACGAGGTGACGGTCCACACCCGCCGCAGCGACCCCGACGCCCCGGCCACGGCCGACTTCGCGCCCGGCGTGCGCGTCCACCACGTCGACGCCGGGCCGCCCGCGCCGGTCAGCAAGGACGACCTGCCCCGCCACATGCCGGAGTTCGCCCGCCACCTGGCCGACGCATGGGACCGCGACCGGCCCGACATCGTGCACGCCCACTACTGGATGAGCGGCCGGGCCGCCCTCGACGCCGCCGCCACCGCCGGCGTGCCCGTCGTGCAGACCTTCCACGCCCTGGGCGCCGAGAAGCGCCGCCACCAGGGCCCTGAGGACACCAGCCCCGCCGAGCGCGAGGACACCGAGTTCGACATCGCCCACCGGGCCGCCCTTGTCATCGCGACCTCCTCGGAGGAGCGCCGCGAACTCCGCACCTGGAACGTCCCCGGCGAACGCATCGCGGTGGTGCCCTGCGCCGTCGACCCCGAGCGGTTCCGCCCCGAGGGCCCCGCCGCCGAACGCGGCGACCGCCCCCGCGTCCTGTGCCTGGGCCGGCTGGTGCCCCGCAAGGGCGTGTGCACCGTCATCGGCGCGCTGGCCGCCGTGCCCGAGGCCGAACTCGTCATCGCCGGCGGCGCGCCGCCCGAGCGCATGGACACCGACCCCCAGATCGGGCGGCTGCGCGAGGCCGCCGAGGCGGCCGGGGTGGCCGACCGCGTCCGCTTCACCGGGGGCGTGGCCCGCCAGGACGTCCCCGCGCTGCTGCGCTCGGCCGACCTCGCGGTCAACGTCCCCTGGTACGAACCCTTCGGCATGAGCACCGTCGAGGCCATGGCCTGCGGCGTCGCGGTGATCGCCTCGCACGTGGGCGGCCACCTCGACACCGTCGTGCAGGGCGTCACCGGCCGGCTCGTGCCGCCGCGCGAGCCCCGCGCGCTGGCCTTCTGGCTGCGCACCCTGCTCGCCGACCCGGTCACCCGCGAAAGCCTGGGCATCGCCGCCGCCGACCGCGCGGCCGTGCGCTACACCTGGCCGCTGGTCGCCCGCCAGACCGAGGAGTGCTACGAGCGCGTCCTGCGCGAGCGTGGACACGAGGTCCCCGCCCTCGCCGGCGCGCCGCACGCCACCGACACCCCCACAGGAGGCATCTGATGCACGCCCGCCTGCGCGAACTGCGCAGCGTCCTGGACCGCGTCGACGCCGACCGCGTCGAGCGGTGGGGGCGCCGCCTGGGCCGTGAGCTGTCCCAGGGCCGCCGCCTGCTGGCCTGCGGCAACGGGGGCAGCGCCGCCGAGGCCCAGCACCTCACCGCCGAACTCACCGGCCGCTTCCGCGGTGAGCGCGTCCCGCTGTCGGCCATCGCGCTGCACGCCGACACCTCCAGCGTCACCGCCATCGCCAACGACTACGGCTACCGCGAGGTGTTCGCCCGCCAGGTCCGCGCCCACGGGCGCCCCGGCGACACCCTGGTGTGCCTGTCCACCAGCGGCGCCAGCGAGAACATCGTGGCGGCCGCGGCCGCCGCCCGCGAGATCGGCATGACCACCTGGGCGCTCACCGGCGAGGCCCCCAGCGCGCTGCTGGCGGCCTGCGACGACGCCGTGCGGGTGCCCTCGGCCGACTCCGCCACCGTGCAGGAGGTCCACCTGTCGCTGATCCACCTGCTGTGCGCGGCGGTCGACGACACCTGCGCCGCCGCGGTGCCCGCCCCCGCGCACGCCGCGCGGCTGGCCGAGGACGGCTCGGCGTGAGCCCCGCGCCCCGGCCGCCGCTGGTCGTGGTGGGCGACGCCTTCCTCGACGTCGACCTCACCGGCGAGCGCCGCGCCACCGGCCACGGCGGCGCCGCCCCCGTCCTCGACTCGCCCAGCGCCCGGCACCGCCCCGGCGGCGCCGCCCTGGCCGCCTGGCTGGCCGCCCGCGACGGCCACCCCGTCACCCTGGTCTGCGCGCTGGCCCAGGACCCCGCCGGCGACCGGGTCGCCGCCCTGCTGCGCGACGCGGTCACCCTGGTCCGGCTGCCGCTGGACGGCGGCACGCCCGTCAAGACCCGCGTGCAGTTCGGCGGGCAGACCGCGCTGCGGGTGGACCACGGCGAGGGCCGCCCCGACCCCGCCGAGGGCCAGGACCGCGCCGCCGCGGCCATCGCCGCCGCCGGCGCCGTCCTGGTCTCCGACTACGGCCGGGGCGTGGCCGAGCTGCCCGGGGTGCGCGCGGCCCTGGCGCGGGCCGCCGCAACCGTCCCGCTGGTGTGGGACCCCCACCCGCGCGGACCGGTGCCCGTGCCCGGCGCGGCGCTGGTCACGCCCAACGCCTCCGAGGCCGGGGCGCACGACCCCGCCCGCGCCGCCGCGCGCGCCGCCGAACTCGCCCGCGCCTGGCGGGCGGAGTCGGTGGCGGTCACCCTGGGCGCCCAGGGCGCGGTGTGGGCCGCGGCCGACGGCCGCACCGAGCACCTGGCGGCGCCGGTGAGCCTGCCCGAGGCCGACGCCTGCGGGGCCGGCGACCGCTTCTGCGCGGTGGCGGCCGGCGCGCTGCGCACCGGCGCCGACGTGGTCGACGCCGTGGCCGAGAGCGTCCAGGCCGCCTCCCGGTTCGTGCGCAACGGCGCCGCCGGCGGCACCGCCGCCTCCGGGCCCATCGCCGGCGCGCTGCCGCTGGGCCTGGGCGAGAGCGCGGGCGAGCTGGCCGAGCGGGTCCGGCGCAGCGGCGGCAAGGTCGTGGCCGCCGGCGGCTGCTTCGACGTGCTGCACGCCGGCCACGTCAGCCTGCTGCGCCGCGCGCGCTCGCTGGGCGACTGCCTCATCGTGTGCATCAACTCCGACGCCACCGTGCGCGCCCGCAAGGGCCCCGACCGCCCGATCAACTCCGCCGAGGACCGCATCCGCGTGCTGTCGGCGCTGGACTGCGTCGACGCGGTCGCCGTCTTCGACGAGCCCACGCCCAGCCGGCTCATCGCCCGGCTGCGGCCCGACGTCTGGGTCAAGGGCGGCGACTACGAGGCCGCCGCGCTGCCCGAACTCGACGTCGTCGAGAGCCTGGGCGGCGAGGTCGTGATCCTGCCCCGGCTGCCGGGGCACTCCACCACCCGCGTGGTGGCCGCCCGCGACCGCACCCCGCCCTGACCGGGCCGCGCGGCGCGGCCCGCCGCCGCGCCGCCCGTCCGCAGGCGCCCGCGCGCCCGCCGTGCGCGCACCGCCCCGGCGGCGCACCGCGCACGCCCCCACCCATCCGAAAGGAGCCGACATGCGCCCACTGGGCAACACCCTGATCACCGGCGGGGCCTCGGGCCTCGGCGCGGCCGTGGCCGAGGCCGTGCGCGCCGAAGGCGGGCAGCCGCTCATCCTCGACCGCGCCCGCCCTGAGGGCGACGACCCCTTCGTCCGCGTCGACCTCGCCGACCGCGCCGCCACCGAGGACGCCGTGGAGCGGTTGGCCGGGCGGCACGGCGGCCTGCACGCCGTCGTCAACGCCGCCGGGATCGACTCCTGCGGCCCCCTGGCCAAGGTCCCCGCCGAGGACTGGGAGCGGGTCGTCCAGGTCAACCTCATCGGCACCGCCTCGGTGGTGCGCGCGGCCCTGCCCCACCTGGAGGCCACCCGCGGCACCGTCGTCGACTGCGCCTCCACCCTGGGCGTGCGCGCCGTCAGCGACGCCACCGCCTACTGCGCCTCCAAGTTCGGCGTCGTCGGGTTCACCCGGGCGCTGGCCGCCGAGCTGGCCGGGCGCGTGGGCGTGACCCTGCTCGTCCCCGGCGGCATGGACACCCACTTCTTCGACGACCGCCCCGACGCCTACCGCCCCGGACCCGACGCCCGGCTCAACGCGCCCGCCAACGTCGCCCGCGCCGTGGTCTTCGCCCTGCGCCAGCCCGTCGGCTGCGAGCTGCGAGAGATGGTCATCTGCTCCTCGGAGGAGACCTCGTGGCCCTGATCCGGGCCACCGTGAACAAGGGGGGAACCCATGACTGAGGCACGCGCCCGCCGCGTCGTCGTCACCGGCGGCGCCGGGTTCGTCGGATCGCACCTGTGCGAACGGCTGCTGGCCGAGGGCGCCGACGTGGTCTGCATCGACAACTTCGTCACCGGATCGGCCGAGAACATCCGCCACCTGGCCGCCCACGACGGCTTCCGCTGCGTCGAGGCCGACGTCGTGCGCCCGCTGCGCGTACCCGGCCGCGTCGACCTGGTGTTCCACCTGGCCTCGGCCGCGTCGCCGCGCGACTACCTGCGGCTGCCCATCGAGACCCTGGAGGCCGGCAGCCAGGGCACCCGCAACGCCCTCGACCTCGCCGCCGAGCACGGCGCGCGCTTCGTCCTGGCCTCCACCAGCGAGGTCTACGGCGACCCGCTCCAGCACCCCCAGAACGAGCGGTACTGGGGCAACGTCAACCCGGTGGGGCCGCGCAGCGTCTACGACGAGGCCAAGCGCTACGCCGAGGCGCTGACCATGGCCTACCACCGCAGCCGCGGCGCCGACATCGGCATCGCCCGCATCTTCAACAGCTTCGGGCCGCGCATGCGCCCCGACGACGGGCGGGCCATCCCCGCCTTCATCTCCCAGGCGCTGGCCGGCGAGCCCATCACCGTCACCGGCGACGGCCTCCAGACCCGCTCGGTCTGCTACGTCGAGGACACCGTCGCCGGGCTGCTGGCCCTGGCCGGCTCCGACCTCACCGGCCCGGTCAACATCGGCAGCCCCTACGAGCTCTCGATGCTGCGCCTGGCCGAGCTGGTGCGCTCCATGAGCGGGTCGGACTCCGAGATCGTCCTGGTGGGCCGGCCCGTGGACGACCCCCGGTTCCGCCGCCCCGACATCGGCCTGGCCGCCCAGGCCCTGGGGTGGGTGCCGCGGGTCTCCATGGAGGAGGGGCTGCGCCGCACCATCGACTGGTTCGCCCGCTCGGCGGCGGCCCGGCCCCTGGGCGCCGGCACCGCACCGGCCGCCGGCCGCGCCTAGGCAGTGTTTTTTGAACGGGTGAGGTCGCGCAGCCAGATGCGGATGGAGGCGAGTTGGACGGTTCCGTCATAGACCGCGGCCCTCTTGTCGTACCTGGTCGCGACCGCCCTGTTCTGCTTGAGC
>NZ_JAJAQC010000103.1 GCF_027604915.1 Streptomonospora mangrovi
GCCCCCGCGTCCCTCACCAGGTCACGGCGAGGTGGACCCGCCGGTGGCGGGGCCGCTCCGTCTCGTCCAGGACGGCCACGGCGAAGTCCGGGTAGGAGATCCGCGCCTCGACCTCGCCGTGCTCGACCACCCGGTAGCCGCCGCGCCGGTCGCCGCCGTGGTCGAAGTCGCCCGCCGGGCTGAGGTAGAGCCAGTCCACGTCGGCCCCGCCCGCCCTCAGCTCGGCCAGGCCCGCCGCGTGGCCGTCGCAGAACGGGCGGAACTCCTCGGGCACCCCCAGCGCGTCGACCAGGGGGCGCCCCGAGGCGTCGGTGAGCAGGCCGCCCAGCCCCACCACGATCAGCCTGCCCGACCGGGAGCGCCGCGCCGCCTCCAGCAGCGCCCGCGCCGAGTGGGTGAAGAACGCGTGCGGGTCGGTGCCCGGCCCGTAGGCCGCGGCCGTGCTGACCACCGCGTCGTGGTCCGCCGCCACGGCCGCCACCGCCGCCGCGTCGGCGGCGTCGGCGGCCACCAGCGCCACCCCCTCCCCCGCGAGACCGGCGTGGGCGGCGGGGTCGCGCACCGCCGCCGTCACCCGGTGGCCGCGCCGGCGCGCCTCGGCCACCACCTCCCGCCCCGCCCGGCCGCCCGCGCCGAACACCGCGATCCGCATGCCCGGCACCGCTCCTGCGGCTTCCCCGGCTACCCCGCCGCCCGTGGTCTCCATCGCCCGCACCGTCCCTTCTCCTGTGCCGCTCCTGTGCCGCCGGGCCGTCGCGCCCGGCCGGTGGCGGCACGCTAGCCGGGGGGGCGGTTACCGGACGGGTACCACGGCGCCGGGTAGCCTCGCCGCATGCGCAGGGAACTCACCGCCGACATGGTGGACGAGGTCTGCCCCTCGGGGCTGCACCCGTTCCGGATCGGCGACAAGTGGGGCGGGCTGGTCCTGAAGCTGCTGGAGGACGGCCCGCGCCGGTTCGGCGAGCTGCGGGTTCCGCTGCACCGGGCCAGCCCCAAGGTGCTGACCTCGTCCCTGCGGGCGCTGGAGCGCGACGGGCTCGTCTCGCGCACCGTCCGCACCGACGGGGGGCGCCGGGTCGAGTACGACCTGACGCCCCTGGGGCGCAGCCTCCTCGGCCCCCTGGCCGTGGCCTGCGCCTGGGCCGAGGAGCACTGGGAGGAACTGCTGGACGCCCGGGAGTCCTACGACCGCGCGGCGGCGCGCGGCGCCCAGGCCAGCACACCGGCGGTCGCGGCGGCCACGGCGGCGGCCAGCGCCCCGGCGGCCAGCAGGGTCGCCGCGTCGGGCGCCAGCGGCGCCTGACCGCGCAGCGCCTGCCACAGCAGCAGGCCGCCCAGCCCCCCGTAGCCCAGGCCGGCCACCACCACGAGCCGGGCGCGCACCCCGGCTGAGCGCAGCCGGGGGAACCGGCCGGCGGCCGCGAGCAGGCCCGCCGCCACCAGCGGCAGCACCTGGAGGGCGTGCAGACCGACGAAGTGCGCGACGCGCAGGTCGCCCTGGCGCGTCTCCCAGCCGGTCACCGGCATGGACCCGGCCGCGCTGCCGCCGACCCCGTGCGAGCCCACCATCGCGACCTCGGCGCCGCTCTCCATGGCCTGGACCTGCTCGGGGGTGGGCGCGGTCATCAGGTAGCCGGTGGACATCCCGGCGAGCGAGACGAGGAGGCCGAGGCCGACGGCCCAGGTCATGGCGGTGTCGGCGCGGCGCTGGAGCACCAGCAGCACGCCCAGCGCCAGCGTCAGCAGCCACCCGGCGTAGGCGGCGCCGCCCATGATCCCGTAGAGCGTGCCCTCAAGGGACCCGGAGACGTTGAAGTGGCTGGGCACCCCGCGCGCGGCCTGGAGGGTGATGACGGCGATCTCGGGGATGAGGAAGAGGGCGACCAGCGCGGTGCCCAGCCACCACAGGGTGCGGCGGAACCGGCCGACGTGGGCGAGCATCCAGGCGATGGTCCCGGCGTAGAGGCCGAAGGACACCGCGAACTTGAACGGTTTGGCCCACGTGGGTTCCCCCTCCACCACGCGGCCGTCGACCAGCACGCCCACCGCGCACCACAGCGCCAGGACCGCCATGGCGACGGCGAACCAGGCGAGCGGCGCGTGGCCGTCGCGCAGGGTGCGCCAGAACGCCCCGCCGCGCGGCGGGCGGCGGCGCTCGGCCGAGCCGGGGGCCGGCGCCGAGGGCTCCGCCCCGCCGTCCGGGTGTGGGGAGTCGGAGGGGGTCCTCGTCGGGGTGTTCACGGATGCCGGTCCCTTCGTGCGAACGGGTTTTCAGGGCTGTGACCGGCAGTCTCGTGCCCGGCGGGGCGCGGTGTCGGTAGTGCCCGCAAGCCTCCGCGCCCCGGCAGCACCCGAAACCGGGGTGGTGCGCGCACCACCGCCTTCGGGCGCCCGCCGCGCCGGCCGCAGGCCCCGCGCCGCTCGCGGTCGGGCGCGGGCGCCGGTTGCGGGCGGCCCGATTCAGCGGTCCGCGCCCGTCGGGCGCGGTGCGGACGCGGCGCGAGGCCGGGCGCCCCGCACGCCTTCCGCCGCGAGCGGCGCGGGCCGCGAGCAGCGCGAAGGCGCACCCGGCGCCCCGGCCCGGGGGTCCGGGCGCCGCACCGGCTGCGGCCGGACCGCCTCCTGTCCCCGCGCGTCGGCGCTGACCTGCGGGGTTCGCGCCCGCGCGGGCGGGCCGCACCGGTAGCCTCGCCGCACGTGCCGCCCCCGCCCGCGCGGGCGCCGCACCCTCTGGCCGTCCCCGGATCGTGCGGCGGCCCACCGCACGCCCGCACGGTCCCCGCACACCCGCACAGTCCCCCCGCACACATCACACCGAGGAACCTCTCCCCCGATGTCACACGAGAGCCCGCCGCCCCGTCCTCATGGCGTGGACAGTGAAACCGATCTCACGGCCGAGTTCCACGCGATCCGGCCCCGCCTCCTCGGCGTCGCCTACTCCCTGCTGGGCAGCGTCGACGAGGCCGAGGACGTGGTGCAGGAGGCGTGGCTGCGGCTGGACCGGTCCGAGGCCGGGCAGATCGCCGACGTCACGGGGTGGCTGGTGACCACGGTCTCCCGCCTGGCCCTGGACACCCTGCGGTCGGCGCGCCGCCGCCGGGAGACCTACGTCGGCCCGTGGCTGCCCGAGCCCGTGGTGGAGGAGGGCGACCCGGCCGACCGCATCACCCTGGACGAGTCGCTGAGCATGGCCATGCTGGTGGTGCTGGAGTCGCTCAGCCCCGCCGAGCGCACCGCTTTCGTGCTGCACGACGTGTTCGGGCTGGCCTTCACCGAGGTCGCCCAGGCCGTGGGCCGCTCGCCGGCGGCCTGCCGCCAGCTCGCCGCGCGGGCGCGGCGGCACGTGACGGCGCGGGCGCCGCGCTTCGCCGTCGACGCCGGCGAGCACCGCCGGGTGGTGGAGGCGTTCCAGCGCGCGGTCGAGGGCGGCGACCTCGGCGCGCTGCTGGGCCTGCTCGACCCCGCGGCGGTGCTGCGCAGCGACGGCGGGGGCCGGGTGCGCAGCGCGCTGCGGCCGATCGAGGGCGCCGACAAGGTCGCGCGCTTCCTCATGGGCGTGCAGGCGCGGTCGGCGGGCCTGGACCTGTCCACCCGCGTGCGCCCCGTGAACGGCCGGCCCGGGCTGGTCCAGTACCACGGCGGCCGGCCCATCCGCGTGGCGGCGCTGAGCGTCGCCGAGGGGCGGGTCACCGAGATCGACATCGTGTTGAACCCCGAGAAGCTGAGGAGTGCCCGATGAGCCAGCGCATGAACGTCATCAACCTCGCGCCGGACGCCTACAAGGCCGTGTCCGGGCTGGAGGCGTGGCTGCGCACCAGCACGCTGCCGACCAGCACACTGGAACTGGTCAAGATCCGGGTCAGCCAGATCAACGGCTGCGCGTTCTGCGTGGACATGCACACCCACGACGCCCGCAAGGAGGGCGAGTCCGAGGAGCGGCTGCTGGCGCTGCCGGTCTGGTGGGAGTCGCCGCTGTTCACCGACGCCGAGCGCGCCGCGCTCGCCCTCGCCGAGGAGGCCACGCGGCTGAGCGACCGCCGCGACGCGGTGTCCGACCCGGTGTGGGAGGAGGCGGCGCGGCACTACGGCGAGGAGACGCTGGCGGCGCTGGTGCTGGCCGTCGCCGCGATCAACTTCTGGAACCGCGTCGCCGTGACGACCCGGATGGTCCCGGGCTCCCACCGGCCGTCGGCGTCGTGACGCGCGTCCTGGTCACCGGCGCCACCGGCCGCCTGGGCGCGGCCGTGCTGCCGGTCCTGGCGGGGGCCGGCCTGGAGGTCCGCGCGGCGAGCCGGCGCCCGCACCCCGGCGGTGCGGACGCCGGCCCCGCCGGGGCCGCCCGGCCGGGCGGCGGCGCGGCGGCGGTCGAGGGGCGTCCGGCGGCGGCGGCCGAGGAGCGGCTCCCGGCGGCTCAGGGGCGCGGACCGGAGTGGGTGGTGGCCGACCTCGCCACCGGCGCGGGCCTGGCCGCCGCCGTGGCGGGCGCCGACACCGTGGTGCACCTGGCCTCGGCGCCCTACCAGGGCCGCTACACCGAGCGGGTGGACGTGGACGGCACCCGCCTGCTGCTGGAGGCCGCGCGCGGGGCCGGGGTGGGCCACGTGCTGCACCTGTCGATCATCGGGGTCGACCGGGTGCCGTGGGGGTACTTCCGCGCCAAGCTGCGCGCCGAGCGGGAGGTCCGCGCGGCGGGCCTGCCCTGGACGATCCTGCGCGCCGCCCAGTTCCACGGCCTGGTGGACGAGGCGCTGAGCGCCATGGCGCGGCTGCCGGTGATGGCCGTCGACCGGGGGGTCACGACCCAGCCGGTGGACGTCGCCGACGTGGCCGAGCGGGTGCTGGCGCTGCTGCGGGCCGGGCCGTCGCGGGCGGTGGAGGAGTTCGCCGGGCCGGAGGTGCTGGCGATGGACGAGGCGGTCCGCCAATGGCAGCGCGCCCGGGGCGTGCGCCGCCCGGTGCTGCCGCTGCGCCTGCCCGGCGCGCCCGGCCGGGCGTTCCGCGCGGGCCACCTGACGACCGCCGCGCGGCCGGCCGGCACGGTCGCCTTCGCGGACTACCTGGCCCGCACGCCGCGCCGCTGAGGCGGCCGGGCGGACCGGCGCGCGCGGTGCCCGCGCGACGGTCCGCCCGGGAGCCGCCGGTGCGCGCGGCCGCCGGCCGGGCCGGGCGCGCGCCTCCCCGCCCGGGGCGGGGAGGCGCGGGACGGACGTCAGCCCTTCTTCTCGACCAGTTCGGCCAGCTTCTCCATGTCGGCGCGGGCGCCGTGCTCCATGCCGGCGGCGTCCATGCCGTCGCGGTCCTCGACCGACTGGAACACCGACACCGACGTGTACTTGGTCCCGCCCTCGACCTTCTCCAGGGTGGCGGTCTCCAGCAGCACGTGGCCGGGCATGCCCGTCGTGGAACACGCCGTGGAGACGTACTCGTTGCCGTCCTTGTCGCGGTTGACGAAGCGCCACGCGCCGCCGGGACGGGATTCCGGCGCCCGTTCGAGCAGGCAGGGCCGCCACTGCGCGTCGCGCCCCCGGCTTGACCGGCTCCGCGTGTTCGAGCCCCTTCAGGCGCGGGAATCGCCCGCCGCGTGGGGTCGGCCAGAGCCGCGAACATCAGGCAAGGCGCGTCGCCTGCCGTCTTCCCGTCAACCGCGTCGAGCTTTTCGGTTCGCGCACCGCCAGGTGGAGCACCGCCCACCCCGCCCCTGTCGATCGGGGCGTGGAAAGCAGGGGACAGCGGGCCTCGACCTGTCAGGCGGTCAGGCCGCGGGAATGTAGACGCTCACGGTGTAGCTGTCGATCCTCTCGCCCGGGCGGATGATGTCGGGAGAACTGTCCAAACAGTCGCTACGCCAGTGCGCCTCGACGGCGACGTTGGTGTCGTTCACCACGGCGATAGCCGGCTTCACCATCCAGGAGGCGGGTTCGAAGCACACGTCGTAGGCCGGAGGCGTGTAGGAGTACCAGTTCACCCCGTCAGAGGTCCACCGCAGTTCCCCTTCGGCGGCCGAGGCCGGCGCCGCCGTACCGAACACCAGCGCGAGCAGCGCGAGCATGATCCCTGTGAGCCTCATGGAACTCCCCTTTCGCGGACAATTGCGGAGCGATCATAGCCTTCGGCTCCAGCGCCAGCCCAACTCCTCGGCGGTCGCCGGCGGGCCGGGCAGGTCGGCCGCGCCCTCGGCGCCCGCGTCGACCCCCCGCACCACCAGCGCCAGGTAGCGCCGGCGCAGGGCGCGCGTGCGCCCGGGATCGGGGAACCGGACGGCGGCGCAGCCCTCCAGGACCAGGGTGACGTCCTCGGCGGTGAACCCGGCGCGCAGCCGACCCGACTCCCGCGCCCGCGCGACCAGTTCGGCGGTCAGTTCACCGCTGCGGGCGGCGTCGGCCCCCATCTCCTCAGTGGGGGTGAACGACCCCGCCAGGTGCACGGTGAGCGAGTGGACGTCGGCGTCCACCACGGCCGCCAGGAACCCGGTGAAGGCGGCCCAGCCGTCGGCGTGCTCCAGCGCGGCCTCGGCCTCGGCGATGTAGCGGCGCAGGCCGTCGTGGCAGACCTGGCGCAGCAGGTCCTCCTTGCCGCCGTAACGGCGGTACAGGGCGCTGATCCCCACCCCGGCGCGGGCGGCGACGGCCGAGACCGGGGCCTTGGGGTCGGCGAGGAACACCTCGCGGGCGGCGGCGACGATCGCCTCGTCGTTGCGCGCGGCCTGGCCGCGCCGCCCCGGCAGGCCGGGGCCGGAGGGGGAAGCGGTGTGGTTCGGCATGCCCCCACGCTAGCACTGGAACGGATCATTCCGTTCTGGTACGGTTGGGACACGCCGGAACAAAGCATTCCGTTCCAATCTGAGGAGAGCCATGAGCGCCACCGCCGTCCGCCCCTTCCGCGTCGAGGTCCCCCAGCCCGCCCTGGACGACCTGGCCGACCGCCTGCGCCGGGCGCTGTGGCCCAACGAGGTCCCCGGCTCAGGCGACCGCTACGGCATGCCGCTGGGCCGCGTCCGCGACCTGGCCGCCCACTGGCTCGACGCCTTCGACTGGCGCGCGCTGGAGGACCGGCTCAACGCCCACCCCCAGTTCACGACCGAGATCGACGGCCAGACCGTGCACTTCCTGCACGTGCGCTCGGAGCGCCCCGACGCCGTGCCCCTGGTCCTCACCCACGGCTGGCCCGGCTCGGTCCTGGAGTACCTGGACGCCATCGCCCCGCTCACCGCGCCCGAGGACCCCGACCAGCCCGCGTTCCACCTGGTCATCCCGTCATTGCCGGGATTCGGGTTCTCCGGCCCCACCACCGCGCCCGGCTGGGGCACCCGCCGCACCGCCCGCGCCTGGGTGGAGCTGATGCGCCGCCTGGGCTACGACACCTACGGCGCCGTGGGCAACGACGGCGGCTCCATGGTCTCGCCCGAGGTCGGCCGGCTGGCCCCCGACAGCGTCCTGGGAGTCCACGTCACCCAGCTCTACTCGTTCCCCTCGGGCGACCCGGCCGAGCTGGCCGACCTCAGCGAGGCCGACCAGGCCGCGCTCAAGGTGCTCCAGTGGTTCTACGACAACAAGTTCGCGTTCAACGTGCTGCACAGCCAGCAGCCGCAAACGCTCGCCTTCGCCCTGGCCGACTCCCCGGTGGGGCTGCTCGCCTGGCAGGCCCAGCTCTTCGACGACACCCTCGACCCCGACTTCGTGGTGGGCAACGTGGCGCTGTACTGGCTGACCGGCACCTCGGGCTCGGCCCTGCGGTTCTACTTCGAGGACGCCCACGACGAGGAGCCCCCCGCCGCCGGCCCGACCACCGCGCCCACGGCCGTGGCGATGTTCGAGGGCGACTTCGTCTCGATCCGGCGGTTCGCCGAGCGCGACCACGCCAACATCGTGCGGTGGAACTCCTACCCCGGCGGCGGCCACTACGCCGCGCACCAGGCGACCGACACGCTCGTGGGCGACCTCCGCGCGTTCTTCGCCGGGCTGCGGCGCGGCTGAGGCCGGGCCGCAGCGCGGACGCGGAAGGGCCGGTCGGACACCCCTGGCGTCC
>NZ_JAJAQC010000104.1 GCF_027604915.1 Streptomonospora mangrovi
GGGCGGATCGGGTTGGTGTCCAAGTCGGGCACGCTGACGTATCAGATGATGTATGAGCTGCGTGACATCGGGTTCTCCACGGCGGTGGGCATCGGGGGGGACCCGGTGATCGGCACGACCCACATCGACGCTTTGGCGGCGTTCGAGGCCGATGCCGGTACCGACGCGATCGTGATGATCGGCGAGATCGGCGGGGACGCCGAGGAGCGGGCCGCGGAGTTCATCAAGGCCAACGTGTCCAAGCCGGTCGTGGGCTATGTGGCGGGGTTCACCGCCCCGGAGGGCAAGACGATGGGCCACGCGGGTGCGATCGTGTCGGGTTCGGCGGGCACGGCCGCGGCCAAGAAGGAGGCGTTGGAGGCCGCCGGCGTCAAGGTCGGCAAGACCCCCACCGAGACGGCCGGGATCGTCCGCGGCCTGTGGCAGTAGCCGCCGCCCCGGCAACGGGACGAGGGCGGGAAAAGTCGCCGAAAGCGACAGGACGAGAAGTGTGGCGGAAGAACCCGCCCGCGAGTCTGGTCCGCACGCGTCATCCGCGGGACCTTTGTGCGAAAGGCCGGCGGCCCCGCCGGGGCCGCCGGCCCTCCCGAAACCACGAGCAGGTCAGACACACACCAGGGGACCCTGAATGACGCTCATGCTCAAACCCGGGACCGAATGGACGACCCTTTACCAACGCTGCCGCGAGATCGCCCCCGAGGCGTTCGGCGCCGACCGCGTCAACAATCACTGGGGCGGGCGCTGGCGGGCCGACGGCGAGCCGCGCCTGGCCGTCTCGCCCGTCGACGGCACCGAGATCGCCGGCCCGCCGATGATCGACGCCGCCACCGCCGAGGCCGCCGTGCGCGCCGCCGTCGACCAGCACAACGCCTGGCGCGTCCAGCCGCTCGAAGAGCGCCGCGCCCGGGTGCGCGCCGCGCTCGACGCGTGGGGCGAGCACCGCGACCTGCTGGCCCTGGCACTGGTGTGGGAGATCGGCAAGCCCTGGCGGCTGGCCCGCCAGGACGTGGACCGCGCCATCTCCGGCGTGGAGTGGTACCTCGCGGAGATCGAGGAGATGCTCGACGGCCGCGCGCCGCTGGACGGCCCCGTCAGCAACATCGCCAGTTGGAACTACCCGATGAGCGTGCTCGCCCACGCCATGTGCGTGCAGGCGCTGGCGGGCAACGCCGCGATCGCCAAGACCCCCACCGACGGCGGCCTGGTCTGCCTCACGCTGGCCGTGGCGCTGGCCGCCCGCGAGGGACTGCCCTTCACCCTGCTCAGCGGCGGCGGGCGGGAGCTGTCGCCGGTGCTGGTGCGCGCGCCCGAGATCGGCTGCGTCTCCTTCGTCGGCGGCCGCGACACCGGCGGCCAGGTCGCCACCGCGCTGGCCGACCTCGGCAAGCGGCACATCCTGGAGCAGGAGGGGCTGAACTGCTGGGGCGTGTGGGAGTACTCCGACTGGGCGACCTTCACCGGCCAGGTCCGCAAGACCTTCGACTACGCCAAGCAGCGCTGCACCGCCTACCCCCGCTTCATCGTGCAGCGCGAGCTGTTCGACCGGTTCCTCGGCGCCTACCTGCCGGCGGTCTCGGCGGTGCGGTTCGGCCACCCCCTGGCCGTGGCCGACGCCGGCGACGACCTGCCCGAGCTGGACTTCGGCCCGCTGATCAACGCCGCCAAGGCCAAGGACCTCACCGCCCAGGTGGCCGACGCGGTCGGCGGCGGCGCCGTGCCGCTCTACCGGGGCTCGCTGGACCAGGCCCGGCTGCTGCCCGGCCAGAACACCGACGCCTACGTGGCGCCGGTGGCGCTGCTGGAGCCGCCGCGCTCCTCGCCGCTGTTCCACGCCGAGCCGTTCGGACCGGTGGACTCCATCGTGCTGGTGGACACCGAGGCCGAGCTGCTGGCGGCGATGAACGCGAGCAACGGCGCGCTGGTGTCGTCGGTCTCCACCGACGACCCCGACGTCGCCGCGCGGATCGCGGCGGGCGTGCGGGCGTTCAAGGTCGGCGTCAACAAGCCGCGCTCGCGCGGCGACCGCGAGGAGCTGTTCGGCGGCTGGGGCGACTCCTGGCGCGGCGCGTTCGTCGGCGGGCGGCTGCTGGTGCAGGCCGTCACCCGGGGGCCGGCGGGCGAGCGCCTGCCCGGCAACTTCCCCGACTACACCCTGCGCCCCGAGGGCCACGTGTAAGCGGACACGCCCGCCCGCCGCGTACGCGGCGGGCGGGCGCGGGCTCCACCGGTCCGTCCTCCGGCGGATCGCCGGCACCGCGGCGCCTCCCCTCAAGGAGTCCCGCCGCAGGCCGGTCGTCCAAGGGTTCCTCAGCGCGGGCCGTCGGGGTCGTCCACAGGCGTCACCCCGCGCAGCGCGACGAACGCCGCGACGGCGGCGACGGCCAGGACCGCCGCCCCGGTCACGGCCAGTGAGTCCAGTCCGGCGGTGAACGCCTGGCGCGCGCCCTCCAGCAGGGTGTCGCCGGCGGCCCCGGGCAGGCCCTCGGCCACGGCCACCGCACCGCCCAGGGTCTCGCCGGCCGCGTCGGCCGCCTCGGGGGGCAGGCCGGGCGGGATGTCGCCGGCCACCCCGGAGCGGTAGGCGGCGGTGGCGACGCTGCCCAGCACCGCGATGCCCAGCGCGCCGCCCAGTTCGGCGCCGGTCTCCGACACCGCGGCGGCGGCGCCGGCGCGCTCGGGCGGCGCGCTGCCGATCACCATGGCGTTGGCCAGCGCCATCGCCATGCCCACGCCCAGCGTCAGCACCGTGTAGGAGCCCAGCACCAAAAGCAGGGAGCTGTCCACCCGCACCAGGCTGAGCAGCGCGAACCCGCCGGCCGCCACCAGCAGGCCGGTGCCCACGATCGTCCCGGGCGGCACGCGGCGGACGGCCTGGGTGGCCAGGGCGATGCCGACGACCGTGCCGGCGGCGGTGGGCAGTTGCCACAGCGCGGCGGGCAGCGGGCTGATGCCCTGGACGAGCTGGAGGTACTGCGCGGACTGGAGGCCGAACCCGACGAGGGAGAAGGTGAGCAGCGCGCTCACCCCCACCGAGGCGCTGAACGCGCCGCGCCGGAACAGGCCGACGTCGATCAGCGGGTCGGGCAGGGTGAACTGGCGCCGCACGAAGACCGCGCCCAGGGCCAGGCCCGCCGCGATCGCCGCCACGGGGAGCACGGCCGCGCCGTGGGCGGCCAGCTCCTTGACGCCGTAGACGACCGGCAGCACCGCCGCCATCGACAGCGCGGCGCTGAGCAGGTCGAACCGCCGGGAGGCGCGGGGGTCGGCGGACTCGGGCAGCAGCAGCGGGCCCAGCACGAGCAGCAGCACCATCACGGGGACGTTGATCAGGAAGACCGAGCCCCACCAGAAGTACTCCAGCAGGACGCCGCCCAGGATCGGGCCGAGGGCGATGCCGCCGGTGAAGGCGGCGGTCCACACGCCCACGGCCGCGCCGCGCTGGCGCTCGTCGCGGAACATGGTGCGGATCAGGGCGAGGGTGGAGGGGGCCAGGACGGCGCCGCCCGCGCCCAGCAGCGCGCGGGCCGCGATCAGCGCCTCGGCGGTGGGCACGTAGGCGGCCACCGCCGAGGCGGCGCCGAACAGCGCGCCGCCCACGAGCAGCAGCCGCCGCCGGCCGACGCGGTCGCCCAGGGCGCCCATGGGGATCAGCAGTCCGGCCAGCAGGAAGCCGTAGACGTCGCTGATCCACAACTGCTGGGTGGCGCTGGGGTGGAGTTCGGCGGTGATCCGGGGCAGCGCCATGAACAGGATGGACAGGTCCATCGAGGCCAGCAGCGCGGGAAGGACGAGGACGGCCAGGCCGGTCCACTCCCGGCGGCCGGCCCTCGGCGGTGAAGGAGTCGCGGTTGCGGTCATGCCGCCGAATATACACATGTATTAGACGTACGTATATCTAAGACGAATGTGTAGAAGAGTGGTACGCTTGGCCGGCATGGGACACCGTGAGGACCTGCTGGCGGCGGCAAAGCGCTGCCTGCGCGAACGCGGCTACGCCCGCGTCACGGCGCGCGACCTGGTGGCGGAGTCGGGCACCAACCTCGCCTCCATCGGCTACCACTTCGGGTCCAAGGACGAACTGCTCAGCGCGGCGCTGATCGAGATGGTGGGCGACTGGGCCGATGCCCTGGAGGCCGGCCTGCTGGCCGAGGGCGCCGAGTCCGCGGACTCCACCGGCTCCGCCCCGGACGGCGCGGAAGGCGGGGGCGGCGCGAAGGGCGCGGGGGAGGGGCGGCGGGCGGCGGACACAGCCGCAGCCGACCCCTTCGCGCGGTTCGAGGGGGTGTGGGAGCAGGTGATCGTCTCCTACTTCACCTCGCTCAACGACTGGCGCGACGGTGTCGAGGCGCTGGCCCAGGCCCGGCACTCCCCGGCCGTGCGGGAGCGCATGGCCGAGGGCTACGAGGAGGGCCGCACGGCCCTGGCGCCCTGGTTCCACGCGCCCGGCGCCCCGCCCCTCGACCCCGACGAGTCCCGCGCCCTGGGCGGGTTCTACCTCGCCCTGCTCACCGGGGTGATGGTGCAGCAGGGCATCGACCCCGACCGGGCGCCCACCGCCCGCGACCTCACCCTCGCCCTGCGCCGCATCGTCGCCGACTTCGGGTCCGCCGCCCCGCCCTTGGGCACGGCGGCGGACCCGGCCGAGGGCGGCGGCGCGGCCCCGGACCGGTAGCCGCCCGGGGCGGGGGAGGGGGCGCTGCCGGTGGCCGCGCCGGCGCCGCGCGGCCGGTCCCCCGGCTCAGGCGCCGGAACCCAGCACCTCGGCCAGCCACGGGCGCAGGACCGGCAGCACGGCGGTGGGCTGCATCGCCGTCATGTGGTTGAGGCCGTCGAGCAGTCGCACCCGCCAGCCCAGCTCCTCCAGTTCGGCGCGCCGCCGGTGCAGCGGGCCGGCGATGTCCACGCGCACCCCGCCCCAGTTCGCGTCGTAGTCGATCACGTCGGCCGACCCGGCGAAGCACAGCCGGGGCACGGCCAGCCGCGCCTGCGCCGCGCGGTCGTCGAAGCCGGCCAGCGAGCGGTAGAGGGTGACGAACTGGCGGGTCTGGGGCCCGCTCAGGGTGAGCTCCGCCGCCGACCAGTCGTAGTCGGCCAGGGAAGCGGCCTCCATGGCCTCCGCAGCCTCGGCGGCCTCGGGGGCGGCCCCTTGGACCGGCTCGGGCGCGTCCTCCCCGCCGCCCCAGGCCGCCGCCCCCTGGCCGGTTTGGCCGTCCCGGCCGTTCCCGTGGTCCTGCCCGTCCTCCTGCGCCTTCGCCCGCTCGTGGGTGACCTCGGTGACGCGCAGCATCTCGGCGTAGGGGCCGCCCAGCGGGGGGAACCCGCCCATGGCCAGCGCGGAGAGCCGGTCGGTGCGCAGCGCCAGTTGCAGCCCGGTCAGCGCCAGCCACGAGTAGCCGTAGTAGGCGAAGCGCTCGGCGCCCGCCGCGTCGGCCACGGCGAGCATGTCGGCGGCCACGTTGTCGGCGGTGAGCGTGTCGGGCTTGGGGTGGGCCTGCACGTGGTTCTCGTAGGGGAAGGCCACGACCCGGACGAGGTCGGCCAGGCCGGTCATGAGCGAGTGCCCCAGGGCGGGGTCGGTGCCCCACGCCCGCAGTTCCTCCGCCCGCGCCCCCTCGACCGGGGCCGGGTCCAGCGGCAGGAGCAGCGTCGGCCCCTCGCCCTGGACCTCGAAGTCGATCGTGCTTCCGTCGTGCGTGCGCGCCTGCGGCATGGCGTGCCGTCCCTTCATCTCCGTAGGGCGTAAAGTGAAGCGTCGCCGACAATACCTTATGGCGTAATGAGTTAGCGCCGGCGGCGCTCCTCCGCACCTCCGGGGACGCGGCGGCCGCAGCCGGGAACCGGTCCGGGCGCGCGGAGCGGGGCTGGTAGCTTTACGGGGTCCGCGCGGGCGCGGACACTTTAGGGTGTAAGGGAACCACGGGCCGAGGAGGCGGTGCCATGACCGTGTTCGCGGGCCAGGGCGACCCCCGGCGGTCGGTCGAACTGCTGTGGCGCACCGGCGGCCCGGAGCGCCGGCGCGGCGCGCCCGGCCCCCGGCCCGGCCTGAGCCTCGACCTGATCGTCGACACCGCCATCGCGGTCGCCGACGCCGAGGGGCTGGCAGCGCTGTCCATGCGGGCGGTGGGCGAGCGCCTCGGCCGCTCGGCCATGGCGCTCTACACCTACGTCCCGGGCAAGGCCGAACTGCTGGACCTGATGTATGACCGCGCGCTGGCCGAACTCCCCGCCGGCTACGACACCGGGCCGGGCTGGCGGCCCGCGCTGCGCGCCTGGGCGGTCGACACCCGCGACTTCCACGTCCGCCACCCCTGGAGCCTGGAGGTCTCCCCGGCGCGCCCGGTGCTGGGCCCCAACGAGCACGCCGCCATGGAGGCCCTGGTGCGGCTGCTGGAGTCCTGCGGACTGCCCGCCCCCGTGCTGCGCCGGGTCGTGGGCACGCTGCTGCACTTCGTCCGGGGCGCCGCGCGGGCCATCGCCGACGCCCGCGCCGCGACGGCGGCCACCGGCACCGACGAGCGGGAGTGGTGGCTGGCCCGCATGGCGGTCATCGGCGAGGCGGCGCCCGACTTCGCCGAGCGCTTCCCCGCCCTGCTGCGGGTGTCCACCGCCGAGCAGGGCGCCGAGCCCTCGCCCGAGGCGCGGGAGGCGGGCGCCGCCCCGCCTGAGGGCGCCTCCTACCTCGAGGCCGAGGCCCGCCGCACCTTCGACACCGGCCTGGGCATCCTGCTGGACGGCATCGCCGCCGCCGTCCCGCCCGACTCCCGCGCCGGCCCCTGACACCCGCATCCCGGACCGCCCGCGCCCGCCCGGCGGCGCCCGCACGCGGCGCGCCCGCGCGGCGGCTGCGCCCCGCCCGGGGCCGTGCCTGGGACAATGGCGCCATGACGTCCTCGTTGCACCTGGTCCAAGAACCCGAGGCCGACGCGCTGCTGGCGGCGGACCCCCTGGCGCTGCTCCTGGGCATGTTGCTTGATCAGCAAGTGGCCATGGAGGTCGCCTTCGCCGGCCCCAAGAAGATCGCCGACCGCATGGGCGTCGACCGCCTCGACGCCGCCGCGATCGCCTCGGCCGACCCCGAGGAGTTCACCGCCCTGTGCGCGCAGCCGCCCGCCGTCCACCGGTTCCCCGGGTCGATGGCCGGCCGCATCCAGGCGTTGTGCGGGTACCTGGTCGAGAACTACGGCGGCGACGCCCGGGCGCTGTGGACCCGCGGCGACCCCGACGGCCCCGAGGTCCTGCGCCGCCTCAAGGCGCTGCCCGGCTACGGCGACCAGAAGGCGCGCATCTTCCTGGCGCTGCTGGGCAAGCAGTTCGGCCTGGCGGCGGCGGGCTGGCGCGAGGCCGCCGGCCCCTACGGCGAGGAGGGCGCGCGCCGCTCCATCGCCGACGTGGTCGACGAGCAGACCCTCGCCGAGGTGCGCGCGTTCAAGAAGAGCCAGAAGGCCGCCAAGAAGGCCGGGAAGTCCTGACCCCGCACCGGCGGGCACCCGCCGGTCGGGCCGAGGTCCGCCGGCGCGCACGAGTGCGCACGCGGGCGCCGCGCGCCCTGAGGGGCCGGTCCGGCCAACCGGGGCGCGCGGCGCGCGCGGCCGGGGGACACGGGGTGCCCGGCCCG
>NZ_JAJAQC010000105.1 GCF_027604915.1 Streptomonospora mangrovi
CTTTGATGTGCAGTACTTCGCCACGGTGGAGCCGCAACGGCGGCTGGCGCCGCACCTGCACATGGCCACACGCGGGACGGGCCCGCGCGCGGAGCTGCGCCAGATCGCGGCGGCCACCTACCACCAGGTGTGGTGGCCGCCCGCCGATGAGGTGGTCTATGACGGGGCGAACCTGCCCGTCTGGGACGAAGCGGTAGGGACCTACGTTGATCCCCGCACGGGTGAGGTGCTGCCGACCTGGGATGAGGCGCTGGACGCCCTGGACGCCGATCCCGACGCCGAGCCGATGCACGTGGTCCGCTTCGGGCCGCAGGTGGACGCCAAAGGCGTCCTGGCCGGGTCCCCGGATGCCGACCGGTGCGTGCGCTACCTCGCGAAGTACCTGACCAAGGACATCGCCGAATGCCACGAGGTCACCACCGACGCCCAAGCCCGCCATGTCGAGCGGCTCGTTGAGGCCCTGCGGTTCGAGCCCTGCTCTCCCCGGTGCACCAACTGGCTGCGCTACGGCATCCAGCCCGACAACCCCAAGCCGGGGATGGTGCCGGGCTACTGCCAATCCAAGGCCCACCGCCGCGAACACCTCGGCTACGCCGGACGCCGGGTGCTGGTCTCCCGCAAATGGTCGGGCAAGACCATGGCCGACCACAAAGCCGACCGCCTCACCTGGGTCCTCAACGCCCTCGGCGTCCGCCCCGGCGAGGAGGGCCAGGACCACGACGCCCAACAACCCCCGGCGCTCGCCTCCGTGGCCTCCGGCAACCACGCCTGGGAGCTGGCACGCCCCACTGACCCCGACGTCCCGCCCCGCGAACACCGTCTCCTGCGCGCGGTCGGCGAAGCCCTCAAACGCCGCGCCCAACTCGACTCCGCTCGCCAGTCCAGTCTTTCGGCAACTCAGGGAAGGGCCGCATGACCACCGCCACCGCCGACCCCGAGATCACCGTTCCGCAGCAACTCTGGTCGGTTCAGGACGCTGCCCGATTCCTCGGCGTTCCGGCCAAGACGCTTTACGAGTGGCGTTACAAGGGCGACGGACCGCCCTCCCACCGCATCGGCCGCTACGTCCGCTACGTGCCCGCCGAAGTCCATGCCTGGGTCCGCACCCGGTAACCGAACAACGCAGACCAGAAAGGAAACACAACATGGCGCGGGTGTGGATTTACGACCGGCAGCAGGACAAGCGATACCGGGAACAAGTCGCGCGTGCCAAGGCCGCGAAGCGCACTCCCCCTGCTCGCTGGCTGGTTCGTTATTACTCGGCAACAGGGCAGTTGAAGAGCGGGGGGACCTACAAGAAGAAGCCCGACGCCGAGCGGCGGCAAGCCGAGATCGAGCGCCAGTTGGAGACCGGCACCTTTAGCGATCCTTCCGCCGGGAAAGCACCGCTGGCCGAGGTCGCGGAGAAGTGGCTGGACGCGCAACACCATCTGAAGCGCTCCACTCGGCGGGACTACCGCGAATACCTGGACAACTACGTCCTCCCCGAGTAGGGCAAGGTGCCGGTCAACCAGGTGCGTTTCGAGGCGGTGGTGGACTGGGTGAACCGGTTGGTCCGCGAACCCGGCAAGCGCGCCCGGAGCCTCAGCCCCTCCTACGTTCGCAAGGTCTACTACACGCTTTCGCACGTACTGGCGTGGGCGGTGAAGGCGGGCCGCATCATGGTCAACCCGGCCAAAGGTGTCCCGCTCCCCATGGTGAAGCCCGGCGAGCATGTGTACCTCGATCCCGTGCAGACCGAGCGGCTCGCCGACAGCGCGGGGGAGTACCGCGCCCTGGTGCTCCTGCTCGCCTACACCGGGCTCCGCTGGGGAGAGGTCTCGGCGCTCAAGGTCGGACGTGTCGACCTCTCCCGCAAACGGGTGCACGTCGAAGAGACGTACGGGCGGGAAGCGGGCAAGCTCTACACCGATACGCCCAAGAACCACGAACAGCGCGCGGTTCCCGTGCCGGCCTTCCTCGTCGGGGAGCTGCGTCCGCTGGTCGATGGCAAGGACGCGGAAGAGTTAGTCTTCACCGCGCCTATGGGCGGGCCGCTGCACTACGACAACTTCCGCAGTCGCGTCTTCGGTCCCGCCGTGAAGGCGGCCGGGCTGGCGTCCCTCGGGGTAACGGCGCACAAGCTGCGTCACACGGCCGCGTCGCTGGCGATCGCCTCGGGTGCGGACGTCAAGGTCGTTCAAACGATGCTGGGCCACAAGACGGCCACGATGACCCTCGACACCTACGGGCACCTGTTCCCTGACCGCCTGGACGAGGTCGCCGAGCACATGGGGAAGCGGCGGGAAGCCGCGCTCCGCAAGGCGCAGTCCACATCATCGGGGCGGGCTGGACGGGCAGCGTGACGCACGGAGGCATGTGCATTAAATGTGCATCGGCCGCCCCCGTCGTGGACGGGGGCGGCCGATGCGGTGTGTTCTGCCTGCGAGAACCCTGGTGGAGCCAAGGGGAGTCGAACCCCTGACCTCCGGTATGCAAAACCGGCGCTCTGCCAGCTGAGCTATGGCCCCGGCTTGATCAGGGACGAGCATACCGCCAGGCCGCCCGTGCCCGTTACCGTATTGCGGGGCTTGACCACGGGGGCATCGCGCGCTGCGGCGCCCGGAAGCGTGGGGGCGCAGGGGACGACGCCCTCCCACGGCTTCGGGTACGCCGAACGTGTCGGACCGCCGGCGCGGCGGGCGCCGAGGCCGACGGGGGGACCGGTTCGGTCAGTTGTCGCCGGCCGTGGCCTCGGTCCAGAGGTCAAGCTCGGCGCGGTCGGCCTGGATCTTGCGGTACACGGCAAACGCGCCGAGGGCCACCAGCACGAGCACGATGATCTTCTTCACGGTGTGCACCCCTTCTTCGATCACGGATACGGGAATCGGACAGCGACGCGGCGGCCCGGAGGTCGAGAGGGCGGCGCGGGCGCCGGGGTCCCTGCCCGTCTCCTGAGCGGAAGGCGTCACTAGAGAACTTTATGGGGTTGTCTCCCCAGCAGACTAGCAACCCGGCCGCGGGGTTCCCGCCCGACGCGGCCGGGACTCAGGTCAGCAGTGAAAGGCGTTTCAGGGTGGTCAGGGTGGACTCGGGGGAGTTGGCCGCCGCCACCAGGCGCCGCCAGACCTGCTGGCAGGCGGCCACGCCGTCCTCGGACTCCACGATCCCGCCGCCGTGGGTGGCCTCCACGAACGCCAGGGACGCCTCGCCCTCGTCGAACTCCAGCACCGTGAACGGCCCCGCGCTGCCCGCGTGCAGCCCTGCCGAGGTGGGCAGCAACTGCACGACCACGCGGTCGTGGCCGCGGGCGAGGTCGATGATCCGGCGGAGTTGGGCGTGCAGCAGTTCGGAGTCGCCGCTGACCCGGCGCAGCGCGTCCTCCTCCACGATGGCGTGGTAGCGCTCCAGGGAGTCGCGGTCGAGCACCTCCTGGCGCTTGAGGAAGGCGGCCACCATGCGCTCCACCCCGCTCTCGTCGTAGCCCTGGGAGCGCGCGAGCGCCGCGGTGTACTCGGGCACCTGGAGGAGGTCGGGCACGACCATGCCGGCGTAGGTGTCGATGGCCACCGCGCCCGCCTCGTTGCCGACGTAGGCCGAGGAGATGACGTCCTCGTACTCCGTCCACCACGGGCGCAGCCGCGACTCCCGGACCATGGTCAGGATGGCCTCGCGCTGGCCGCCGGTGACGCCGTAGAGCTTGAGCAGCGCGGAGACCTCCATAACAGAAGGCCATTTGCGGATACCCGTCTCGATATGTCCGAGTTTCGCCGGGGACCATTCAAGTACGTCGGCGACATCGCTGAGGGTCATTCCTGCTTGGACGCGTCGTCGGCGCAATTCCGCTGATAGGCGACGGCGTCGAACAGTGGGGCTGGTCATGGCGCCTGTCCCGTGCACGCTGAGTACCGGTGTTGTGGCACTAGAGAAGCACCAGACCTAGCCTCTAGCAATGCGTTTCTAGAAATTGGTCCCCGATTTCGATACTTTGCCGGTCAACCTCCCGCTCCGGGCGCGCCGCCGCCGCGCTGGAAGGGACGGCATATCACCAGCGTGAGCACTGTTAATGCGCCACGCTGCGTAAGGCGCCGCGACGTCGGGGAACGCGCGAGGCCGGGGGCGGATTGGCGGCCGTCCGGATCGCGCTCCTTCGGGCGGCCCCAATGCGGGCCGCGGAGCGGCGGAGGAGCACGGGGAGAACGCGGGGAGCGGGGGAAGGAAGCGGGGAGAGGGGGAGCCCCCGCCGGACGCGTGAGAACGGCGGGGGCTCCAGGGGCGGGTGCGGGTCGACAGGGACGCGAGCGCGTGGGCGCCCGTGCCCGTCGACCCGCCGAGGGGACCGGCACGGCCGGCACGGTCCCCGGGGGCGCGCGGCGTCAGTGCAAAACCTTCAGCCCCACCACACCGCTCACGATGAGCACCAGGCACAGGATCTTTGCCGTGGACACGCCCTCGCCCAGCCACGTCATGCCGATGATCGCGGTGCCGACCGCGCCGATGCCCACCCAGACCGCGTAGCCGGTGCCCACAGGGATGCTGCGCAGCGCCAGCGCCAGGCCCCCCATGCTCATCACCAGGGCCACACCGAACACCACCGACGGCCACAGCCGCGACAGCCCTTGCGACGCGGCGAGCGCGGTGGCCCACACGCTTTCGAGAACACCGGACAGGACAAGAAGAACCCAGGCCATGAACGCCTCCGAAGTCGGCTCAGTGCTGACACCGCGCCGTCTTGTCACTGCCGGGTACGGCGCACCTCGTCCGGGGGCGGCCCGTGGCAGGCCCTGCCCACCACCGACAACCGGACCCGCCTGGGCGGTATTCCACGTGGTGGGCGGTGTGACCGGCCTGGCACGACCGGCCAGGGCCGACGCCGCGCGCGCCGCCGCGGGTGTCGCCGCGAGGGCATACGATGCAAGGGAATCGACGGGAGTATGCACCCGTGCACAGGCAAGGAACCCCATGAGCTATCCGATGAACGACACCGAGCAGCTCATCGCCAACGCCGAGGAGGAACTCCCTCCGCCCACGCGTTCGCGGTTGATCGCCAAGCTGCGCAAGGGCGTCCACATCGATGACGCCGCGCGTGAACTCGGTGTCAGCACCCAGCGCGTGTTCTCGGCCGCGCGTATCCTGACCACCTTCGGCGAGCAGCTCGACTCCACGCTCACGGCCGAGCGCGACCCCGCCCTGCCCCACGGCACGGTTACCGGCTACAACAAGCGCTGCCGCTGCCCGCAGTGCCGCGGCGCGGTGAACCGCAGCCTCTGAGCAGCGGCTTTACGCCTGGTCTACGAACGCCCTTTCCCCGTTTACCCAGAATTATCCAGCGGAACCGACCTTTTAGGCTTATTGATCTTCAAGCTGGGGAAACCGCTCAGCATGAACGAGCGTGTGGACTGGGCCGCGATGAGCGACGAAGAGTTCATGGCGCTGCTGCGCCAGCTTCTGGAGAGTCCCTCGGGGGTCGACTCCGACGACGACTAGCCCCCATAGCCTTCACCGGGCTCCGGCGGCCTTCGCCGCCCGCGCGCACAGCCCTCACCGCGCCTCCCTGCCCGTGGTGACGGCCGCACCCGGCCGCCGGGCCACCGGCCGCTCCCTTCGCGCCGCGTGCGGGCGTGCTGCCGCGCTTCCCGGGACTTGCGTCCCCCGGCCTTGCGTCCGGTGACGCCGCTGCTGTGTGGGCGCCGCACCCCCGGATGCCGCAGCCCTGGACGCCTGCCGGGACAGCCGTCAGGACGCGCCCCCGCTCGGCTGCGGGGCGCCCTCGGCTCCCGTGTGCGCCTCGGTCGGCGAGCCAGCGGGGCCGGACCGACGCCGCGGCGGCTCGGTGATCTCCAGCCGGGTCTCCACCCCGAGGAAGCGGCCGATGTCCACCACCTCGGCCACGATGCCCTGCGGCAGCTCGGGCGCCAGCGCGCCGAACGGCTCCACGACCACCGTGCGGCGGTCGGCCGCCCACTTCCAGCGCGCCACGGCCCGGCCGTTGACCAGCACCGCCGGATGGATGATCCCGCCACCCGGCGTGATCGTGTGCGCGTGCCGCCCCGGGACGGCGAAGCCGCGGTCCTTGTAGCCCAGCAGGTAGGAGTCGAACGCCCCGACCATCCGCACCTGCCACGGTGAGGGTGGGGCGGGCAGCGCCTCGGCGAACTCGCGCGGCGCCCGCATCGGCCCGTAGGGCGTGCCGACCTCCTCGGTGTCCTTGGCGACCAGCTCCCAGCCGCGCCGCGCCATGTCCGCCGGAAGCCCCGACCACGCGGTGAAGTCGGCGAGGCCGGCCGGGCCGTGCCCCCAGAGGTAGCGCCGCGCGAGCTTGGCCAGCGCGGAGTCGGTGTCCCGGGACTCCCAGGTGCCCACCCACTCGCGGGTGAGGACATAGGTGGGCTTGCCGTTCTCCCGGTCGGGCCCCCGGCAGATCAGCCCGCGCATCGCCGCGTAGGAGACGAGGTGCGCCGGGGCCTGGCCGGTGGTGGGGAGGGCGACGCCGGCGGTGAGGAGTTCATCGACCAGTTCGTCGCGGGTCAGTGCCCGCCCGCCGGAGAGGACGTCGGGGATCACCGACTCCGCTCGGGCGCACAGGTCGTCGTCCAGGCCCAGCTCGGCCCGGCGCCGGGCGGTCTTGGCCGCGAACACGGGCCCGAGCAGGCCCACCATCCAGCCCGCGTCGGCGGCCGGAAGCGCGTGGAGGGTGCCGCGCATGGCCCAGGTACGGACGATGGAGCGCTCCTCGGCGATGGCCCGACGCATGTCCGCGAGGACGAGGCCGGACGTGCGGGCGCGCACGGCCAGGCGCGAGGCGTTGAGGTCCTGCGCCTGGATTGCGGCGGCACCGCGGACGGCCCCGACGACACCGGCCGCGGGCGGCCCCATCAGCAACTGGGAGTTCATGCGGGCGGCGCGCAGACCCTCGTCGCTCAACTCGATCGGCATCGATGGATCCCTTCATGGACATGTCGACGTAACGACAACATTGCCATTAGTTCACCCTCGGGAGAGCCAACGGTAGGGGAGGTATCGCGTTCCGTGCCGATGGGGAGGGGGGAGGGGAGGGGCGAACGCGGCCGTGTGGGAGGTGTGGGGCGTGCCTGTGCGGAAGGCCGCGACGAGGCCGCCCGAAGGCGCGGGTACGCGGGCGCGCATGGCTGGGGGAGCGGCCGGTCGGCGGTTCCGGAACGTATTCGGGCATAAAAAATGGGGGGACCCCCAAAGGAGTCCCCCCACTCAAATGAATTGCGGCAGCAACCTACTCTCCCACCCCACAACAGGGCAGTACCATCAGCGCAAAGAGGCTTAACGACCGGGTTCGGAAAGAGACCGGGTGTGACCCTCCCACCATAACCACCGCAAACCCAACC
>NZ_JAJAQC010000106.1 GCF_027604915.1 Streptomonospora mangrovi
GAGGTGTGTTGCGATCCTCGGCCGCCGCGAACGGCGGCCGCCACTGACTACCTCGCCAAAGGAGAGTGACGACGATGCCGTTGCGATCCTCGGCCGCCGCGAACGGCGGCCGCCACTACGGCTATTACGTAGAGCACGGGACGTCGTCCATGGTTGCGATCCTCGGCCGCCGCGAACGGCGGCCGCCACCGCGGACGCGGCGGCGGCGCCCGCGATCATCCGGCCGTTGCGATCCTCGGCCGCCGCGAACGGCGGCCGCCACCCGAAGACGCCCCGGAGCCGCGCTATACGCTCAAGGTTGCGATCCTCGGCCGCCGCGAACGGCGGCCGCCACGCGGATGTCGGAGACGATCACCCAGTCGTAGAGGGTGTTGCGATCCTCGGCCGCCGCGAACGGCGGCCGCCACCCGCGCCTACGCCAAGCAACTCGCCCGCGAGAACAGGTTGCGATCCTCGGCCGCCGCGAACGGCGGCCGCCACCGATGCGCCGCTGAGCGCCTTCGGTGAGCTGGAAAACGTTGCGATCCTCGGCCGCCGCGAACGGCGGCCGCCACAGCGCTCAACCTGGCCAAACGCCATCAATCCACGGGCAACACGGGGCGAGGAAAGCACGCGAAACATCCCAATTGGGTGAAAACATACTTGAGAACCTCCCCGGTGACCGATGGAAGCTCTAGGTTCCGAAGCCAGTGGGCGTCAGCCTGTGAGCAGACTCCACGATAATTCTTCTGCCGGGCCGTAGTGGAGGCCATCGCGGACCCACACGATGATGCCTCGCGGCAAGGACACGAACGCAACCTTGGCGTGGACGGCCCCATAGACCCGACGCAGGCCCAGATACCGCAGGTGGCGGCACAGAGCGGTATGGATGCGCGCGACCCCGCAGACAGAGCGGCACGCCACGGACTTATTAGGCAGCGGATGGTCTTAAAATGGCGGCTTTCCAATCCGGCGGCCGCGCGCCTACTCCTCTGGTGAGCCCTTGAGGGTGCACCGGGCCGACGAGGACGGTGCACCCCCAGGGTGCACGCTTGCAAACGCACCCCGGTGCAACCGAGCGCAACCCCGCACACGACCTGCCCACAGCCTGCGGATACTCGAGTTTGCGCAGGTCAGCGGATTTTTACTGGGGAATTCGATTCCCGTCATCCGCTCCAGACAGCGAAGAGCCAGGTCAAACCGGGTTTCCGGTGACCTGGCTCTCGCCGTTTTCAGGGCTGGAACGCCGAGCCGTGCCACATACGTGCCACAGCGCGATCCTCAGGGCCGGGCGCCGACCAGCGGCGGATCGTCGTCCCCGTCTTCGTCGTCACGTCCCCCGCCCGCGTCGCCGAGGCGCCCCAGTTCTTCGGCCGCCCGCTTGCCGAGCGCATCCGCGATGTCCCGCGCGCGGTTGTCACGCGCGTGCATGTAGATGAGCGCGGCCCGCGTGCTGGAGTGCCCCATCCGATCCATGAGTTCGCGCAGCGATGCGCCAGCCTCAGCCGCGTAGGTGTTGCCCGTGTGCCGGAGATCGTGCACGTGGACGCCTTCCAGCCCGACCGCCGCGCACGCTTCCGCCCAGTACTTCGAGAAGTTCGCGCGCCGGAGCTGGTTGCCCTTCACGCCGACGAAGACAAAGCCGTCCGGGCCGGGCGCCGCGTAGTCGCGCAGGTGGCGCCGCAGGTCGTCAATGATCAGCTCCGGCAACGTCACCGTACGAGCGCCCGCCCTAGACTTGGGCTTACCCACGAGCAGTTCCCCGACGTCGTAGGCGGTTTCGCGCACCGTGACCGTACGCGCGTCCAGGTCGAGGTACCGGCGCCGCAGACCGGCCAGCTCGCCCCAACGCAGACTTCCGAACGTCGCCAGGAGGACGAGCGCGCGGTATCGCGGCTTGATCGCATCGGCGAGTTTGAACACCTCAGCCACCGACAGGACCGGTCGTTCCTGAGTGTCCTCTTTGCCCGCCCCTTCGATGTTGCACGGGTTCTCGCGGATCAGCTTGTCCCGGACGGCGGTGTTCATGATCGCCCGCATGAGCCGGTACGCCTTCGGCACCTGGCCGCGCTTCGTGGCGTCTTTCAGCCGCTCCGCGCGCCACTTGCGGACGTGCGACTCCTTGATGTCCTTCAGCAGCATGTCCCCGAATTCCGGGTCGAGGTGAAGGCGAATCAACACCTCGTACGTCGACTCGGTCTTACGGGTCAGGTGCCGCTGTTCCATCCATTCGACGGCATAGTGATGGAACAGCAGTGCACCGGCATCAGGGTCGAACCAGTCGCCCTGTGCGATCTCGGCTTCCTTGAGGGTCAGCCATCGCTGGGCAGCCTTCTTGGTCGCGAAAGTGGTGGGTGCGCTCTGCAACCGCCCGTCCGGGCCGCGATAGCGCGCCTGGAACCGACCCGAAGCCATCTGCCGAATGTTGCCGAACGTGCGCTTCTTCTCCCCCGGCATTACGCCGCTCCCTTCATCCGCAGCCGCACCGGCTTCACCAGGCCGGTGGTAATGAACTCGTCCAGCGCCGATTCCGGGATGCGCACGTGGCGTCCCAGCTTGACGAAGGTGATGCGCCGCTCTTCGATCAGCCGTCGCGGATAGCGCTCACTCGTGTTGAGCCGCTCGGCCGCCTGCGCCACCGTCAGCAGCCGTCCAGCCGGTTGGATCTTCTTGCCAGCCATTACGCCGCTCTCTCCCTCACCCGAGTTGCCGAAGAAACGTGGTGCCGTGCCGCGTCTAGTTGGGCGCGGCGTTTGAGTGCTTCGCCGACCGCGCGCAGCAGGCGGTGTTCACGCGGAGGGACGTCCGGGTCGGTCGGGTGCGCGAGTTCCCAGGCGTGGCTGCCGGAGGCGACCGAGGAAAGAGGGGCGGGTGCCGGTGGTTGGTCGCCGTCGTCCTGGTGCTCATCGGCGGTGCGCACGCCCAGCGCGTTGAGGACCCAGGTCAGGCGGTCGGCCTTGTGGTCGGCCATGGTCTTGCCCGACCACTTGCGCGAGACCAGGACGCGGCGCCCGGCGTAGCCGAGGTGTTCGCGGCGGTGGGCCTTGGACCGGCAGTAGCCCGGCACCATGCCCGGCTTGGGGTTGTCGGGTTGGATGCCGTAGCGCAGCCAGTTGGCGCAGCGGGGCGAGCAGGGCTCGAACCTCAGCGCCTCAACGAGCCGTTCGACGTGGCGGGCTTGGGCGTCGGTGATGACCTCGTGGCATTCGGCGATGTCCTTGGTCAGGTACTTCGCGAGGTAGCGCACGCACCGGTCGGCATCCGGGGACCCGGCCAGGACGCCTTTGGCGTCCACCTGCGGCCCGAAGCGGACCACGTGCATCGGCTCGGCGTCGGGATCGGCGTCCAGGGCGTCCAGCGCCTCATCCCACGTGGGCAGCACCTCACCCGTGGAGGGGTCGACGTAGGTCCCTACCGCTTCGTCCCAGACGGGCAGGTTGGCGCCGTCGTAGACCACGGTGTCGGCCGGTGGCCACCAGACCTGGTGGTAGGTGGCCGCCGCGATCTGGCGCAGCTCGGCGCGCGGAATGGTTCCGCGTGTGGCCATGTGCAGGTGCGGCGCGAGACGCCGTTGGGGTTCGACGGTGGCGAAGTACTGCACATCAAAGCCCGCGACGCGGCGGAGGTTCTGCACGAAGCGGTCGATGAGCTTGGAGAAGTGCAGCGCGTCCCGCACGGCCCGCCGGTAGTCATACGTCGCGGGATCGACAGGCGTGCCATCGGCCTTGACCCGCCCGTAGGTGTCGCAAGTCAGGGTGATGAACAGCGACGGCCGGAACACCTTGCCGGTGGCGGGGTCCTCGTAGGTCCGCCCGAGGGTGGTGGGTGCTTTCTGCCGCTTGGGCAGGTCGGGTGCGTCTTGGCGGCGCCTGGTGGAGCGCACCCGCCGCGACCGCCCCGAAGCCGAGGTGTTCCGCGAGACCGACCCGCGCAGCCCGGAGGCGGTGATCTCGGCGTCCAGGTCGGCGATGGCCGCATCCAGCGCCGCCACCTCATCCGGAGTCGCGCGGCCGTCCTCCACGAGGCGGTCACGCTCGGCGGTAACCATGGCCCGCTTCGCCACCCACGCCCGCTGCACCTCAGAGGGGGCGTCCGGGATCACGGCGGGATCGTGGTCGAGGTGCCAGCCCTCCTCGCACTGCGTGCGGCGGATGGAGCGCTTGCGCCGCGCGCAGGCGGGGCAGCGGGATTCCAGCGTGGCCCCACAGGGCACGTCGATGATCTCGGTCCGGCCGGTGGTGATGTCGGTGCGGCGCAGCGCCACCGGACGGATGCACACCCCCTTCTCGGCTGCGATGGTCTCGGCGACCTCCCGCGCGAGCGGCTGTGCGAGGCGTTCGGCGCGGGTCGTCTTACCGGTCGGGGTGGGCATCAACCCTCCACCCCCGCCGCCGCAGCAGCGTCGGCCATGGCGTCGATATCGGCATCGGAGACGAACGCCGCACGGACCCGGACCGGGATGGGAGAACCCTCCAGCTTCACAAACCCCACCCCGGGAAGCTCGGGGTCGATGAGGTGGGCGTTGGCACCCCGGTCCCGGGCGCCCTCACCGAGCACCATGTCCACCTGGCTTGCCTCGTCCAAACGGAGGGCGATCTTGTCCGGGAAGAGGTTGCGCAGGTTCAACACCTCCTTGCGGGGGTCCTGCAAGGCGGCCAGGACGCAGAACCCCACCGACCGGCCCTGGCTGGTCAGGGTGGCGATGGCGTTCTCGGCGCGGCGGCGGATATCGCGGTCGGGGTGGTAGGCCGTCAGGAACGCCACCTCGTCCAGCACCACGACCGTGAACGGGTCCCGGGTGGTGGGGGTGTGGACCCGCTGGCGTCCGGCGTAGCGCTCGGCCCGCTCCTGCATCGCGGCCACCGCCGCTTCCAGGAGGGCCACGGCGGATTCGGCGTCGGCCGCGTAGTGGGCGAACAGGGCAAGCCCATAGGACAGCTCCATGCGCTTGGGGTCGATCGCCCACACCTCGGCGATACCGGCGGCGATGGCCGAGGACATCGCCCGGATGGCCGACCACAGCACCGACCCCTTGCCCGCACCCGTCACCCCGACCGTGAGGACGTGGGTGCCGTGTAGCCGCAGCAGCCAGGGTTCCCCGTCTTCACAGATCCCCACGGGCAGGGCGGACAGGTCCGGCTCCTCGGGGATCGGGAGGGCGTCGATGGGGTCGGCGAGGGTGTCATAGCGCGGGAACTCCAGCACCACATCCCTGGGTCCGCGCACTTCCACGCGGCAGGAGGGGGCGCCGAAGCCGTGCGCCAGTTCCGCCACGCGCTTTTCGAAGTCGGCCGGGGACGTGCCGGCCACGATCCTCACCCGCACCCGGTCGGCCCACGCCGAGCAGGCCACCCCGCGAATCTGGGGCAGGTACTGGCGTTCGAGGTAGGACTCGGCCAGCCCGGCGACCACCAGGACGGGTTGCCAGTGGCGGCGGTAGACCCACAGTCGGCGCCAGGCGGCCAGCACCCGCAGCGCCACCACATCGCGGAACGAGCGCGGCCACCGCCGCCACCACACCAGCAGCACCAGGTCAACCACCGACCAGAGCACGGCCAGGCTGATCCAGCCGCCGAACTGGTAGGCCGCGATCGAGGCGCCCAGGGCGCTCACCGCGACCGGGAACTGGGCGGGCAGCAGCACCAGGGCGCGCAGGAAGCGCCAGAGCCACCCGGTGAGAATGAAGATCCCCGGCGTCTCAACGACCGGGGTGGTGAAGCGGAAGCTCTGCGCCGGGACCGGCGCGGTCGGCTGCACCTGTGCGGCCCCGTTGCTCTTGCGGCCCAGCATCAGAGACCACCCGCCTCGTCCTCATCGGTGGAGCAGGCGGCGGCCAGTTCGG
>NZ_JAJAQC010000107.1 GCF_027604915.1 Streptomonospora mangrovi
GGGGGGGGGGGGGGGGGGGGGGGGGGGGGGGGGGCGGGGGGGGGGGGGGGGCCCCCCCCCCCCCGCCCCGGTGCTAGACCCCGCGCCGCATCGCGCGGGTGCCCAGGAGCAGGCCCACCATGGCGACCGCGACCGCCGCCAGCGCGCCGTAGGCCACCGAGGGGTCGGTGAAGTCGCCCGCGAACAGGGCGCGCTCGGCGTCGGCGATGTAGGCCACCGGGTTGGCCGCCGCCACGGCCCGCAGCCACGACGGGCCGAAGTCCAGCGGCAGCAGCACGCCCGAAAGCAGCAGCAGCGGGAACAGCAGCATCTGGGTCACCATGTAGAAAAGCTCCCCGTTGGGCTGGGCCGCCATGGCCAGGGTGAACGACAGCGCCCCCAGCCCCACGCCGAACACGGTGAGCAGCACCAGCCCGGCCGCGATGCCGGGCGCGTGCACGGTGAAGCCCATCGGCACGGCCAGCGCCATGATCAGCACCGCCTGGGCCACCAGCAGGACCGACTCCTTGAGGGTGCGGCCGATCAGCATCGCCGTGCGGTTGAGCGGGCTGACCATCATCCGCTCCAGCGAGCCGCCCAGCAGCTCGGTCAGCAGGTTGTAGCCGGCCATCATCGGCCCGAACAGGCACTGGAGCACGAGGATGCCGGGCACGAACCACTGCCACGGCGCCTCGCCGCCGCCGAACCCGCCGGTGCCGCCCAGCAGCGGGCCGAACAGGAACAGGAACAGCAGCGGCTGGGCCATCGTGAACGCCAGGCCGAGGGGTTCGCGCAGGGTGGGGGTGATCTCGCGGGAGAACACCGTCCACACGTCGCGGACGAAGGAGGTGCGCCGCACCGGGACGACGTCGTCGGCGCCGGCGCCGGGGGCGCCGGGGTGGGTGGTCGTGGTCGCGGTCATGCGCGGTCCCCTTCCGGTGCGGCGGCCGAGGCGGCCGCGGGCTGGGCGGTGGTCGGGCGGGCGGCGTCGGCGCCTTCGGTTCCCTCAGCGGCGCCGGCGCCTTCGGCCTCGGCCTCGCGCAGGGTGCGCCCGGTGAGGGCGAGGAAGACGTCGTCGAGGGTGGGGCGGGCGGTCTCGGCGGTGGCGACGCGCACGCCCTCGCCCTCCAGGACGCGCAGGAGTTCGGGGAGCGCCGCATCGGCGCGCGGCACCCGCACCCGCACGGCGCCGTTCTCGACGGCGACCCGGTCGGCGCCGAAGACGCGGCCGGCGGTGGCGGCGGCGCGCGCGGTGTCGGCGGGGTCGTGGGCGGTGAGCGTCACCCGGTCGCCGGCCAGGTCGCCCTTGAGCCGGGCGGCGGTGCCGTCGGCGATGACGCGGCCGTGGTCGATCACGACCACGCGCTCGGCCATGGAGTCGGCCTCCTCCAGGTAGTGGGTGGTCAGGAACAGGGTCATGCCGTACTGCTCGCGCAGCCGCAGGATGTGCTGCCACACGTCGGCGCGGGTGTGGGGGTCCAGGCCGGTGGTGGGCTCGTCCAGGAACAGCAGCGGCGGGCGGTGGATGAGGCCCAGCGCGATGTCCAGGCGGCGGCGCTGGCCGCCCGACATCGTTGAGGGCCGGCGGGCGGCCAGCGGCGTGAGGTCGAGCATGTCCATGACCTCGGCGGCCCGGCGCCGCGCCTCGCGCCGGGTCAGGCCGTAGGCGTAGCCCTGCGCCACGAGTTCGTCGCCGGCGCGGAACTGCTCGCCGGCGCCGCTGCTCTGGCCGACGTAGCCGATCCGGGCGCGCACGCCGTCGGGGTCGGCGGCGATGTCGCGGCCGGCGACGGTGGCGGTGCCCGAGGTGGGCGGCAGCAGCGTGGTGAGCATCCGCAGGCTGGTGGACTTGCCGGCCCCGTTGGGGCCGAGGAACGCGACGAGCTGGCCCTGCTCGACGTCGAGGTCCAGGCCGCGCACGGCCTCGACCACCTTGCGCTTGACCGTGAAGCGCCGGGTCAGGCCCCGGGCGTGGATCATGTCGCCTCCGTGTTTTCGGGCGGGTGGGGAAACGGCGAAGAAGCCCATGCGGGCACGGTGAATACACCCCTTGGGCATGCGTGGTTTGGGAACCCTCAATTCTTAGCCGGACTGCTCCGCCCAAGCAAATGCGAACGCTACATTCATATTTCGCTGACCTGCGAAAACACCGATGACACCGTCCCCGGGAACTGCCGCGTGAATGGCCGCCGCGCAGGCGGACGGCATTGCGGAGAAAAACTCGTGTGCGGATACGGAAAAACCGCCGCCGCCCGGGTGGGCGGCGGCGGCTCGGGGATCGGGAAGGCCGGGAGGACCGGCCGGGGCCGGGTCAGCCGAGTTCGGGCACGCGCGGCAGGTAGCGCTCGAACAGGCGGGCGTTGGAGTCGTCGCCGCCGTGCGTGTTGGACGACCGCCACAGCGGCAGCCGCAGCCCCGAGGCGGCGGCGCGGTCGTGCAGTTCGGCCAGCAGCAGGTTCCACAGGAAGGTGTTGGCCAGGCTGGAGGCGGCGCCGGTGACCGGGGCCGAGGGCGGGTAGGCCACGTCGCCGGGGTTCACCCCGGTGTCGAGCACGTGGTCGGCCTCCTCGCTGAGCGTGGTGCCCGCCCGCCGGGGCGCGGCCGCGTTGCACGCGCGCGAGGTCACCGCCACCACCGGGATGCGGCGGTCGGCGGCCTCGCGGGCGAGTTCGACGGGGTAGGGGTTCACGCCCGAGGTGGAGAACACGAACAGCACGTCGCTGTCACCGGGCCGCGCCTTGGCCATGACCTCGGCGGCCAGGCCGGCGCGGCGCTCGGCGGCGGTGCTGGCCGAGGCGCCGTGCACCGGCAGCAGTTCGGGGGCGTACAGCGGCTTGACGGTCGCCAGGCCGCCGGCCCGGTAGAACGCCTCGGTGACGGCGTTGAGGGAGTGGCCGGCGCCGCCGGCGAGGATGACGCCCTCACCGCGCACCACGCGCTCCATCAGCACGTCGGCGACCTCGGCCAGCGCCGCCTCGTTCAGCCGCTGGACGCGGGCCAGCTCCGCGCGCATGAGCGCGCCGAAGTCGGCCGCCTCCACCGCGTTGGCCTGTGGCTCCACCGTGGGGGTCCTCTCCTGTGACACGGGTGCTGCTGCGGGGCGGGGGTGCGGCGGGCGGCTCACAGCCAGCCCTGGCCGGACAGCTCGCCGCGGAGCTGCTCGGCCAGGCCGCTCTTGTCCAGGAAGTTGTCGACGCTGACCACGACCGGGGCGATCCCGGCCAGCTCGCCGGTGTGCATGCCCTGGCCGATGATCACGTCTGCGTTCATGCCGCGGGCGCTGGAGATGTCGGTGTTCTGCACGGCGGCCTCGACGCCGAGGTCGCGCAGGGCGTCCTCGGCGGTCATCTTCAGGATGAGGCTGGATCCCATGCCGACTCCGCAGACGGTCAGGACGGACAGCGGGCGGGACGCGGGCATTGCGGTCTCCTCGGCGGTGTGGTCGGGATCGTGGTCGCGGGGGGTGCGGGGGGCTCGTATGCGGGGGCGGGGCGCGTCAGCCGCGCGGGGGCTCCTCGGAGCGGGCGGGCGCGGCCGTGTCGGACGCGGCGGGCTTGGCGGGCTCGGCCGGTGTGGCGGGCTCGGCGGGGGCGGGCGCGCCGCCGTCCTCGGCCTCGGCCGCCTCGTCCGTCGTGTCCCCCGTGCTCACGCGCTCCGCGCGTTCGCGGCGGCCCTCGCGCACCGACAGCCAGGCCAGGACGCCCACGGTCAGCGCGGCCACCGCGATCGGGATCGGCCAGACGCCGGGCACGACCGCGCCGACGCCAATCAGCAGCCAGGCGATGAAGTACCAGTCGGGGTCGGCGAGGGTGGCCAGCTCGGGCGCGGTGCCGCCGAGCATGCCCCAGGTGACGGCCTGGCCGCCGGCCAGCAGCACGCCGTTGAGGACGCCGCCGATGAGGGCGCCGCGCCAGCCGGCGACGGCGTTGCCGAACACACCGCCGGCGCCGCCGCCGAAGAACAGCATGATCATCGGCGGCACGAGGGTGAACCAGCCCAGCCCGGCGAAGACGCCCAGCAGCACCAGGAAGGTGGCGGTGCTGGCGACGAACCCGAGCATGACGGCGGTGGGCGCGAACGGGAACAGGGTGGGGATGTCCAGGGCGGGCTTGGTACCGGGCACCACCTTGTCACCGATGCCCTTGAACGCCGGCACGATCTCGGCGAGGAACATCCGCACGCCGTAGAGCAGGATCGCGATACCGCCGGCGAACCGCAGCGCGGCGATCACGCCCCACGCCCAGGGGTCGATGGCGGGGTCGTAGGCGGCCGCGGCCTCGGCGACCACCTGGTCGTCGGCGAAGGCCATGGCCACCAGCAGGATCACGCCGATCACCAGCGCGGTGCTGACGTTGACGTCCTTGAAGAAGGAGAGCTGGCGGGGCAGCTTCAGGTTCTCGGTGCTGTGCCGCTCGGGGTCGCCGAAGGGCCGCGCCACCAGCGCGGTGATGAGCCCCAGGGACGAGGTGGTGTGGCCGAACCCGAAGTCGTCGCGGCCGGTGACCCGGCGCATGAACGGGCGCGTCCACAGCGGCTGGAGCGTCCAGTAGCAGGCGATGAGCACGGCACCGACCACCACCAGGACCGGCTGGGAGAGGTCGCCGAACGCCTCGACGAGGCAGGCGGTGATCACCACGCTGACCCAGAACATCAGGTGGCCGGTGAGGTAGACGTAGCGGGCGGCGCGGAAGACCCGCACCAGCGCAACGTGCAGCGCGAACCCGAGGGTGATGATGAGCGCGACCGTGCCGCCGTGGCTGGCGAGGAAGTCGTCCAGGGTGTTCTCGGAGGAGGGCGGCTCCAGGCCGACCGCGCTGGAGACGATCGTCTGGAAGCTGCTCAGGCCGCCGGTGAACAGGTCGACGCCCACGAACAGGATGATGATGCCCAGGGTGGCGCGCAGCGCGCCGCCGACGATGTCCTCGACGCGCTTGCCCTGGAGCACCAGGCCCAGCAGCGTGATCAGCCCGATGAGGATGGCCACCTGTCCGAAGACGTTGTTGGCGATCCAGATCAGGACGTCGCGTACGGTATCCATACACTCCTCCAGGGACACGGACACGGGGGCGGACCAAGGGGTCGTGAACTGGTCCGGTCCGGTCTATACCAGCCTGGCGCGTCGCTGATCACTACGTCAATGCACGCCAACGACTTTTCGGTAAAACCGCCCGCGCGGGGAGGAGTCCGCGCGGCGCGCCGCTCCCGGTCGGCGCCGGTGGGCGTGGCGGGGGCGGCGGTGCGCCGGCCACCGTGCCGACGCCCGGCCGCCGGGCACCCCGATGCCGAACACAGCGATGCCGGTCTTCTCCGTGCCGTCCGGCACGGAGAAGACCGGCATCACGCCCGGTGCGGCCGCCGGGGGGTCAGAGGGCGGCGCCCGCCCCCGCCGGCACCCGCGCCGGCCGCGCGGCGCCGGCCCGGCGGCACGTCTGGAGGATCTCGGCGGC
>NZ_JAJAQC010000108.1 GCF_027604915.1 Streptomonospora mangrovi
CGGCGCGGTCCGGGGGCGGACCGCGCGGAGGTTGTCGGGACCGGTCGGCGCAGGGGGCTGGTGCACGCCGACCGGTCTCGCGCCTACGGGCCGGTCGGCGGTATCACCCTGGGGCCGCCATCGGCGCCGTCGGCGCCGTCTCCAAGGTGACCCGATGCCGGCCGGTGTAGACGTTCATGGAGGCGCCGCGGAGGAACCCGACCAGGGTCAGGCCCGAGTCCGCCGCCAGGTCCACGGCCAGCGACGACGGGGCCGACACCGCCGCCAGGACCGGGATCCCCGCCATCAGCGCTTTCTGCGCGAGTTCGAAGGAGGCGCGCCCCGAGACCATCAGGGCGGTGCCGCGCAGCGGCAGTCGCCCGTGGCGCGCCGCCCAGCCCACGAGCTTGTCGACCGCGTTGTGCCGCCCCACGTCCTCGCGCACGGCCAGCAGGTCGCCCTCGGGGGTGAACAGCCCGGCCGCGTGCAGTCCGCCGGTGCGGTCGAACACCCGCTGCGCCTCGCGCAGGCGGTCGGGCATGCGCGACAGCAGCGGCACCCCGAAGGCCGCGCCGTCCTCGGCGACCGTCCAGTGCGCCACGGTCGTGACCGCCTCCAGGCTGGCCTTGCCGCATAGCCCGCAGGAGGAGGTGGTGTAGAAGTTGCGCTCCAGCGACCCCTCGGGCACCGCCACGCCCGGCGCCAGCGAGACGTCCACCACGTTGTAGGTGTTGGAGCCGTCGTCGGTGGCGCCCGCGCAGTAGCGGATGGCCGCGATCTGGTCGGCCGAGGACACCACGCCCTCGCTCACCAGGAACCCGGCGGCCAGGTCGAAGTCGTGGCCCGGCGTGCGCATCGTGACGGTGAGCGGGCGGCCGTTGAGCCGGATCTCCATCGGCTCCTCGGCGACCAGGGTGTCGACGCGCTCGCTCGCCGCGCCGTCCCGGATCCGCCAGATCCTCTCGCGGACCGTTACGCGTCCCATGGGCCTGCCCCTTCCCCGTGGCCGTGCTCGCGGGTCCGCCGAGGCGGACCCGGGAGGGATTCCCCGCCGGGCGGTGGTTCAGTCGTCCGCCCGGCGATCCGTCGCGCATCGGCCGCGGCGGTCGTTCGTCGTCGCGGCGGCCCGGGCGCGGACGCCCGGGGCCGGCCGCCCCTTGGTCGTGGTCGGTGCTCAGTCCTGCCGCCGGTGCTGCACGTGCTGGAAGCCGAACCGGCCCTTGATGCACAGGTTGCCGTGGGTCACCGGGTTGTCGTGCGGCGAGGTGACCTTGACGATCTCGTTCTCCTGGACGTGCAGGGTGACGTTGCAGCCCACCCCGCAGTAGGTGCACACCGTGGTGGTCTGGGTCTGCTTGTCCTCGTCCCAGGTGCCCTCGGCGCGCATCTCGTACTCGGTGCGGAAGGACAGCGCGCCCGTGGGGCACACCTCGATGCAGTTGCCGCAGTAGACGCAGGCGGAGTCGGGCAGCGCGAGGTCGAACTCGGTGGAGACGCGGGCGTCGAACCCGCGCCCGGCGATCCCGATCGCGAACGTGTTCTGCCACTGCTCGCCGCAGGCGTCCACGCACTTGTAGCACATGATGCACTTGCCGTAGTCGCGGACGTAGAGGTCGTTGTCGACCTTGGCGGGCTGCTCCACGGTGGCCGCCGCCGCGCCGTCGCCGGGCTCGTGCTCGCCGGCGTGGCGGGCGTCGCGCTCGCCCAGCGGGGCGGGCTCGGCGCGCGGCCCGAACCGGTCGGGCCGCGCCTCGTAGCGGTCCATCCACTCGTCCGCCTTGGGGGTGGTGGACAGGTCCACCGAGGACCCCAGCAGCTCCAGCACCATCTTGCGGCTGTGGCGCACCCGCTCTGAGTCGGTCTGGACCGCCATGGACTCCTCGACCTTGCGTGAGCAGGCCGGCACCAGCGTGCGGGCGCCCTCGACCTCGACCACGCACACCCGGCAGGCGTTGCGCGGGGTCAGGGTGTCGCCGTAGCACAGCGTGGGGACCTCGGTGCCCAGCGCCTCGCACGCCTCAAGGATGGTGGCGCCCTCGGGGACCCGCACCTCGCGGCCGTCGACGGTGACGTCGACCAGCCGCCGCGGCGGGGACAGCGTTACCGGTGTGCTCACCGGGCCTCCTTCAGGGTTGGGTGGTCGTCCGGGCCGAACACGCCCAGCCGGTCGATCGCCGATTCCACCGCGTTCCACGCGGTCTGGCCCAGGCCGCAGATCGAGGCGTCGCGCATGGCCGCGCCCACCTCGCGCAGCAGCGCCAGGTCGGTGCGGCGCGAGCCGGCGCCCCGCGACAGCCGCAGCAGCGCCTCCTCCTGGCGGACGGTGCCCACGCGGCAGGGCACGCACTGCCCGCACGACTCGTCGCGGAAGAAGGCGGCGATGCGCACCAGGATCGCCCCCAGGTCCACCGCGTCGTCCAGCACCAGCACCACGCCAGAGCCCAGGGTGGCCCCCGCCTCGCGCGCGCCCTCGAAGGTCAGCGGGATGTCGAGTTCGTCGCCGCGCACGAACCCGCCGGCCGCGCCGCCCAGCAGCACCGCGCGCGGGGGCGGCGCGTCGTCGCCCAGCCCGGCCAGCCCCAGCAGCTCGCGCAGTGTCGCGCCGAAGGGCACCTCGAAGACGCCGGGGCGCGGCACCGCGCCCGAGACGCAGAACAGCTTGGGACCGGTGGAGCGCCCGGTGCCGATGGCGGCGTAGGCGGGGCCGCCCATCAGCATGATCGGCAGCACGTTGGCCAGCGTCTCGACGTTGTTGATGGCGGTGGGCTTGCCGAACAGGCCGCGCTCGACCGGGAAGGGCGGCTTGCTGCGCGGCTCGCCGCGCAGGCCCTCGATCGAGTTGAAGATCGCGGTCTCCTCGCCGCAGATGTAGGCGCCGGCGCCGCGCCGGATCTCGATGTCGAAGTCGAACCCCGAGCCCAGGATGTCGCGACCCAGCAGGTTGCGCTCGCGCGCGCGGGCGATGGCGTTCTCCAGCCGCGACAGCGCGCGGGGGTACTCGCCGCGGATGTAGAGGTAGCCGCGCGCCGCGCCGTTGGCGTAGCCGGCGACGGTCAGCGCCTCGATCACCGCGAACGGGTCGCCCTCCATGAGGACCCGGTCCTTGAAGGTGCCCGGTTCGCTCTCGTCGGCGTTGCACACCACGTAGCGGGGGGTCTCGGGACGGCGGGCGGTGCCCTCCCACTTGCGGCCGGTGGGGAACGCGGCGCCGCCGCGCCCGACCAGGCCGGAGTCGGTGACCTCGCGGATCACCGCGGAGGGGCCCATGGCCAGCGCCGCGCGCAGGGCGAGGTAGCCGCCGTTGGCGCGGTAGTCGTCCAGGCTCTCGGGGTCGACCACGCCGATGCGCCGCAGCAGGAGAAGGTCGGGGTCGCCGGCCTGCGGCACCGCCGCCGAGGGCGGCGGCTCGGGCGCGGGACCGGGGAGGGGGTCGGCGGAGAAGGTGGTGCGCCGCGGCGGTCGGTGGCCGTTGGACGACCCGGCGCCGGTGCGGGGGCCGGAGCCGTTGGGGGAGCCGGTGCCGTGGGCGGTGGCGGGGGGAGCGGTGGGGGACACGGGTTCGGAGGCGGCGGGCGCCTCGGCGGCGGGCGGTGCCCCGGCGCCGGTGACCAGGTCGTCGGGGCGGGCGGGGGCGGCCACGGCGTAGCGGGGCGGGTCGCCGGCCTCCAGGGTGAGGGCGGCCGGGGCGCGCTCGCACATGCCCAGGCACGGGCTTTCGTGCCAGACGAGGTCGCCGCCGTCCGCGCCGGGCGGGCCGACGCGCTCGGTCATGGCCGCGCACAGGTTGTCGGAGCCGCGCGCGGCGCAGGCGATGTCGGTGCACACGTGGACAACGCGGCGGGGCCGCTCCTTCAGCGCGAACATGGCGTAGAAGGAGGCCACGCCGTAGGCCTCGGCGGGCGGGACGGTCAGGCGGCGGCAGATGTAGTCGAGGGCGGCCGGGCTGATCCAGCCGACGCGGTCGTTGACGGCGTGCAGCGCGGGAAGGAGGAGGTCGCGCCGGCCCCGGGCGGCGTGCCCGCCCTCGGCGAAGCGCAGATCGGACGCCTGGCGCAGGCCGCCGTCCCACCCCGACTCAGGGGGTCCGAGGACGGAGTCGACGGCCTCCCGTTCGGTGTCGTCCGGAACAGCATCCAGGAAGTGCAGGTCCACGTCCCCGGTCACCTCGAATCATGTGTAAGCCAGGTCACAGACGTTGTATACGGGCTACAGTATGCTTCATTCCCACTGCGGGCAACCCCTTGCGGCGGGGTGGTTCGGACACCGCCGCCCGGGCCGCGCACCCGCTGTGACGACGCGGTTCCTCCGGAGAACGATCACTTGGGAGCCGCCGCGCGCCGCCCGTGATCTCGGCCTCATCCGCCCCGCCCGGCCCGGCGGTCCCGCCGGTCGTGGAAGCGGACGAGGCTCCTCCGGACGACGCGCTCGCGGAGACCGACCCCCCGGGCGCGCGCCTTCGGGACGCCGACGCCGACCCTTTGGGCACCGCCCTCCCCGGTCGTGCGCTGCGGACCCCGGCGTGCGGCGCACGCGCGGGCGGCCCGCGCGGGGCGGGGCGGCGGTGGCTGGGTGCGACACTCACGTGCTTCCAGGGCGGCGGCGGTCGCGCCGACCGGAGGCGGCGCGGGTGCCGAGCGGGGCGGCACCGCTCCGTCTCTCTCGGACGGCGGTGGTACGGGAAGGGCATTCCCCGGCGGCGCCCCCGCCAAGCGGCCCAATGTCCGAGCGAGAGGACGCCCGGATGGCCGGGTGGCACGGCTTGGTTGCCATCGCGTCGCCACGCCGGTCGCGGCGGAGCGAGGGGAGGCGGCGGCTGAGCCCTCGCGGACGGCGATCCCGCCCGCCGGCGCGCACGCGGGTACGGAGCGGTGGCGTGGCCGAGTCTCGGCGGTCTCGCGGCAGCGCTCCGGCCCGGCGCGGGGCGGCGGGTCGGAGCTGGGGAACCGGAGCGGTTGGGGCGGCGGTCAGGCGAGCCCTCGGGTGCCGGAGACCTCGCCCGCAGATGGCCGGCGGCGGTGAAGGCCGTGTCCCCTCGCGGGTCGGCGCCGAGGCGGGCGGCCCGCGACCTGGCCGGGCCGTGGGCGCGCGGCGGGCCGCC
>NZ_JAJAQC010000010.1 GCF_027604915.1 Streptomonospora mangrovi
ATGCGGCGCCGGGGCACGGGTGTGTGCGCGGCGGGCCGCCGCCGAGGGGGCGGCCCGCGCCCGCTCAGCCGCTCTGCTCGCCCAGGGACTCCAGCGGGATCTCCAGGAAGCCCTCGCTGACCTCGGCCATCTGGTCGGCGCGGCTGTCGTTCACCCGGCCGTCGCTGCCCGCCGCCAGTGAGAACAGCAGGTAGGGGCCCCAGCGGGCGCCTGCCCCGTGGCCGCCGGCGATGTCCATGCGCTCGGCTCCGCTGCCCTCCTCGCCCTGGAGACCGGCGAACCACTGGGTGGTTTCGAGGTCCTGGGCGTCCTGGGCGGTCTGGGCCTCGTCGGGGCTGCCCATCGCGGCGATGCCCACCGTGACGGCCGTGGTCTGGTCCTCGTTGACGTAGGTGGCCCGCACGACCTGCTGGCAGTTGTTGTCGGTGAGGACCGCGCCGTAGTCGCCGTGGGCGGCGGTGTCGCACGCGTCGGTGTCGTCGGTGACGCTCAGCGTGTAGGGCTCGCCCGCGACATCGACGGAGTTGGGGAACAGGTCCCCGGTCTCCAGGGTGGCCGGGGTGTCGGGGGCCTCGGCCGCCGGGCCGCCGGAGCCGCCGAGGCCGCCGGTGGCCAGGAAGAACGCGCCGCCGCCGGCGATGAGCAGCAGCACCAGGAATCCGGCGGCCATCAGCAGCGTGCGCGGCAGGCGGGAGCGGCCGCCGTAGTCGTCGTCATCGTCGTCGCCGATGGCCGACAGGTCGATCTCGGCGGTGCTGGGGCCGCTCTTGCGGCGCGGGGGCGCCTCGTCGCGGAACATCGGGCGCCCGCCGAAGTCGTCCTCCACCCGGTTGATGGCCTGGGTGGCGTCCTCGTCGGCGACGGCGCCGATGTGCTGCGTCTGGGCGCCCGCGTCCGCCGGGAACAGGGGCGCCTCCTCCACGTCGGGGGGCGTGGGGGTGCCCGGCGCGACGACGCGGCCCTGGAGCGGCTGGTTGGGGTTGGGCGGCGGCCCCGGGTGCCCGGTCGGCGGGTGGGGCTGGCCGTAGGGGCCGGCGCCCATGCCCTCGGCGCCGCCGGTGGGCGTGCGGGGACCGCCGGGGGCGCCCATGCCGGGTGCGGTGCCGGGCGGCGGCTGGGGCGGCGCCTGCGGCCCGGGTCCGGCCTGGGGGCCGGGCGCGGCGGGCAGGCCCGCCGGCAGCGCGGCCGGGACCGGCCCGCCCGGGTGCGGGCCGTGCGGCGGCACGCCGGCGGGGCCGGGCGCGCCGGGGCGGCCCGGCGGGACCTGCTGACCCGGCGGCACGGGCCGGCCCGCCGGAGGGGCCGGGGGACCGGCCGGGGGAGCACCCTGCGGCGCGCCGGGGGCCATGGCCGGGTTCCCGCCGGTGGGCACCCGGTAGGGCGAGTTGGGGCCTGAAGGAGACGGCGGCATCGGGGCCTGGCCGCCGGTGGGCTGTCCCTGGAAGGACCGCTGGGGACCCGACATCGCGTGCTGGCCGCCGGTGCCCGGATGCTGGGGCGGCTGGGGCCGCTGCGGTCCGGAGGGGCCGGACGAGGCGGGGTGTCCAGCGCCCGGGTGCGCGGCCCCGGGGCCGGTGGGGATCCGGTAGGGGGTCTGCGGACCGGAGCCCGGGGGCTCGGCCGCCGGCTCCGGACCGGGGTGCGGGGGCCGCGGGGGCTGCCCGGCGAACCCCTGGGGGTCCGGCAGCGGCCGCTGACCGCCGCTTTGCTGCTGCGGCCCGGTCGGCGGGTGGGGCGGGACCCGGCCGCCGGCGGGGTCGGCCAGCGGGCTGTACGGGCCGCCGGCGGGTGCGGAGGGCAGGCCGGGCAGCGGGGGCCGCTGGGGGCCGGAGCCGGCGCCGTGCGGCGGTTGGCCGCCGGTGGGCGCGGCGCCGTAGGGCGCCTGCGGGCCGGAGGGTCCGGTGTGCGGCGGCGCGCCGACGATCGGCCCGCCGGTCAGCGGCATGGTGGGGAAGTGCGGCGGCGCCTGGCCGGGCGGGGGCGCGGCGCCGCCCAGGAGGTCGCCCTCGTCCGCCGGGGGCGCGGGGTGGCGCGGCGGCTGCGGGCCGCGGGTCCGCTCCGCGGACTCCGGGATCGCGGCGGTGTGCCGCGCTTCGGGCCGGCCGTCAGGGCCGGGGCGGCCGTCGTTCGGCTCATTCGGATGCGGTGCGATGGCGGTACTCCGGAGGATGTCCTGGGCGGGGGTGGGCGGGTACGGCGCGGGGCGGGGCCGGGCGCCGCGGAGGGTCGGCCGCGTCGGTCGGGGCGCCGTCGGGACCGGGCGCGGTGCAGCGGAGCGGGCGCCGGGCGGTCCGCGCTTGGGGGTCCGGACCGGTCGGGGGTGCCGGCAGAGGATAGCCCGTCGCCGCGGCGGCGCGCCGCGCCCGGTCCCGGGGCGCGGCGGGCGCGAAGCGGTGCGCGGTGCCCGGGTGGCGGCGCGGCCCGTCGCGGCGGGCGCGTCCGCGTCCCCTCCGACTGTAGCGTCCGGTTCGGGGCGAGGGGGGCCTTATGTCATGGATCCTCCGGTCCGGTGTCGGCCCGCGTGGCACGGTGTTCCGGCGCCGCGCGCTGGTGGTACGGCCAAAGCACTCGCCGGGCAAGGCATAATGAGAGTGGAGTATTCACGTGTCGCCGTGCCGCTGCGGGTCCAGGCATGATCGAGCAGTGTATGATCATCGGTCGTTTTGACCAGAGGTGCGCCCGGCCGATAGAATAGTCCGTCGTTGTGCGTTGAGTTGCCGTGGGTTCCCAGACCTTCCACTTGGGCGCCGATCACGCATCATCGTCCGCACTCACCCGTCGGCTGACCGCCCGCGCAGGCGCGGCAGCCGGACCCGTAATTCGAGTTTTCCATCTCCGTTCGCGGGGATGGGCCCCGCCGACTGAGACGAAGGCTTACGATCGTGCGCACATACAGCCCTAAGCCCAGCGATGTCCAGCGTCAGTGGCACGTCATCGACGCCAGCGATGTCGTGCTCGGCCGGCTGGCCGCCCACGTCGCCACGCTGCTCCGAGGCAAGCACAAGACCTACTACGCGCCCCACATCGACACCGGCGACTTCGTGATCGTCGTGAACGCCGGCAAGGTGGCGCTGACCGGTAACAAGCTCCAGCAGAAGCGCGCCTACCGGCACTCCGGCTACCCCGGCGGTCTGCGTTCCGTGGCCTACGGCGACCTGCTTGAGAAGCACCCCGAGCGCGCCATCGAGAAGGCCGTCAAGGGCATGCTGCCGAAGGGCTCCCTGGGCCGTCAGATGGCCAAGAAGCTCAAGGTGTACGCCGGTGCGGAGCACCCGCACCAGGCGCAGCAGCCGGTGCCCTATGAGATGAAGAAGATCCAGCAGCCCGCCTAGGCGTTCGCGAGACCGAAGGAAGTACGAGGAGAACCGTGGTCGAGCCCACCGGTATCGAAGACGTGGCAACCGAGGAGAACTCCGAGGAGTTCCCCGCCGAGTACACCACCGAGACCCCCGAGTCCGCCGGTGCGGGGTACGTCCCCACCGCTTCGGGCCCCGGCGCCGGCACCGGTCGCCGCAAGACGGCGATCGCGCGCGTGCGCATCCTGCCCGGCGCCGGTGAGTGGCGTATCAACGGCAAGCCGCTGGAGGTGTACTTCCCCGACAAGGTGCACCAGCAGCTCATCAAGGAGCCGCTGGTCGCGCTGAGCCTGGAGGGCGCCTACGACGTCTTCGCCCGGATCAACGGCGGCGGCCCCAGCGGCCAGGCCGGCGCGCTGCGCCACGGCCTCGCCCGCGCCCTCGCCGGGCTGGACCCCGAGAACTTCCGCCCGGTCCTGAAGAAGGCCGGCTACCTCACCCGCGACGACCGCGAGGTCGAGCGGAAGAAGGCCGGTCTCAAGAAGGCCCGCAAGGCCCCGCAGTACTCCAAGCGCTAAGGCGCACGGCCGCGATGCCGCTGCCGTGCTCGGCCGCCGCATCCGGTCATGGCCCGCCCGCCCCCGCTCCGCGGGGGCAGGGCGGGCCATACCTGTTTCCACGGGTCCACCGGCCGCGGGCGGACCGCGTCGCCTTCACCCACCGCGGCACCGTGCTGTCCCACTGCTCTCCCGCCGGTGTCTCACCGCGGCACTGTCGACACTGTCCTTCCGGTCCGCGAGGGCCATCCCAGACGAAGGGGCGATTGGTTCGTGACTCGGCTGTTCGGTACTGACGGAGTCCGCGGGGTCGCCGGACGCGACCTCACCGCCGCGCTGGCGCTGGAGCTGTCCGCCGCCGCCGCGCGGGTGCTCCCCGGCCCCGCCCGCGAGGGCGCCCGCCCCATGGCGGTCGTCGGCCGCGACCCCCGCGCCTCCGGCGAGTTCCTGGAGGCGGCCGTGGTCGCCGGCCTCGCCGCCGCCGGCGTCGACGTGGTGCGGCTGGGCGTGCTGCCCACCCCGGCCGTCGCGTTCCTCACCGAGGAGCTGGGCGCCGACTTCGGGGTCATGCTGTCGGCCAGCCACAACCCCGCGCCCGACAACGGGATCAAGTTCTTCGGCCGCGGCGGGCACAAGCTCGCCGACGCGGTCGAGGACGAGATCGAGGCCGCGCTGGGCGACCCGGCGCCGGGCGCGGTGGGCGGCGCCGTGGGCCGGGTGACCGACGCCCCCGACGGCGCCGAGCGCTACATCCGCCACGTGGTGGACTCCCTGCCGCACCGCCTCGACGGCCTGCGGATCGTGGTGGACTGCGCCAACGGCGCGGCCTCGGCGGTGGCGCCCGAGGCGCTGCGCCGGGCGGGCGCCGACGTCATCGCGATCCACGACACCCCCGACGGCCTGAACATCAACGCCGACTGCGGCTCCACCCACATGGAGCAGCTCCAGGAGGCGGTGCGGCGGCACGGCGCCGACGCGGGCCTGGCCCACGACGGCGACGCCGACCGCTGCCTGGCGGTGGCCGCCGACGGCTCGGTCATCGACGGCGACCAGATCCTGGGCATCCTGGCGCTGGAGTTGCAGGAGTCCGGCCGCCTGGCCAAGGACACCCTCGTCGTCACGGTGATGTCCAACCTCGGCCTGAAGCTGGCCATGCAGGAGGCCGGGATCGCCGTGGTCGAGACCCCGGTGGGCGACCGCTACGTGCTGGAGGCCATGCGCGAGGGCAGCTTCTCGCTGGGCGGGGAGCAGTCGGGCCACGTGGTGCTGCTGGAGCACGCGGCCACCGGCGACGGCCTGCTGACGGGCCTGCACCTGCTGGGCGCGGTGAGCCGGCGCGGGCAGGCGCTGGCCGAGCTGGCGAAGGTCATGACGCGGCTGCCGCAGGTGCTGATCAACGTGCGCGGCGTGGACAAGTCCCGCGCGAAGTCCTCGGCGGCGCTGGCCGAGGCCGTGGCCGCCGCAGAGGCCGAGTTGGGCGAGACCGGCCGGGTGCTGATCCGGCCCAGCGGCACCGAGCCGATGGTGCGGGTGATGGTGGAGGCCGCCGCCGAGGCGCACGCCCAGGAGGTCGCCGAGCGGCTGGCGGGCGTGGTGCGGGCCGACCTCGCCGTCGCCGCGGAGTAGCCGGCCCCAAGCCGAGAGGGCGCGCCCGGGGCGCGAACGCGAAGAGGCGGCCCGCCGTTCGGCGGGCCGCCTCGTGGCGTCCTGGGCGTCCCGGGGGCCGCCGGGCGGCGCCTACTCCACCGTCACGCTCTTGGCGAGGTTGCGCGGCTGGTCGACGTCGTTGCCCTTGGCCAGCGCCAGCTCGCAGGCGAACACCTGCATGGGGATGGTCGCCACGATCGGCTGGAGCAGCGTGGGCACCGCCGGGATCTCGATCAGCTCGTCGGCGTAGGGCAGCACGTCGGCGTCGCCCTCCTCGGCGATGACGATCGTGCGGGCGCCGCGCGCGCGGATCTCCTGGATGTTGGAGACGATCTTGTCGTGCAGCACCCCGCGCCCCTCGCGGGAGGGCACCACCACGACCACCGGCAGGCCGTCCTCGATCAGCGCGATCGGGCCGTGCTTCAGCTCGCCGGCGGCGAACGCCTCGGCGTGCATGTAGGCCAGCTCCTTGAGCTTGAGCGCGCCCTCCAGGGCCACCGGGTAGCCCACGTGGCGGCCCAGGAACAGCACGGTCTCGGCGTTGGCCAGCGAGCGCGCGAGGTCGCGCACCGAGCCGACGGTGTCCAGCACCTTCTCGACCTGCTGGGGCATGTTGGCGAGCTGCTCGATGACGGCGTTGATCTCGTCGCCGTACTTGAGGTTGCGCACCTGGGCGAGGTAGAGGCCCACCAGGTAGCAGGCCACCAGTTGGGTGAGGAAGGTCTTGGTGGCGGCCACGCCGACCTCGGGGCCGGCGTGGGTGTAGAGCACGCCGTCGGACTCGCGCGGGATGGTGGAGCCGTTGACGTTGCAGATGGCCAGCACGCGGGCGCGCTGCTCGCGGGCGTAGCGCACCGCCATCAGCGTGTCCATGCTCTCGCCGGACTGGGAGATCGCGATGACCAGGGTCTGGCGGTCCAGGATCGGGTCGCGGTAGCGGAACTCGCTGGCGACCTCGACCTCGCAGGGGATGCGGCACCAGTGCTCGATGGCGTACTTGGCGATCAGGCCGGCGTGGTAGGAGGTGCCGCAGGCGATGATGACGATCTTCTGGATGTCGCGCAGCTCCGAGGGCGCCAGGCGCATCTCGTCCAGGGTGAGGGTGCCGTCGACCCCGACGCGGCCCAGGAGGGTGTCGGCGACCGCCTGGGGCTGCTCGACGATCTCCTTGAGCATGAAGTAGTCGTAGCCGCCCTTCTCGGCGGCGGAGGCGTCCCAGTCGACGTGGTACTCGCGGACCTCGGCGGGGTTGCCGTCGTAGTCGGTGACGGTGACGGAGTCGCGGCGCAGCTCCACCACCTGGTCCTGGCCCAGCTCGACGGCGTCGCGGGTGTGGGCGATGAACGCGGCCACGTCGCTGGCCAGGAAGTTCTCGCCGTCGCCGCGGCCCACCACCAGCGGGGAGTTGCGGCGGGCGGCCACCACCAGGTCGGGCTGGCCGGCGTGGACGGCGACCAGGGTGAAGGCGCCCTCCAGCTTGCGGCAGACCGCGCGCATGGCGGCGGGCAGGTCGCCGTTCTGGGCCTTGACCTCCTCGCCGAGCAGGTGCGCGGCCACCTCGGTGTCGGTCTCGGAGGTGAACTTGCAGCCGCGCTCCTCCAGCTCCAGGCGCAGGGAGGCGAAGTTCTCGATGATGCCGTTGTGGATCACGGCCACCCGGTTGTCGTTGTCGACGTGGGGGTGGGCGTTGACGTCGGTGGGGGCGCCGTGGGTGGCCCAGCGGGTGTGCCCGATGCCGATGCCGTCGGCCGAGCGCGGGTGCTCCTCCAGCGCCGCCTTGAGGTTGGCGAGCTTGCCCGCGCGCTTCTCGGTCTCGATCCGGCCGTCGGCCACAACGGCGACGCCCGCGGAGTCGTAACCCCGGTACTCCAACCTTTTGAGGCCGTCCACAACGACTTCGAGCGCCGGTTGCGGCCCGACGTAGCCAACGATTCCGCACATGGCCGCCAGCGTAGCCAATGAACCGGGGTTCCCCGACCGTCCTGCCTCCAGACCAATGCACATTTTCCCAGGTAAGGGTATAGACCATTTGGTTGCCCCGGTAAGACCGCGCACGTCAGGGCGCACGGCGGGGGTCCGGGGGCGGCGCGCGGGGGCCGGATCGCGGAAAGGTAAAAAAATCCGTTCCCGTCCGGTTCGGGGCGCCGCGTCCGGGTCGCTCCCCCGACCCGGGTCGGGGGCCGCCCATCGTCCGCTAAAGATCTGGCCAGCACTTCCTCGCCGCCCGTGTCCGGCCGGTGGCGCGGCGGAGCGGCCCCGCCAGGATCGAGGCGTCGAGGAGCGGGAGAGCCGAGTGGGGAGAACCATGGCGAGGTCGGGCACGCGCGGGGCGGCCCGTGCCGTCCGGGCGGCGGCGGCACTGGTGCTGGTGGCGGGATGGGGACTGAGCGGCCCGGCCGCAGCGGAGACGACGGGGGCGGCGGGGCCGGTGGCGGTGCCGGACGCGGCGGAGGCGGCGCGGACGGCCCAGGCGCCGGGCGCGCCGGCGGGAGCCGGGGGCGCGGCGGGAGCGGCGGGCATGGCGGCGGCCGGGGTGGCGGTGGGCGCGGGTGCGCCCGCCGGCGCCGGGGCGCCGGTGGAGGCGCACGAGGCGGTCCCGCCGGCGGAGCCGGCGGCGGGGGACCCGGTCGCGGCGGAGCCGGGCGGCGGCGCGGGCGCCGAGGACGCCGGTGCGGCAGAGGGCGCCGCAGAGGCGCCGGGTACACCGGCCGAGCCCGCCGCGGGCACCCGGGGCGGCGAGGCCGCCGAGGAGCGGGAGCCGCAGGTCGCCGGTCCGCTGTCGCTGAGCAAGAGCGTCTCACCCGACCCGATGGTCATCGGCGACACGGCGACCTACACCATCACCGTGACCAACCCCGGCGACGAACCCGCCGAGGACGTCGTGGTCACCGACCAGCTCGACCCCAACGTCACCTTCGTGTCGGCGCCGGGCTGCACGGCGGCGGGGCAGACGGTGACCTGCGGCGGGGCGGGCACGACCGTCGCGCCGGGGGAGTCGGTCACCTACACCGTCACCGTCCGGGTGGACCCCGGACTCGCCGACGGCACCAACATCACCAACCGCGCCGAGGTGGCGTCGGCCAACGCCGGATCGGACTCCACCCAGCTCATCAGCCAGACGCAGACCCAGACCGACGTGGTGATCGACAAGACCGCCGACGCGGCCACGGTCAACCCGGACGGCACCATCACCTACACGATCACCGTGACGAACGAGGGGCCGTCGGAGGCCGTGGACGTCACCGTGCAGGACCCCACCAACGGCAACCTCACGACCATCGTGGACCTGCCGCCGGAGTGCCCGCCCAGCGGGCTCACGGTGACCTGCCCGCTGGGGACCCTGCAACCCGGTGAGACGGTGACCCTGGAGTTCACCGTGCGGGTCAACGACGACGTGGCCGAGGGGACGCGCATCGTCAACTGCGCCACGGTCTACACGGGCAGCCGCGAGACCACCACCGAGAACAACGACTCCTGCGCCGACACCGACGTGGGTCCGTCGGTGGACGCAGTGACCGACATCGCGGTCGAGAAGTCGGCGCCCGCGACGGTGGCCCCCGGCGGCGAACTGGTCTACACGGTGACCGTCACCGACACCGGGAGCCAGACCGCGAGCGGCGTCGTGCTGGAGGACCCGATCGACACCGACCTCGCCACGGTCGAGGAACTGCCCGAGGAGTGCCGCCTGGAGGGCTCCGAGATCGTGTGCGACCTGGGCGACCTGCAACCGGGGGAGAGCCGGGAGTTGACGTTCGTGCTGCGCGTGGACCCCGGTGCCGAGGCGGGCACGCACCTCGCCAACTGCGCCGTGGGGCACACCGACACGCCCGAGACGGACGCGGACAACAACTCCGCCTGCGTCGACGTGGCGGTCGAGGACGGCGATCCCGAGCCGAGCCCGAGCCCGTCGCCCAGCCCGGAGCCGACCCCGAGTCCGTCGCCGAGTCCGTCGCCCGACCCGACCGGCGACCCCACGCCCGGCCCGTCGCCCGACCCGACCGGGGACCCCACCCCCGACCCCACCGGCGACCCGCTCCCGCCCGGCTACGGCGGTGACGGCGACGATGACGGCTACGGGGACGGAAAGGGCGACGACGAGGAGAAGCCCGACACCGGCCTGCCAGTGACCGGCGGCGGCCTCGGCGCGCTGGCGGCGCTGGGCGTGCCGCTCGCCGGAATCGGGCTCGCGCTGCGGCGCCTGGCGGGGAGCTAGCCGGCCACCGCACCACCGCACCGCCGGGCCGCCCGCCGGCCGTCCGGCACCGGCGCCCCGGGGCACACCCGCCCCGGGGCGCCGCGCGTGTGCCCAGGTCAGCGGCTGCTACCCGGCCCCGGACAGGGGCGGGCCGCAGGTCAGCGGGCGGGCTCGTCTAGTGTGGGCAGACGTGGCGCAGATGAAGAGCGGCTTCTCAACGCCGTATGTGGAACTCGACCGGCAGGCGTGGGCGCAACTGCGCGACACCACGCCCCTGCCGCTGACCGAGGCTGAGCTGGAGGGGCTGCGCGGCACCACCGACCCCACGTCGCTGGACGACGTCCGCGACATCTACCTGCCGCTGTCGCGCCTGCTCAACCTCTACGTCCGCGCCACCCGCCAGCGGCACGGCGCGGTGCGCGACTTCCTCGGCGAGGACGACCAGCCCGCGCCGTTCATCATCGGCGTGGCCGGAAGCGTCGCGGTGGGCAAGTCCACCACCGCCCGGCTGCTGCGGACCCTGCTCGCGCAGTGGCCCGACCACCCCAACGTGGAACTGGTCAGCACCGACAACTTCCTCTACCCCAACGCGGTGCTGGAGGAGCGGGGGACCATGAACCGCAAGGGGTTCCCCGAGAGCTACGACCGGCGGGCGCTGGTCCGGTTCGTGTCGGAGATGAAGGCCGGGGCGGCGCGGCTGGAGATCCCGGTGTACTCCCACCTGGCCTACGACATCGTGCCGGGCCGCACCCAGACGGTGCACCGGCCCGACATCCTGATCGTGGAGGGCATCAACGTGCTCCAGCCGCCGCTGCCGGGGCGGCTGGCGGTGGCCGACTTCTTCGACTTCTCGATCTACGTCGACGCCAAGGTGGAGCACATCCGCTCCTGGTACCTGGACCGGTTCCTGGAGTTGCGGCGCACCGCGTTCTCCGACCCGCGCTCCTACTTCCACGCCATGGCGACCTCGATCGGCGAGGAGGAGGCGGTGGGGTTCGCCACCGGCGTGTGGCGCACGATCAACGAGGTCAACCTGGTCGAGAACATCCTGCCGACGCGGGGCCGGGCCACCCTGGTGCTCTACAAGGGCGGCGACCACGCGGTGCGCCGGGTGCGGCTGCGCAAGACCTGAGGCGCGCGGCGCCGGTGGCGGCTCAGGCCGACGCGGAGCGGCGCCGCTCGACGTGGCCCATCGCCCGGGAGCAGGCGGCGAACGGCCCCCGCGCCGAGCGCAGCCGGTCCAGCACCGGGTCGAGGTGGTCGCGGTGCCACACGCCCGGCCCGGAGGGGCCGGAGATCCGGGTGTCGGCGAGTTCGTCGTAGGCCAGCCGCAGCGCGTGCAGGCGGCCGACGGCCTCGTGGTGCTCCCACCAGACGGGGCACCAGGCGGTGCCGTCGGCGGGGTCGTCGTCGTGGGGCTCGCCGACGTAGACCGGGACGAGGAAGTCGTTCACCCACCGCACGAGGTCGGCCAGTTCGCCCTTGTAGGCGTCGCGGGACATGTTGAAGATGAACGGCGTGGGGTCGGGGTCGCCGTCGCCGGACTCCTCCGGCCGAGGTGCCGCGGCGAACTCGCTCAACTGGGTTTGCAGCCGGATGACGTCGGCCCCGAGGCGGTGCATGGCGTTTTGCAGGTTGGCCACGCGCTCGGAGAGCCCGTCAGAGGTGAGCATGCGGTCGTCTGTGGAGGTCATGCGGTTCGTCCCGTGCTGCTGTCCGTGTCCGGGCGGGGCTCCCGGGCTGCTGGTTCCGTGTCGGGCGCGTACCGGGGGGTCCCGGTGCGGTTGTCAGGGCTTCCCTCGACGGTACGCCACCCCCGGCGCTGCCGGGTCCGGGCGGTGGCCCCGCGCGGCGCGCCGCCGCGCACGCCCGCGTGAGCGGGTTCTGACGAGGCGCGATGGGTATGATCCGAAACCGCCGCGGTGTGCGGCCGGGCCGATTGGCGAACTCGCTGTTACGGGGTGACACGGATGGCTACTCTGGGCGACGAAAACGATCCGACAGCCGAAGGTAGTGAGATGGGCGTGCTCTCCGCGACCGAACCCCAGGCCCAGCCCGCGTCCACGGCGGAGCCGGGGGAGCCTGCCTTGACCCGGACGTGGCCGTTGCCTCCCCCTGAGGGCTTTACCGCCGACGACCTCGACCGGATTCCGGATCTCCCTCCGCACACCGAGCTCATCGACGGGAGTCTGGTTCTAGTGAGTCCGCAGAAATTGTTTCACACGCGGATAATTTCCCTGCTGGAGCGCCAGTTGTGGGAACAGGCGCCCGCCGAGTACTTCATCAGCCGGGAGATGAGTGTCACCATCACCGAGCGGCAGCGCCTTGAGCCGGACATCTCGGTGAGTGAAGGCGCGCCGGATGGCGGTGACGAGGCGACGTCTCTCTCCGTGGAGTCGCTCGTTGTCGCGGTCGAGGTCGTCTCCCCCGAATCCCAGGTGCGCGACCGGGAGCGCAAGCCGCAGATCTATGCGAAGGCGGGGGTGCGGCACTTCTGGCGAGTGGAAAACGAGAAGGGAGAACCCGTTATCTACGTGTACGAACTGGATGATGTCACCGGCACCTATGTACCGACCGGAATTCACCGGGAACACCTGAAGCTGCGCGTGCCGTTCGACATGGACATCGATCTCCTGGAGCGGCGCCCCAAGCGCTGACCTCTCGGGCGCTGGCGTAGGAGCCGCCGTCCGCCCACACCGCACAAGGGAGTTGGGACGTGCGCTACGCACACACGGTCGACACCGTGCGCAAGGCCGAGGGCGGGCTCATGGCCCGGCTTCCCGACGGCGCGCTGATGCGGCGGGCGGCGGCGGGGCTGGCCGCCGTGTGCGCGCGGATGCTGCCCCGCACCTACGGCGCGCGGGTGGTGCTGCTCGTGGGCGGCGGCGACAACGGCGGCGACGCCCTCTACGCCGGGGCGCTGCTCGCCCGGCGCGGCGCGGCGGTGCGGGCCGTGCTCGCCGGGTCGCGGGTGCACCAGGGCGGGCTCGCCGCGCTGCGCGGCGCGGGCGGGCGCACGCTCCCGGCCCCGGCGGGCGACGGCGTCGGCGACTCCCCGGCCGCCGCCGAGATCGCGGCGGCCGACCTCGTCGTCGACGGCCTCGTGGGCATCGGCGGCCGGGGCGGGCTGCGCGCGCCCCACGCCGCGCTGGCGGCGCTGGCGGGCGCGGCCGAGGCCCCGGTGGTGGCCGTCGACCTCCCCAGCGGCATCGACCCCGACACCGGCGCGGTCGAGGGTCCTGCGGTGCGCGCCGACGTCACCGTCACCTTCGGCACCCACAAACCCGGCCTGTTCGTGGACCCCGGCGCCGCCCGCGCGGGCGTGGTGGAGTGCGTCGACATCGGTATCGGCCCCGAACTCCCCGGGCCGTGCCTGGAGGTCCCGCAGAGCGCCGACATCGCGGCGCTGCTGCCGCGCCCCACCGCCGAGTCCGACAAGTACCGGCGCGGCGTGCTGGCCATGGCGGTGGGCTCCGACCGCTACCGGGGGGCGGCCGTGCTGGCGGTGGGCGGCGCGCTGCGCATGGGTGTGGGCATGGTCCGCTACGCGGGCACCCAGGGCGCCGTCACCGAGGTCCTGCACCACTGGCCCGAGGTCGTGGCCTCCGCCCTGGACCCCATGGACCCCGTGGGCTCGCTGCCGCGCAGGGTAGGCGCGTGGGTGGTGGGGTCGGGGCGGGGGCTGCACCCGATGGCCGTCGCCGAACTGGAGGCCGTGCTGGACAGCCCGCGCCCGGTGCTGGCCGACGCCGACGCCCTCACCCTCATCGGCAAGGACCCCCGCCTGCTGCGGGACCGGTCGGCGCCCACGCTGATCACCCCGCACGCCGGTGAACTCGCGCGGCTGCTGCCCGGCACCGAACGCGAGGACATCGAGGCCCACCGCCTCGACCACGCCGCCCGCGCGGCCGACGAGTACGGCTGCACGGTCCTGCTGAAGGGCTCCACCACGGTCATCGCCGAGCCCGGCCACCCCGCGATCGCCAACCCCACGGGCAGTCCCCTGCTGGCCACGGCGGGCAGCGGCGACGTCCTGTCCGGCATGGTCGGCGCCCTGCTGGCGAGCGGCCTCACCCCCCGCGAGGCCGCCATGTGCGGCGCCTACCTCCACGGCCTGGCCGCCCGCCTGGCCCACGACGGCGCGGCGGTCTCGGCCTCCGACCTCTTCGACGCGGTCCCCCGGGCGGTCGCCGCAGTGGCCGAACACTGAGGGGCCGGGCGGCGCGGTCGGTTCGGGGCAGCCGGGGCGGGTCGCGGTCGGGTCGCCATCAGCCGAGGTGGCTTCGCGGCCGGTTGGAGTCATTCGCAGTCGGCAAGGTCGGCCGAGTTGGGCGCGGCCAGGGGTAGTCAGTCGCGCACGGTCGGGGGCGCGCCCGGGAGGTCGCGGGCGCTCGCCAGGCCCTTGGCGGCCACGTCGGCGACGAACGTGTCGCCGGGATCGCGGGCATCGTGCAGCAGGCCCAGGTCGTCCTCGGTGATCCAGGCGAACTCGGTGTGCTTGCCGGGTTCCAGGCGCGGGGCGGCCAGGTCGCCGTCCACCCGCACCAGGTAGTCCATCTCGTGCCGCTCCACACCGTCGTCGGGCGTCCACACCAGCCGGTGCAGTTCGGCGAGCACACCCGCCAGCCGCCAGCCGGTCTCCTCGGCGATCTCGCGGCGCATGGCCTGGACCATGGTCTCGCCGGGCTCGACATGCCCGCCGACCAGGTCCCAGCAGCCGGGGAACAGCCGCCGGTCGGGTGAGCGGCGCTGCACGAACACCCGTCCCCGCCCGTCGGTGATCACGGCGCCCACCACCCAGGTCCGGCCGTCGCCGGTGTCGGGGAACGCGATCCCCTCGGCCACCGCGACGCCTTCGGTGCCGGTGCCTTCGGTGCCCTCGGCCATGTTCCCGCGCCTCCTCGTCCTCGCCGACGCCGTCCGTGCCGCGCCCCGGCGCGCCGCGCGCGGTGCCCGTCCTGCCGGGCGCCGTCCGGACCAAGCGCCGGGCACGCGCGGGCGTGCGCTGCGGGTGTCGGAACCGGGGGAGCGGGTGTCGCACCACCGCCCCGCCGCCGCACCACTGGGCCGCCCGGACCGCCGGGAACGGCCCGTGACCGGATTGGGCCGTATGTCCTAAGTCTGGATTCGCCTGTCACCGGGGTGGTACACCAGAACAGTAGGCGACGAAGCCGACGCGAGGGACAAGGACGGGGGCGGCCGTGGACCGAGCTGTCGACACCGGTGCCCCCGGCCGGGCCGTTCCGCGCGGCCCCGCTCCTCCGCCCACACGGGCCGCCGGCTCCGGCCCCGAGCGTCGGTCGCGCCCGCCGCGCCCCCGCTGGACCGCCGTCGTCGCGGTCGGCTGCCTGGCGCCCTGGGGCGCGTGGGCGGTCGTCCGGCTCCTCGGCCTGGAGGCGGGCTTCCTCCCGGTCGCGCTGATGGCGTTCACGCCCTACGTCGCGGCCACCGCCTGCGTGCCGCTCGCGCTGGCGCTGCTGGCCCGGCGCTGGTCGGCCGCCCTGGCGGCCGGAGCCGTGGCCGCCGCGCTGGCCTGCTGCGTCCTGCCGCGCGCCCTGCCCGGGCCGCAGCCCCAGCCCGCGCCGACCGGGCCGCGCCTCACCGTCATGACGGTGAACATGTACTACGGGCTGGCCGACCCCGAGGCCCTGGTGCGGCTGGTGCGCGAGTACGGCGTGGACGTGCTCAGCCTTCAGGAGCTGACCCCGCAGTCGGCCGACGCGCTCAGCCGCGCCGGGCTGCGCGCGGCGCTGCCGCACGAGGTCGCCTACGCCGCCAGCGGGCCGGTCGGCGGTGCGGTGTACTCGTCTTACCCGCTCACCGATCGCGGTCGGCCGCCCACGGAGCACTTCGCCATGCCGCGCGCCGAGGTGGAGGTGGCGGGCGCGCCGCCGGTCGAGGTCGTCGCGGCGCACCCGATGCCGCCGGTCGGCTCCAGCGCGATGGAGGAGTGGACGGCGTCGCTGCGGGAGCTGCCCGACGCCACCCCCGACGGTGCCCTGCGCATCCTGGCGGGCGACTTCAACGCCACCCACGACCACGCGGAGTTCCGGGCGCTGCTGGAGTCCGGTTACACCGACGCCGCGGCGGCGACCGGCGACGGCTGGCACCCCACCTGGCCCTCCGACGGCTCGCTGCCGGGCACGGTCCTCGACCACGTCCTGGTCGACCGCCGCGCCGCCGTCGAGCACACCGACGTGCACACCATTCCGGGCAGCGACCACCGCGCCGTGGTCGCCACCCTCACGCTCCCCGCCGCCTGAGCGCACCGTCAACGGCCGCCTGGGGCAGGTCCACCGAGACGTGCGCCGACAGCGAGTTCAGGAAGTCGGGCGCGTCGAACGCCGCGCCCGCCGAGGCCACGCCCGCCGTCCTGGTCCGGCCGGTGAGGGCGCGGTCCACCGCCTCCACCACCAGCGGCGCGGTGACGGCGTAGATGTCCCGGCCCCGCGCCACGGCGCGCCGCTCCTCGCCTCCGCGCCGCACGACCACGTCGACCAGGAAGGTCTGGTCCGAGCGGCCCTGGTCGTCGGCCGGGGCCGGGCCCGGCGTGTCGGGGGCCGTGACCTGGCGCGCGGCCTCGGCCGCCATGTAGGTGCGCACGTCGGGGACGGACAGGTGGCTGGGCAGCGTGACGATGTCGGCCATCGAGAACTCCCCGACGACGGGCCGGGGCCCCAGCGGCCGGGGGAAGGGCCACTCCAGGGTCGGCGGGTCGTCGCGGCGGTACTCCAGCCGTCCCCCGGCGAAGCGGACGCGGCGGCCGCCTCGCCGCTCACGCGAGACCGCGCCCGCGGCGCGGGTCCCGGCGGTGGGGTGCCACCCGCTCAACCCGTAAGCGACGTGCGCCTCGTCGGCGGCCGTCCAGTCGCCCATCGCGGCGGTGGCGAGCAGGTCGCCGAGCCCGCCGAAGAAGGCCATCGCGGGCACCACCAGGGCTCCGGCGGCGCGGGCGCGGTCGGCGAAGTGCGCGAACGTGTCGGCGTTGGCCTCGATCTCGGCGGCCACGTCCAAGTAGGGGATGCGGGCGCGCAGCGCCGCCTCGATCACGGGGGCGGCCGTGGCGGCGAAGGGCCCGGCGCAGTTGATAACGGCCGCGGCGCCGGCCAGCGCGCGGTCGAGCGCGCGTGGGTCCCCGACCGGCGCGGGGCGGGCCTCCAGCCCGGTCTCGGCCGCCAGCGCGGCGAGCCGGCCGGCGTCGCGCCCGGAGAGGACCGGGGTGAACCCGCGTTCGCCCAGCCGCGCCACCACAAAGCGCCCGGTGTGCCCGTAGGCGCCGTACACCGCCACTGTCTGCCCTGATCCCACGGGCTCTCCTCAAGGTCCGCATGTTCCGCCGCGGCGGTCTGTCGTGATCATCCTGGCAAGCGCGGGCGCGCCCGGCGAGTGTCCGGAACGCCAATACACGTACAGTTTCGGACATGACCTCCGTCGCGTTGGCCGTCACCGACGGCATGCTGCACTTTGAGCTGGCCCTGGCCGCCGAAGTCTTCGGGTCCGCGCCGCCGGCCCTGGCCGGAGCCTGGTACCGCCTCGCCGTCTGCGGTCCGAGGCCCGTGCGGGTCGGCCGGTTCCGAGTGGAGCCCGACCACGGCCTCGACCACCTTGCGCGCGCCCACACCGTGATCGTCCCGGGCTGGGCCGACGTGGACGTGGACCCGCCCGCCGACCTGGTCGAGGCGGTGCGCGCGGCCCACGCGGCGGGCGCGCGCGTGGCGTCCCTGTGCACGGGCGCGTTCGTACTGGCCGCCGCCGGACTGCTGGACGGCGGACGCGCGACCACGCACTGGGCGCACACCGCCGCCCTGGCCGCGCGCCATCCCCGGGTGACCGTGGACCCCGACGTCCTGTACGTGGACAACGGCCGGGTGCTCACCTCGGCGGGCAAGGCCGCCGCCATGGACCTGTGCCTGCACCTGGTCCGCCGTGACCACGGGTCCTCGGCCGCCAACGCGGCCGCGCGCCGCCTGGTCGTGCCGCCGCACCGCGACGGCGGCCAGGCCCAGTTCGTCACCGCCCCCGTTCCCGAGCCGGGCCACCACCCGCTCGCCGACCTGCTGCCCTGGGCGATCGAGCGGCTTGACCGCCCGCTGACCGTCGCGGATCTGGCCCGTCAGGCGCGGATGAGCGCGCGCAACCTGGGTCGGCACTTCCGGGCGGTGACCGGTACGACCCCGCTGCGGTGGCTGCTGGCCCAGCGCATCCGCCTGGCCCAGGAACTGCTGGAGACCACCGACGACGGCATCGACATCATCGCGGCGGCCACCGGCATGGGCACCGCGGCGACCCTGCGCCGGCACTTCAACCGGACCGTGGGCGTGCCGCCCGACACCTACCGCCGCACCTTCCGCGCGCGGGCCCGGCTCGCGGGGTGAGTCGCCCGCCCCGGATCGGAACGGACCTCAAACCGCGCACCCGTGCGCTGACCTCGCCCGCCGCGTGAGGGAGCGGCCGGATAGCCCACGGGCTGGAGCATCGGGGCGGCGCGGGCGGGGGGCTCCGCGATAGCGTAGGCGCTCGCCTCCGTTTCCCGGGTGCGTGGCCCCCCGCCCCGCACGCGCCGCGCGGAGGCGGACCTCTCGACTCCTCCGGGGCCGCGCCCGCCGCAGGGACACCGGTGGCGGGCCGGTGCCCGGCACACCGCCGTAGGGGGCTTATGGACGACCAGGCCATGATCACCCGCGACCTCGCGCTGCGGGTGTGCGGCAACGCCACCGAGTTCGACGCAAGCTGGATCGAGGCCGACTCCAAGACCGTCGTCCCCTTCACGGCCCCCCGCGACACCGCGCTGATCGAGCGGGTCGTGGCCGCCGGTCGGGCGCTCGGTGTGGAGCGACTGCTGGTCTGCCGCACCCGCGCCGAGTACGCCTACGAGCCCGTCACCGAGGTCGCCGCCGACTCCCGCAGCGTGGTGCACGTGATCCGCAGTTGGGGCTCCGAACCCACCGACGTGCTCGTCGCCGTCGAGGACCTCTCCGCCGCCGTGATCGTGACCGCCACGACGCTGACCGTGGCCGCCGGACCCGAGGACTTCCTGCGCCCCCTGGTGGGCGCCGACATCGAGGCCGCGCGCACCGCGTTCGCCGAGGAGGCGCGCGAGACCCGCGACCCCGAACTCCTGCGCGCCGCCCAGCAGTACAACTGCCTGGAGACCGGCGCCCGCCACGCCCGAGCGCCGCGCGGGCCGGGTCCCGACCTCGCCGAGCGCCTCACCGTGCGGGCGGCGGCCCGGCGCGAGAGCGGCGCCGCCGGTCCGCTGCGGACCCTGCGCGGCGCATGGGCCTGGGCCATGCTCGCCGTGCTGCTGGCCGCCCCCTTCTTCGTGCCCGGCACCGCCGCAGCCGTGCCGGTGGCGGCGGGCGCGCTGTGGCTCCTGGCCCAGTTGGCGTGGCTGTCGCGGTCGCGCACCGTGGCGTTCGCGACGCTGGTGCGCGTCCTGCTGCTGGGCGCGCTGCTGGTGTGGCCGGTCGCCCTGGTGGAGAACGCCGCCTCGGCCGCCCTGGGTGTGGAGACGTGGGTGTCGGCCACCTACATCGCCGTGGCCGTGGAGGAGGCGGCCAAGCTGCTGCCGCTGCTCCTGCTGCGGATCCCCGCCCGCCGCCGCTTCCGCCGCATGGCCGCCGTGGACTACCTGCTGCTGGCCGCCGCCTCCGGCGCCGGATTCCAGCTCGCCGAGACCCTGCTGCGCGCCCTGCCGCAGGGGCCGTGGGGCGGCGTGGTGCCGCTGCCCGCGCCCGCGCTGCTCGCGTTCCTGCCCGGCGGCGTGGTGATGCCGCACGCGGGCGTGGAGTTCGCCGGGCACGCCGTGCTCACCGGCCTGATCGGCGCGGGCATCGGCCTGGCCGTGGTGGGCCGCCGCCGCCACGGCCTGTGGCTGTGGCTGGTGCCGTTCGCGGCGGTGTGGCTGGCGGTCCTGGACCACATGGTGTTCAACGCCGCCGTCGCCGAGGTCGAGTTGGGCGCGCCGCTGGAGCTGCACCCGGCCACGGCCGTGTTCTACGGGCTCACCGGCTCCGGCGGGGCGGCCCGGTGGCTGCTGGCGGCGCTGCTGCTGTGGTGCGTGCTGCTGGACTACCGGATGGCGCGCGCCGCCGCCGACGTCACCCCGCCGCTGCCGGGCGAGCCCCCGCTGGGCGGGCTGCGCCGCCGGGCCTACGGCCGGGCGATCCGGCTCGGCGTGCGCGTGCCCGGCGACATCGCGCCGGTGTTCCGCTGGGCCGCGCTGGTGTGGGCGCGGCTGCCGCTGCGCCTGGCGCTCACGGCCTCGGCCGTGCTCCACGAGGCGGCGGTGCAACTGGTGGCCGCCCGGCGCGGGCTGGGCGAACTGGGCACGGCCTGGCGGTTCCTGCGGGAGCGCCGGGCCTACGCGATGGGCGCCGCGCGGTCGGGGGACCGGCCCTGGCGGCGGTTCCCGCCCCGCGAGGAGCTGCGCTCGGTGGCCCAGCGGCTGGAGGAGTCGCTGCTGGGCGGTGCCGCCGCCGTTGCCGCCGCGGCGGCGGTGGTGGTGGCCGCCGCGGTGGTGGGGGCGGGGTGGCCGCCCGCCGGGCCGGAGAGTGCGCTCGGACCCGGTCGGGCGGCCGCCGGCTACGCGGCGGAGGCCGTACGCCACGCGGACGGCTGGCAGGACCGCGCCGCCGAAGCGGCCGGGGCCCTGCCCCCGACCGCCCCCGCCTACGCGGCGGAGGCGGTGTCTCATGGCCAGGGGTGGTACGCCGCGCTGCCACCGGCCCAGGTGCCGTGGGTGTGGGCGTGGTGCGTGGCGCTGGTGAGTCTGCTGGCGGTGGGGTGGTCGGTGCCGCACGCCTATCCGCGCCTGCGGGTGTTCCTGCGCGAACCCGGCCGGATGGCGGGGCGGGTGCTGGGGGCGTTCGCGCCGGGGCAGGTGCCCTACGCGATTGCGGGGCTGGCGGGGCTGCTGCTGCCGCGCGGGGTGGACCGGCTGCTGCGGCACCGCTGAGGCGCGCGGTCGGTCCTCCGGCCGCGCGCCCGGCCGCGCCTACGGGCGGTGGCCCGTGCGCGGGTCAGTCGCCCTGGTGGCCGCGCCAGCCCCGGTTGTCGCCGACCGCGTCGCGGTCGGCGTCGGGGCCGTGCTCGTGGCCGTGGCCGTAGCCGTAGTAGCCGTCGTGGCCGTGACCGTCCTTGACGTCGCCGTGGCCGTGACCGTCCTTCACGTCACCGTGACCGTGGCCGTCCTTCACGTCGCCGTGGCCGTCGTGACCCGGCTTGCCGGAGTCGTGGCCGGGGCCGGGCTTGCCGGATTCGGGCCCGGCCTCGGGGCCGCGCACGACGTCGTGGCCGTCCTGCCCGTGGCCGGGTCGGCCGGAGTCGTGGCCTTCGTGACCTTCGTGGCCCGGCTTGCCGTGGTCGTGGCCGTAGTAGCCGTCGTAGTCCTTGCCCCATGCGCCGCGCTCCTGCGGCATGGTCTCCTGGTGGTCCCGATGCTCGTGGCCGTAGTATCCGTTCGCGCCGTCGGCCTGCGCCGAGGCTGCGCCGGCCATGGCGATGGCGGCACCGGCGGCGGCGCAGAAGGCGGCGGTGGCGACGGTTCGTTTCAGAGACACGAAGGATCCCCTCGGTAATCAGTTGACTACTGACGGTGACAACTGTAATCAGTCGTGCCGCACACCACCAGCACCGTCCACAAGGGGGCGAACCGGCGTGTCCGCCGCGCCGCGCGGCATCGTAACCGCAGGTCAGACGGGATATGACGCGCCGGCGGTCAAGCCGGGTAGCAGCGCACCTCCGCCGCCTTCACCGCCGCCCACACCGGGGTGCCGGTGTCCAGCCGCAGCTCGGCCAGCGCCGCCGGCGTGATGTCGGCGCGCAGCGGCAGCGGGCCGTCGAGGTGCACCCGCACCTGGTCGCCGAACCGCTCCACGCCCTCGGTCCGCAGCCGCCACAGGTTGCGCGGCGAGCCGTCGGGCCGCTCGCGGTAGAGGGCGACCGCGCGCGGCGGGAACGCCACGAACACCTCGCCCGCGCGCGGCTCGGGCAGCGCCACCTCCGCGCCGGCGCCCGCCACCTCCACCCGCGTGCCGTGCGCGGTGCCCCGGTACAGGTTGAGGCCCACCAGCCGCGCCACGTACCCGGTGCGCGGGTGCTGGGCGACGTCGCCGGGGGCGCCCTCCTGCACCACGCGGCCCGCCTCCACCACCGTGATCCGGTCGGCCAGCACCATCGCGTCCAGCGGGTCGTGGGTGACCAGCACGGTCGCGCAGTCCAGGTCGGCGAGGTGCCGGCGCAGTTCGGCGCGCACTCCTGCGCGGGTGTGCACGTCCAGCGCCGCCAGCGGTTCGTCCAGCAGCAGCAGCCGGGGCCGCACCGCCAGCGCGCGGGCCAGCGCCACCCGCTGCGCCTGCCCGCCCGACAGCGCGCGCGGCCGGGCGCGGGCGAACGCGGCCAGGCCCACCCGCTCCAGTAGTCGTGCCGCCGCCGCGCGCGCCTCGGCCCGGCCCGCCCCCGCGCAGCGCGGCCCGAACGCCACGTTGTCCAGCGCGCTGAGGTGGTCGAACAGCAGGTAGTCCTGGAACACCATGCCCACCGGCCGCCGCTCGGGCGGCGCGGTGGTGACGTCGCGGCCGTCGAGCCGGACGTGCCCGCCGGTCAGCGACTCCAGCCCGGCCAGGGCGCGCAGCGCCGTGGACTTGCCCGCACCGTTGGGGCCCAGCAGCGCCACGACCTCGCCGGGCCGCGCGCGCAGCGCGGCGTCCAGCCGGAACTCCCCCCGGTCCACCACCAGGCGCGCGTCCAGCCCGGCGCTCACAGCGCGCCCGTCCAGCGGTCGCGCAGCGCCACCAGGACCCCCAGCGACACCGCCAGCAGCACCAGGCTGAGCACGATCGCCGACTCCGGGCTCTCCTGCATCGCCAGGTACACCGCCAGCGGCATCGTCTGGGTGCGCCCGGGGAAGTTGCCCGCGAACGTGATGGTGGCGCCGAACTCCCCGAGGGCGCGCGCCCACGCCAGCACCGCCCCGGCCGCCACCCCAGGCGCGACCATCGGCAGGGTCACCCGCCAGAAGACCACCGCCCGCGAGGCGCCCAGCGTGGCGGCGGCCTCCTCATACCGGCGGTCGGCGCCGCGCAGCGCCCCCTCCACGCTGATCACCAGGAACGGCATGGCCACGAACACCTGCGCCAGCACCACCGCCGCCGGGGTGAACGGCAGGCTCACCCCGAACCAGGCGTCGAGGTAGCCGCCGACCAGGCCGCGCCGCCCCAGGGCCAGCAGCAGCGCCACACCGCCCACCACCGGCGGGATCACCATCGGCACGGTCACCAGCGCGCGCACCAGGCGCCGCCCGGGGAACGCGGTGCGCGCCAGCAGCCAGGCCAGCGGCACCCCCAGCAGCACCGACACCGCCGTGGCGGCCGTGGCGGTGGTCAGCGACAGCCACAGGGCGCCGCGCACCTCGGGCAGCAGCAGCCGGGTGCCCAGCGAGGCCCACGGAGCGCGGACGAGCAGCCCGGCGAAGGGCAGCACCAGGAACGCCAGCCCGATCAGCGCCGGCACCACCAGCGGCCAGGGGAACCGGCCGGCGCGCACGCGCAGGGCCGCCGCGCGGCGGGTGCCGGCGGCCTCGGGCGGCGCCGCCTCAGCGGGCGGTGAACCCGGCGTCACGGAACACCCGCTGGGCGTCGGCCGAGCACACCCAGTCGACCCAGTCCCGGGCCAGGCCGGGGTGGGGTGCCTCGGCCAGCACGGCGATGGGGTAGTCGTTGGCGGCGCCGGCGGCTTCATCGAAGGGGATCCCCTCGACCGCGTCGCCGGCCAGGACGTCGGTGCGGTAGACGAGGGCGGCGTCGACCTCGCCGAGCTCGACCTTGGTGAGCGCGGCCTTGACGTCTTCCTCCAGCGAGACGGGCGTGACGCGCACCCCGGCGGCGTCCAGCGCCTGGGCCGCCGCCGCGCCGCAGGGGACCTCCTCGGCGCACAGCGCCACGGCCACTCCGGGGTCGGCGAGGTCGGCCAGGCCCGTGATGCCGGCCGGGTTGCCGCGCGGCACCGCGATCTCCAGGGTGTTGCGGACAAACACCACGGGCTCGCCGGCGGTGTTGCCGGCCTCGGCGACGGAGTCCATGGTGCGGGCGTCGGCCGAGGCGAACACGTCGGCGGGCGCGCCCTCGTTGATCTGCGCGGCGAGCTGGGAGCTGCCGGCGAAGCCGAACTCCACCTCGGTGCCGGGGTGGTCGCGCTCGAAGCGTTCGCCCAGCTCCTCGAAGGTGCCGGTGAGGGAGGCGGCGGCGAACACGGTCAGCGTGCGGCCGGGGGAGTCCGCGCCGCCCGCGCCGCCACCGTCCACGGGCGCGCAGCCGGCCAGGGCCGCCAGCGCGGCGGCCACCAGCACACCGGCCGCCGCGCGCGGCCGGGCGGGGGAGCGGTCGGCGGAGCGGGCGCGCCCGGCAGGCCGCCCAGGGCGGGTTTTATGGATACTCGCCCTGCCGCGCGGCCGCGTCGGGTAGGAGTTCTCACTCTCGCCGCGTTTTCTGGGCTCCTGCCGGGCGATCTCGGCGGAGCCGGCCCGCAAGGGGAGGGCGACAGGGAACCACCCTGACTCCCTCCTGGGCCTTGCGAGAGCGCCACCGGTCCCTGTCCGGCGCCCCGCGCGGGGCCGCTCCGCGCCAGGCGCGGGGGCACATGCGCGTGCGCCGCTCGCTCCGGGCGGGTGGGGATTCTCCCTGAAACGCGCCCTAGCCATGGCGTCGCCCCCGGGGGGTCTCGTTCTCCACGACCACGGTGGTCGACTTGACGACCGCCACGGCCGGCGATCCGACCTCCAGCCCGAGTTCGTCGGCGGCCTCGCGGCTCATCAGCGACACCACCCGGTGGGGGCCGGCCTGGATCTCGACCTGGGCCATGACGTCGCCGCGCACCACGGCGGTGACCAGGCCGCGGAAGCGGTTGCGCGCCGAGGAGACCTCGCGCGCGGGGTCGTCGCCGGGGTCGGCGCGCACGAACGCCGCGAGCTGGGCGCCCTCGACCGTGCGGTGCCCGTGGGAGTCGCGCTCGGCGGGCAGCCGCCCGGAGTCGATCCAGCGGCGCACGGTGTCGCCGCTGACGCCCAGGAGTTGGGCGACCTCGCTGATCCGGAACTTCGGCACGCCCTGAATGTACCTCTTGCGCACGCCAAGGGGAACCGCCCTTTTCTCGGGCTTTTGCGAGGCTGTGCGGCGGTCTGCCCTCGCAGCCGCGCCCCGGGTAGCGGTAGCACCACCCCCGCGCCACGTGGTGCCGCCATGGCCGGCGCCGCCGCGCCCTCGTACCGTTGTCGAATAAAGGGCCGGCCACCGGCCCGGCACAACCGAGGGCACGGCGCCCGCGCGCTCGCGCGGCGCCCAGCGGAGGGGCGGGCACCACGATGGCGCGCAGCCGGGCGGCCACCGCCGCGCACAGCGGCCCCGCGGGGCGTCCCGCGCCCGCCGACACGGCCACCGGCGCCGGCACGGCCGCCGACGCCGACACCGCCGACGGCGCCGCACCCGCCGCCGCGGCCGTCCCCGCCCCCGCCACCCTCCTCGCCGCCGGCACCGCGTTCGCGCCCGCCACCCTCAGCGGGCGGCTGCTGGGCCTGCTGCACCTGCTGACCTCGTTCGCGCTGTCGGCCGTCTACCTGGTGCCGGCCTTCCTGGTCGCCGTCCCCGCCGTGGGGACCCTGTTCACCGTCATCGCCGCGCTCACCGACACCCCCCGGCCCATCGGCACCCTGGCGGGCGACCTCCCGCCGCTCCCGGTGCTCCCCGAACTCCCCGCACCCCCCGACCGGCCCGATCCCCCCGGCCGCCCGGGCGAGGGCGCCGAGGCCGCCGGACCGGTTGCCACCGCCGTGGAGACCCTCGTGGGCTCCTCCGCCAACGGCCCCTCGCCGCTGTTCGTCGCCGTGCTGGCCATCGCGCTGTCGGCCGCCGCCACCCTGCTCGCCCGCCTGGCCTGCCACATCCAGCGCCGCCGCCTCGAAGACGTCTTCGGCATCGTGGAGTCCGGCGCGCCGCGCACCGCCGCACCGCTGCCCTGGCCGCTGCGCGCCCTGGTCTACCTCTACGGCCGCGACGCCTGGACCGCCGTCATGTGCTGCACGCTGACCGGGGTGCAGGGCGCGGTCTTCGGCGGCATCGCGCTGGGCCTGGTCGTCTACGGCATCGGCATGACGCTGGGCTCGCTGGTGGGCCTGGGCTACGCGCTGGCCAGCGAGTCGCTGGCCGTCGCCGGCTCGCCGCTGGTGTGGATCGCGCTGGGCCCGCTGGGCGTGTGCGTGGGCGTGTGGCTGGTGCCGCTGCTGGTGCGCATGGAGGTCGAGGTCAGCCGCAGGCTGCTGCTGGACGCGCCCGAGAACCTGATCCGCCGCCGCCTGGCCGAGGTGCAGGCCAGCCGCTCCCGCATGGTCGACGCCGCCGAGGCCGAGCGCCGCCGCATCGAGCGCGACCTGCACGACGGTGCCCAGCAGCGGCTGCTCGCCGTCACCATGACGCTCACCCGCGCCCGCGCCCGCGTCGACCGCGGCGGCGAACCCGACCAGGTCCGCGCCCTGATCGACGAGGCGCAGGCCGAGGCCAAGGCGGTCATGGCCGACCTGCGCGACGTCGCCCGCGGCCTGCACCCGCGCGTCCTCACCGACCACGGCCTGGAGGCCGCCCTGCCGGTGGCCGCCGGCCGCTGCCCGGTGCCCGTCCAGGTCCGCGTGGACCTGCCCGAGCGGCCCAGCGCCCGCGCCGAGGGCGTCGCCTACTACGTGGCCAGCGAGGCGCTGACCAACGTCGCCAAGCACGCCGGCGCGCGCAGCGTCGTGGTCCGCGCCGAGCGCGTCGAGCGGCGCGGCGGCGCCCTGCTGCGGCTGGCGGTCCACGACGACGGCGCGGGCGGCGCCGACCCCGACTCCGGCAGCGGCCTCTACGGTCTGTGGGACCGTGTGAACGCGGTCGACGGCACGCTGTCGGTGCACAGCCCGCCCGGTGAGGGGACCGTCCTCACCGCCGAGATCCCCTGGAAGGCGTAGGAACGTGCGGATCATCATCGCCGAGGACTCCGTGCTGCTGCGCAGCGGCATGGTCAAGCTGCTGGAGGACGCCGGCGTCGAGGTGGCCGCCGCCGTCGGCGACGCCGATGCGCTGCTGGCCGCCGTCGCCCGGCACCCCGAGGTCGACCTGTGCCTCATCGACATCCGCATGCCGCCCGGCTACGCCGAGGAGGGCATCCAGGCCGCCATCGAGATCCGGCGCCGCCGCCCCGGCACGCCGGTCCTGCTGCTGTCCCAGCACGTGGTCAGCAGGTACGCCGCCGACCTGCTCGGCGGCAACAGCGGCGGCGTCGGCTACCTGCTCAAGGACCGCGTCGCCGACATCGAGGAGTTCCTGGTGACCCTGCGCCGCGTCGCCCAGGGCGGCGCGGCCATCGACCCCGAGGTGGTGTCGCAACTGCTCAGCCGCCGCAACGACAGCGAACTAAACCGGCTCAGCCCGCGCGAGGGCGAGGTGCTCGCCGCCATGGCCGAGGGCCTGAACAACGCCGGCATCGCCGCGCGCCTGGTGATCACCGAGCGCGCGGTGGAGAAGCACATCCGCTCCATCTTCACCAAGCTCGACCTCGGCCAGGACGACCACGACCACCGCAGGGTGCGCGCGGTGCTGTCCTACCTGCGCGGCAGCGACACGTTCAGCCCGACTCCATGACCGCCGCAACGACCTCCCACGACCCCCCGCACACGCGCACGGGGCCGCCGTCTCGCCCCGGAAAGGACAGCAGATGACGTTCACGGGAAGGGGGCTCTACGCCCACTCCAGCAAGGAACCCCGGCGCCACCGCTCCGGCTGGCTGCTCATCGGCGCCGTGGTGGCGCTGGTGGTGCTGGTGGGCGGCGGCGTGGCCGCGTTCGGCAGCGTCCCGCTCAACGGCGACGGCAGCCGGCACGCGTTCGAGGGCGTGCGGGCCGTGGAGATCCGCAACAGCACCCAGGGCACGATCACCGTGCGCGGCGGCGGCCCCGGCGACGAGGTCAAGATCCAGGCCGAGACCAGCGGCACGCCCCTGGCCGAGCCCGAGGAGGACGCCGAACTGGTCGGCGACACCGTGCGCGCCGAGGCCGACTGCGGCGGGATGTGGGCCTTCACCGGCTGCCGGGTCGACTACGAGGTCCTCCTCCCCCGCGACGGGGACGTGGCCCTGCTCATCGAGACCGACAACGGCGAGGTGGAGCTGGAGCAGGTCGAGGGCGACATCGAGGTCGACACCAACACCGGCTCCATCACCGGCGACAACCTGCGCGGCGACGTCTCCGCGCACACCGACACCGGCGAGATCGAACTGACCGGCGTGCGCGGCAACCTGGAGACCTCCACCACGACCGGCAGCATCGACGCCACCGGCAGCGGGGAGTCCGTCATCGCCGACACCACCACCGGCAGCATCGAGCTGGAGCGCTTCGACGCCGAGACGATCGAGGTCACCACCACGACCGGCGAGGTCGGCGTCGAGGCGGTGTTCGACTCCTTGCGCGTGGACTCCACCACCGGCGAGGTCGACATCCGCGCCGCCGGGCCGTTCTCCGAGATCGACGCGGAGAGCACCACCGGCGAGATCGACGTGGAGGTGCCCCGGGGCACCTACCGGGTGGAGGGCGACTCCACCACCGGGGAGCGCGAGGTGGAGGTTGAGACCTCCGGCGGCGCCGAGTCGCTGATCCGGGTGGTCAGCACCACCGGCGAGGTCTCCGTCAGCGACGACGACTAGAACCCGCCGGAGTCCGCGCGCGTCAACCCCGGTAGGGGACGCCGCCCGCCGGCGCCCCCCCCCCCCCCCGGCGGGGCCGGCGCCCGCGCCCCCAGGCCAACCCGTTTGGCCCGAGCCCCGGTGATCGAGGAGATGCGCCCATGGAAGCGACGACCTTCGGAGACGTCTGGCGCGACGTCTTCACGGTGCAGCCCGCCCCGCCGATGTGGCTCGTGGTGACGGCGGGCGTGGTGGCCCTGGCGGCGGTGCTGTTCCGCCCGGCGTGGCGGGTGGGCCGCAACGTCGTGACCATCGCGCACGAGGGCGGGCACGCGGTGATGGCCCTGCTCAGCGGGCGCCAGCTCACCGGGATCCGGCTGCACTCCGACACCTCGGGTGTGACCGTCTCGCGCGGCAAGCCGACGGGTCCGGGCATGGTGCTCACGGTCGCGGCGGGCTACATCACGCCCTCGATCGTGGGCCTGCTGTGCATCCTGCTGCTCCTGGGCAACCGCATCACCGCGCTGCTGTGGATGAGCATCCTGGTGCTGGCCGCCATGCTGCTGCTCATCCGCAACGTCTACGGCGTGGTGTCGGTGGTGGGCACCGGCGCGGTGGTGTTCCTGGTCTCCTGGTTCACCCCGCCGGAGGTGCAGGCCGCCTTCGCCTACTTCTTCACCTGGTTCCTGCTGCTGGCCGGGATCCGGCCGGTCTTCGAACTCCAGTCCCAGCGCAGCCGCCACCCCTCCCCGCACTCCGACGCCGACCAGTTGCACCGCCTGACGGGGGTGCCGGGCATCGTGTGGGTGATGTTCTTCGGCGTGGTCAACGTGGCGGTGACCGCCGCCGGGGTGTGGCTGCTGATGTTCTAGCCGCTCGTGGCCGCCGACCGGGGGCGACGGCGGGGGACCGGCCACCGAACGACGGAGGCGCCGCACGCGGCAGCGTGGGGCGCCTTTTCTTCGTGTGTTCGTGTATCGCCTGCCGCCGACTCGGGCGGGCGGTGTTGGGGCGTCAGCTCGCGCTGGGGCTCTCCTGCGGGGCGGCCAGGGCGGCGTCGACGGACTCGAACATGGGGATGCGGGTGTCGATCGCGGTGACGTGCAGGATGCGCGCCACGCGCTCGGTGGCGCCGGCGATGGCCACGGCCGAGTCGACGGCCTTGGCGGCCTTGTGCGCCTGGATGAGGACCCGCAGGCCGCTGGAGTCGATGAAGGCCAGACGGGTGAAGTCGAGGACGAGGCGGCCCGCGCGGGCCTCCAGGGCGTCGCGCACGGCGCGGTGGAACTGCTCCTCGGTCGCCATGTCGACTTCGCCGCTGAGCGCGAGGACGATGCCGTCGTCGCGGGTGCGTCGGGTGATCTTCAGCGCGGGCATGTTCGCTCCGAGGTGTTGCGCCGATACCGTGGCCCTGGGGGTCGGTGCGGTGCCGCCACGGCCTCCAGAGTGAAGGCGAATACCGAACGCGCTGGTGAGCGCGTTGACGGGCGCGCCGCTTAGGCGAGGTTGGTCTTTCAAATCGATACCCCCACGCCGGCAGTTGGCGCTGCCGGGCCTATGTGGTTCTCATGTGATCTGCTGATCTGCGCTGCCTGCCGTGCCGGCATGCCGCGGGCGCGTGGTCGGCATGGGCGGATCGGCGGCAGATGGCTGTGGCCCTCAGGGCCTGCTGGGCGACTCGCGAACCGCGAGCGCCTCCCCCCTCTTGCTAAGACACTTAGAACCAAGCGTCCGACCGGACCATACCACACGGCCGTGTTCTATTCGTGACGTGAGTGACGCGGATGCGTGTTCCGGGTCCATGCGGAAATACGCTCACCTGGGGCTTTGCACACGGGGGGATCCGCGCCCGCAAAGAGCGAGATGCCCCACACCCCTATGGGGAACCACGGCGGGCCACCCGGAACCCCCGCCGCCGTGCCGCCCGGAACCCCGCCGCCCCCAGCCGCAACCCCGCCGCCGCCGGCCCGGAACCCCGTCCGCGCCTACCCCGCACCCCGCTCGGCGCCGGCGCCGGCCCCCGCGCGGTCGGGCGCCGGGGCCGCGCCGCGCGGCCCCTCGCGGCGCAGCACCCAGGTGCACGCCGACAGCGTCAGCGGCACCGCCACGGTCAGCGCCAGCGCGGGGATGGCGATGCCGGAGTCGTTGACGACGAACCCCGTCACCGCCGTCAGCAGCGACCCGGTCAGGCCCGCCCGCAGCATCGGCGCGTACTCGTAGGCGCGCTGGAGGGTGCCCACCCGCCAGTTGGTCGGGCTGTTGAGCACCGCGAACAGGAAGACCAGCGCGCCCGCCGCCAGCAGGGTGAGCTGCCAGTTGCCCAGCGAGCCCAGCATCGCGTCCAGCTTGCGGGTGAGCACCGGGCCGGCCTCGCCCTGGAGCACCTGCCCGGCGAACTGGCCGAAGTGGCTGCGCTCGGTGGGCGGCCGCCGGTAGTCCAGGTAGGCCATCAGCCCCAGCAGCGCCGCGGCGGCGGCGCCCACGCCCAGCAGCCAGCCGGTGGTGACCCGGCGGCCGGCGATCATCAGCACGGTCACGGTCAGGCCGGGGGCCAGCGCCATCACCCCGCCGAAGTCGGTGCCCAGGCCCGGCCAGCCGATGACGAACACCGTGGCCGCGCCGATCACCAGCGCCGCGCCCACCGCCCACCGGCGCCGCCCGCGCGCGATGAGGGCGTGGGCGATGCCCGCCACCGTCATCAGCATGCCGGTGGCGAAGGTCGCGAAGGCGATGTTGCCCAGGCCGTAGAACCGCCCGCCGACGATGGGGGTGTAGCCCGTCGGCGAGTTGAGCTGGAGGTTGGCGCCGGTGCACATGTCCACGAACAGCACGGCGGTGGTCACCCCCGCCACGGCGGTCATGGGCGCCAGGATCTCCCGCCGCCACGGGCCGGCCGTGGCCGCCGCCACCACGGCCGCGTCCACCAGCAGCACGCACGCGGGCAGCGCCAGCTCGGGCGCCGGCGCCCGCCACCACGGGATGAGGTTGGCCAGGTAGCTGGAGACGGGGAAAGCGGCCCCGCCCAGCGCGACCACGCGGGTGACCGTCAGCGCGGCGTCGCGGGTGTGGCGGTCGCGCCGGCCCAGGCGTTTGAGGGTGACGGCCGCGGCGGCGTAGATCAGCAACTGCACCGCCACCAGCAGGCTGAAGAAGCCCGCCATCAGCGACTCCACCACCTGGGCGGCGGTGTTGAACCCGACCAGGTCGGCCACGGCCTCGGCGAGGTCGGGTGGGCGCTCGCGCTGGGACCAGGCGCGGCCCACGGCGCCCGGGGGCGCGGGCAGCTCCAGCGAGCGCGTCAGCGTGGTGGTGACGTCGGTGAGGGTGACCAGGCCGGTGCGCCGGGTGGACTCGGAGGTGAGGAACCCGCCGCCGTAGCCGGCGCCGTCGGGGCCGGGGCCGGCCAGCAGCGCGGTGTTCAGCTCCGACTCCCCGGTGGCCACGGAGATCCCGGCGACGGCGACCGTGGCGGTGGGCGGCAGGAGGTCCAGCACGCGCCCGAGTTGGGCGTCGACGCGGGCCAGCGCCGCCAGGCGGTGGGTGTCGCCCACCGGCACCGGGTCGCGCCCGGTCTCCTCCTCGCCGTCCTCGCCGCCCTGGTCGCGCTCCTCGCCGTCCTCGTCGCCGCTCTCCTCGCGGCCGTCGCCGTCGCCGTCGCCCTCGCGCGGCGGGGCGAGGTAGAGGTCGGCGAGGTCGTCGAGGTCAACGGCGGTGAGCCACGCGCCGGCCAGGTCGGCGCGGTCCAGGGTGTACACGTCGGGCGCGTAGCGGTCCACCCGGCCGCGCGCGTCGGCGGCGGCCAGCGCCGCACCCGGCCCCACCGCCAGCGTCCCGCCCCCGGCCGCGCGCACGGCCTCGCCCAGCAGGCCCACGCGGGCGGAGTAGGGGGAGTCGGCGTTGAGGGCCGCGTGCTCGGCGAAGCCCGGCACGCGCGCGCCCGCGCCGTCGCGCCGGGGCGGCTCGGGAAGCTCGCACACGGAGTGGCGCCGCCGCTCGCTCAGCGCCCGCTCGCCGGCGGAGACGGTCAGCCAGCCGTCGACCGGGCAGGTGCGCGAGGTGGCGGAGCGGATGGACATGTCGCCGATGGCGCCCTGCCCGGCCAGCTCCCACAGCCGTGGCGTCACGCCGGGATCGACGTCGGCCCAGCGCAGCCCGGGCACCCCCACCAGCACCACCGGGCCGTGCGGGGGGCGCTGGGCGGCGGGCGCCGCCGGCGCGGCGGACACGGGCGCGGGCGCCGCCAGCAGCGCGGCGAGCACCGCGCAGGCCAGGCCGGCGCGCACGACGACTCCCCGCAGTGCCACGGCCCCTCCCCCTTCAGCCGGTGGCGGTCACGCTGAGCAGCACACCGGTCACCCTAGTCGCCGGTGCGGTGGGAGCGTGGGAGGCCGCCGGGGGGCGGCGCGTGGGCGCCGGCCAGGTGTCGCGACCGGCCGAACGGGGGTATGGCCCCCCGTGCGCGCGCCGCCGGGCGCGGCCGCCGACGCGGCCGGCCCCCGGCGCGCACCGTGTCGGCCAGGTCTGTGGGAGGGCGCAATGAACGAGTCAGGGGCCGCGGCCGCCGCGGTGGACACCGCCGCGACCGCCTATGTGCAGCGGCTGGGCGACGACGCGCTGATCGCCGGCCACCGGCTGGCCGACCCCGCGCTGCGCGGGCTGTGGCGGCCCGAGCCCGGCGCGCCGCCCGACGACTCCGGCGCGGCCGCGATCGCGGGGGAGCTGGCGGAGCTGGGCCGGTCGCTGCTGGGCTGCGCCGGGCGCATGGAGGAGCAGTTGACGGGCGTGCTGCGCACCGAGGACGACCTGGTGGCCGGGCGCAGCGCCGACCAGTTCCACAACCTGCGGCTGGTCGAACTGCCCAACACCGACCTGGCCCACGCCGTGGTGCGCCAACTGCTGTTCAGCGCTTACGCGGCGGAGCTGTACGCGGCGCTGGTGGCCTCGACCGATCCCGGGCTGGCGCGGATCGCCCGCACGGCGGCGGAGCGGCTGCCGCGCCACCGCGACCACGCCGTGGGGTGGGTGGCCCGGCTGGGTGCCGCCGACGACGCCCGCCACCGGTTGAGCGCGGCGCTGGGGGCGGCGTGGCCGGCCACCGGCGAGCTGTTCGCCCTGGACGAGGTCGCGCGGACGGCGGCCGAGGCGGGTGTGGGCGTGGACCCGGGGACGCTGCGGCCCGCCTGGGAGCGGACGGTGGCGGCGGCCCTGGGCGAGGCCCGCCTGGCCCCGCCGGGACCGGTGCCGCCGGCCGGCCCGACGGCGGTGGGCGGCCGCGGCGGCGTGCACGGCGCGGGATTCGAGGAGGTTTTGTCCGGCCTGCGCGGCACACCGACCGGCTGAGTGGACGCGGGGTCGGCTGACAGTGACCCGGGGGAACCGGTGCGTGCGGCGGTCGGCCGTCCGTGGCACGGCGGTCGGCTGTCGGAGCGGGCATATCGGCTGATGTCAGGATGCGGCGCCCGGCTGACCGGCACGGGGCGGCTGACCGGGATGCGCCGGCCGACCCGCACGGTGCGTACGCCGGCTCTCCGGGGCGCGTCAGTCGGCTGTCGGGGACGCGGTGGCCGGCCGATCGCGGTGCCGCGGCGGTGCCGGCGCGTGGGGGTCGGCCGTCCGGGGCGCTCGGGCCGGCTGACCGGGGGTACGGCGGTCGGTTTGCCGAGGTCCGGTATGGTCCCCGGCGCACGCGGCGGCCGCCCGGCGCGGGGCGCCGGGCGGCCTTCAGGTGCGGTTCGCCGGGGCAGTGCCCTCGGCGGGGTTGGTCGGGACCGGTGTCGGCCAGGGGGCCATCGGTCGCGGTCGGCTGTCGGCTCGGGTTGGGTCGTCACGCGGTGTCGACCGTCAGTCGGCGTGGGAGATCGGTTGTGATCGGCCGTCAGCCGGCGTGGCCCGTTCCTCGGGGTGGGCCGTGGGGCGGTGTCGGCCGTCAGCCAGGGTGGGCCGTCGGTCGCGGAGGTCGTCGGCCGGTAACGCTGATCACTCCGGGTCGGCTGCCCCGGTGGGGCGGGGCTCGGGTGCCGTGCGCGGGTCGTCGCCGCTCCGGTGGCGGCCGTCGTAGCGGCGGTCGGGGTGTTCGGCCAGCGCGTCGCGGTAGCCCGCGGCGTAGCCGACCCCCGTGCCCGTGGCGGGGTCGATCTCGGGGTCGAGGACGTCGGCGGTGCCGGACTCGGCGGCCAGCGCGCCGCCGGGCACGCCCCTCCGCCCCCGGAGGGACCGCCGGGGCCGGGGCCGCCGCACCGCCGCCGCGCCCACCCCGCTGAGCAGCGAGGCGATGGCGGTGCCGGTGACAGCGTTGATCAGGGCGGTGGAGAGCTGCCCGGCGAACGGGGCGTCCTGGGTGAACGGGGTGACGGCGGCGACCACCGCGGCCAGCCCCACGATCCAGCCGAAGAAGGTGGTGGGCCGGGGCGCGCTGAGCAGCAGCAGGTGCAGCAGGGCCGTGGCCGCCAGCGCGGCGCAGGCCGCCATCAGCGCGTACAGCGCCGTGCCGAGGTCGCCGAAGTAGCCGGCGTCCTCGGGCGCCAGCACCGGCACGCCCAGCACACCGCGCACGACCAGCGCGCCGACCAGGATGATCAGTGCGGCCACCACGGCGGTGGCCAGGCCGCCCGACCACAGGCGGGCGACGTTGACCCGCCGCTCGCTGCCGAACTCGCTCATGCCGATCCCCCCGATACGGCGCCGAACACGGTCGAGTGCCCCATACCCGGGGGTCACCGGCGATAACCCCATGTGTCCGGTCAATGACGGTGTGTTGCGCGTGGTGCTGTTCGGTTGCCCGCCGGCCGGCCCCCGCGCGGCGGCTGCCGGCTCCGCTCAGACCGGCCGGCCCCCGCGCGGCGGCTGCCGGCTCCGCTCAGACCGGCGGGCCGCCGGTGCGCACGGCGGCGGCGATGTCGGCCGCCAGCGGCGCCATGTCGGCCAGGTCCAGCGCCGAGACCGTCACCCGCACCCCGGGCGGCGCGGCGATCCGGTGCCGCGACCCGGGCGAGGTCGCCCAGCCGCGGGTGTGCAGGGCGCTGATCACCGCCGCCTCGTCGCCCACCGGCACCCACACGTTGAGCCCGCTGCGGCCGGTGGCCGCCACCCCGTGCTCGGCCAGGCGGGCGATCAGCGCGGTGCGGCGCGCGTCGTAGTCGGCGGCGGTCTTCTCCGGATCCACCGCGCCCGACCGCCACAGCTCCACGAACGCCTCCTGGAGCACCACGCTCACCCACCCCGGCCCCGACTGCTGCTGGGCGCGCACCCGGTTGGCGGTCACCGCGTCGCCGGCGACCACGGCCAGCCGCAGGTCGGGGCCGAACGCCTTGGCGACCGAGCGCGCCACCGCCCAGTGCTCGGTGGCGCCGAAGACGCCGGTGAAGGGCGGGCTGACGAACCCGAAGCCGTGGTCGTCCTCCACGGTGAGCACGCCGGGGTGGCCGGCCAGGACCGCGCGCAGTTCGGCGGCCCGCGCCGGGGTGAGGGCCGCGCCGGTGGGGTTGTGCGCCCGGCTGGTGAGCACCACGGCCCGGGCGCCGCCGCGCAGCGCGGCCGCCAGCGCGTCGGGCAGCGGGCCGTCGTCGTCCACGCCCACGGGCGCGGCGCGCAGGCCCAGCACGGTGAGCAGGTGGAAGGTGCTGGGCCAGCCCGGGTCCTCGACCACGACCGCGTCGCCGGGGCGCAGCGCCGAGCGCAGCACGCGGTCGATGGCGTCCAGCGCGCCGGAGGTGGCGGTGAGGTGGTCGGCGGGCACACCGTCGGCGTCGAACACGGCGCGGGCGACCTCGGCCAGGTCCGCGCTCATGGGCGGCTCGCCGTAGAGGACCTGCCGCCCGGCGCGGCGCCGGGCCACGGCCGCCAGGGCGGCGGAGAGGTCGGGCAGCAGCCGGGGGTCGGGGTTGCCGCTGGCGGCGTCGCGGGTGCCCGGCGGAATCGCGGCGGGCTCGGTCTCGCGCGGGGCACCCAAGGGGCGCTGCCGCACCCGGGTGCCGCGCCGGCCGCCGGTCTCGACCAGGCCGCGCTCGCGCAACTGGCGGTAGGCGGCGGCCACGGTGTTGGGGTTGACGCCGAGGTCGCCGGCGAGGTCGCGGATGGGCGGGAGCGCGGCACCGGCCGGGAGTTCGCCACCGGTGATCGCGCGCTCGACGCTGTCGGCGATCTCGTGGGAACCGCGTCCGGTGATGGCCATGCCCGCATTATCCAGCAGGCGGCCGCCCCTTCCCCGGCCCGCGCACGCGCCCGCCCCGCCACGGCTCGCGGATGGGCGGCGCGCGTCGGTGCGGGCGCCGCCGCCCCCGCCGGTCGCGGCCGGGAAATGCGCCCGGGCGGGCGGCGGGAACGGTCCGGCGGAATTGCGGTGGATTCTTCGTTGTTTCCGCGTTGTTTCCCGTTATTGCGGGGTGCGTATTGCGCGATGCGTTGCGCAGGGCGATTCCCCGGTGCTCGGAATTGGTCTTCGCGGCGCTCGGGTGGTGTTGATCAAGGTCGGTCGGGATGGTCACCCGGGGTGACTTTTCACCCGCTGAGCTGCGCGTATGGCGACGAATTCCAAAGTGGCACTTGAACTGTGGTGGGGGTCATGGCGTTCAATGTATAAGCGCGAAGTTTGACCCTCGGCGTCGTGTGTGTCCAACTAGAGGGTTTTTCGAGTGTGAGGAGTCGGACAATTAAGGGACAGGATCAGCAGCGTTTCGGTGATGACCCGCTGGCCGTTCGCGACACCGACCACTACAAAGCCGAATACGTGACCGGGTTCGTTGAGAAGTGGGACGAGCTGATCGACTGGAAGAAGCGTTCGGCCAGCGAGGGCCGCTTCTTCATCGACCAGCTCAAGGCGCGCGGGGTCCGCAAGGTCCTCGATGTGGCCACCGGGACCGGGTTCCACTCGGTCCGCCTGCTGGAGGAGGGCTTCGAGACCGTCAGCGCCGACGGCAGCGCCGAGATGCTGGCCAAGGCGTTCAGCAACGGCCAGACCTACGGCGGGCACATCCTGCGCATCGTGCAGGCCGACTGGCGGTTCCTCAACCGCGACGTCCACGGCACCTACGACGCCATCATCTGCCTGGGCAACTCCTTCACCCACCTGTTCTCCGAGCGCGACCGGCGCAAGGCGCTGGCCGAGTTCTACGCGATGCTCAAGCACGACGGCGTGCTGATCCTGGACCAGCGCAACTACGACGCCCTGCTGGACGGCAAGTACGGCAACAAGCACACCTACTACTACTGCGGCGAGGAGGTCTCGGCCGAGCCCGAGCACGTCGACGAGGGCCTGGCGCGGTTCGTCTACCGGTTCCCCGACGAATCCGAGTACCACCTGAACATGTTTCCGCTGCGCAAGAACTACGTGCGGCGGCTCATGCGGGAGGTCGGGTTCCAGCGGGTCGACACCTACGGCGACTTCCAGGAGACCTACCAGGCCGACGAGCCGGACTTCTTCATCCACATCGCCGAGAAGGAGTACCGGGGCGACGACCGGCCCGCCGACGGCTACTCCGCGGCGGTGCAGACGGCGCGGGACTACTACAACTCCAGCGACGCCGACACCTTCTACCACAGCGTGTGGGGCGGCACCGACATCCACATCGGGCTGTACGGCGAGGCCGGCGACGACGACATCGCCGAGGCCAGCCGCCGCACCGTGGAGCGGATGGCGGGCAAGCTGGAGATCACGCCGCGCACGCGGGTCCTCGACATCGGCTCGGGCTACGGCGGCTCGGCCCGGTTCCTGGCCCGCACCCACGGCTGCCGCGTCACCTGCCTCAACCTCAGCGAGGTCGAGAACGAGCGCAACCGCGAGATGACCCGCGCGGCCGGCCTCGACCACCTCGTGGACGTGGTCGACGGCTCGTTCGAGGACATCCCGCTCCAGGACAACTCCTTCGACGTGGTGTGGTCGCAGGACGCCCTGCTGCACAGCGGCGACCGCACCCGGGTGATGGAGGAGGTGGCGCGGGTGCTGCGGCGCGGCGGCGACTTCGTGTTCACCGACCCCATGGCCACCGAGGGCGCCTCGTTCGAGGAGTTGCGGCCGATCCTGCGGCGGCTGCACCTGGACACCATGGGCACCCCGGAGTTCTACGACCGCGAGGCCGCCCGCCTGGGCATGGTCCGCGTGGAGTTCGACGACCTCCACGAGCAGTTGCCCGTCCACTACGGCCGGGTCCTGGCCGAGACCGAGCGCCGCGAGGCCGAACTGGGCGGGCAGATCAGCTCCGAGTACCTGGAGCACATGAAGACCGGCCTGCGCAACTGGGTCAACGGCGGCCGCTCGGGCGCCCTGACCTGGGGCATCCTCCACTACCGGGCCTAGCGCCCCCTGCCGCGCGGGTGCCCGGGGTACCGGGCGCCCGCCCGCGCTCCGCCGGCGGCCCCGCGCCCGTGCGCGGTGCCGCCGGGTACGCCGGTCCGCTGCGGGTGTCCGCGTCCGACGAGTGCGGTCCGGCACCCGGCCGGGCGGTCGCCTACGGGGAGGAGTCGCGGCAGGTGCACGGGTGCTCGGGGGCGCCGTAGTCGTCGCTGAGCCGCATCCAGGAGTACGCCGGCTCCTGGGGTACCCCGGCCGGGGAGTTCTCCCAGTCCTCCTGGCGACCGAAGGGGGTGAGGTCGAGCAGGTCGAAGACCAGCATGAAGGGTTCTTCCCCGCGCGCGTGGGTCGACCAGGTGTGGAATACGCGATCGCCCCGGCGCAGGAACACGCTGACCGCTTGGCGCTCCTCGCCGTCGACGGTCGCTCCGAAGTCCGCGTTGAACGCCTCGCCGACAGTCGAGTACCACGGCAGGCGCCATCCCATGCGGTCGCGGAAGGCGTACAGGCGGTCCACCGGGGCGCGGGAGGTGAGCGCGAACGCGGTCCGCCGGGCATGCAGGTGGGAGAGCGGGCCGATGTGCTCCGCCATCATCGAGCACCCGTCGCATCCCTCCGCCCAGTCAGGCGCGAACATGAAGTGCTGGACGATGAGCTGGGGATGCCCGCCGAAGAGGTCGAGCAGTGTGGCGGTCCCCTCCGGGCCGTCGAACGCGTAGTCCGCGCGCACCTCGACCATGGGCATCCGCCGGCGCGCCGCGCTGATCGCGTCCTTCATCCGCGTCAGGGCCTTCTCCTGCTGGAGCAGCACACCTCTGGCGTCGTTCCACGTGGCGCGGTCGACGACGGGAGGCCAGGTGTGTTCGACGCTCACCGGTAGAACCCCTCGCGCAGGTCGATGCCGTGCTCCAGCCAGGCCTTGAGCGCGGCGAGCATGCCGGTCCACCCCTCGCAATTGCCGAACGCGGCCCGGGCGCCGTCGGGGGTCGGCCGCCAGGACGTCTCGGTGATCGTGACCAGGGTCCGCGTATCGGCGTCGATCGACGTGAACTCGAAGACCGTCCGCGTGGTGCCGCCGGCGCCGGTCGTGGCCTCGCCGCCCCACTCGATGACGATCCGGCGGGGCGGGTCGTCATCGACCACCGTGACGGGGAAGGCGCCGGGGTATTCGGCGAAGTCCCATGCGACCTGCTCGCCGGCCTTCAGCCGCCCTCGGGCCCCACCGGTGGCGAAGTATCGGGAGAGCTGCTCGGGGTCGGCCACGGCCTCGTACACCTCGGCGCGGGGCCGCGCCACGCGGCCGGACACGGTGAACGAGAGCTCGGTAAGGACGCCATCAGGATTCATGTTGTAAAATTACAACATGAATCCTGATGGCGACAAGGACTCCGATGACGATCGGGTGTTCAAAGCGCTGGCCTCGCCGGTGCGCCGCCGGATGCTCGACGCGCTCAAAGCGGGCACCCACACCACCGGATCGCTCTGCGCGCTCCTGCCGGATCTGGACCGCACGACGGTGCTGCAACACCTGCGGGTGCTGGAGCGCGCCGAACTGGTCACCGGGCGCAGGGTGGGGCGGGAGCGCCACCTGTCGCTCGCGCCGTTGCCGATCAAGCGCATCCACGACCGCTGGATCAGCGACTACATGAACGCCGCGGTCGACCTGCTCGACCGCCTGCACTCCGGCGGGGACCGTGGGAGCACCGCCTAGCTAGGTGTACCGGCCACGGAGGTTGGTCGCACCGGCTTCGCTTCGGCGGGAACGGCGAAGCGGGCCGGGCTACGGTGCGGACGTCTGGCGTTCACCGCCCGGAAAGGGCCGAACGCCCACACCACCCACGCCAGCGCCCGCCCGACCCCTGCCGGGCGCGGCCGCCGGCTGTCTGTTCGGCCATAGTGCCGCCCGGTCCGGCATACGCGGTGCCACCTGGGGTAAGGCCGGGGTGAGAATCGGCTCGCCGCCCCCGGCGGACGGGGGCGAACGGGCCGCGGCGGCGGATCCGCGGGACCGCGCCCGCGCGGGCCCGGCGCCGCCGTGGAAGTGCCAACCCGGCACCCCGGGCCGGGGCCGGCGGCGCCCGCGCGGCCGCCGGCACGAGAGGAGCAGCGCACATGAACGGCACGCCCGAGGAGACCCGCTGGATCGTGGTCGGCGTCGACGGCTCGGACTCCAGCCGCTACGCGCTGGAGTGGTCGGCCAACCAGGCGACCCTGCGCGGCAGGGGGCTGAGCATCGTCACCGCCGTGGGCGCCTCCGAGGCCGCCGGCCCCTTCCGCGAGGTCGTGCCGGGCGGCGAGGAGCAGGTGACCGACCGCGAGCGCGACGCCCAGGCCCTCCTCGACTACGCGCGCGACTGGATCGTGCGCCTGTTCCCCGAACTCCCCGTGCGCACCAGCATGCCCCGGGCGCGCGCCGCCGACGCGCTGCTGGAGGAGGCCGCGCGGCCCGAGTGCACCGCCGTGGTGGTGGGCTCGCGCGGGCTGAGCGGGCTGGCGTCGGCGTTCGTGGGGTCGGTGGGCATCGAGTTGGCCGCCAACTCCCCGGTGCCGGTGGTGGTGCTGCCCAAGAAGCACGAGGCGGCCTATGGGGTCGCCGGCCGCATCATCGCCGGCGTCGACGGCTCGGAGTCCAGCCGCCGGGCCGTGGAGTTCGCGTTCGCCCAGGCGTCGTGGACCAAGAGTGACCTGGTCGCGGTGTGCGCCTGGCAGCCGATGGCCGCGTTCGTGTCCGCCATGGGTCCGGTGCCGCCCGAGGCGTTTGACGACGACGCGGTCGAGGCCACGGCCCGGCGCACCGCCGAGGCCGAGCTGGCGGAGTTCCGCGACACCTACCCCGACGTCTCCGTGGACCTGCGCACGGTGCGCGCCCACCCCGTGGTGGCGCTGCTGGAGGAGAGCACCCCGGCCGACCTGATCGTGGTGGGCTCGCGCGGCCGGGGCGGGTTCCGCGGCCTGATGCTGGGCTCGGTCAGCCAGTCGGTGCTGCACGGCGCGCACGGCCCGGTCGCCGTGGTGCGCTGAGGCGCGGCCGGGCCGCCCCGGGGCGGGCGGCACTTGACGGGCGGTGCCGGGCCGCGATTCACTCGGACCGACCAGTTGGTATCCAAGTCGGGAGGCGGCCGGTGAAAGCGCTGCGCGTGCACGAGAACGGCGAGCCCAGGGACGTGCTGCGGCTTGAGGAGACCGAGGTGCCGCGCCCGGGACCCGGGCAGGTGCTGGTGCGGGTGCGCGCCGCCGCCGTGAACTTCCCCGACGCGCTGCTGTGCCGGGGGATGTACCAAACCCGCCCGCCGCTGCCGTTCACGCCCGGGGTGGAGCTGTGCGGCGAGGTCGCCGAGACCGGGGAGGGCGTCACCGGGATCGATCCGGGCGCCCGCGTGCTCGGCGGCGCCGACCTGCCCGCCGGCGCCTTCGCCGACTACGCGCTCATGAGCGCCGACGGCGTGTTCCCCGCGCCCGCCTCGCTCGGCGACGACGAGGCCGCCTCGCTCTACATCGGCTACCAGACCGGCTGGTTCGCGCTGCACCGCCGCGCGGGCCTGCGCGCCGGCGAGACCGTGCTCGTGCACGCCGCCGCCGGCGGGGTGGGCAGCGCCGCCGTGCAGTTGGCCAAGGCCGCAGGCGCCCGCGTGGTGGGCGTGGTCGGTGGACCGGACAAGGCCGCCACCGCCACCGCGCTGGGCGCCGACGTGGTCGTGGACCGCCACACCGAGGACTTCGTGGCCGTGGTCAAGGAGCTGACCGGGGGCCGGGGCGCCGACGTGGTGTTCGACCCCGTGGGTGGCGAGTCCTACGCGCGCTCCACCAAGTGCGTGGCCTTCGAGGGCCGCATCGTGGTGATCGGGTTCGCCAGCGGCACCATCCCCACGCCCGGCCTCAACCACGCGCTGATCAAGAACTACTCCATCCTGGGCCTGCACTGGGGCCTGTACCGGCAGCGGGCGCCCGAGGCGGTGGCCGAGGCGCACGACCGCCTCACCGAACTCGCCGACCAGGGCCTGGTCAAGCCGCTGGTCAGCGAGCGGCTGTCGGCCGCCGACCTGGCCGAGGGCGTCCAGCGGCTGGCCGAGGGCCGCACCGTGGGCCGGCTCGTCTTCACCCCCTGACCCGCGCGCCCCGGGCACGCGGCCCCGCCTCCCCGGCCCACCGCCCGTCCCAGCCCTTCGCGACGCCCCCGCCCCCACCCCCCACGCAGAGGAGCCCCCATGCCCGAACCGTTCTCCATCCCCGGGACGACGGCCGTCGTCACCGGAGCCGCCGGCGGGATCGGGCGGGCGCTCGCCGAGCGCCTGCTGCGCGAAGGCGCCGCCCGCGTGGTGGTCAGCGACCTCGACCCCGACCGCGTCGCCGAGACGGCGGCGCGGCTGGGCGGGCGCGCCCACCCCCTGGCCCTCGACGTCTCCGACGAGGCGGCGGTGCGCGCGGCCGTGGAGCGGATCGAGGTGGAGCACGGGCCGATCGACCTGTGGTGCTCCAACGCCGGGATCGCGGCCGGGCGCGGCCTGGGCGACGACGCCGACTGGGACGTCTCGTGGCGGGTGCACGTGCTGGCCCACGTCTACGCGGTGCGGGCGCTGTTTCCGCGCATGGCCGAGCGCGGGCGCGGCCACCTGCTCATCACGGCCTCGGCCGCCGGGCTGCTCACCCAGCTCGACTCCGCCCCCTACTCGGCGACCAAGCACGGCGCGGTCGCGCTGGCCGAGTGGCTGGCGATCCGCCACGCCGACGACGGGATCGGGGTGTCGTGCCTGTGCCCGCAGGGCGTCAACACCGCCATGACGGCCGGCGACGACGGCACCTCGGCCACCCGGCTGGGCGGCGACTACATCGAGCCCGAGGACGTCGCGGAGTCGGTGGTGGCCGCCCTGCACGACGGCCGGTTCCTGATCCTGCCGCACCCCGAGGCGGCCGACTACGAGCGCAACCGCGCCAACGACCGCGACCGCTGGATCGGCGGCATGCGCAAGGCGTGGGCGCGGATCCGCGGCGCGGCGCCGCGGAGCGGTACCGGGGCGGCCGGCGCGGCCGAGAGGAGTTGAGGGACGGCCATGGACTTCACCTACGACGACGTCACCCGCGACCACCTGGACCGGCTGCGGGCCTTCCTGGACGAGAAGGTCCTCCCCGCCGAACCCGTCTACGCCCGGCAGACCGCCGAGCGCGCCGACCCCTGGTCCACCCCGCCGGTGGTCAAGGAGCTGCAAGCCGAGGCGCGCGAGCGCGGCCTGTGGAACCTGTTCCTGCCCCACCCCGAGTACGGCGCCGGCCTGACCAACCTCCAGTACGCGCCGCTGGCCGAGCTGACCGGGCGCTCGCCGGGGCTGGCGCCCATCGCGCTCAACTGCGCCGCGCCCGACACCGGCAACATGGAGATCCTGGCCATGTTCGGCACCCCCGAGCAGCGTGAGCGGTGGCTGGTGCCGCTGCTCAACGCCGAGATCCGGTCGGCGTTCTGCATGACCGAGCCCGACGTCGCCTCCTCCGACGCCGCCAACATCCGGCTGCGGATCCGCGCCGACGGCGACGACTACGTGCTCAACGGCCGCAAGTGGTGGACCTCCGGCGCGCTCAGCCCCGACTGCCGGCTGCTCATCGTCATGGGCGTGACCGACCCCGGCGCCGCGCCCTACCGGCGGCAGAGCATGGTGCTGGTGCCCCGCGACACCCCCGGCGTGGACGTCAAGCGCGGCCTGCCGGTGTTCGGCTACGCCGACGGCACCAAGGGCGGCCACGCCGAGGTCGTGTTCACCGACGTCCGGGTGCCCCGGGCCAACATCCTGCTCGGCGAGGGCGAGGGGTTCCGCATCGCCCAGGAGCGGCTGGGTCCGGGCCGCATCCACCACTGCATGCGCACCATCGGCGTGGCCGAACTGGCGCTGGAGCTGATGTGCCGGCGCGCCGCCGAGCGGGTGGCGTTCGGCCGGCCGCTGGCCGAGCAGGGCGTGGTGCGCGAGCGCATCGCCCAGGCGCGGGTGGCCATCGAGCAGGCCCGGCTGCTGGTGCTGAAGACGGCGTGGCTGATGGACACCGTCGGCAACCGGGCGGCCCGCACCGAGATATCGGCCATCAAGGCGGTGGTGCCGCGCATGGCCGAGCGGGTGCTGGACGACGCGATCCAGGTCCACGGCGGCGCCGGGGTCTCCGACGACTTCCCGCTGGCGCGGCTGTTCGCGGCCAACCGGACGCTGCGGCTGGCCGACGGCCCCGACGAGGTGCACCTGCGCTCGATCGCCCGGCAGGAGCTGCGGCCCTACCTGGGGGAGCGGGAGCGGTAGGGGACCGGCCGCAACGCCGCGCCGGGGCCGTCCCGAACCCGGGAGAATCCGCGAACCGGCCCGCGCGGGCGCGCGCAACCGGTACGTTCGGTGACGATCGGGACACGCCTCGGCGCGGTTGCGGCCGGTCAGCACCCCGGTGGGTTTCAATTGACGGCGTTTCCGCCGCACCGCCGCACCGCCGCGCGCCGCCCGGACCCCGGTCCGCCGCCGCGCGCCGGCCGCGCCCGCCGGGGCGCGGCCCCTTCCGACGCGGCGGCGCACCCGCACGGCGAGGAAGGAAGGCCACCCGTGGACGCTCCCAGGACGATGCGGCTGTACCTGGCCGGCGGCGCCGCCGCGCTGCTGACCACCGTGGGCTGTACCCCCGACGAGGGCAGCCCGGGCGGCTACGGCGACCGGCCCGGCGAGACCGAGCCGGGCGAGGGGGTGTCGGCCACGCTCAGCGTCGCCGAGGACACCCAGGCCGGGCCGGTCGTCACCGACGCCGACGGCTACACGCTCTACGTCTCCACCGCCGACAGCGCCAACCCCACCGTGTCGACGTGCACGGCCGACTGCGCCGAGCAGTGGCCGCCGGCGACGGCCGAGGGCGAGGTCACCACCGAGGGCATCGACGCCTCCCTGGTGGACTCCTACCAGCGGCCCGAGGGCGGCACGCAGCTCACGCTGGCGGGCTGGCCGCTGTACCGGTTCTCCGGCGACGTCGACCCCGGCGACGTCAACGGCCAGGGCGCCGACGGCGTGTGGTTCGCGGTGGGGCCCCAGGGCACCCGCTCGGAGGTGCTGCCCCACCCCAGCCCCGAGGGCACCGGCGGCTACGTCGAGTTCCCCCAGGGCTAGCCGGGTCAGCGCGGGCCGGCGGGCCGACGCGGGGCCGGGTCGACCACTGGTGTGACACGAATCATGCGGTGCGTGCGCGCCGCGTCACGGCCGCGCCGCGACGCCGCTGGTCGGCGTGCGTGAACACCCGCTGTCGGTCCGGTGAACCCCGCCCGAACCGCTCGGCGCGGGCGCCCGGCGCGCCCGTTGCCATGGGCTCTGACCTGCGCAGATGATGGGCGTCGGGCGCCGGTCGGCGTGCTGACCGCACCCGCGCCGGACCGTGCGGCCGCCGCCCCGACCCGGAACTCCGGCTTCGCGCCCCGACCCCCCGTCCGGACGCGTGGTCCAGTGCCCCACCGCGCGCGCCGCCCTCCACCGCACCCGCCGCTGACAAGGCGTAATCCCGGAAACGCCCGGCGCGTCGCGCGAAAATAGACCATTGGTCCACACCTGTTGTCCAGACCAACTGGCTCTTTCCCCGGGCGTCGGCGATGATTCGGCTTGACGTAGACAAAGGAGCCGCTGTGTCGGAACAGGTGCCTGGCCTGGGCATGGTCCCAACTGGCCACAAGGAGTTGATCGACTGGGTCCGCGAGGTCGCGGACCTCACACGGCCCGACCAGGTCGTGTGGTGCGACGGTTCGGAGGCCGAGTGGGAGCAGCTCACCGGCCAATTGGTAGAGCAGGGCACGTTCGTTCGGCTCAACCCGGAACTGCGGCCCAACAGCTTCTACTGCCGGTCCGACCCGAGCGACGTCGCCCGTGTCGAGGACCGCACGTTCATCTGCTCGGAGCGTGAGCAGGACGCCGGACCCACCAACAACTGGATCGACCCGGCCGAGATGCGCGCGACCTTCGCCGACGTCTTCGCCGGGTGCATGCGCGGGCGCACCATGTACGTGGTGCCGTTCTGCATGGGTCCGCTGGGCGGCGAGATCTCCCAGCTCGGCGTCGAGATCACCGACTCGCCCTACGTGGTGGTCTCGATGCGGATTATGGCCCGCATGGGCACCCCGGCCCTGCGCCTCATCGAGGAGCGCGGCTCGTTCGTGAAGGCCGTCCACTCGGTGGGCGCGCCGCTGGAGCCGGGCCAGGCCGACGTGCCGTGGCCCTGCAACACCACCAAGTACATCTCGCACTTCCCCGAGACGCGGGAGATCTGGTCCTACGGCTCGGGCTACGGCGGCAACGCCCTGCTCGGCAAGAAGTGCTACGCGCTGCGCATCGCCTCGGTGATGGCGCGCGACGAGGGCTGGATGGCCGAGCACATGCTCATCCTCAAGGTCACCCCGCCGCAGGGAGAGCCGCGCTACATCGCGGCGGCGTTCCCCAGCGCGTGCGGCAAGACCAACCTGGCCATGCTGGCGCCCACCATCCCCGGCTGGAAGGTCGAGACGGTCGGCGACGACATCGCGTGGATGCGCTTCGACGACGAGGGCCGGCTGCGCGCCATCAACCCCGAGGCCGGTTTCTTCGGGGTCGCCCCGGGCACCGGCGAGGCCACCAACCTCAACGCGGTCAAGGCGCTGTGGGGCAACAGCATCTTCACCAACGTCGCCCTCACCGACGACGGCGACGTGTGGTGGGAGGGCCTCACCGAGGAGCCGCCCGCGCACCTGACCGACTGGAAGGGCCGCGACTGGACCCCGGACTCCGCCGAGCCGGCCGCCCACCCCAACGCCCGCTTCACCACCCCGGCCAGCCAAGCGCCGACGATCGCCCCGGAGTGGGAGGACCCGGCGGGGGTGCCGATCTCGGCCATCCTGTTCGGCGGCCGGCGCGCCACGGCGGTGCCCCTGGTCAACGAGTCCTTCGACTGGCAGCACGGCGTCTTCCTCGGCGCCAACGTCGCCTCGGAGAAGACCGCCGCCGCCGAGGGCACGGTCGGCGAACTGCGCCGCGACCCGTTCGCGATGCTGCCGTTCTGCGGCTACAACATGGGCGACTACTTCGGCCACTGGCTGGAGATCGGCCGCAAGACCGACCCGGCGAAACTGCCCCGGATCTTCTACGTCAACTGGTTCCGCAAGGACGACCAGGGCCGGATCGTGTGGCCGGGCTTCGGTGAGAACAGCCGCGTCATCAAGTGGATCGTGGAGCGCCTCAACGGCACCGCCGAGGCCGAGCGCACCCCGATCGGCAGCGTCCCCAAGCCGGAGGCGCTGGACACCACGGGTCTGGACATCTCCCGCGAGGACCTGGAGTTCCTGCTGACGGTCGACAAGGAGACCTGGCGCGAGGAGGCGTCGCTGATCCCCGAGTTCTTCAAGACCTTCGGCGACCAGTTGCCCGACGAGCTGTGGGACGAGTACAACGCCCTGCTCAACCGCCTCGCCTAGCCCGGCGGGCACGGCACATCCCCAGCCCGGGGAGGCCCCCACGGCACACCGGCCACCAGGGGTGGGACCTCCCCACGGACCGGCCCGGGACGGAACGCGCGGAAAGCCATCCGCGCCTCCTTCCCGGGCCATCCCCGTGTCCGGGCACGGGAGTCCGGAGGGGGTGCGGCGCCGGTGCGGGGCGCGCCGGGGCGGGGCTGGCCGCGAGGGCGGGCGGGGCCGTACGCTGACCGGGATCGGGGCGGGGCCGCGGCCGGACGGCGGGGGTGGACCGCCGCGGTGGCACCGTGAGGGAAGGCTCCGCATGGCCAGTCTGATCTACGCGATAATCGCCTCGCTGGACGGGTACGTCGCCGACGCCCGGGGCGAGTTCCCCTGGGCCGAACCCGACCCCGAGGCGCACGCCTTCATCAACGACCGCGAGCGGCCGATCGGCACCTACCTCTACGGCCGCCGCATGTACGAGTCGATGGCCGTCTGGGAGACCGACCCCTCACTGGCCGAGCAGTCGCCCGAGATGCGCGACTTCGCCGAGCTGTGGCGCGAGGCCGACAAGGTCGTCTACTCCACCACCCTCGACCAGACCGCGACCCGCCGCACCCGCGTCGAGCCGGTCTTCGACCCCGAGGCGGTCCGCCGCCTCAAGGAGAACGCGACGCGCGACGTGTCGGTCTCCGGCCCCACCCTGGCCGCCCACGCGTTCCGGGCGGGCCTGGTGGACGAGTGCCACCTCTACATCGCCCCCGCCATCGTCGGCGGCGGCCTCCGCGCGTTCCCCGACGACGTCCACCTCGACCTCACCCTCCAGGCCGAACGCCGCTTCCCCGAAGGCATGGTCTTCCTCCACTACACCGCCCGTCCGGTGTGAGCCTGATCTGAAAGTTAACAGTAAGTAGCCGCGGGGTACCTCCCGGCTATGGTCAAAGGCATGGTTCCGACTGACTCCGACCCCGTGGTCGGGCCTGAGGCGCTGCGGCCGCTGGCCGACGACCCCGCGTGGGGCGCGGCCATGGCCGCCGTACCCCGAGCGGACTTCGTTCCCGAGACCGCGTGGGCCACCCCCATGGACCACTCACCGGGCTACTGGATCGACCGGGCCGCCGATCCCCGGCGGTGGGCCGGGGCGGTCTACAGCGACACCACGATCCTGACCCAGGTCGCCGACGGTGCCGTGCCGCTGACCCCGGAATCCGCCGCCACCGCCGCGCCCTCCAGTTCCACCACCGCGCCCAGTCTCGTCGCGGCCTTCCTGGGCCTGCTGGGCGCGGCTCCGGGGGACCGGGTCCTGGAAGTGGGCACGGGCACCGGGTGGACCGCCGCCCTGCTGTCCGCCCGCCTCGGCGCGGCGAACGTCACCTCCGTCGAGGTCGATCCCCGGGTGGCGGAGCAGGCGGCGGCCAACCTCCACCGGGCCGGCTTCGCACCCGTCCTGCGGACCGGCGACGGCCTGCTGGGCGACCCGGCCGGGGCGCCCTACGACCGCGTCCACGTCACCTGCGGTATCCGCGAGGTCCCCTACGCCTGGGTGCGCCAGACCCGGACGGGCGGCGTGATCGCCCTCCCGTGGGCGCCCAACCACATCGCGGGCCACCGGCTCGCGCTCACGGTGGAGGGCGACCAAGCGGTCGGCCGGCTGAGCGGCGACGCCGCGTTCATGATGCTGCGCGCACAGCGGTTCGCCCTGCCGCAGCCTGTCGGCGACCGCCGCGACGTCGCGGCGCGCGTCGACCCCGGCGAGATCATCGGCGCCGGGCGCGGTCTGGCGGTCGCCCTCGCGGGTCTCCTGCCGGGCGTGGTCGTGGACGGCCTGTACCCCGGTTCCGACCGCCTCGGCCTGCGCGACCCGGTCAGCGGCTCCTATGCCACGGCGGTGGCCGCCACCGAGTCCGCCGACTCCGAGGCGATCGAGATCGGCGACCGGCGGCTGTGGCGTGAACTGGAGGACGCCTACCAGACCTGGCGCTCCCTGGGCCGCCCGGCAGCCGACCGCTTCGGCGTGGCCGTGTCCCCCGACGGCCAGCACCTCTGGCTCGACACACCTGACAACCGAATCAAGGAGTACGCATGACCGGTCACCGCAAGGAGGTCAACTGCGTGGGCTGCCATGGCCGGAAAACCATCCAGGAGTCCCGGGACGGAACCGTGGTTTCGGTCCCCTGCCCCCTCTGCAACGGGACGGGCAAGCAGCCGTCATGAAAGAACGCTCCTCTCCGCCGGACGGCACTGAGGCGGATCACGGGCAGGGGCAGGACGCACCTGCCGCCACGACTGGCGACCGTCCTGTCATGTCCGTCTACCAGATCGCTGGGATCGCCCCCTGGTGGACGGACGGTGAAGACCCCACGGAGTGGATCCGGCGGCAACGTGCGGAGCCGTAGCGGCGAGGGCGCCCCCCTCTCGTGGGCGCCCTCGCCTGTCTTTGCGGGGTCCGGGTTAGCGCTTGGTCAGGGTGAACTCGCTGATGCGGAGGTCGCCGGTGAACACGAGGTAGACGTCGCCGGTTGGGCGGCCGGGGCGGGTGAGAGCGGTCGTGACCTCCTCGTAGGTGTACTTTCCGCCGGTCGAGGGGACCTCGGCGGTGCCCAGGAGGCGGCCCTGTGGGGAGCCGAGGCGGATCTCCAGGGCCGCGGCGCCCTCCTGGGCGCGGGCGGTCTGGGCGGTGAATCCGTTCAGGCGCGCGGGCAGCGCGGCGGCGTCGAAGGAGATCCAGTCGCCCGCCGAGCCCTCCACGGTCATCCCGTCGGCCTTGGTCTCGTCCATGATCGTGATGCCCGAGTAGCGGTCGAAGTCGGCGGCCCGCGTGGTCTCGGTCAGGTCGCGGGACGGGATGCGCTCGCCCTTCACGTCGATGTGGGTGCGGCGCCGGATATCGGCGGAGGACGAGCCGACCAGCACCTCGTGGCGGGCCGTCTCCACCACCTCGCGGCCCCGGGTGACGTCCCAGAACGCCAGGTCGGCGGCGTCGATCTCCAGTTCCACCGTCACCGTCTCACCGGCCGCCACGTGCACCCGCTCGAAGTCGCGCAGCTCCCGGATCGGCTGCGCCACCCGCGACCGCTCCTGGTGGGTGTAGAGCTGCACCACCTCGTCGCCGTCGCGCTCGCCGGTGTTGGTCACCGGCACCCGCACCGTCACCGTGCCCTCCGCCCCGATCCGGCGGCGGTCCAGGCGCGGCTTGCCGTACTCGAACTCCGAGTAGGACAGCCCGTGCCCGAACGCGTAGAGCGGGTCGCCCTCGAAGTACTGGTAGGTGTGCCCGGAGTGGATGATGTCGTAGTCGTGCATGTCGGGCAGGTCGCCGGTGGAGCGGTACCAGGTCTGCGGCAGCCGACCGGCCGGGTTGTGGTCGCCGAACAGCACCGCCGCCAGCGCGCTGCCGGTCTCCTGCCCGGCGTGGGAGGTCCACAGCAGCGCCGGAACGTTCTCCTGCGCCCAGGGCACCGCCTGCGGGTAGCTGGACTCCAGCACCACCACGGTGTCGGGGTTGGCCTCGGTGACGGCCTCCACCAGCTCCCGCTGCGCCTGGGGCAGTTCGATGCTCTCGCGGTCGTCGGTCTCGCGGGCGTTGATGAAGGGCATGTTGCCCACCACCACGACCGCCGCGTCGGCGCCCGACACCGCCTCCACGGCCGCGTCGGTGCCGCTGACCAGGGTGTCCACCCGGAAGCGCGCCGCGTCCTCGGCGGTGTCGGCGTCGACGGTGAGCGCGCCGTCGGCGCCGATCGACACGTACTTCTGGTTCCAGGTGTCGTAGCCGGCGTACTTCAGCACGACCTCGCCGCCGCCGACCTCCTCCATGCGGAACAACTGCTGCACGAACCAGCCGTTGGGCTGCTCCTGGTCGTTGTAGAGCCGGTTGCCCTCGCCCAGGCCCACGACCCTGCCGTTGGCCTCGGTGCGCAGGGTCACCACGCCCTCGCCCCACTCGAACACGCTGATGGCGCGGGCGTCCTCGTCGGCCTCGCCGCCCTCGCCGGCCTCACTCGCGCGCAGCACCCCGCCCCCGGGCTCGGCCGAGGCGGTGACCGCCCGGCCGTCGGCGGTGGTCAGCGTGACGCGGTCGGCGCCCTCGGCCGTGGCCACCGAGCCGCCCTCGCCCAGCCGCTCGGCGATCCCGTCGGCGGGGGTGACCTCATAGGGCATCGTGCCGCTGTACCAGTCCTCGTACAGGGTGTCGGCCAGCGGCCCGACCACGGCCACCTCGGTGTCGGACTCCGGGTCCAGCGGCAGCGCGCCGTCGTTCTTCAGCAGCGTCATCTGCGCCAGCGCGGCCTCGCGCGCCAGCTTCCGGTGCTTCGGCGAGTCGATGACCTCGGGGGTGATACCGGAGTAGGGGTTGCGCTCAGGCGGGTCGAACTCGCCCAGCCGGAACCGCACCGACAGGCTGTGGCCCACCGCCCGGTCGACGTCGGCCTCGGTGATCAGCCCGTCCTCCAGCGCCTCGGTCACCGCGCCGACGGTGAGCGAGGGGTTGGCGTCCTGGTCGGTGTAGCTGTCGATGCCGGCCCGCAGCATCGCCGCGTGCGACTCGGCGTGGGTGGCGTAGTAGCCCTGGCTGTTGGCGACGTTGGAGGGGCCGTAGGCGTCGCTGACGACCATCAGGTCGTCCTCGCTCCACGACCGCACGTCCTCCAGCAGCGGCGTCACGTGCGCCGGCCGCCCGTTGACCAGGTTGTAGGCGGCCATCACCCCGGTGGCGTTGCCCGCCGCGATCGCCGGGCGAAACGCCGGGTAGACGTACTCGTGCAGCGCGCGCGGCGGCACGGTCACCGACACCCGGTCGCGGTCGGCCTCGATGTTGTAGGCGGCGAAGTGCTTCAGTGTCGGCGCCGTCCGCAGGTAGAAGTCGTCGTCGCCGCGCAGCCCGCCGGTGTAGGCCGTGGCCATCTCCCCGACGAGGGTGGGGTCCTCGGAGTAGCCCTCCTCGTTGCGGCCCCAGCGGGGGTCGCGCAGCGGGTCGGCCACCGGCGCCCACACGTTGAGCCCGTGGGCGGCGGGGTCCTGCACGTGGAACCCGCGCATCTCGGTGCCGGTGGCCTCGCCCACGCGCTCCACCAGCTCGGGGTCCCAGGTGCCGCCCAGGCCCACCGACTGCGGGAACACGGTGGCCTCGCCCAGCCAGGCGACCCCGTGCAGCGCCTCAGTGCCGGTGCGGAACGGGCCGATGTCCAGCCGGGGGACCGCCGGCTGGTACTGGTGCAGCATGGCGACCTTCTCGTCGCGGGTGAGGCGGCCGAGCAGGTCCTCCACCCGGGTGTCCAGCGGCAGGTCGGGGTCGCGGAACGTGCCGGTGTCGGCCGAGGCCGCGCCGGGCACCGCCGCGACCAGGCCGGCCGCGAGGGCAGCGGCCAGCGCGGCGGCCGCCCACCGGGAGCGGCCCCGGCGGGCGCGCCGCGCCCCGGGGGCGGGCGGCGCGGAGGGGGCGGGGGGTACGGGTGGTCGATGGGGGGTGCTGGGGTTCACCGTGCTACCTCGCTTCGGTTGGGGGATCCTTCGCTGGGTCGTCGACTCGCCTGGTGCCGGCCCCTCCGGCCGGTCGCGGGGGTGCGGCGCGCGCCGCCGGCGGCTACCGCGCGGACTCCGGGGCGTCCCCGGCGATCGGCACGTCGGCGCCCTCGCGCACCAGCACCGGCGCCCGCTCCAGCGGCGCCGCCAGCCGGATCGCGGCGCCGCCCTCGTGCACCTCGCCGGTCCACGGGTCGCGCCAGCGCGCCCCCGCCGGCAGGTACACCTCGCGCTCGCGCGCCCCGTACTCGGTCACCGGCGCCACCAGCACGTCGGGGCCGAACAGGAACGCGTCCTCCACCGCCCAGGCCCGGTCGTCGTCGGGGAAGTCCACGAACAGCGGGCGCATCGGCGGCAGCCCCCGCTCGTGCGCGGCGCGCATCTGCTCCATGACGTAGGGCCGCAGCCGCTCCCGCAGGAACAGCAGCTCCCGCAGGTGGCCGTAGACCTCCTCGCCGTAGGACCACACCTCGTTGGGGCCGCCCGACATCTGCGGGTGCAGCTCGTCCACGAACGGCTCGCGGAACCCGTGCAGCCGCAGCAGCGGGCAGAACACGCCGTACTGGAACCACCGCACCAGCAGCTCCCGGTACTCCGGCGACTCCTGGTCGCCGCCGTGGAACCCGCCGATGTCGGTGGTCCACCACGGGATCCCCGACATCGCGACGTTGAGGCCCGCGCGGATCTGGGCGCGCAGCGAGGCGAACGTGGCGGCGATGTCGCCCGACCACAGCGCCGCGCCGTAGCGCTGGCTGCCCGCCCACGCCGACCGGCACAGCGTGACGACCTCGGTCTCGCCGGCCGCCAGCATGCCCTCGTGGAAGCCGCGCGCGTGCTCGGCCGGGTAGATGTTGCCGACCTCCGCGCCCGGCCCGGCGTGGTAGCGCAGGTTCTCCTGGTGGCCGGGTTTGACCTCGGGCTCGCAGGCGTCCAGCCACCACACCCGCACGCCCAGGTCGAGGTAGTTGCGGCGGACCTTCTCCCAGACGTAGGCGCGCGCCCGGGGGTTGGTGGCGTCGTAGAAGGACACCTGCACCTTGGCGGCCACGCCCTTGTCGGCCCAGTCGGCGTGCACCGGCGGCCCCTGCTCGGTGGCCACCAGCAGGCCCCGGCGCAGCATGTCGTCGTAGTTCTCGCTGAGCGGGCTCACCGACGGCCACACCGACACCATCAGCTCGGTGCCCATCTCGCGCAGCTCGCGCACCATCGCGGCGGGGTCGGGCCACTCGGCGGGGTCGAACCGCCAGTCGCCCAGGTGGGTCCAGTGGAAGAAGTCGGCCACGATGACCGCCAGCGGCAGCCCGCGCCGCTTGTACTCGCGGGCGACCTCCAGCAGCTCCTCCTGGGTCTTGTAGCGCAGCTTGGACTGCCAGAACCCCGACGCCCACTCCGGCAGCATCGGCGCGCGGCCGGTCGCCGCCGCGTAGTGGTCCAGGACCGCCGCCGGGTCGGGGCCGGTGGTGATCCAGTAGTCGATCTGCCGCGCGCTGTCGGCCACCCACCGGGTGCCGTTGTCGGCCAGCTCCACCCGGCCCACCGCCGGGCTGTTCCACAGCAGCCCGTAGCCGCGCGAGGACACCAGGAACGGCACGCTGACCTCGGCGTTGCGCTGCACCAGGTCGATGACCGCGCCCTTCTGGTCGAGCAGGCCGTGGGTGTGCTGGCCCAGGCCGAACACCCGCTCGCCCTCGTAGGCGGCGAACCGCTGCTCGATGCGGTAGTAGCCGTTGCCGGTGGAGGAGAAGACGCGCGGCCCCGGCCACCAGAAGTGCGCCCGCCGCTCGGCCAGCAGTTCGGCGCCGGTGGCGGTGCGCACGAAGCGCAGCATGCCGTCGTCGCCGACCTCGGCGGTGACCTCGCCGTTGACCAGCCGCGCGGTGGGGATGCCGGAGTCGTCGTCGATGCGGATCTTGGCGTCGGAGGCGGGGCGCTCGCCCAGCGCGCCGGGGATGTCGGAGCGCAGGTGCGACAGCCCGGCGCGCACCCGGACGCTGTCGGTGCCCCAGGGCTCGACGCGCACCACCTGGTGCCCGCCGTGCCATTCGATGCCGCCGTCGATCTCGTGCAGCACGCGGAGTCCTTTCACGTGTACGAAGCAGTGGTTTTCGGGCGCGCGCACCCGAGGTGCGGCGCGGCGGTCGCGGAGTAGGGAGTGGTGGAGGAGGGGGAGGGGAGCCGGGGCTGGGTGATGGGGGCCGGGGGCAGGGGGCGGAGGATCGGCTGGGGGCGGGGGAGTCGGGGGCGGGGCGGGCCCCCCCCCCCCCCCCCGCGGCGGGGGGGGGGGGGGGCCCCCGGGGGGGGGGGGGGGGGGGAGTCGGGCGCGGTCCGGCCCCCGCCGCCCCGGCAGGCGGCGGCGGGGGTGCGGACCGCGCGGGCGGGCCGGTGGCTGTCCGTGTCGGTCCGGTGCCGGGCCGGGTCAGGTTGTGTCGGGCCGGATCAGTCTTTGAGGGCGCCGCCCGTGACCCCCGCCGCGACGTAGCGCTGGGCGGCCACCAGCAGCACGGCCGCCGGGATGGACGCGATCACGCCGGTGGCCATGACGCTGTTCCAGTCGGCGGTGTGCGCCCCGATGAAGCGGTAGATGCCGACCGTGACCGGCATGACGGCGTCGTCGGTGTTGAGGGAGATGGCGAACAGGAAGTCCGCCCAGGCGAACAGGAACGCGAACAGGGCCGCCGTGATCATGGCGTTGCGGCTCACCGGAAGGATCACCGACCACAGCACGCGCGCCGCGCCCGCGCCGTCGACCATGGCGGCCTCGCCCAGCTCCTTGGGGATGGTCACCATGAACGCGCGCAGGATCAGCACCGCGAAGGGCACCGCGACGGTGGAGTCGGCCAGCACCAGCGCCAGGTGGGTGTTGAGCAGGCCGGTCTGGTTCATCACCGCGTACAGCGAGTTCGCCATGACGATCCCGGGCACCATCTGCACCAGCAGCAGCGCGAACAGCACCACGCCGGCGCCGCGCACCCGGAACCGGCTCAGCGCGTAGGCCGCCGGCACCGCCAGCAGCAGGGTGAGCGCCACGGTCCCGGCGGCGATGACCACGCTGTTGAGCAGCGCCCGGCCCTGGCCGTCCAGCGCCTCCCGGTAGCCCTCCAGGGTGCCGTCCAGCGGCAGCCACCGGGGCGGGGTCTCCAGCAGGCCGGCGGGCGGCTGGAAGGAGGCGTTGACCATCCAGTACAGCGGGAACAGCAGCACGGCGACGATCGCCACCGCCACCACGGTGGTGAACGCGGTGCGGACCCGGCGGTGCACGCCCATCCTCACCCCCTCCTTCCCGCGACCGGCGCGCCCGGCTGCGCGCGCAGGCCCCGCAGGTAGAGCAGGGCGAACCCCAGCGCGATGACGATCAGCAGGTTGCCCACCGCCGCGCCGAGCCCGAAGTCCAGCTCGCCGAAGGACAGCGCGTGGGCCCACGTGGTCAGGGTCTGGGTGGCGTTGGCCGGGCCGCCCTGGGTCAGGACCATGATCACGTCGAACTGCTTGAGCGTGTAGACCAGGCCGAGCATCAGCACCACCGCGCTCACCGGCCGCAGCAGCGGCCAGGTGACGTGGCGGAACCGCTGCCAGGGCCCGGCGCCGTCCAGCGCGGCGGCCTCGTAGAGGTGGGCCGGGATGCTTTGCAGCCCGCCGTAGAGGATGACCATGTTGAACGGGATCCCCACCCAGATGTTGGCGACGGTGACCGAGGCCAGCGCCATGGACGTGCTCGACAGCCACGGCAGCCCCTGGTCGATCACGCCCAGGCCCAGCAGGGTCTGGTTGAGGACCCCGTACTCCTGGTCGAAGATCCACCGCCACACCGTGCCCGACACCACCAGCGGCAGCAGCCAGGGCACCAGCAGCAGCGAGCGCAGCAGCCCGTTGAGCGGGAAGTTGCGCTGGAAGAACACCGCCAGCGCCAGGCCGATGGCGAACTGGAACACCAGCGAGCCCGCCGTGAACAGCGCGGTGTTGCCCAGCGCGGTCCCGAACACCGGGTCGGCCAGCACCGCCGCGTAGTTGGCGGCCCCGACGAACGGCGCCTCACCGGTGTAGAAGGACGCGGCGGTGTACTCCCGCAGCGCCATCGACAGGTTGGCCAGGAGCGGGTAGCCGAAGAACACGGCCAGGTAGATGACCAGGGGTGCCAGGAAGCCGACCCGGAGGAGCATCAGGACTCCGGCACCGACTGCTGGGCCTGGGCCAGGGCGTCCTCGGCGGAGCCCGACCCGGCCAGCGCCTGCTGGACGGCGTCGGCGATCGCCGCCGAGACGTCGGGGTAGTCCACGCCCAGCTCGGCGGTGCGGGCCTGGGCGGTGGGCACCGACTCCACGAACGGGGCCATCTGCTCGTTCTCCTCGGCGAGCCGCTGGGCCAGCTCCTCCTTGGCGGGGACGTAGGCGTTCAGCTCGGCCCACTCGCTCATGTTGGCGTCGCTCAGCAGGCAGCGCAGCACCTCGGCGGCCTTCTCCTCGCGCTCGGCGCCGTTGCGGCCGATGGCCCACACCTCGCCGCCCATGGGGGTGGCGGGTTCGCCGCCGGCCTCGGGCACCGGCAGCGGCACGACCTCGTAGTCGACGTCCTCCTCGGCCAGCACCGGGATCTGCCAGGAGCCGTTGATCATCATGGCGGCGCGCTCGCCGAGGAACTGGTCGTTGACGTCGGCCTGGGACCAGTTGACGACCGACTGCGAGACCGAGCCCTCCTCGACCATGCCGGCCCACAGCTCCAGCGCCTCGACCGCCTCGGGGGAGTCCAGGTCGGTGAGGCTGGCGCCGTTGCTCCACATGAAGGGCTCGAAGGTCCAGGTGCCCTCCTCGTGGCCGATGGCGGAGAACGCGAACCCCTTGGTGTCGCCCTGAGTCAGCTCCTCGGCGGCGGTGCGCAGCTCCGCCCAGGTGGCGGGCGGCTCGACCCCGGCGTCCTCCAGCAGGGCGGTGTTGGTGAACAGCGCCAGGCCGTTCACGCCCGAGGCGATGCCGTAGAGGGTGTCCTCGTGGGTGCCGACCGCCAGCACGCTGTCGTAGTAGCCGGCGGTGTCGAATCCGGCCTCCTCCAGCGGCAGCAGCGCGCCGGTGGCCGCGACCTGGGGGAGGTCGGGGTTGTCGATCAGCATGAGGTCGGGCAGCTCCTGCTGGGAGGCGCCCTGGAGCAGGCGCGGCATGAGCTGCTCGCGGGGCAGGGCCTCGCGCTCGACCTGGACCCCGGCCTGCTCGCCGCACTCCTGGAGCATGCTCTCGGTGGCGCCGTTCTGCGGCTCGGCGAGGTTGTAGTCCAGCGCGGTGATCGAGGTGACCTCGCCGCCCTCGCCGCCGCCCCCGCCGCAGGCGGTGGTGAGGCCGAGCAGGCCGGCGGCGACCAGGGCCGAGGGGGCGCGGAGGCGGTGTGCGGGGTTGCCGGAAACGCGTGTCATGGGGCGCTCCTTCACGTTCGTCGAAGCGCTTCGATCGCGTCGACGTGCGGGATGGGGATGGGGATGGGAAGGGGGTGGCGGGAGGGGTGGACGAGGGTGGCGTCGAGGGGGTCAGGTCACGGAAGGGCGGGTCGGGCGGCGGTGCTCGCCCGCGGCACGAGGCGCGGCTGGATCAGCGTGATCTCAGGGGTGTCGGCGTCGGCGAGTTTGTCCATGAGCAGGGCGACGGCGCGCCCGCCCATCTCCTCGGTGGGCAGGGTGACCGAGGTCAGCGGGGGCACGGACTCGGTGGCGAGTTCGTCGGGGCCGATGGCCACCACCGAGACGTCGCCGGGGACGTCGCGGCCGGCGGCGCGCAGGGCGTCGAGCAGCGGCGCCACCGCGGGCTCGTTGTGCACGACGATCCCGGACACACCGGGGTGGTCGCGCAGCAGGGCGCCGACGGCGGCGGCGACCTGGGCGGGGGCGGCCTCACAGGGCACCACGAGCGGGCGCACCCCGCGTTCGCGGGCCTCGTCCTCGAAGCCGGCGATGGTGCGCTCGGCGAAGCCGGTGCGGCGCCGGTAGACCGAGGGCGGCTGGCCGATCAGGGCGACCTCGCGGTGGCCGAGGTGGGCGAGGTGAGCCACGCAGATCCGGCCGGCGGCGTCGAAGTCGAGGTCGACGCAGGTGAGGCCGTGGCTGTCGGCGGGCACCCCGATCAGAACCGAGGGGTGGCCCAGGGTGCGCAGGGTGGGCACGCGGGCGTCGTTGAGTTCGACGTCCATGACGATGATGCCGTCGACCATCGAGGTGCCGGCCACCCGGCGCAGCCCGCCCTCGCCCTCGGCCTGGGTGAGCAGCAGGACGTCGTGTTCGCGGTCGCGGGCGCTGGTGACGACCGACACCGCGAACTGCATGGCCACCGGCACGTGGATGCCCGGCCGCAGCGGCAGCACCAGCGCGATGACGTTGGCGCGGTTGCTGGCCAGGGCGCGGGCGCCGGCGTGCGGCTGGTAGCCCAGCACCTCGATGCTCTTGAGCACGCGGGCGCGGGTGGCGGCCGAGATGGTGCGCTTGCCGCTGAGGACGTAGGAGACCGTGCTGGGGGACACCCCGGCGTGCCGGGCGACATCGGAGATCCGCACGCGCGCCTCCCAAGGGCAGCGGGAATCGAACCGCTTCGACTGCCTGGGATGTTACGACGATCACATTCAAAAGCGCAATGGGTGCGGGCGAGGCGGTCGCCGCGGCGGGCGGCCGCGGGGGCGGCGCCCTGACGGGGCCGGGGTGGTGTCGGTCCGGGCGGGCTACTGCTCGGGCAGGCCGTCGGCGACCCACTGGTGCAGGGAGTCGCCGGGGCAGGAGGTGGATCCGACGTCGCGGTGGCCTCTGGCCGTGAGCGTGCGGCCGGCCTTGCGGTTGGCCTCGTGGTAGAGGGCGCGGATGGTGTTCTTGGCGGCGGATGTGGTGTCGGAGTCGCCGCCGATGAAGCACACGCCGATCCCCGAGGTGTTGTGGCCGGTGGCGTGCGCGCCGACGACCAGCCAGCCGCGCCCCTCATAGGCGGTGCCCTCGGTGTCGACCAGGAAGTTGTAGCCGATGTCGGACCAGCCGTTGGAGTCCATGTGGTGGCGCTGGATGTCCTTGGGGGACTGGTCGGGCGGCCCCGCGGAGTAGTGGACGACGAACTCGGTGCGGGCGGACCAGTCGGTCTCGGTGGTGGAGGTGGGGGCGCGGGCGCCCCATTCGGAGCGGTCAACGATGTCGACCATGCCGGGTGTCCTTTCGGTGCGGTGTGCGCGGTGTGCGCGGATGTGGAGGCGGCTGCGCGGGTGCCGGACGGCACCGGCGGGGCCGTGGCGGCCCTGGGTAAAGAATACCCTTAGTGATTCTTTTGAAACTCTTTGTAATGTTCGCTGGTCGGGGTGCGGGCGGTGCGCCGGAGGGCCGGCCCTCAGCCGCCGCGGAGCAGGTGCAGCCGCACCACGCTGCGCCCGCCCATCGAGCCCAGGTGCACGCGGTCGCAGAGCTGGCGCACGATCCACAGGCCGCCGCAGAGTTCGTCCAGGGCCGGCGGCGAGCCCGCGAACGGCGGCACCGCCAGGTAGGCGGTGTCCTGGGCGACCTCGCAGACCACCTCGTCGTCCTCGGTCCAGAACCACACGCTGCCGGTGCCCCCGCCGTGCAGGATGACGTTGGAGGCCACCTCGTTGACGGCGAAGGCGAGGTCCAGTGCGCGGGGCCGGGGCACCCCCAGCCGCCCGGCGTAGGCCAGGGCGTCGCGGCGCAGCCGCGGCAGGTCGGCGGGCGTGAACGGGCCGCCCATGAGGTCGCCCGGCAGCGACGTCGGCTCCGCGACCGCGCCGCCGGCGGCGAAGGCGGCGGGTGGCACGAACGCGTCGCTGGCCCGGGTGCGGCCGCCCTGGACGAGTTCGGGGTGGGTCAGGCACGCGGCCTCGGCGACGTGGGCGGGCACGCGGCGGGTGTCGTAGGGGCAGACCAGCCAGAGGTTGGTGGCACCGAACAGCGGGGTCAGGGCTGACTCCAGGTAGGTCCACGCCGCGACCTCGCGCGCCGAGCGGCCCGCCCACACGGGTTCGGCCAGGATCCGCACCCGCTCGGCGCGCCCCCGGGCGGCGTGCTCGCGCCAGTAGCCGTCGATGGCGGCGAGGCGGTCGGGCGGCCGGTGGCCGAACGCGGCGGGGTCGCGGTAGTCGACGCCGCGGCTGCGCGCGCCCAGGGCCTGGCGCAGCAGCGCGGCGGTGGCGGGGGTGAGGGCGGCCAGCACGGGGTCGCCGGAGTCGACGCCGTGGCCGACGAACGGCAGCGCCATCGCCAGGAACTCCTCGTCGGAGCCGAAGAGGCACGCCTGGTGGGTCAGGTGCGGATCACCCACAGGCCGACCTTTCCGGCCGCACGCCGATTTCCGGCGAATATCCAATGCGATCCCAAACAGGGCGGAAAAGGGTGCGGCGGCCGCGCGGAATCCGCCGGCGCGGCGGCGGCGGGAAAGGTTTGCTCCGCGCGGCGCGGACGGGGTGTCCGGGGCGCCGGAACGCCGCCGGGGCGGTGATCTGGTGGCCAGGTCGGGGCCAGGGGAAAAGGGCGGCGCCACCGGGTTTCCGAGGGGGCCGATTCGGGGTGTCACGCATGCGCCAGGGTCCGAAATTCCACGGGATTGAAGCGTCGTCCGAGGTAAAGGGGGTGCGGTATCGCGATAACCGGCGACGGGCCGCACCGGTTAGCGGAACTCCGGAACTTCCCCAGTGTCGGGAAATGACGCGAGTGGCAGATGTTCCGCATGATCACATGGTAAAGCAGGAGCGGTTCCGAAACCCTACGGAATCCCGCTCTTGTTCCCTGAAGGCCGCTGCGGCCCCCTCAGCCGGTGCCCACTTCGCCCGGAAATCACCTATTCAGGAGAGTCATGACCACCAGTCTCATCGTGGTTTTCGTCATTCTCGGCGTACTGCTGGTCGCCGGGATCGTGGTGGCGCGCAAGTTCGTCATCTCCCCCGACGACTCCGACGGCCCGGTCGGCAGCCTCATCGCGCCGTGCGTGCTGTCGATCTACCTCATCGCCCTGGCCATGGGCCTGGTCATCGGGTGGGAGAACAACCGGGGCGCCGCCGACTCCGCCGTCGAGGAGGCCGGCCACGCCACCGCGCTGTACTGGGGCACCGCCGCCTTCCCCGAGGAGGAGGGCGACGCCGTGCGCGAGGACCTGCGCGACTACGTCGACACCGTGATCGAGGAGGACTGGCCGGTCATGCGCGAGCAGCGCGAACTCGACCCCTCCGGCTCGGCCGCCCTGGACCGCCTGCGCGTCAGCGTCAACGACCTCCCCGCCGACGACCCCGCCGCCGCACTGGAGCGCATGGAGGTCCGGCACAACGTCACCGACCTCGTGCAGAGCCGGGTGGAGCGGTCCGACTCCGCCCAGGCCACCATCCCCGGGGTCATCCTGCTGGCCACGGCGATCAGCGGGCTGGCGGTGGTGGTGCTGCCGTTCGCCATGCGGGTGGGCCAGGCGCGCACGCGGATCTTCTGGTCGGTGGTCAACCTGGTGTTCATCGCGTCGAGCCTGGTCATCCTGCTCGCCCTCGACAACCCCTACAGCGGTCTCCTGGCCACCGACTCCGGCTCCTTCGAGGACGCGCTGGCCGGGTTCGACCGGATCGACGCCGCGCTGACCACCCCCTGAGCCGCCCGCGCGCCGGCCCGCCGCCCCTTGGGCGGCGGGCCGGCCGGCATCAGCGGCGGACGCCCGAGGCACCCACGGCGGCGGCCACGGCGACCAGCACCACGAACACCATGATGTGCATGGGCTCGAACCCGTCCGGGCCTTGGCGCTCGTCGGTGCCGAACCGGGGCGCGCCGATCAACTGCGGCTCCTCCTCGGGCGGTGCGGCGGGCTCGGGCGGCGCCTCGGCGGCGGGCTCCTGCGGCGCGGCCGGCTCCGGCACGGCGGGCGGGGGCTCGGCGGGGTCCGGCGCGGCCGCCTCCTGCACGGGGGGTGCGGGGGTGTCGGGTTCGGCCGGCGGGGCCGGTTGGGCCGGGGGTGCGGGGTCGGGTGGCTCCGGGCGCGGGGGTTCGGGCTCCTCCGGCGGAGGAGGCGGGGGCTCCTCGGGCGGCGGCGGAGGCGGCTCCTCGGGGGGCTTCGGGCAGTCGTGGCCGGGGGGTCCGGGCGGGTGCGGCGGGTGGTCGGGCAGCGCCGGGGCCACCGGCAGGACCGGCGCGCCGGGCGGCTGCAACCAGTCCGGGGGGTCGGAGGTGACCGGCCCGCCGGGGACCTCGGTCAGACGGGCCGCCGACGCCTCGGGAACGGCCACCGCCTCGCCGGCGCCCGCCAGGGTCGCGGCGTGGGCGGCGCCGCCCGACAGGGCGAGTTCGGCGGTGAGCACGGCCAACACGCAGGCACCGGTACGGGCTCGGTACCGGCCTGTGTTGCGACGGGGGTTCATGGGTGTCGCACTCCTTATCCGGTTGTCCGGGCCGGAAAACGCATGTCCACCTCTTCTAGCACGGCGCAGGCCCCGGCCACCGGGCCGATGGGGAAACGGGCGCGAAAGGCGGTCCGCCGGTGACCGGTTTTCGCGCTGGTGCGCCGGATATTGGTGTGGTGCCGAAATGCGCGGCCTGGGATAACCGCCGGTCACGGCGCCGCCGGATCGGCCATGAGCGGCGCGGTGCCGTCCGTTTCGCCACCGGAGGAGCGGTGTTTCCGATTGGCGCCCGCCGCGCAACCGGGCGGCCAGGTTCGCGCAATGGTAGGACCGTAATCCCAACCACCGGGCGTACGTTTCAGGAGCAAACCAGAAAAAACCGTTATTCCGACCAATGCCCTAAGAAGGGAAAACCGGTCAGTCGTGGCCCGGAGAACGCGGCGGATTCCCCCGGCCGAATCCCGCCCGCGCCCCCGCCCGCACCTTTTCCGCGCCCCCGCGCGCCTCTCCCGGCCCGTCCCGCCCAGGCCGCGCCCCGCCGGGCCCGCGCGCCCGCCGCGGCCGGGCCGCCACCCCGGCACGGTCGGCGCACCGGCGCGGGGGTAGGAAGGGAGCCATGCAGCCATCGACACCATCGACCCCGCCCACCGCGACCCCCCGGGTCGCGGTCCTGGGCACCGGCACCATGGGCGCGCCCATGGCGCGCAACATCGCGGCGGCCGGCATGCCCGTCCGCGTCTGGAACCGCACCCGCGCCAAGGCCGAGCCGCTGGCCGGCGCCGGCGTGGAGGTCGCCGGCACCCTGGACGAGGCGGTCGCCGACGCCGACATCGTGGTGACCATGCTCTACGACGGCGACACGGTCGAGGAGGTGATGTCGGCCATCGTGCCCCCGGCCCCGGGCGCGGTGTGGGCGCAGACCACCACGGTCGGCCTGGCCGCCACCAACCGGCTGGCCGCCCGGACTACCTCGACGCCCCCGTGCTGGGCACGCGCGCCCCGGCCGAGCAGGGCGCGCTGACCGTCCTGGCGGCCGGCCCCGAACGCGCCCGCCGGCGCGCCGAACCCGTCTTCTCCGCCATCGGCGCCCGCACCGTCGCCTTCGACCAGGTGGGCGCGGCCAGCCGGCTCAAGCTGGTCGCCAACAGTTGGGTCCTGGCCCTCACCTCGGCCACCGCCGAGGCGCTGTCGCTGGCCGAGGGCCTGGGGGTGGACGCCCGCGACTTCCTCGACGTGGTCTCGGGCGGCCCGCTGGACAGCGGCTACCTGCACGCCAAGGCCGGGGCCATCCTCAGCGGCGACTACACCACCAGCTTCTCCGTGGCCAACGCCGCCAAGGACGCCAACCTGGTGCTGGACGCCGCCGCGGCGGCCGGCGTGCACCTGGACCTGGCCGCCGCCTCGGCGCGCCGGTTCGCGCGCGCGGCCGCGGCCGGGCACGGCGACGCCGACATGGCCGCCGGCTACCACGCCAGCTTCATCGCGCCCGAGGACTCCGCGGCGGACTGACCGGGATGGCCGCATCCGGCCACGTGCAGCGGGTTTGAACCGGGTGCGGGCGGCGCCACGTGCGCACACGCCCCCGGACCGCCCCACCCTCCCCGCGCGGGCGCGCGCGTGGGGGTGCCCGGGGTGCGCCGAGCGTCATGGGGAAGTCACCGCCGGGTAAAGATCCGCCCATGGCCTCTCTACGACCGGACTTCCGGAAGCAGTGCACGAGAACCGCGGCCGTACTCGCGCTGGCGGCGGTCGCCGTGACGGGGTGGGGACCCGCGGCCCACGCCGGCGCCGGGCGGCGCCCTGCCCGCCGCCGCCTCCCGGGATGAACCGATGCTCAGCATGGGCGACTCCGGCCCCGCCGTGCGCGAGGTCGAGCAGCGCCTGAAGGAGCTGGGCTACTGGCTCGGGCCGGTCGACGGCGAGTACGACGTCCGCACCGCCCAGGCGGTGATGGCGCTCCAGAAGGTCGCCGGCATCGACCGCGACAGCGTGGTCGGCCCCGACACCCGGGCCGCCCTGGAGGAGGGGCCGCGGCCCCAGCCGTCCACGTCCGCGGGCGTGGTGATCGAGATCGACCTGGCCCGCCAGGTGCTGCTGATCGTGCGCGACGGCGAGGTGCGCAAGATCTTCAACACCTCCACCGGATCCGGCGAGACCTACTTCTCCCGGGGCCAGACCAACGTGGCCGTCACCCCCGAGGGCGAGTACAGCGTCTTCCGCCGCGTCGACGGCTGGGACGACGGCCCTCTTGGGGCCCTCTACCGCCCCGCCTACTTCAACGGGGGAATCGCCATCCACGGCTACTCCTCGGTCCCGGCCTACCCCGCCTCCCACGGCTGCGCCCGGGTCAGCCTGCCCGCCATGGACTGGCTGTGGGCCAACGGCCGCGTGGAGAACGGCGCCACCGTGGTGGTGCGGTAGCCCGTCCTCCCTCTCCTCCGGAAGGCCCGGACCGCCGCCGCGTCCCGCGCGGCGGCGGGGCGGCGGGCTCAGGCGGCCGCCAGGGCCAGCGACGCCACCACGGGGGCCGCGTAGACCAGCGGGAACGGCACGTGGGAGTAGGACCGGGCGCGCAGCACCGTGATCACGGCGCCGGTGAAGTACAGCACCAGGCCGACTCCGGCCAGCAGGCCGACGACCGGGACGGCCAAGCCCACCACCAGGCCGACCGCGCCCGCCGCCTTGGCGGCGCCCAGCCAGGGGAGCCACGTGAGGGGGACCCCGTACTCGGCGATGGGGCCCACCACCCACGGCGCGCGGATGAACACGGACACGGCCGAGAACGCCACGAAGGCGGCGGCGGCAAGGGTGACGGCGATGTAGGCGACGGACACGGGGGTCTCCTCACTGGGGTGCTGCGGGGTGGTGCGCGCGGCCGGTTCGGGCCGCACACCACCTCGACCCGGCGCGGCACGCGAACGTGACATCGGGATCGATGTGGCGTGGGACACTCTCGGGGCCCGCCGGTCGGTGAATCGTTTTTCCCGGCCTTTCGCCTGATGGGCGGGGTGGGCCGGAAGCAGCGGTGTGAAGGCGGGTTGCCACGGTGCGTGTCCGTTGCCATACTCCCGAGCATCGGTAAGCGCTTACCTTTCCTCTCCGCGTGGCACACCTCCACCATCCCCCACCCACAGGAGACACCGATGGGACCGCACAGCGCGCCCGCCCCACCCACCACACCCGCCGCACCCGCCTCCCCACGGCGGCGCCGGCGGCCGGGATCGCTTTCCGCCGGACTGGCCGCCGCCTCCGCCCTCCTCCTCGCCGCCGCCGGCGCGCCCGCCGCGATGTCGCAGGAGTCCGCCGCCCGGTCCGCCGACTCCGCCGCCACGGCGGCCGCCTGCGGCGACGGCTCCTTCCACGCGTCAGTGGTGCGCAGCGGCGGCACCTGGACCGCCTACGACGGCGCTGAAACGGTTTACAGCGGTACCAACCTGCTGGAGGCCATGCGCTCGGCCGTGCGCAGCCTCACCCCCGGGCGCACCTCCGTGGAGCGCGTGGTGGTGCGCGGCTCGGGCGAGGTGAGCGCCGGGCAGTCGCTCGACCTGCCCAGCTACACCTCCCTGGAGGTCTGCGGCACCGTCAACGTCGTGGGCACCCCCGGCGGCGACCACGCGGTGGTGCGCGCCCGCGACGTCCGGCACGTCTCGGTGCCCTACCTCAACGTCACCGGGGCGCCCTACTTCGGGATCTTCGTGCGCAACGGCGAGGACATCCACCTCGGCCAGATCGACCTGCGCCTCTCCGGCGGCCTGGGCATCCGCATCGACAACCACGCCGACCGCAGCCGGCCCACGCGCGACGTCACCATCGACAACGTCTACGTGTCGGGCACCGGCAACCACGGCGTGGAGACCTACGGGGTCGACGGCCTGGACATCGGCACCGTGACGGCCCGCAACACCGCCTACTCCGGCCTGCTGCTCAACCAGACCGTCAACGCCGAGGTCGGGCGGGTCGACGGCCAGGGCACCGGGACCGGCACCGGCTACGCGGCCTTCCGCATGGCCAACCGCAACGGCCGCGTCGGCGACTCCTACCCCACCAACATCCGCGTCGGCGAGGTCGTGGCGCGCGGTGGCGGGCGCGGCGTGTTCTGCGTGTCGGAGAGCGGCGGCGCCGTGATCGACCGCGTGGACATCGCCGACACCGGCGGCAACGCGATCCTGGTGGAGAACTGCCACAACGTCACCATCGCCGCCCAGAGCGGGCGCGTGGAGGGGCCGGGCGACATCCGGATCGCCTCGCGCGCGGAGTTCCCGGTGTCCTCCGACATCACCGTGCAGAACCTCACGGTCGTGGACTCCGCCATCACCGAGCGGCCCTGCGGCAACAACATCACCGTCCGGAACAACACCCTGGTGAACAGCTCGCAGAGCCTGTGCTGAGCCCCGCCCCGACCCGGGCGGGAGGGTCCGCGCGCCGGCCCTCCCGCCCGCCGGGCACCCCGCCGGGTCAGCCGCCGTGGCGCGGCGCCCGGGCGCGCGCGGCCATCACCAGCAGCCCCAGCAGCCCGGCCAGGCACAGCCACGAGAACAGGTCGCCGACGCGGCTGTAGACCGTGGGCACGTGCCCGGTCGGGACCTCCGCCACCATCACCTGCTCGGCGGTGTCGAAGTAGTCGGTCGCGGCGATGACGCGGCCCTGGTGGTCGACGGTGGTGGACTGCCCCCGGTTGACCGCGCGCACCAGGGAGTAGCCGCCCTCCACGGAGCGGAACACGGCCCGCTCCGCGTGCAGCTCGCGCAGCCCCTCCCACTCGTTGGAGGGCAGCAGCACGATGCCCGCGCCCTGGGCGCCCGCCTGCCGCAGCGTCTGCGGGAAGTCGACGTCGTAGCAGATGGCGGTGGCCAGCCGGCCGAACGGGGTGTCGGCCACCGGTGTGTCGCCCGGTCCGGCGTCGTAGGGCTCCAGGACCGGGATGGGGTGGGCCTTCTCGTAGGTCCAGGCGGTCTCGCCCTCCGGTGTCACCAGGACCGTCTCGTTGCGCATGTGGGGCTCCTCCTGGATGTACACCGACACCCCGATCTGCACGTAGACCCCGTGTTCGCGGGCGACGGCGGCGACCTGCTCCAGCAGCGCGCCCTTGTCCTCCTCGCGGGTGTGGGCGGCCGACTCCGACCACACCACGAGCCGGGCACCGGCCCGCGCCTCGCGCTCGGTGGCGCGCAGCAGCTCGGAGTGGATGGGCGCGAACACCTCGCGCACCCGGGCGCGGTCGGCGCCGACGATGGCCTCCAGGGAGTCGAACTCGGTGAAGGCGGCGCCGACCTTGGTGTCCCACGACTCCTGGGCCAGGGTGACCGCGGCGATGCGCACGGTCGGCGACGACGGCGGGGCGAACGCCAGCCGCGCGCCGCCGAAGGTGAGGACGAGGGCGAGGACGGCGGTGTAGGCGACGACCAGGCGGCGGGTGCGCGGGGCGCCGAAACCGGTCTCCCAGACGTGCGCGGCCACGGCGGCGAACCAGGCGACGAGGAAGCTGACCCCGTACACCCCGGTCACCGACGCGATCTGGATGAGCGGGAGGCTGCCGTGCTGGGTGCCGCCGAGCACGCCGTAGATGGTGCCCAGGGGGCTCAGCGTGGCGGTGAGGAACTCCGCGGCGACCGTCGCCGCCGGGAACACCAGGGTGGCGGCCAGGGCGCCGCGGCGGGCCAGGCGGGGCGCGGCGAGCCGGTCCAGCACGAAGGGCGCGGCCTCGATGAGGGCGAGGGCGGCGGCCAGCAGCAGCATCGGCGGCGAGAACACGTCGGCCTGCCAGAACCAGAACGCCAGGCCGAGTGCGGCGACGCCGAGCATCCAGGCCGCGCCCGCCACCGGGCCGCCGGTGCGGGTGAAGCGCAGCAGCGGGATCGCGTAAAGCCAGGCGGCGAGCGGGATGTCCCAGTTGGCGTGGACGGCGAACAGGGAGAGGGCGGTGCCGGCCGCCAGCCACAGGTGGCGGCGCGTCCGGGAGGGCCGCTCGGGCGGGGGCGGGGCGGCGGCGCCGGTGCCGGCGGTGCCGGCGGGTCGGCCGAGGGTGTCGGATGGCGGCGTGGGCATGGTGGATCCCTTCACGGGTGACGGGGGGTCGGCGGGGGAGCCGGGCCGGGCGGCGCGGACGCGCGGTGCCGGGGCCGGGCCGGCGAAGCGGGTGCCGCCGGCGGTCCGGGCGGTCCGGGCGGTCCGGGGTCCCGGGCGGCCCGAGGGTTCCGGCCGGTCCGGGCCGACGGCGCCGGCGGGCCGGCCGGCATCAGTCGGCGCCGGTCGGCACGGTGGCCAACGCTAGGAGCGGCGGGGCCGCCCCTCCCATGGGGGCGGCCACCCGGCCGCGCGGGGCGATCCGTAATCCACAGGTGCGGAAATCCGCAGTGCGGCGGCGCCGGGCGCCGGACTAGCCTCAGTCCTGACCTGCTCGGACTCCCGCTTCGGAGGCGGCCATGACCCCCGAACCCCGCGTGCGCCGCGGCGCGGCGCGCCAACTCGCGCGCTCCAGCGCGCTGGCCGCCGCCGGTGCCCTGCTGGGCGTGGCCACGGCCGTCGCCGAACTCTGGCTGGCGCTGCTGTGCGCGGCGGCGCTGCCGCTGGCCCCGCTGCTGCTGTGGCCGCCCGCGCGCCCCGCCCTGCCCGCCGCGCTGGGCCCCGTGGTCCGCGCGCTCACCCGGCTGGAGCTGTACCGGCTGGCCCGCTGCTACGACATCGAGATCCCCGGCCCCCACACCCTGCCCCGGTCCCTGGGCTACCTCGCGGCGCGCTGGCCGCTGGGCATGCTCGGCGCGCTGGTGCTGGGGGTGTTCCCCGCCGGCGCCTACCTGGTGGTGTCACCGCTGGGCGCCCTCGACGGCAACAGCCCGGCCATCGTGGTGTTCGGGCTGATGTTCATGTACCTCAGCGTGCAGGGCACGGTCGGGCTGATCGGCATGGAGCGCTGGCTGGCCCGCACGGTCCTCGGCCCCACCCGCCAGGACCTGCTTGAGGAGCGCGTCGCCGAACTCACCGCCAGCCGCGCCGGCGTGGTCGAGGCCGTCGACGAGGAGCGCCGCCGCATCGAGCGCGACCTGCACGACGGCGTGCAGCAGCGGCTGGTGTCGCTGGCCATGCTGCTGGGCCGCGCCCAGCGCGGGCGCGACCCCGACCGCGCCGCCGCCCTGGTCCGCGACGCCCACCAGGAGGCGCGCCAGGCGCTGGACGAACTCCGCGAGGTCGCGTTCCGGGTCTACCCCATCGTGCTGGACGAGTTCGGTCTGGAGACCGCGCTGGCCTCCCTGGCCGACCGCTCCAGCCTGCCCCTGCACGTCGACTACACGCTCGCCCGGCAGCCCGCGCGCAGTGTGGCCACGGCCGTCTACTTCGCGGTCCGCGAGGCGGTCACCAACGCCGCCAAGCACGCCGGGGCCGACTCCGTGCGCGTCGAGGTCGGCGAGGAGCACGGCGTGCTCACCGTGCGGGTCACCGACAACGGCCGCGGCGGCGCCGACCCCCGGGGCACCGGCCTGTCCGGCCTGGCCCGGCGGGTGGCGGCCGTCGACGGCACCCTGCGCGTCGACAGCCCGCCGGGCGGCCCCACCGTGCTCACCGCGCGGCTGCCCGCCGACCCGCCCGCCGTGCCGCCCCGCCCGCCGGCGGGGGTGCCGGTCGCGGTGGCGGCGGGGGCGGGTGCGGGTGCGGCCGAGGGGAGCCCGTGATGCGTCCGCCGGTCCCCGCCTCAGCCGCCGGCGCCGGCCTCCGGCGGCGGCACCTCGCCCTGGGCGAAGATCCCCACGAACGGGCGGCCGGGTTCGGGGTTGGTGTAGCGGGGGGTCACCACCCGCAGCACGATCCCGGCGCGGTCCTGCCGCGACTCCGCCGTGTAGGCGAACCCGTCGGCGTCGCGTGCCGACACCCTGGCGCCGCCCCGGCCGAGGGGGCGCAGCACCGCGTCCGCGCCGTGCGCCCGCCAGTGCTCGTGCAGCCGCTCCAGGGCCGCCGGCATGTGCTCGGCGCCGGTGGCCGCCGTCCACAGCGCCACCGCCACGAACACGTCGGGGCGGCCCTCGTCCGCGTCGGCGTCGACCGGCCCGGGTGCGTCGGGGCGGGCGCCGGCGAACTCCAGCGGCGCCCCCACCACGCCGGCCAGCGCCTCGCCGCGCGCCATCGCGCGCCGCGCGGCGTCGGGTTCGCGAACCGCTTCCAGTGCCATGACCGCTCCCGTTCTACTCCGCCCGCCGGTGCCGCCGGTGCCGCCGGCCGCCGTTCACAGCCCTTTCCGCCCGCCGCGCCGGGCGTGCGGCCGCCGCGGCGGCCGGGGGCGGTCGCCGGCACCGGGCCGCCGGTGGGCCGCGTGCTCCTGGCGGCGCACCAGACCGTCCACGTGCCGCAGCACCCGCCACGGGTCGCCGCCGGCCGGGCGCGGCTCGGCGGCCACCAGGTCGTCGGTGGCGCCGATGAACACCGCCACGGCGTTGTCCAGGCCCACCCCGGGCTCCAGGTAGTCGTGGTGCCCGTGCGGGTCGGTGGCCAGCCGCTTCAGCCCCGCCTCCGCGCTCGCGGGGTTGACCCCGTGCAGCGCGGGCGACAGGTAGGTGATCGAGTCGGCGTCGGAGGCCAGGCAGTACGCGTCGGCCACGTGCAGGTCCGCCACCCCCGCGATCCCCTTGCCCAGCCCGGGGCCGGCCCCCACGATCAGCGTGTCGGCCGCCACGTCGGCGTAGCGCGCGACGGTCTGCGCCGCCACCACCGAACCGTAGCTCAACCCGTACAGCACCACGGTGCTCTCGGATTCCTGGTGGGCCGCCTTGAGGCCGGCCAGGAAGCTGTGCAGCGGCGCGCGGGCGGCGTGGGCCAGGTCCAGCCGCGCCGCCTCGGGACCGAACCTGGGGGCGCGGGCGCCCTGCCACACCATGACCGCGTGGTCGGGCGCTCCCAGGGTGCCCGCCTTGGCGTCGGCCTCCATGTGCAGCCGGGTGATGCGCCGCAGGTTGCGCCCGATGTTGTGCAGGCCGGTGCCGGCGCCGGGGACCACCACCAGCTTCCTGGTGGCGGTGTCGGGGTTGTTCCGCGATATCGCGGTGAGGCCGTCGCCCGCGCCGGGCCGGCTCGGCGGCGTGAACCGCATCAGGAACATCCGCGCCATGGGGTCCTGGTCGTAGTCGGCCAGGGCAGCGCTCAGGGTCGCCACGTCCTTGTCGGTGTGCCGCTCCAGGTACTCCCGCAGCGCCGTGCGGTTGGCGGCGTCGCGCACCTCGGCGGGCAGGCCGTCGAGCGCGCCCAGCGCGGCGGGGTCCTCGCGCACCAGGTGTTCGCGTTCGGCGTCGGACAGCCCTCGCCACCACGCCGCGTAGTGCGCGGGGGAGGGCAGTTGGGGGACCAGGTCGCTGCGGCGCGCCACGGCCGCAGGTGTGGGCGCGGTCCGCGTCCGCCCCAGCAGCCGTTTGAGGACGCCTGCGGGGCGCGGTTCTCCGCCGGGGTCAACCATGGCTCGTGGTCCTCCTTGCGGGAAGCGGGTGCGCCGGGGACAGGGGCCGCGCGGGGCTGCGGCGACGTTACCACCCCCGCCTGTCACCGGAACGCGGCCCGGTAGGCGGTGGGCGTGGTGCCCACCTGGCGGCCGAAGTGGTAGCGCAGCGTCTCCACGGTGCCGAACCCCGTGGTGCGCGCGATCCGCTCCACCGGCAGGCCGGTGGTCTCCAGCAGCTCCCGAGCGCGCTGCACCCGGCGGTCCAGCAGCCAGCGCAGCGGCGTCGTGCCCGTCTGCGCCCGGAACCGCCGCGACAGGTGGCGGGGGCTCAGGGCGGCGTGGGCGGCGATCTCGGCCACGGTCAGCGGCTCGGCCAGGTGGTCCTGCATCCAGCGCAGCGTGGCGCCCAGGTCGGCGGTGTCGTCGACCGGGTCGCGGTGCTCGATGAACTGCGCCTGGCCGCCGGGGCGCTGCGGGGGCATCACGATCAGCCGCCCGGTCTCGGCGGCGGCGGCCGCGCCCCGGTCGCGGCGCACGATGTGCAGGCACAGGTCCAGGCCCGAGGCCACCCCCGCCGAGGTCAGCACCTGGCCGTCGTCCACGAACAGCACCGAGGGGTCGACCTCCACCTCGGGGTAGGCCCGGGCCAGGTCGCCGGCCAGCAGCCAGTGGGTGGCGGCCGGACGGCCGTCGAGCAGGCCCGCCGCCGCCAGCACGAACGCCCCGGTGCAGATCGAGGCCACCCGCGCCCCGCGCTCCACCGCCTCGCGCAGCAGCTCCAGCACCGCGCGCGGCGGAGGGCTCGCGGGGTCGCCCCCCGGCACGACCACGGTGTCGGCGCGGTGCGCGTCGTCCAGGCCGTAGGGCGCGGAGAGCCGGAACGTCTCGCGTCCGGCGGCGGTGGCGGCGATGTCGGAGTCGGCGCAGACCCGCACCTCATAGCCCGGGGCGAACGAGAACACCTGGCACGGAATGGTCAGGTCGAAGCCCACGATCCCGTCGAAGGCGAGTACGGCGACCACGTGCATGGCCGAATCCTACGCATGGCGGTCCATCAGGCCGCTGTCCCCCCGGATCCGGCGTCGCGATACTCGGCGTGTCCGCAAGCACCCGATCGTGCTGTCTTCAGGAGGCCGCGATGACCCTTCACGTGCAGGCCGTGCTCTACGACGGGGTGGAGGACCAGGACCTCCTCGGCCCGCTCGGGGCGCTGGAGGTCATGGAGGACGTCCAGACCACGTTCGTCGCCCTCGACGCGCCCGCCACCGTGACCACGTCCTTCGGCCTGGAGGTCCGGGTTCGGGCCGCGCTGGATGCGGCGCGGGCCGACGTCCTGGTGGTCCCCGGAGGCGGAGTCGGCGAGGGCTCGGCCGTGGACCGCCAGATCCGCGCCGGAGCGCTCCCAGCGGCCCTGGCGGCGGCGGCGCGCCCCGGCCTGGTGATGGCGGGGGTGTGCACCGGCACCCTGCTGCTGTCGGCGGCGGGCATCACGGCCGGACGCCCGTGCACCACCCACCACGCCGCCACGGAGGCGTTGCGCGCCGAGGGCGCCGAGGTGGTCCCCGGCCGCGTCGTGGACGACGGCGACCTGGTCACCTGCGGCGGCGTGACCTCGGGGATCGACCTCGGCCTGTGGCTGGTGGAGCGCCGGTACGGCCCCCAGGCGGCTCTCCTGGCCGAACAGGTCCTCGAACACGAGCGCCGGGGCACCGTGTGGCGCAGCGGGGCGGCCGGTGCCGCCGGGACCGGGAAGGGGGCGGCGGCTCTCACCTGAGCCCGCCTGAGCGCCGGTCACCACAGCGGGTCGGTGAGGTCACGACGGACGGCGCCGGCCCCCGGGTGGCGCGGGTGCGCGGTCATCGGGACGCCGGGCGGGGCTGGTGCGCGCGCCGGGGGCGGCGGAGGGTGGCCTGGGGCGGGCGGTCACCGGTCCGCAGGCCGCCCGGGTGGTCGAGGCGGCGACGGGCGGCGACGGGCGGCGGGGCCTCGGGCGGGCGGTACCGGCTCGGCACGGCGGCGGCCCGTGAGACGACAGCGGTGTCACGCGGCGGGGGCGGTGCGCAGGGCCAGGGTGCGCGCGGCGAGTTCGGCGAAGGTGATGCCGTCGAAGCCGGTGAGGCTGCTGGCGATCCGGCCGCGCAGCGGGGTGGTCCAGTACTCCGGCAGGGCCGAGGCACCCCTCAGCGCCCCGGCGGCAGATCCGACCGTGGCACCCACCGAATCGGTGTCCCAACCGGCCGACACGGCCTTGGTGATGGAGTCGGCGAAGTCGCCTCCCCCGTGCACGAGCGCGGCGGCGACCACGGCGGCGTTGTTGACCGCGTGCACCCAGTGCAGGTGGCCGTGCGCCGCGTACAGCCCGTCCACGACCTCCTCGAAGTCGTCGGCGCCCGCCGCGAGCACCATCGCGTCGCGGACGGCCTCGGCCAGCCGCGACCTCGGCGGCACCACGCGCAGCGCCGTCTCCAGCGCGGCGGCGGGGGAGTCCGCCACCGGGGCCGTCGCGGCGAGCGCGGCGGCGAACATCGCGCCGTAGACCCCGTTGGCGGTGTGGCTGACCACGGCGTCGCGGTGCGCCATCATCGCGGCGGTGCCCGGATCGCCCGGGTTGGTCCACCCGAACACGTCGGCGCGGATCAGTGCGCCGATCCACTCCCGGAAGGGGTTGCGCACCCGCGCCGTCCGCGGCGGCACCACCCCCGTGAGCAGGTTGCGCACGGCCACCCGCTCGGCGGTGAAGATCCGGCCGGGCGGGAGTTCGTCCAGCCACATCTGGGCGACGTCCTCGCTGGTGAACCGGGGGCCGAAGCGCTCAAGCAGGGCCAGCCCCAGCATCGGGAAGTTGAGGTCGTCGTCCTCGGGGGTGCCGTCGAGGGTTTCGGCCAGGCTCGTCGGGGCGCTGCGGCGGTTCCACGGCCAGCGCGCCGCGACGTCGTCGGGCAGGCCCTTGGCCGTGAACCAGCCCCGCACCGGCCAGTTGCCGGTCGTCTCGGCGATCTCGCGGATGCCCGCGCGCGGGATCTTCTCCACCGGCTTGCCGAGCACGCACCCGGCGGCCCGGCCCGTCCAGGCGCCCAGCACCCGGTCGGCGAGGTCGGCGCCCGGCGCGGCCACCGGACCCACCGGCCACTCCGGGCAGGCCGCGATGATGTCGGGGAGGTCGGTGGGCTCGTCCCCGGCCAGGGGGGAGGGCAGGGCCGAAAGCTCGTCCAGCAGATCCTCGGCCAGCGCGCGCACCTCGGGCGCGGCCGGTTCGGGCGAGGCGCCCGCCAGGGGCGGCGCGTCGTGCCCGCCGGCGGCGTACCAGCGCTTCCGCACCCGGGCGACGGCGTCGGGGTCGCGGCCGTCCTGGTCGGCCTGGCGCAGTTCGTGCCCGACGAGGTCTTCGGGATGGATCCAGGTCACGCGCATGTGGCGGGTTCCTCCAGTGGTCGTCGTGTCGTCCCAACCGCTCCAATGGCGCGGCCCCGGCGGTCCGTCGCCGGTCGGCCCGCCGAGAGGCCGCGCGCCGACGGCCGCTGCCCGGCCAACGCGCGGCGCGTCCCCGCGCGTGCCCGGCGCGGGGTTTCCCCGCGACCGAGGACGGGGGTTCGCACCGTCCCAATCGCCGCCGCGCCGGGTTCCACCGCGAGCCGATGCCCGTGGCGGACGCGGCCGGCGCGACGGGCGGCCTGTCGGTGCGCGGGCGGTCGTGCGATGGTCCCCGGGCTGCTCCGCGCCCGCCGCCCGGCCGAGTCGGCGTCCGGCCGGTGCGCCCGCACCGGCCGCCCACCGGCGTTCACCGCGCCCGGCCTCGTGCGCGCGCCTCGGCCCGCTCTCCGCACCGGCATCCGCGTCCCCCTCAGGCGGCCGGCTGTTCCAGCTTTGCCAGGGCGGCGTCGGCGGCCTCTCGGCGGCGGCGGTCGGCGGTTCGGATGCGGAGGGCGACCTCCGCCAGGTCCAGGCCGGGGGTTTCGATGTCGGTGCGGCTGGCTTCGGCCACCTGGATGCGCCACTCCCGGGGGACCGCGTCGCGGCCGCCGAGTGCTCCGGCGAGGGCGCCGCCCATGCTGGCGATGGAGTCGGCGTCGCGCCCGTAGTTCACCCCGCCCAGCACGGTGTCGCGGTAGTCGCCCCCCGCGATCAGCAGGAACGCCAGCGCCAGCGGCAACTCCTCGATGGAGTGCACCCGGCTGGGCCGACGAGCGCCCAGCCCCTGGTCGCGGTAGGTGTCGGCGACCGTGTCGAACGGCGCCACGGCCTCCCGCAGCGCCGCCGCCGACCCCCGCCACCCGCTGATGCCGCGCGCCCGCTCGCACACCGCCTCGATCGCCGCGCGCGTGCCGTCCTTGGCCAGCCCCAGCGCCGCCGCGACCACCGCCTCGGCGTCGGCACCCGGCCCCATGGCCGCCGCCACCGCCGCCGCGAACACCCCGGCGGCCTCCCGGCCGTAGCTGGACTGGTGCGCCCCGGCCAGGTCGATCGCCTCGGTGTAGGCGCCCTCCGGGTCGCCGGCGTTGACCACGCCCACCGGCGCCATGTACATCGCCGCGCCGCAGTTGACGATGTTGCCGGTGCCGGCCTCGCGCGGGTCCACGTGGCCGTAGTGCAGCCGCGCCACCAGCCACTTCTCGGCGAGGAAGACCCGTTGCAGCAGCAGCGCCTCCTCCTCCAGTTCGGGCACCCACCGCCGCTCACCCATCATCTCCGGCACCAGCAGGTCGGCGGCGGCGTAGGCGTCGAGGTGCCGTTCGGCCTTGGTGTAGACCCGGATCAGCGCCTGGGTCATCAAGGTGTCGTCGGTGATGTGGCCGTCGCCCTTGTGGTAGGGGGCGATGGGCCGCGCGTTGCGCCAGTCGGTGTTGAAGGGGCCGACGACTCCCTCCACGTAGCCGCCGTAGCGCTGCTGGATCTGCTCGACGGTCCAGCCCTCGGTCGCGCCGCCGAGCGCGTCACCCACGGCGGCCCCGGCAATCGCGCCGACGGCCTTGTCCTGGAGGCGGGTCAGCATGGATGGCTCCTTCACGGGTTGCGGCGCGCTCCCGCGCCACGGTCGTCGTTGTCGCTCCGGTCGCCCCGGTCGCTTCGGGAGGAGGCGGCGAGCGCGTCGGCCACGCCGACGAGGTCGGTCCCGGCCAGTTCCGGCAGGCAGCACCCGGCCAGCGGCGCCGCGCGCGCCCGCCACGCGGGCGCGATGGCCAGGTGGCCGCCCAGCGCCCCGGCGAGCGCGCCGGTGAGCGCGGGCGCGGAGTCGGCCAGCGGTGCCAGGCACGCCGCCGCGCTCACCGCCGGACCGAGCGCGCCCCCGGCGGCGCCGGTCAGTGCGAAGGCTGCGCCCAGCGTGGCCTGCGCCGCCGTGCCGTAGGAGTAGACGTGGTCGCAGCAGACCGCTTCGAGGGCCGGAACGAGGTCGAAGGGCTGGGCGGGCGCGGCACGCTCCACTTCGGCCAGCGCCTCACCGACGACCGCGTTGATCGCGCTGCCCGCCGGAAGGTGCGCCGTTCCGGCCGCCAGCGCCTCGGCCGGCCCCGCCCCGCCCACGGCCGCCGCGACGGCGGCGGCCATCGCGCGGGCGGCGCTGACGCCGTCGCCGGAGTTGGTGACCTCGGCGTCGGCCTGGGCGTCGTCGGCGGCGCCCTCGGGGTCGCCGGGGCGGGCCGCGCCGAACGCGACCGCGCGCACCGCCGCCGCGTCGTCGAAGAAGTGCGGGTTGTCGTGCCCGGTGTGCGGCGGGCGGGCGCCCCGCGCGAGGTTGTCCAGCGCCGTGCGCACCGAGATCCGCGCGCGCACGTCGGCGCGGCCGGCGAGGGCGGCGAACGCCTCGGCGCGGTCGGTGCCGATGCCCAGCGCCGTCCACGCCAGCCACTCGGCGTCGTCGGAGGGACCCATGGCCAGCGGCGCCACCGGCTGGTTCAGCGCGAAGGGCACCGGCAGCGTCGTGACGCGGTGCTCCTCGGCGAACAGGTCGAGTTCCCGGCCCAGGCGCCGGGTCCAGGGCGCCAGCAGGGCGGACCGGTGCCGCCCGGCCGGCCAGCCCACGGCGTCGCCGATCGCCAGTCCGGCGAACGCCCCGCGCACCCGGTCGGCGACCGAGCCGGGTGCGTCCGCGCCGGGTCCGCCGGTCCCGGTGGCGGCCTTCGGTTGTGTTCCGCCGCCGTGTGCCGGGTTGTCCCCCGTTGTCACTGCCGATTCCTCCCCGCGTCGGGTGGGCCGCCGATCGGCGGTGCCCGGTCGCCTCCGCTGTTCCCGCTGGTACGGCCGGCCCCTCGGGCGGCCGCACCAGCGCTATCCGCCGGGCGTCCGCCGCCCGGCGCCGCTTCGCTCTGCCTCGGCCGCGCGGTCGGCCGCCCCGGCCGCCACCAGGAGGTCGGCGACCTCGGTGACGTGGCGGCCCGCGACCGACGGCAGGCAACTGCCCGTCACCGGACCGATCGCCGCCGCCCACCGGCGCGGGATCCCCGAAGCGCCGCGCCCCGCCCCCGCCAGGGCGCCGGCGATCGCCGCCGTGGTGTCGGCGTCGCGACCCATGTTGGCCGCCGTCACCACCGCCTCCTCCACCTCGCCGCCAGCGGCGAGGTAGGCGCCGAACGCCAGCGCGACCGCCTCCGGCGCCAGGTCGGTCCACGGGTAGTGGGCGGGCACCACGGCCGCGTGCAGGGCCGCGCCCAGCGCGGCGGTGTCGGGCGCCTCGTCGGCGGCGCGCACCGCGTGGGCCAGGGCGCGCCCGGTCCAGGAGTCGGCCGGCACCTGCTCCCGGGCCGCCGCGGCGACCTCGCGCGGTGCCGCGCCGGCCATCGCCGCCGCCACGCCCGCCGCCACCGCGCGGCCGCCCAGCAGCCCCTCGCCCGCGTGGCTGACCTGGCCCTCCAGCTCGATCAGCCGCGCGGCCTCGGCCGGGTCGCCCGCCGCGAACACCCCGTAGGGCGCCGCGCGCATCGCCAGCCCGTCGGACCAGCCGTGCAGGTGCCGCCGCCCGGTGTCGGGCGGCGCCAGCCCCCGGCGCAGCGCCTGGACGGTGCCCAGTTCGGAGAACCCCGCGCCGCGCATGGGCCCCTCGATGGTCAGCACGTCGCGCTCGTAGGCCGCCACCACGTGCTCGGGCCGCAGCCCGCGCCCGTGCTCGGCCAGCAGCAGCCCGATGAACACCGAGTACTCGGTGTCGTCGGTGCCCGCCGCCGTGCCGCGCTCGTCCACGGCCAACTCGGTCAGCCGCCCCCAGCGCTCCGCGATGGCCGCGGGCGTCATGTTCTCCGCCGGGCGGCCCAGCGCGTCGCCGCAGGCCAGGCCCAGCAGCGCGCCGCGCGCCCGGTCCCGCCAGGCCTCCGGCGCCGCGCCCGGGGCGCGGCCCGTGTCCTCACCCCTCATCGGCGTACCTCGCCATCACCGCGTCGCCCTCCTCCTCCATGCGCCGCGCCAGCTCGTCCAGGCTGATCCGGTCGCCGAAGTACTCCTGCAACAGCGGCTCCGAAACCCGGTTCTTGAACTCGTCGAACCCGGGGACCTGGAGGTAGGGCGCCGAGCGGAGGTTGCCCGCCGCGTGCACGGCGACGTCCCACTCGTTCTCGTTGGTCGTCAGCTCCGGCGAGGCCAGCGCCTCCTGGCTGGTGGGGGTCAGCCAGTCGCCCAGCGCGAGGTCCACCTGGTTGTCGGGCTCGGCCATGAACGCGACGAACGCGGCCGCGTCCGCCTCGTGCGGGCTCCCGGCGGCCACCGACAGCGTCTGGGAGGTGGCGCCCTGGTCGGGGACGTCGCCCACCAGCGGCGGCAGCATCACCCAGTCGAACCCGTCGGGCGCCTGCTCCACGACCTGCTGGCGGGTGTAGACCCCGCCCTGGACCATGGCGTACTGCCCGGCGAAGAACGCGGGCAGCGGGTCGGAGCCGCTCATGCCCACCGCCTGCGGGTCGGCCGTGCGGTCGGTGTAGAGCTGGCGGTGGATGCGCTCCAGCACCTCGCGCTCGCGCGGCCCGACCTCCACGGTGACCGTCCCGTCCTCGGCGACGCGGAAGAACTCCCCGCCGAAGTTCAGCGCCAGGTTGAGCACCCGGTTGGTCGGGCTGCTCAGCGGCCAGGCCACCGCGTGCCGCTCGCCGGGCACGGTCAGCTCGCGGGCGGCCGCCTCGAACTCGTCCCAGGTCCAGGGCTCCTCGACCGTGGGGATCCGCACCCCCGACTCCCGCAGGATGTCGGCGTTGGCGATCAGCACCTGCGGCTCCTGGAGCAGCGGCACGCCCACCACGCGGCCGTCGATGGTGACGGTGTCCCACGCGGCGTCGCCGATGTCGGCGCGCACGTCCGCGGGCAGGTCGTCGCCCAGGTCGGCCAGGTAGTTGCGGTACTCGAAGCTGGTCAGCGTGGGCGACTCGTTGTGGATGATGTCGGGCGGGTCGCCGCCCTCGAACGCCGTGACCAGTTGGTCGTTGACGTTGTCCCAGCTCCCCTGCACGTACTCCACCGGCGCGTCGGGGTGCTCCCGGTTCCACTCCTGGACCAGCCGCCGGTTGGCCTCGATCGACTGCGTCTGCCAGGCCAGGCTGAGGTAGCGCATCGGCTCCTCGCCCGGGTCGCCCTGGGCGCAGCCGGTGACCAGCACCGCCGCGGCCAGTCCCGCCGCCGCCAGGGCCGTGCCCCGCCGCCGGCCTCGCCCGCCCCTGCCCACGGTCATCCCTTCACCGCCCCGTCGACCAGCCCGCCGCGGAAGCGGCGCTGGATGAACGCGAAGAACACCAGGCTGGGCACCGCCGCCATCAGCGACGCCGCAGCCAGCGGCCCCAGCCGCGCCACGCCCTCGGGCCCGGTGAACGCCACCAGCACCAGCGGCAGCGTCTGCACCCCGGGGTCCTTCAGCAGGATCAGCGCGAACAGGAACTCGTTCCAGGAGGAGACGAACCCGAACATCAGCGCGGCGGCCACGCCCGGCGCCGCCAGCGGCGCCACCACCGACACCAGCGTGCGCCAGCGGCCCGCGCCGTCGACCGCCGCGGCCTCCTCCAGCACCCGGGGGATGCCGCGCAGGTAGCCCCGCAGCATCCACAGCACGAACGGCAGGCACCAGGTGGCGTGCACCAGCACCAGCCCCGCCAGGGAGTCCACCAGCCCGAACCGCCGCAGGATCATGAACAGCGCGATGATCACCAGGATGAACGGGAACACCTGGCTGACCAGCACCCAACCCATCACCACCCGGTTGACCGCCGACTTGTAGCGCGCCAGCACGTAGGCGGCCGGCAGCGCCAGCAGCACCGTCAGCACCGCCGAGCACAGCGCCACGCCCAGGCTGCGCCGCGCCGCGCCCACCAGGTCCTGCTCGCCGAACGCGGCGGCGAAGTTGGCCAGGGTGGGCTCCAGCGGGATCCACGTGGGGTCCAGCAGCGCCATCTCCTGCGGCGTCTTCAGCGCCGTGGACGCCAGCCACACCAGCGGGAACGCCAGGAAGACCAGGTAGCACACCAGCGCCGCGTACTGGCCGGTGCGGGCCGCCGCCCGGCGCGCCCGGGCCGCGCTCACCGCAGCCATCGCCGGCCTCCCGTCCCTCGCCGCAGCGCGGCGCACGCGCGGGGTCGCCTCATGCCTCGGCCTCCTTCAACTGGCGGCGCAGGTAGAACCCGAGCACCGCGAGGACCACGATCACGATCGCCACGCCCATCGCCGAGGCGTAGCCGAAGAACCCGTAGCGGAACGCCTCCTCGTAGGCGTAGAGCATGGGCAGCCGCGTCATGCCGCCCGGCCCGCCCTGCGTCAGCACGTACACCAGCGCGAACTCGTTCATGTTCCACACGAAGTTCAGCGACATGATCGCCACGGTCACGGAGCGCAGTTGCGGCAGGGTGACGCCGGTGAAGCGGCGCCAGGGCCCGGCGCCGTCGACCCGCGCGGCCTCGCCGAGGTCGCGGGACACGTTCTGCAACCCGGCCAGCAGCACGATGGTGGTCTGCGGCATCCCCGTCCACACGCCCACGACCACCACGGCGGGCAGCGCCCAGCCGAAGTCGTTCAGCCAGTCGATGTTCTGCGAGATCAGGCCGAGGTCGGTGAGCGCGGCGTTGAGCACCCCGGCGTCGGGGTGGTACACCAGCCGCCACATCAGCCCGATGATCACCGGCGGCATCGCCCACGGGAACAGCGCCAGCGTGCGGGCCAGCCAGCGCAGCCGCAGGTTCTGGTTGAGCAGCAGCGCCAGGCCCATGCCCGCCGCGTACTGGAGCAGCGTCACCGTGACCGCCCACACCAGGCCGATCCGGAACGACGACCAGAACTGCACGTCGTCGAGCAGGTGCCCGAAGTTCTCCAGGAACACCAACGATGTGTCGACGTCGCGGCCGGCGCGGGCGTCGGTGAACGCCAGGAACATCCCGTAGACCAGCGGCGCGATGCTGAACAGCACCACCGGCATCAGGGCCGGCAGCAGCAGCGCGTAGGCCGACCGGTCGGGCCGCCGGGCGCGCGGACGGGGCCGGGGCGGCGCCGCTTCGGTGGGGGGTGGGGACGCCGAGGTGAGCGTCATTGGTCGCCTCCTGTGGTCGAGGCGCGCACGACCAGGCGCGGCGCCACGGTGACGGTCCGCGCGGAGCCCGCGGCCGGGGCCGCGGGGGGAGCGCCGCGCAGGCGGTCGAGCAGCAGTCCGGCGGCGCGCCGGCCGCGTTCGGCCGAGCCCAGGCAGACGCTGGTCAGGGTGGGCCACGACACCGCCGCCAGTTCGGTGTCGTCCATGCCGACCACGGCGACGTCGTCGGGCACGCGCAGCCCGGCGGCGCGCAGGGTGTCCAGCGCGCCCAGGGCGATCAGGTCGTTGGCGCACAGCAGCGCGTCGGGCGGGCCGTGGGGGTGGGCGAGCAGGCGGCGGGCGCCCTCGGCGCCGGTCTCGCGGCGGAACCCGCCCACGTGCACCAGGCCCTCGTCCACGGGGCGGCCGGCCTCGGCCATGCCGTCGCGGAAGGCGGCGTCGCGGCGTTCGCCGGGCACCGTGTCCAGCGGGCCGTTGACGAACCCGATGCGGCGGCGCCCGATGTCGAGCAGGTGGCGCAGGGCCAGGCGGACGCCGGTGCGGGAGTCGGCGCGCACGTTGTCCACGGGGGTGCCGGGCGGCACGGAGCCGATGACGACCACGGGGGCGGCGGCCTGGGCGAGGGCGCCGAGCAGGTCGGGAGTGACCCGGATGGGGCTGATGACCAGCCCGTCGGCGTGCCGGCGGCCCAGCCCGCGCAGCACCTCGATCTCCTCGCCGGGGTCGCCGCCGGTGGAGTGCACGACCAGGCGGAAGCCGTCGGCGCGCAGGACCGGCTGGATCTCGCGCAGCATGGCCAGGTAGACGGGGTTGCCGATGTCCTCCACGGCGAACGCCACCTGGTCGGTGCGGTTGGACTTCAGCGAGCGCGCGACCGCGTTGGGGACGTAGCCCAGGCGCTCGGCCTCGGCCAGCACCCGGCGGCGGGTGGAGTCGCGCACCGGCTGGCCGTTGAAGACCCGCGACACCGAGGCGATGGAGACACCGGCGGCCTCGGCGATCGTGGTGATCGTCGGGACGGGCTTTGCCATGCGCCCTCCCTGAGCTGCGCTGATGAGAACTGTAAACGTTTACAGTGGGGGGTGGTGTGAATCCGTGTGAAGTCCTGGTGGATGTGAGGCATCCAACACCACGGCTCGGCGGGCCGTCAAGTGGGGGCCGTTCGGTACCGAGCGCGCTCGCGCGGCGGCCCTCCGTCGCGACCGGCGGGAGGGGAGGGCGGGGCGGCGGGCGCGGGCCGGGGTGCGGACGGGGGTGCGGGCGCGGGCGCGCGGGATGCCGGGGGCGGCACGGGCGGGCGGGCCGGCGGGGTCGGCGGACACCGCGCAAAAACGGTTCCGGAGCCGGTTCGCAGACGGCGGCGGGAAAGCGGTGAAAGCACGACGGAGAACCGCTCCGGAAATCGGCGGGGAACCACTTCCCCGACCGTGGAAAACGGCACCGAGGCGCCGTTTCGGAGCGGGGGGAAACGGCGCTGGAAAAACATGGCCAGGTATCCGGGAAAACGGTGCGGGATTCCCCGCGCGCGTTCACGCGGCCGCGCGCCGGCCCGCCCTCCGGAGCGCTTGGCCGCCGGGTGCGGGCACGCGTCCGGGTTCACGGGCCGCCCGGGTACCGGCCGGTCGGGGCCGGTACCCGAGGGGGGTCGGTGCGGGTCAGGCGGCGCCGACGTTGACGTCGATGCAGGCGTAGAACGCGTTCGCGGTGTCGGCGACGTTCCACACCGCCAGGATCTTCTGCTGGCCGCTGTATCCGCCCAGGTCCACGCGGTGGGTGACCGTGGCCGGCGGCCGGGCGCCGCCGTCGTCGAACGAGGCGATCCGGGTGCCGCCGATGAAGTACTCCCAGGTGGAGGTGGCGTGCTGGGCGGTCAGGGTCCAGGTGAAGTCCACGGTCCGGCCGACCGGGGTGACCTGCCAGCCCTTGCTGTCGTCGTTGAGTTCGGCGAACCGGGTGTTGCCGCCGTGGCAGTTGGTCAGGCCCTTGGGGCCTTCGACGCTGTGCGGCTCCCACTGGATCTGGCCGCACTCCACCACGCCGGCCGCGCACTGCGCCTGGCGGCTGGGCGGCGAGGAGACGTAGCCGTGGGCGTTGGCGGTGCCGGCGGGCATCAGCGCGAACAGCAGCGGGGTGGCCAGCACCACCGCCGCGGTGGAGAGGGACGCCTTCTTCAGGTTCATGGAAGACCTTCGTTTCTCGCGGCGCGCCGCGGGGGCCGGTGCGGGCGGCCCGGTGTCGGGGTCGCGGGCGTCGCGGTAGCGGGGATGGGTCGTGCGGGTGCGGGTGCGGAGGCCGGCCCGGCAGGGGCGCGGCCCCGCGGAAGCGAAAAGCGCCGGAGGGAAACCGCGCGCCTTTGCGAATTCCCCTCGATGGCGGCGAAGGCCGGGGGCGGCCGCGCCGCCCGGCCGGGAATTCCGCCGCCCGCCGACCCGGGCGAACGGTATTCTCGACCGCGGAGCGATTTCGACGGTAAACAACCCCCCACAGGGCGTCAAGGCGGGCGGCGCGCTTCGCTCTCCCCGGTGAATCCCCAGGCCACGCGGTCGGCGATGTATTTTCCGGCACTGAAAGACGGCCGGTCTTATTCCGCGTCGTTTCCCCCCGCGCGTTCAACCTGCGCCGTCACCGCGTTGGTCCCCGCACCGGTCTAGACCGGACTCTCTCACCGGTGCCCACTCCGCAGCGTCGGGGTGCGGATACGAGAAGTAAGGGAGTTATGTCTTCCGAGTAACACTTTCCTCAGGCTGGTCCAGCGGGTACACAATAAGGACACGATTGCTGTCGGCGGCACCGCGGCCGGGCGGGCGGATACCCGCCCGTCCCGCCGAGCCGCCGACCGCGCCCGCGCGTCCCGGTCTCCGCGCCCACCACCGCACCGCACCGCACCGTTCCGCCCGCCGCCCCTGCCCCACACCGAGGTGGCGCGCGGGCCTGGCGCGCGTGCGCCGCCGCGGCCGGCGTGGGCGTTCGGCACGCCTCCGGTCCGGCAGTGGGGCCGAAGAGGGCGCCCCCAGAAAGGAATGACGTGAGCGGAACCATGGTCGAGCAGGGCGACGTCGGCGACCCCCGCCCCGAGGCCGTGCTCCCGGCCGACGGCGGCGAGGACCTCGCCGTCGCCCGCGCGTTCGCCGACTTCGCCCGCGACGTGCTGGAGAAGGACTCCGTCCCGGCCACGCTGGAGGAGATCACCGCCCTGGCGGTGGCCGAGATCGACGGCGCCGACTACGCCGGGGTCACCCTCTACGACCGCCGCAGCCGCGAACTCTCCACGCACGCCCCCACCGACCCCCTGGTCGAACGCGTGGACCGCATCCAGTACCGCACCGGGCAGGGCCCCTGCCTCGACGCCATCTGGGTGCGCGAGGTGTTCTGCCTCGACTCCGTCGAGGAGGAGACCCGCTGGCCGGAGTTCGTCGCCGAGGTCGGCGGCATGGGCATCAAGAGCGTCATCTCCTTCCAACTCTTCACGCACAGCGACGTGCTCGGCGGGCTCAACGTCTACTCCGCCACGCCCAACGCCTTCGACGTCACCGCCCAGGAGGTCGGCGAGATCCTGGCCGCGCACGCCGCCGTGGCCCTGGCCAACGCCCGCGCCCAGCACCACCTCTCCCGCGCCATCCGCACCCGCCAGCGCATCGGCGAGGCCACCGGGATCCTGGTGGAGCGCTACAAGCTGACCGACCGCCAGGCGTTCGCGCTGCTGGCCAAGGCGTCGCAGAACCTCAACGTCAAGCTCAGCGCGCTGGCCGAGGAACTCGTGCAGACGGGCAGCTTCCCCGAGCCCCGCGAACTCCGCTGAGGCGGGGCGCGCGGGGCGGCGCAGGGCCGCCCCGCGCGCCCTACCCGGTGGGCGCGGCGACCTCGACGCGGCGCTCGGCCGCCTTGGGCGCCCAGAACTCCAGCAGGGCCGCCCCCTCGGCGCAGACCGCCTCCTCCTCGGCGGCGGTGAGCGCCCGCACGGGCGTGACCGCCAGGGTCGCGGCTCCCCGTTCGAGCGCGATCCGCCAGCCCGCCGCCACCATGCCGTCGACCAGGACCGTGCCGGGGTCCACGCCGTTCTTGGCGTTGAACCCGTGGTCGCGCAGCCGCACCGCCACCAGCCGCGAGGTGTCGGCGTGGGAGCGCAGCACGTTGTCGTACTCGTAGCAGAACCGCACCGGCGCCGGGGTGTCGGGATCGGGGAGCGGGACGTCGGGCAGGTCGAACAGCTCCCGCCCGTCGGGACCGATGTAGACCCGCAACCCGCCGCGCAGCCCGTCCACCTCCTCGGCCAGCCGGGTCAGCCCCGACCAGTGCTGCACGTCGCGCACCGACGCCGGGCCGAAGGCGGCGAGGTAGCGCAGCACCAGCCGCGCGACCGAGGGCTCGGGTGCCAGGGCGCGGCCCGGCCACGTCTCGATGGGGGTGTGCGCGGCGGCGCCGCTGCGGCCCCACTGCCCGCGCGGGGGCACCTGCACCAGCGCCACCCGGGTGCGGACCAGGTTGGCCAGCGCCTGGGGCTCGCGCTCGCCCCAGCCGGATCGCCGCCCGTGCTCGGCCAGCGCCCGGCCCAGGGCGCTGAAGGTCAGCGGTCGCTCGGCCAGCGCGGCGCGGCCGGCCCGCTCGACCTCGGCGGGGTCCAGGCCCTCGACCTGGCGGCCGTAGGCGGACCGGAAGCCGCGGTCCTGCATCGGCTGCACCGCCGGCCGCAGCCACTGCGCGTCCTCGGCGGTGACCAGGTGGATGGTGGAGCGCATCAGCGCCAGCCGCACGATGTCCCCCTCGCCCAGCAGGCGGGACGCCTCCTCGGGGGAGAACCCGGCCAGCCGCGACCACAGCCCCACGTACCAGGTGTGCGGGGTCTGCGCCTGGAGGCCGACCAGGTGCTCCAGCAGGTCGGACACGGTGCGGTCGGCGCGGCGCAGCAGGTGCTGGCGGTCGAGGGTGGCGCGGTTGAGCTGCCGCAGGGTGAGCACGGTCATGCGGTCTCCACGGGTGGGACGGCGCCCGGACGGGGCAGGGCCGTCGCGCCGCGGCTGGCGTAGGGCACCATCCTGGCACCGCGCCGCGGTGCGGGCGGGGGCGGCCCGCCCCGGTCGGGGCCGGTCAGCCGGGCCCGCCGTCCGCGGCCTCGGCCGGGTCGCAGTGCTCGGGGTGGGTGCGCAGCATCTTCAGCACGGCTTTCTCGACGGCGCCCTGCGTGGCGAGTTCGCCGAAGTCGGTGTCGCGGCCCAGGCCGGGCAGCGCGGAGGCGACGGTAACGCCCTGGTCGAACAGCCGGAACACGCGGGGGTCGATGTAGGAGGCGCGCGCGACGGCGGTGGTGTTGCCCAGGTAGGCGGCGACCTCGCCGGTGACGTGGGCGGCCAGGCGGCGGCGCGCGGTCGGGGTGGCGGGCTGGGTGGCCACGGCCAGGCCCACGGCCGCCAGGACGGAGGCGTGCCAGGTGCGGAAGTCCTTGACGGTGAAGTCCTCGCCGCTGATCTCGCGCAGGTAGTCGTTGACGTCCTCGCTGCGGATCTCGCGCCAGTCGCCGCCGTCCCGGTAGGCCAGCAGCGTCTCGCCCGGGCGCCGCCGCCGCTGGAGCACGGCGATGAGCCGCTCGACGTCGGGCTCGGCCAGCTCCACCGTCCGGTGCTTGCCGCCCTTGGCGGGGTAGGAGAACACCAGCAGCCCCCGGCGGCGGCGCACGTGCTCGCGCAGCAGGCTGGCCACCCCGTAGGTGTCGTGCTCCTCGGCGTAGGCGCGGTTTCCGGCGCGGAACAGGCCCAGGTCGACCAGCCGCACCGCCGCCGCCAGCACCCGCTCGCGGGCCAGGCCGCCGCGCTGGAGGTGGGCGGCGACGGCGCCTCGGATGTCGGGCAGCCGCTCGGCGAAGTCCAGCATCCGGTCGTACTTGGTCTCCTCGCGGATGCGCTGCCACTCCCGGTGGTAGATGTACTGGCGGCGCCCGGCCTCGTCGGTGCCCACGGCCTGGAGATGGCCGTCGGCGGACGGGCAGATCCACACGTCGCGCCAGGCCGGGGGGATGGCCAGCTCCTTGCAGCGCCGGATCTCGTCGGGGTCGGTGAGGGTGCGGCCCCGGGGGTCGTGGAAGCTGTACCCGCGTCCCCGGCGCACCCGGGTGATGCCGGGGGCGGCCGGGTCGCCGCGCCGCAGCCCGCAGCGCCGGGCGGCCTCGCCGATGTCGTCCTCCGCGTAGCGCATTCCGGCCTCACTACCCGGCCGCGCCCGCAAATCACGCCGCCCGAAACCGCGCCGCCGCACCGGGGGACCGGAGGCGGCGGCGCGGACGCGCGGACCAGGGGCGGGGACGGGGTGCTACGCCCAGGCGCCTTCGGCGGCCACCCGGGTGGCCCACGCGGTGAAGTCGGTCGCCTCGCGTCCCAGCAACCGGCGCACGCCGTCGGCGGGTTCGGCCAGGCGACCCGTGCGGAGCAGGGCGTAGAGCGCGTCGAACGCCGCCACCCCCTCAGGCGGCATGCCCTCGGCCGCGAGTTCGGCGCGGTATGCCTCGGGGGTGAGTTCGACGTAGTCGACGCCGCGGCCGGAGGCCCGGGCCACGGTCCGCACGGCTTCGGCGAAGGTGAGGCCCCGGGGTCCCGACAGCTCGTAGCGCCGCCCGGCGTGGCCCTCGCCGGTGAGGACGGCCACGGCCGCCTCCGCCACGTCCTCGACGTCCACGAAGGGCTCGGGGACGTCGCCGACGGGCAGCGCCAGCCGCCCGGCCAGCACCGGGGCGTGCCACAGGTCCTCGGTGAAGTTCTGCGCGAAGTTGTTGGCCGCCAGGATGGTCCACTCGGCGCCGGAGGCGGCGACGGCGGCCTCGGCGGCGGCCATACCGGCGCCGAACGCCTTGCCCACGAGGTCCATGCCCCGCCCGGAGAGGACCACGAAGCGGCGCACCCCGGCGTCGGTCGCCTGCGCGACGAACGGCGCGACGGGCGCGGGGTCCTCGGGCGCGACGAGGTAGACGGCGGAGGCGCCGTCGAGGGCGGGACCCCAGGTGGCGGGGGCGGCCCAGTCGAACTTCACCTCGCCGGAACGGGACGCGGCGCGCACGCGGGCGCCCTGGGCGCGCAGCCGCGCGGCGACGCGGCGGCCGGTCTTGCCGGTACCGCCCAGGACCAGGAAGGAGGGGTGGGGGTGGGTGGTGGTGTCGGTGCTCATGCTGAAGAGTCAACCGCCGGGAGCACGGCGCGGCCATGGCCGCGCGTGCGCGGCACATAGGAGATCGTCCGCCAGCGAGTGATTCGCGGGGGTGGCGGGACGGCGGGTGGCGGGGACGGGCGGTCATCGGTTGGCGCACCGGCGGTTGCGGGGCGCGACGGAGCGGCGACGGCGGCGGGTGCGGCCTCGCGCCTGGACGCCGTACCGCTCCGCCCCACCTCAGCGCCTCGACGTCCCCTCCCCGCTCTAGGGTGTGGGCCATGGACGTGTTCGACGACCTGCTGCACGGCGTGCGCGGGCAAGGGGCGGTGTTCGGGCGGTCGGTGCTGTGGCCCCCGTGGGCGCTGCGGTTCGCCGACGGCGCCGACCTCACCCTGTGCGCGCCCCTGCGCGGCGAGGGGTGGATCGTCCCAGGCGGCGGCGCGCGGGCGCGCCGGGTGCGCCTGGGCGAGACCGCGATCGTGCGCGGTCCCGACCCGTTCGTCTTCACCGACGACCCCGACCGCGCCGGGACACCCGTCCGCGAGGCCGCTCCGGTCGGCGGCGGGGACGCGCCGCCGGCCGCGCCCGCCGAGCTGTCCGGCTCCACCGTGCTGCTCGTGGCCTCCTACCGGGTCCCCGAGCCGGTGCGCCGCCGCCTGGTGCGCGCGCTGCCCCCGGCCCTCGTCGTGCCCGACGAGCACGACTGCTCCGCCCTGGCCCCCTACCTGGAGGCGCAGATCGGTGCGCCCCGCCCCGGGCGGCAGATCGTGCTGGACCGGCTGCTGGACTGGCTGCTCGTCTGCACGCTGCGCGACTGGTTCGACCTGCCCGAGGCGCGGCCCCCGGCCTGGTACCGCGCGCTGACCGACGACGCGGTCGGCCCGGCGCTGCGCGCGATGCACGCCGCCCCCGCGCGCACCTGGACGACGGCCGACCTCGCCGCCGAGGCCGGGGTCTCCCGCACCACCTTCGCCAAGCGGTTCCGCGAGCTGATGGGCGAGCCCCCGGCGGGCTACCTCACCGAGTGGCGCATGGACCTGGCGGCCGGACTGCTGGCCGAGCCCGGCGTGACGGTCGCGGCGGTGGCCCGGCGCGTGGGCTACGCCGACCCGTTCGGGTTCAGCGCGGCGTTCAAGCGGGTGCGCGGGGTGTCGCCCAGCGCCTACCGAGCCGCCCTGGCCGGAGCCGCCGACGAACGCCGCGAGACGCCCGTGGGCTGAGCCTCGGGGGCGCGCGGGCCGCCCGGTGCGGGGCGGGGGAGCGGCCGGGTTCCTCCCGGCGGCCGGGTTGGGCCGCTGCCCCCACCGATCCCCTCACCAGGCCCGCCACCTGCGCGTTCCCGCGCCCAAGGCCGACCGGGCGGCCCCGACGGTCACCCCCGGGTGGTGTACGCTGCCGCTCCGGCGCCGGGGAATCCTCCGGCGCAGGGCCAGGCACCACGGAGGTTGCACGAATGGTCGCGGAGGCGCTTCCGACCGGTCCCGCCGAGCCCGCCGGTCCCGCCGTGCGCGCGGCGCGCGCGGCCGACTGGTTCTCGCTGCCCCAACTGCTGCGGTTCGCCTGGCTGGAGGGGCTGTCCTGCCTCTTCGCGGTGTGCCTGTTCGCGGGGCTGGCGCTGTCGTCGGTGGTGCCGCTGCCCATCGCCCGCTACGACGCGCTGCTGATCTACGGGATCGTGCTGACGTTCGTCTTCTGGGCGGTGCGCCTGGAGACCGGCACCGAGGCGCTGGCCATCGCCGGGTTCCACGTCGTGGGTCTGGTGTTCGAGCTGGTCAAGGTGCACATGGGGTCGTGGAGCTACCCCGAGGACGCCCTCACCAAGATCGCCGGGGTGCCCCTCTACAGCGGGTTCCTCTACGCGGCGGTCGGCAGCTACGTCTGCCACGCGTGGCGGCGCCTGGACCTGGAGTTCGTGGGCTACCGCCGGATCGCCACCGCCGTCGTGGCCGCCGCGATCTACGCCAACTTCCTCACCCACCACTTCCTGCCGGACTTCCGGGTGCTGCTGGCCCTGGCGATGGTCGCCGCCACGTGGGGCGTGATGGTGGGGTTCACGGTCGGCGCGGTGCGCTACCGGATGCCGCTCGCGCTGTCGTTCGTGCTCATCGGGTTCTTCCTGTGGGTGGCCGAGAACATCGCGACCCTGCTGGGCGCCTGGCAGTACCCCCACCAGGCCGACGTGTGGCACCTGGTGCACCCCGCCAAGTTCGGCGCGTGGGCGCTGCTGGTGACGGTGGCCTGCGTGCTGGTGGCGTCGTGGCGCAACGGCCGACGCGAGACGCCGCAGGTGTGAGCCGCGCGGAGGGGTGAGCAGGCGCCGGGGGCGGACACCGAAGGGGCGAGCCGCGCGGCGGGCGCGGCGCCTCAGCCGTCCCCGGTGGCGCGCCCGGCCGCCGGAGTCTCCCGGTCGGCCGACCCGCCCCGCTCCCCGCGCCCGGCCCGTCCGGCGGGCTCGCCGGTGTCGGGGTCGACGGTGGCGAGCAGGAACACGCCGCGCATCGCCACCAGCCCCGCCGCGGCGGCGACCGCCACACCCCACACGCCGCCCTGGTAGGTCTCGCCGAGGAACGTCAGCCCGATGACCACCGACGACAGCGGGTTGGCCAGGTTGATCACCGCCAGCGGCGCCCCCACCGCGCTGCCCCGGTAGGCGGCCTGCGACAGCAGAGCCCCCGCCGCCGCCAGCGCCGCGATGCCGACCGGCGCCGGGTGCGCCACCGCCGCGAGCAGCCCCTGGGCGGCGGCGGTGTCGGTGAGGGCCTTGGTCATCGCCGAGCCACCGGCGAACGCCACCCCGGCCGCCGCCGCGTACAGCCCGCTGCGCGCCATCGGCCACCGGACGAACCGCCCCGCCGTGGCGAGGGCGGCCACGGCCGCCAGCACCGCGCCCAGCGTGACCAGCGCGCCGACCGCGTCCAGCGGCCGACCTTCGCCCGAGGACGCCGCCGCCACCAGCAGCACGCTCAGCCCCGCGATGGTCAGCAGGGCGCCCCACCACTCGCGCCGCGACACCCGGCGCGCGGCCCAGCGGGCGGCCCAGGGCAGCGCGAACACCAGGGCCAGGGTGCCCAGGGGCTGCACCACGATCAGGGTGCCGTAGGCCAGCGCGACGACGTGCAGCGCGGCGCCCGCGCCGTTCAGCGCGACCGCGAACCACCACAGCCGCTGCCGCATGAGGACGCCGATCATCCGCCGGTCCATGGGTCCGCCCAGCCGCGCGGCCAGGCGACGCTGGGTGGCGGCGCCCGTGCCGTAGCAGACGGCCGAGGCCAGGGCCACGGCGGCGGCGATCCACACGCCGGTCATCGCGGCCTCCGGCGGCGGATGCGGGAGAGGGGCGCTGTCGGGACGGTCTCTGGCGGGGGAGGAGGAAAGGGCGGAACACGCATGCGGTTCCCCTGCCCAGCACGGGCCGGGCCATCCGCGCCGGCGGCGCGGCCCCGGGGCGCCGCCCGGGCGCGGCCGGCTCCGGCGGGCACGGAAGCCCCGGTCAGGCGATAGATTTCCGGGCGTGCGAACAAGCGAGGAGCAGGGCGCGGTCGGCGCGGCGGACGCGGACCCGGACGCGCCGACGAGCGCGGTGGTCATCTACACCGACGGCGCGTGCTCGGGCAACCCCGGGCCCGGCGGGTGGGGAGCGGTGCTGCGCTACGGCGGGCACGACAAGGAGATGTACGGCGGTGAGGCGAAGACCACCAACAACCGCATGGAGTTGATGGCCGCCATCATGGCCCTGGAGGCGCTCAAGCGCCCGCTGCCGGTGTGCCTGCACACCGACAGCACCTATGTGCGCAACGGCATCACGTCGTGGATCCACGGCTGGAAGCGCTCGGGCTGGCTCACCCGCGACAAGAAGCCGGTGAAGAACGCCGACCTGTGGCAGCGCCTCGACGCGATCGCGGCCCGCCACGACATCGAGTGGCGCTGGGTGCGCGGCCACAACGGCGACGCGGGCAACGAGCGCGCCGACGCCCTGGCCTGCCGGGGCCGCGACGAGGCCCGCCGGGGCTGAGGGGCGGGGACCGGACGGCCCGAGCCGACGCCGCCCGGCCGGGCGGCCGTGCCGGGAGAGGTCGGGGCGTCGGGGATGCCGGGGGTTCTCGCGGGATGCCGGGGATGCCGGGAGATCTCGCGGGACGCTGCGGGCGCTGCGCCGTGCTGACGCCGGTGCCGACGCGCGCCGGCCTCCGCTAGGGTGCTCCGTCATGGGTTCCCGACGACGCCGCGTCATCGCCGCCGCCGTGCTGATCCCGGCGGGGCTGCTGGTGCTCCTCAACGTCGCCGAATGGGGAGACGTCGGCCTGACGGCGGGCGGTGTCGGCGGGCTGGTGGCGATGGCGGCCACGGTGGGCCTGGTCCTGGCCGCGCTGCGCGGGGTCGACCGCCGCGCGGGCGCGGTCGCGGTCTTCGTGCTCGCGTGGGGCGCGGTCGTCCTGGCCTCGGCCCTCGGCGAGACGGCGGTCGCACTCACCGCGAACGAACTGGCGGCGCGCGCCGAGACCGTGCAGCCCTGGGAGGACGCCGAGGGTTCCGCCGACGCGGCTTACGGCGCGGGCGGCACGGGCGGTGCGGACGGCCTGGACCCGGCTGATGGGGCGGCGGGCGCTCCGGCCGGAGAGTCGGGCGGAGGGTTGAACGAAGGCGCCGACACCACCCCGCCGCCCTCGGGCTACGCCGAGCCGACCTCCTCCCCGGGCGAAGCCCCCTTCCCGCCGCCCTCGGGCGCCCCGGCCGACACCGCGACAGCCGGCATCGAGGTCGGGATGGCGTTCGTCCCCGCCCCGCAACCCGGCGGATCCGTGCTGCCCTACGGAACCGCCGCCATCACGCTCATGCTGGGTTGGATCCCCGCCCTGGCCGGAACCGTGGCCTACCACCGCACCCGCCCGCAGGCGGCGGGCGGGACAGATTCGGTCCCCGGCCACTCGTAGACCGCCCCGCGAACCGGTGACCGCCCGGCCTGCCAGGGGCGTGGGCTAAGCCGTGCCCTCGACGTCCGGCAAGCCGTCCGTCCCGTTGCCGTCCTTGTGCGCCTCCGCCTCGACCACCGCCTCGGCCTTCGCCTCTCGGGCGAGGAGGCGGCGCTTGCGTGCCACGACGAGGGCCACCGCCGGGACCACGGCGGCGCAGGCGACCGCGCGCATCCACGGCTGGTCGAGGACGTGGCCGGTGAGGTGGTCCAGCGAGAGCCGTCCCGCCCCTGACGCCGCGATCGACAGCGCGGTCAGCGCGATCAGCGCCGGGTACTCCAGCCCGCCCTCGGTGTTGAAGAACCCGTTGGGCGCGTGCAGTTCGGCCGCGACCGCCATGGTCCCCGCCACCGCCGCGCCCGCTGCGGGCGTGCCCAGGCCCAGGACCAGCGCGGCGCCGCCCGCCGCCTCGCTCGCCCCCGCGGTGAGCGCCATCGGGCGGCCCGGCCGGTACCCCATGCCGTGGAACGCCTGCGCGGTGCCCTCGGGGCCGCCGCCGTTGAACCAGCCGAAGAGCTTCTGCGTGCCGTGGGCGAAGACCGTCGCCCCGATACCGGCGCGCACCGCCAGTGCCGCCGCATCGCCGATCGTGACGCGTCCCATCTGTGTCCCCCTGGAGTTGATCCGGCCCTGGCGGCACACCGCGCGCGCCTGCACGGCGACCCCGGCCCAGCCCCGGTCCCGGCCCGGCTCCGGCCTCGCTCGGCTCCGGTGCGGCGGTGTGCTGCCGGACGCCCCTACCCCGGGGGCGGCCGTTGAAAGGCCGCCGACCACGGTGATCACCGGCGCGGCGGGAGGGAGGACGACGCGCCCGCTACCCCCGGGCGCCCACGTCCTCGGCGGTTCCGCCCGCGCTCCCGTCCTCGTGTCCGCCCTCGCCCCGGCCCGCACCCTCCTGGCCCTCGGCGCCGTCCTGGGGCGGTGCGTAGCCGGGCTGGGGCAGCATCAGCGGCAGCGGCGGGTTCTCGTAGTGCTCGGGCTTGTAGCGGCGCAGCAGGTCCTCGCCGTCGCGCTCCCAACTGAAGTTCGGCTTGTTCAGCAGGGTGCGGAACACCCGGTCGGCCTTCGCGGTGTCGCGCGCCGCCAGGCGCCGGATCGGTACCGGCGGGACGGTCTCGTCGCGCACGTACATGCTGATGACGTCGCGGTACCGGCGCTTCACCACCAGGTCGGGGTCGGCGAACGCCTCCTCGGCCAGCCCGAAGTCGGCGTAGACGCCCAGCCCCTCCTCCGGGTCGTAGATCAGCCCGGTGGTCTCGGCCTCCGCCCACTCCTCCACGTGCAGGTCGGCCCGGCTGCCGGCCTCGCCCACGAAGTCGTCCCACTCCGGGGAGCCGGGCTCGCGGGTGCGCTCGTAGTGGTGCCGGTCCAGCTCCTCCATCCGCTCGGCCAGCTCCTCGGCCGGGACCACGATCTCGTCGGACCCGAACAGCTCGATGAACGAGTCCCGGTGCTCGGCCTGGAGCCGCCACCCCTCGGCCAGCTTCTCCGGGTTGCGGAACACCTGCTCGGGATGCTCCCAGGCGAGTTCCTCGGCGATGACGTAGACGTCGGCGGCGTCCTCGGCGGCGAAGGCGACCGGCTCGCCGCTGATCATCCAGTCCTCGCCCACGGGCACCAGCCGCGTCATCAGGAACTCGCCCACCCCGACGGGCGCCGTGCCCTCCGCGCCGAGGTTGGAGTGCATGCGGTAGACCTGTTCGTCGACCAGGTTGAACGTCACCAGCGCGCCGTCCTCGCGCGCGTCGACCCGGAAGACGCCCTCCACGGGGTCGCGCCAGGCCAGCAGCATCTCCCGGTCCTCGTCGCTGAGGTCGGTGCGCGCCGCGACGAACCGGTCGAGCACGGTCCCGCCGCCCGCCAGCTCGTGCTCCAGCAGGAAGGAGTCGATCAGTTGGGAGGCCACCACGCCGTCCTCGGCGGTCTCGTCCGACGCCTCGGCGAGCGCCGCCTCCCGTTCGGCGGCGAACCGCGGCTCCAGCCCGAACTCCAGCAGCCGCACCTTGAGATCGCCCGCCCGCGCAATGCGGTCCATCCGTCCTCCTTCGCGCTTTCCGTGCCCATCAAGGGTCCCAGACCCCGGAGGGACCCGCCCCCGCCGGAGGGATCGCCTCGGCCGCACCCGCGGCCCCGAACCACCGACCCGCCCCCGTCGGGCCCGCACCTTCGGCCCGCCGTCCCCGCCCCCGGACCGCCTCGGCCGCCGGGGGTTGGCGCACCTCCCGCGCGGGAACCGGGTCTTCGACGGCGCACCCGGAAACCGGTCCGGGCGCCGCGCACCCGGGGAGGGACCGACCGCGTGGACTCCGCCCTTGCCCGCCAGGGCCGACGCATCGCCTACCTGGCCCGAACCGCCCCCACCCTCGTCGGCCTGCCCGCCGCCCCGCCCGCCTCGGCGCGCGTCGAGGTCGCACCGCTGGGCTCCGGCGAGAGCTACACGGCCTGGCGGGTGGCGGTGCCTCCGCTCGGCGACGGCGACGGCGGCGGCGGCGCGGCGGCCGCGCCCGAGCCCGTCGTGGTGCGCATCCTGCGCCGCCCCCTCACCGAGCTGCCGCGCGCCATGGGCGAGGAGTTCGCCGCGCTCAAGGCGGCGCCGCCGGGGCTCGGCCCCCGCCCCCTGCGCCTCCAACTGGACGCCGACGTGCTCGGCGCGCCCTACATGGTGACCACCCTGGTGCCGGGCCGGGTGCTCGACCACCGCGAGTGGGACACCGCCCTGCTCACCGCGCACGCCCGCCGGCTGGCCGCCCTGCACGCCCGCTCCTACGACGCCTGCGGCGGGATCGTGGCGGCCGAGGGGGACCGCTCCGACCGCCTGCGGCTCACCGACCGCCTCCAGGGCAGCCTGCGGTGGTGGCGCGGCACCTGCCCCGAGGTGTTCGCCGACCCCGACGTCGCCCGCCTGCTGCCGCGCGTGGTCGCCCACGTCGAGCGGGCCGCGCCCGCGTTCGACCGGCTGCGCCGCTTCGCGCTCGTCCACGGCGACCTGGTGCCGGGCAACATCCTGGTCGAGGGCGGCACCCCCCGGTACGTCGACTGGGAGTGGGCCGAGTTCGGCGACCCCGCCCAGGACCTCGCCTACCTGGGCGGACCCGTGGCCGCACCGCCGTGGTACGTCCCGCTGGGCCAGGACCGGGTGGAGGCGCTGCTGCGCGCCTACGCCGAGGCCGCCGAAGCCGCCGGCCGTCCGCTCGACCTGCCCGACCTGCGCGTCCGCCGCGACGCCTGGGAGGTGTTCGAGCGGTTCACCACGTCGCTGTACCACCGCAGCCTGCGAGGCACCCCCGCCGACGCCGACGGCCGCCGCACCCGCGCCGCGCACGAGATCACCGCCGCCTTGGACGCCCGCCTGCGCTGACCCCCGCCTCCGCTTCCCGACCCGTCCGCGCGGCCGGCGGCCCGTGGCGGGCCGGCGCCCAGGTCACGGCCGGCCGGGCTCGGCGTCCAGCCGCCACAGCGTGTGGCCGGCGGGGTCGCGGATCTCCACGTTCCACCCGTCGGTGATGTCGGCCTCGACCTCCAGGTGGTCGCCGCCTTGGCGGGCGTGGGCGCGGAACACGTAGCGGGTGTTGTCCAGGGCGACGGTCTCGGTGGCGGCGGTGGTCAGCCAGGGGTGCCTGCGGCGCAGGCCGATCAGCTCCTGGTGGGCGCGGTACACCCCGCGCCCCCACGGCGCCAGTTCGCCGGGGGAGTCGGGGAACGCGGGCCGCACGGCGTCGTCGCCGCCCACGCGCTCCTCCTTGACCCCGGTGAACCCCTGCTCGTCGCCGTAGTACACGCAGGGCACCCCGCCGACGCACATCAGCAGGGCCAGCGCCGCCACCGCGCCGTCGGCCCCCAGCGTGTCGGCGACGCGGGTGACGTCGTGGTTGCCCACGAAGGTGGTCGGCGTGAAGGACTCCAGGAACCCGTTGTGGCGCTTGAGCGCCCAGTCCAGCTCGAAGAGGTTGCGCTCCCGCAGGCTGGACCACAGCGCCTTCCACAGTTCGTACTGGGTGACCGAGTCCAGGTGCGACTCGGCGACGAACGCGGCGTAGTCGCCGTGGATGACCTCGCCGAGGAACCACGCGCGGGGGTGGTCGCGGCGCACCCGGTCGCACACCTTTGCCCAGAACCCGGGCTCGACGGAGTAGGCGGCGTCCAGCCGCCAGCCGTCGGCGCCGCGCGCCAGCCAGTACCCCAGCACGTCGGCGGCGAAGTCGGCGGTGCGCGGCCGGGAGTGGTCCAGGCGGACCAGTTCGCCGTGCCCCTCGAACACGCGCGGGCGCGGCCCACCGGGGGCGTCCCAGTCGAGGTCGAACAGCTCGGCCTCGGGGGAGTCCGGCCCGGCGGCCAGGGCGCGCGCCAGCGCGGGGTGGCCGGCGCCGACGTGGCTGAAGACCCCGTCGAGGACGACGCGCAGGCCCCGGGCGCGGCAGGCCGCCACGAGGGCGTCGAAGTCGGCGAGCGTGCCCAGGCGGGGGTCGATCCGGTAGTGGTCCAGGGTGTCGTAGCCGTGGGTGGCGGAGTGGAAGACCGGGCCGAGCAGGAGCCCGGAGGCGCCGAGTTCCACGGCGTAGTCCAGCCAGTCCAGCAGGGCGCGCAGCCGGGGCGCGGGCGCCGGGTCGGCGGTGCGGATCGGGGCGCCGGCGAACCCCAGCGGGTAGACGTGCCACCAGATGGCGTGGTGGACCCAGGAGGTGTCCGGGGCGTCGGGGGAGCGGTGGGCGTCCATGGGGCCAGGGTAGTGACCGCCCGCGACCCGTCTCCGGGCGCCGGGGCGCCCGAACACCGGAGCCCCGGGCACGCGGCGGGCCGCCCCTCGCTCCGGCCGCCGGCGGGCGCCGGCCCCGGCCGCCCCCGCTAGTGGCGGGCGGCCTCGAAGCGCTCGTTGGGCACGCAGTGGGTCATCTGGATGCCGCTGACGTCGCGGGCGCCGTTCTTGCCGAGGTTGGCCAGGCGCTCGCGGTCCTCGTCGGTCAAGGTCTGGCTCTGGAGCGGCTCCAGGTGGGCCACGTCCTGCGGCGAGATGCCCAGGCCCTCCCCGACGCGCAGCCCCAGGTCGTCCTCGACCAGCAGGAAGTGCCACACCATCCGCTCCTGGATGGGCCGGTCGCACTGCGCGAGCTGGTTGACGAGGTTCTTCACCAGGTCGTCGCGCTCCCACTGCTCCATGAGGCAGTAGCGCTGGCCCGCCTGCTTGTAGTCGGCGGTGAGCGGGATGCGCTTGCGGGTCAGCCGGCCGTGGATGACCGGCCCCTGCTCGTCGTGCGTGGGGTACTGCGCCTCGCGCAGCCCGCCGGTGATGGACGGCTCGTAGTTGACGTGCGGGTTCTCCCCGCCGGAGTCCTGGCGGTGGGCCATGTAGCCGTCGCGCTGGTTGGTGTGCACCCGGGCGTTGCGGGCGTTGTTCACCGGCAGTTGCAGGTAGTTGGGCCCCACCCGGTAGCGCTGGGTGTCGCTGTAGGAGAACGTCCGCCCGACGAGCATCTTGTCGTCGGAGAAGTCCAGGCCGTCGACCAGCACACCGGTGCCGAACGCGATCTGCTCGTTCTCGGTGAAGTTGTCGGAGACGTTGCGGTTGAGCACCATGCGGCCGACCGGCTTGGGCGGGAAGTCCTGCTCCGGCCAGGTCTTGGTGTCGTCCAGCGGGTCGAAGTCCAGCTCGGGGTGGTCCCCGTCGCTCATCATCTGGACCAGTAGCTCCCACTCGGGGTAGTCGCCCCGGTCGATGGCCTCGTGCAGGTCCTTGGTGGCGTGGCCCAGTTCGTGGGCCTGCACGGCGGCGGCGTCCTCCTCGGTCATGCTGCGCACGCCCTGGCGGGGCATCCAGGTGTACTTGACCAGCACGGTCTCGCCCTCGGCGTTCACCCACTTGTAGGTGTTCACGCCGAACCCCTGCATGTGCCGGTAGTCCGAGGGGATGCCGCGCGGGCTGAACAGGTTGACGAGCATGTGCATGCACTCAGGCGTCTGCGACATGAAGTCGAAGATCCGGTTGGGCTCCTGGCGGAAGGTCACCGGGTCGGGCTTGAGCGCGTGGATGACGTCGGGGAACTTCACGGCGTCGCGGATGAAGAACACCGCGAGATTGTTGCCGACGAGGTCCCAGTTCCCCTCGTCGGTGTAGAACTTCACCGCGAAGCCCCGAGGGTCGCGGGCGCACTCGGAGGAGTCGCGGCCGCCGATCACCGTGGAGAACCGCAGGGCGACGTCGGTGCGCCGGCCCTCCTCCTGGAACAGCTTGGCGCGGGTGTAGCGGGAGATCGGCTCGTCGCCCCACTTGCCGTAGGACTCGAAGAAGCCGAACGCGGTCGCGCCGCGCGCGTGCACCACCCGCTCGGGGATGCGCTCCCGGTCGAAGTGGCTGATCTTCTCCAGGAAGTGGTAGTTCTCCAGGGTCGCCGGGCCCCGGGCGCCCACGGTGCGCTGGTTCTGGTTGTCGTAGATCGGGTGGCCCTGGCGGTCGGTCAGGTACCGCCGGTCGTCACCGCTGTCGCTGGAGCCCTGGCTGGCTACGTCGGTCATGGCGCGAGATCCCTCGGTCGGTCGTGTGCGTTCTTCGGGTTCTCTGGGCCGCTAACCCGTGATCACGCCCGTAACCACGTGCGCGTTTCCGGTGGCCGCGCGCTCCGGCGCGGCGGCGGACGCCCGGTTGACGCGGCGGGTAGATTTGACAGCGATATACCCCCTGGGGGTATATATACGGGCAGACGAACCGCAGAGGAGGACGCCGTGAACCCCCACGCCGACCATTCGGGGCACCGTCCGCCGGGCGCCGCCGGACCGCACGCGCGGCACGGCCGCGACCACGGCGGCACCGGCCCCGCCGACCACACCGCCGACCCCGCCGCCACGCCCGGCACCGGACGGCCCGGCCACGGCGAGCACGCCGGGCACCCGGGCCAGGCCGACCACGGGCACCACGGACACCACGGCGGCCACGCCGGCCACGGCGACCACGCCGCGCAGTTCCGCTCCCGCTTCTGGTGGAACCTCGCCCTGGCCGTGCCGGTGGTCCTGACCAGCCACATGATCGCGGACTGGTTCGGCTACACCGTGCCCGCCGCGCTGACGTGGGTGCCGCCGGTGCTGGGCGCGGTCGTGTTCGGCTACGGCGGCTGGCCCTTCCTCAGCGGCGCCGTGGGCGAGCTGCGCGAGCGCCGCCCGGGCATGATGACCCTGGTCGCGCTGGCCATCACCGTCGCCTTCGCCGCCAGCCTGATGAGCACGCTGGGCCTGGCGTCCATGGCGCTGGACTTCTGGTGGGAGCTGGTGCTGCTGGTGGCGATCATGCTGCTGGGCCACTGGCTGGAGATGCGCGCACTGGGCCAGGCGTCGGGCGCGCTGGAGGCGCTGGCCGACCTGCTGCCCGACACCGCAGAGCGCGTCGGCGCCGACGGCGCGGTCGAGCAGGTGCCCGCCGCCGAGCTGCGCGTGGGCGACACCGTGCTGGTGCGCTCGGGCGGCCGGGTGCCCGCCGACGCCTCGGTGGTGGCCGGGCGCGCCGCCATGGACGAGTCCATGATCACCGGGGAGTCGCGCCCGGTGGCCCGCGCCGAGGGCGACCGGGTGACCGCCGGGACGGTGGCCACCGACTCCGCGATCCGGGTGCGGGTGGAGGCCGTGGGCGAGGACACCACGCTGGCCGGCATCCGGCGGCTGGTGGGCGAGGCGCAGGCGTCGCGGTCGCGCGCCCAGGCGCTGGCCGACCGCGCGGCGGCCCTGCTGTTCTGGTTCGCCCTGGCCGCGGCGGCGGTGACCTTCGCCGTGTGGGCGCTGAGCGGCGACCTCACGGTCGCCGTGGAGCGCACCGTCACCGTCCTGGTGATCGCCTGCCCCCACGCCCTGGGCCTGGCCATCCCGCTGGTCATCGCGATCTCCACGGGCAAGGCCGCCCGGTCGGGGATCCTGGTCAAGGACCGGCTGGCCCTGGAGCGCATGCGGGTGGTGGACACCGTCCTGTTCGACAAGACCGGCACGCTGACCAAGGGCGCCCCGGCCTTGACCGGCGTCGCGGCGGCCGAGGGGCACGACTCCGACCGCGTGCTGGCGCTGGCCGGCGCGGCGGAGGCCGACTCCGAGCACCCGCTGGCCCGCGCGGTGGTGCGGGCGGCGCGCGAGCGCGGCCCGGTGCCCGCCGCCTCGGCGTTCGGCTCGCTCACCGGGCGCGGCGTGCGCGCCGAGGTCGCCGGATCGGTGGTGCACGTGGGCGGGCCGGGCCTGCTGGCCGAGCTGGGGGCCGCCGAGCCCGAGTCCCTGGCCGGGCGCACCGCCGCGTGGCGCGCCGAGGGCGCCACGGTGCTCTACGCGGTGGCCGACGGCGCGGTGGTGGGCGCCCTGGGCATGGCCGACGAGGTCCGCCCCGAGTCCGCCGGCGCGGTGCGGGCGCTGCACGACCGGGGCGTGCGCGTGGCCATGGTCACCGGCGACGCCCGCAGCGTGGCCGACGCGGTCGCCGCGCGCCTGGGCATCGACGAGGTGTTTGCCGAGGTGCTGCCCGACCAGAAGGACCGGGTGGTGCGCGGCCTCCAGGAGCGGGGCCGGCGGGTGGCCATGGTGGGCGACGGCGTCAACGACGCGCCCGCGCTGGCGCGCGCCGACGTGGGTGTGGCCATCGGCGCCGGCACCGACGTCGCCGTGGAGTCGGCCGGGGTGGTGCTGGCCTCCGACGACCCGCGCGCGGTGGTCGCGGTGCGCACCCTGTCGGCGGCGGGCTACCGCAAGATGTGGCAGAACCTGGTGTGGGCCGCCGGGTACAACGTCGCCTCGGTGCCCCTGGCCGCGGGCGTGCTGGCGCCGGTGGGGTTCGTCCTGCCGCCGGCGGTGGGCGCGGTCGTGATGAGCCTGTCCACGATCGTGGTGGCGCTCAACGCCCAACTGCTGCGCCGGGTCGACCTCGCGCCGCCGGCCTGAGGGGCGGGGCGCCGGCGGCGCGGTCAGCGACGCATGGTCCAGCGGATGACGAGCGGGATGACGGTGGCCGCCGCGCCCAGGATGAGCAGCACGAACATGGGGGTGCGCATGCTGTTGTGCATCTCGATGCAGGCGTCGCGCACCGGGTTGCCGAACAGCCAGTCGCCGACCGAGGGCTCGGCGTCGTAGGCGGGGCTGAACACCGAACCGCAGGAGGTGTCGGCGACCGACACGGGCAGCAGGCCCAGGCCGAGTCCGGCGACGAGCCCCACCACGCCCAGGACCGCGACGACGACGAACGCGTCGGGGCCGCCGCGCGCGGGAGCGGGGGAGGGGTGGGCGGGGGGCGGGCTGGTCAACGCGGTCTCCCGATGTCCGGGGAACTGGGGGCGCGGGGAGTCTACCCGGCGCCGCCCCGCCGGAACCGGGACCGCGCCCACCAGGGCCGGTGTCGGCCGCCGCGCGCGCGGGCGGGGCGGCTGGGGCGGTCGGGGCGGGACGCCCGCGCCGGGGCCAGGTCCGGCGCGCACCGTCCGGGCGCGCCGCGCGCGGGCCGCGTCAGGACGCCGCGCGGCTGCCGGTCGCGCGGTGGCGCGAGGGCGTGGTCCCGTACCGCTCCACGAACGCGTGGCGCAGCGCCTCGGCCGAGCCGAACCCGCAGCGGGCCGCCACCCGCCCGATCGGCAGCGCGGTGGTGGCCAGCAGGTGCGCGGCGGCCTCGGCGCGGGCCCGGCGCACGTAGCGGCCGGGCGGCTGCCCGAGGTGGCTGAGGAACAGCCGGGTGAGGTGGCGCGCGCTCACGCCCGCCACGGCGGCCAGCGCCTCCGTGCCGAGGTCGCCGGCGATGTCGGCGGCGACGTGCTCGGTGACGCGGCGCACCACGTCGGGGCCGGCGGGGGCGGGCGCGGTGAACATGCTGATCTGCGCCTGGTTGCCCGGCCGCTGGAGGTAGGTCACCAGCGCGCGGGCCACCTGCCGCCCGAGCTGGGGGCCGTGGTCCTCCTCGATGAAGGCGATCATCAGGTCCAGGGCGCTGGTGACCCCGGCGGAGGTGGCCACGTTGCCGTCGCGGATGTAGATGGGGTCGGCGTCGACGGCGACGCCGGGGTGGTCGGCGGCCAGTTCGGGGGCGAAGCGCCAGTGGGTGGTGGCGCGGCGGCCGTCGAGCAGGCCGGCCGCGGCCAGGACGCTGGCGCCGGTGCAGACCGAGGCCACCCGGCGGCTCTCGCGCGCCAGGCGGCGGACGTGGCCGGTCAGCACGGGGTCGGCGGCGGCGCGGCGGTGCCCCCAGCCGCCGGAGACGATCAGGGTGTCCAGCGGGCCGACGACCGACCCCAGCGGCAGGTGCGCGTTCAGGACCAGGCCCGGCGGGCACACGACGGGCCGGCCGCCGGGGCTGGCGAGGGAGATCCGGTAGGGCGTGGCGGTGCGGCTGATGCGGTTGGCCGTCTCCAGGCTGGTGGTGATGCACGCGATGTCCAGGAGTTCGGCGTCGTCGTAGCCGACCACCACGACGGGGCGCGCTCTCATGTCCCGAGCATAGGCGGAGCGGACCGGTTTGCCACGTTTTCGGACAGGGTTCGCCGGGCGCTCGTGCCGGCCGGGTGCGGCCGCCATAGTCGAGGCATGAACGATACCCACCCCCCGTATCCCGCACCCGACGGCGGCGGGCAGCCGCCCGCCGCCGGACCGGCCCCCTCCCCGTCCGGTCGGCCCGCCGTGCCCTCCGCGCCCGCCCCGCGCGGCCGGGCGCGCCGCCTGGCGGCGGCGGTCGGCGGCCGCTGGCCCACCTACCTGGGCGTGGCGATCGCGGTCGTCTCCACCGAGGAGGATCCCTCCAACGCGGCCATGATCGCCTTCCTGGCCGCGCTGACCTACCTGGCCACCGCCGTGGCCGGCCGGCCCCTCGCCGTCTGGCCGATCCTGGTGGCGCTGCTGCTCCTGGCGCGCGGCGCCGAGTTCCTTGGGGTGGACCACCTGTGGGTCACCGGCCCGCTGGCCGTGGCCGTGGCGGTCGCGGGCCTGATCAACGGCCGGCTGCTGGAGCCCGGCCTGTACCGGTGGCAGTTGCCGCAGATGGCGGCCGTGGCGGCGGTGGTGCTGGCCGCCGAGTACGCCGGCCTGTCCTTCGCCGGCTACCTGGTGGCGGCGGTGCTGCTGGGCCACGCGGCCTGGGACGTGGTGCACTGGCGCGCCGACCGGGTGGTCCACCGCCCGCTGGCGGAGTTCTGCGCCGTGCTGGACTTCCTGCTGGCCGTGGGGCTGGTCGTGCTGCTGGCGGTGTGAGGCGCGCGGACGCCCGGTGGGCGCGGGGGTCAGCGCCCCTCGGCGGCCGGGACCCGCGCGGGCGCGGGCACCGCGCAGTCGGAGGGCTCCCCGTCGGCGCGGGCGTCGTCGCGGCGGCGCTCCAGCATCACGGTGTCGCGCCAGACGCCGTGGTGGCGCCCGATGCGCTCGCGCACGCCCAGGGTGCGGAACCCGGCGCTGTGGTGCAGGGCGAGGCTGGCCTTGTTCTCCGGGAAGATCGCGGTCTGGAGGGTCCACAGGCCGCCGGCGTCGGCGGCGGTGACCTGGCGGTGCAGCAGGACCTTGCCCACGCCCCGGCCGCGCGCGGCGGCCGCGACGTAGACGGAGGTCTCGGCCACGCCCGCGTAGACGGCGCGGGTGGAGACCGGGGTGGCGGCGGCCCAGCCCGCGATCTCGCCGTCGACCTCGGCGACCCAGCGGTGGCCGGGCAGCCACTTGGCGTCGAGGGCGTCGGCCGAGGGGGTCTCGGTCTCGAAGGTGGCGTTGCCGGTGGCGATGCCCTCGGCGTAGATCGCCAGCACGGCGGGGAAGTCGGCGGCCGCCATGGCCCGCACCGCGACGTCGGCGGGCAGGTCGGTCGGGCAGCACGGCCGGGCGGCGAGCAGGCCCATCACGGCGTCGGCGGCGTGCGGCAGGCCGGTGCAGCAGGCGGGGTTGATCATGACGCGGGTGGAGGTGCCCTGCTTGGTCAGGGTGACGAACCCGGCGTCGGCGAGCCGGCGCAGGTGGTGGGAGACCGTGGGCTGGCGCAGTCCGAGGGCGTCGGCGAGTTCGCCCACCGTGACCGCGCCGGGGGCGGCGGCGATGGTGTGCAGCAGCCGCACGCGGGCGGGTTCGGCCAGGCAGGCGAACCAGGCGGCGTAGGTCTCGGCGTCGGCGGCGGGCAGGGTCGGCAGCGGGTCGGTGCGGGTCGGTGCGCTCATGACCCCATTATCGATCACAATCTATGGTTGCGTCCATTGATTCCGGTCGATAGAGTGCCAGTCAATCGACGGACATCGATGAAAGGGTGCGTCATGGTCGAGGAACACCCGGTCGTGGTGATCGGCGCGGGCCCGGTGGGGCTGGCCGCGGCGGCGGAACTGGCGGAGCGCGGCCTGCCCGCGCTCGTGCTGGAGAAGGGCGCCGCGGCGGGGGCGGCCGTGCGGGAGTGGGGCCACGTGCGGCTGTTCTCCTCCTGGCGCGACCTGGTCGCCCCGGCGGCCGAGCGGCTGCTCGCCCCGACCGGATGGACCCGGCCCGACGCCGGCGCCTACCCCACCGGCGCGGAGTGGGCCGCGGCCTACCTGGAGCCGCTGGCCGCCGCGCTGGGCGAGCGGGTGCGCTTCGGCGCCGAGGTGGCCGGCGTCAGCCGGCGCGGCCGCGACCGGGTCGTGGACGCCGGGCGCGCCGACGCACCCTTCACGGTGCGGGTGCGCACCGCCGGCGGCGAGGAGCGGCTGGCCGCGCGCGCCGTGGTCGACGCCTCGGGCACGTGGGGCTCACCCAACCCGCTGGGCGCCGACGGCCTGCCCGCCCTCGGCGAGGCCGAGGCCGCCGACCGCCTCACCTACCGCGTCCCCGACCTGGCCGAGGAGCAGGTGCGCCAACGCCACGCCGGGCGGCGCACCGCCGTGGTCGGCAGCGGGCACTCCGCGCTGACCGCCCTGGTCGCGCTGGCCGGACTCGCCGCCGAGGCGCCCGGCACCCGCGTGGTGTGGGTGCTGCGCCGGGGCGCGGTCGGCGACGCCTTCGGCGGCGGAGCCGCCGACCAACTCGCCGCGCGCGGCGCCCTGGGGCGGCGCGCCCAGGAGGCGGTGGACGCCGGGCACGTCGAGGTGGTCACCGGGTTCCGCACCGCCGGGGTCCGCCGCGAGGGCGGCGGCGTGGTGCTCACCGACGAGGACGGCCGCGCCCTGGCGCCCGTCGACCGGGTCGTCGCCCTGACCGGGTTCCGGCCCGACCTGGCGCCGCTGGCGGAGATCCGGCTCGGCCTGGACCCCGCCCTTGAGGCGCCGGCGGCCCTGGCGCCGCTGATCGACCCCAACACGCACTCCTGCGGCACCGTCTACCCCCACGGCGCCGCCGAACTGGCCCACCCCGAGCCCGGGTTCTACCTGGCCGGCATGAAGTCCTACGGCCGCGCCCCCACGTTCCTCGCCCTGACCGGGTTCGAGCAGGTGCGCAGCATCGCCGCCGCGCTCGCGGGCGACCACGAGGCGGCCGCGCGGGTGGAGCTGGTCCTGCCCGAGACCGGCGTGTGCAAGGGGCCGGGGCTCGACGACGCCGACGCCCAAGCCGGAGACGACGGCGGCTGCTGCGGTGCGCCCGAACCGGTCGCGGTGGCGCCGGTCCGCGCGGTCCTGCCCGTCCTGCGGTAGTGGCGGGCGGCACCGACCCCCAGGCCGGTCCCGCTCCGGGGTCGCGCCGCGCGCTGGTGGCGCTGTGCGTCACGGTGACCACCAGCTACGGCGTGCTCCTGTACGCCTTCCCGGTGCTGGCCCCCGCCATCAGCGCCGACACCGGCTGGTCGCCGGCCACGGTCACCGCCGCCTACTCCGCCGCCCAGGTCGTCTCGGCGCTGGCGCAGGCCGGGGTCGGGCGGTGGCTGGAGCGGGCGGGGCCGCGCGCGGTCATGACCGCCGCCGCCGCGCTGGCCGTGCCGGCGGTCGCGGGGATCGCCCTGGCGCCCGGCCTGCCCGCGTTCTTCCTGGCGTGGCTGGCGGCGGGCGCGGCCACCTCGGGCCTGTTCTACCCGCCGGCGTTCGCCGCGCTGACCGCCTGGTTCGGCTCGGGGCGGGTGCGGGCGCTGACGGCGCTGACCCTGGCCGCCGGGCTCTCCAGCACGGTGTTCGCCCCGCTCACCGCCGCCCTGGAGGCAGCGCTGGGCTGGCGCGGCGCCTACGGGGTGCTGGCTTTGGTGCTGCTGTGCGTGGTGCTGCCGCTGCACGCGCTGGCGCTCACCCCGCCCTGGCGGGGCGGGGCCGGCGGAGCGGCGGGGGCCGGGCGCGCGGTCGCGCTGCGCAGGGTCGTGGCCGACCGGGCGTTCCTGGCGCTGACCGCCGCGCTGACCCTGGGCGCGTTCGGGGTCTACGCGGTGGTGGTCAACATCGTGCCGCTGCTCCAGGAGCGCGGGTTCGGCACCACCGTGGCGGCGTGGGCACTGGGGATCGGCGGCATCGGCCAGGTGCTGGGCCGCCTGGCCTACGCGCCGCTGGAGCGGCGCGCCGGGGTCGTCGGGCGGGCGGTCGCGGTGCTGGCGGCGTGCGCCGCGACGACCGCGCTGCTGGCGGCGGTGCCGGGGCCGCTCGCGCTCGTGCTGGCGGTGTCGCTGCTGGCGGGGGTGGCGCGCGGCATCTTCACCCTGCTCCAGGCCACGGCCGTGGCCGACCGGTGGGGCACCGCCCGCTACGCCGCGCTCAACGGGATCCTGCACAGCCCGCTGATGCTGGCCATCGCCCTGGCCCCCTGGGCGGGCGCCGCCCTGGCCGGGGCGCTGGGCGGCTACCCCGCGATGTTCGCGGTGCTGGCCGCGATCGGCGCGGCCGGGGCGCTGCTCGCCCCGCTGACCCGCCCGGCCGACCCGGAGCGTCCGGCCTGAGCCGGCGCGGCGCCGGCTGCACCCGGGCGCGCTTGCCGCGCCGCAAACCCCACCACTCACCCTCACAAGGAGTCGCCATGCCCGACCACCCCCTGATCGTCATCGGCGCCGGCCAGTCCGGGCTCGCCACCGCCCACGCCGCCGCGCGGCTAGGCGTGCGCGCCCTGGTGCTGGAGGCCGCCGCCGAGGTCGGCGGCTCCTGGCCGCACTACTACGACAGCCTGGAGCTGTTCTCACCGGCGCGGTTCTCCGCGCTGCCCGGCCGGCCGCTGCCGGGCGACGGCGACCGCTACCCGCTGCGCGACGAGATCACGGCCTACCTGCGCGGCTACGCCGCCGACCTGGCCGCCGACATCCGCCGCGGCAGCCGGGTGGAGCGCGTGGCGGCCGGTCCGGACGGGCTCGCGGTCACCACGGCCGACGGCAGGGTGCGCACCGCCGCCGCCGTCGTGGCCGCCACCGGCGGGTTCTCCCGGCCCCACCGGCCCGCCCTGCCCGGTCTGGACGGCTTCACCGGCACCGTGCTGCACGCCGCCGACTACCGGCGGCCCGCGCCCTTCGCCGGGCAGCGGGTGGTGGTGGTCGGCGGCGGCAACTCCGGCGTGCAGATCGCCGCCGAACTCGCGGCCGTGGCCCGGGTCAGCCTGGCCACCCGCGCGCCGGTGGCGTGGGCCGGCCGGTACCTGCTGGGGCGCGACCTGCACTGGTGGTTCGTGCGCAGCGGCCTGGACGCCGTGCCGCTGCGCCGCGTGTGGGAGCGCGGGCCGACCCTGGTCAACGACGACGGCCGCTACCGGGCCGCGTTCGCCACGGGCAACCCCGACCGGCGGGAGATGTTCGCGCGGCTGGCCGGCGGCAAGGTGGAGTGGGCCGACGGCGCCGTGGAGGAGATCGACACCCTCCTGCTGGCCACCGGCTACCGGCCCGCCCTGGACTACCTGGCGGGCACCGGCGCGCTCGACGCCCAGGGGCGCCCGCTGCACCGGGGCGGGGTGTCGGCCACCGTGCCCGGCCTGGGGTATGTGGGGCTGGAGTTCCAGCGCGGGTTCGGGTCGGCCACGCTGCGCGGGGTGGGCCGCGACGCCCGCCACGTGCTGCGTCGGCTGCGCGTGGGCGCGGGGCGGAGGTGAATGCCGGGGCCGGACACCCGGGGTGCGGGGCCGGCCCCGGCGCCCTCCCTCCCTGGACTACCGGCCGGCGCCGGCCGTGAGTTCGGCGATGAGGCCCTCGACGCGCGCGCGGATCTCGTCGCGGATGGGGCGCACGGCGGCCACGCCCCGGCCGGCGGGGTCGGGCAGCTCCCAGTCGAGGTAGCGCTTGCCGGGGAAGACCGGGCAGGCGTCGCCGCAGCCCATGGTCACGCAGACGTCGGAGGACTCCACGGCCTCGGGGGTCAGCCGCTTGGGTGTCTGGGCGGAGATGTCGATGCCGACCTCGGCCATGGCCTCGACCACGGCGGGGTTGACCTCGTCGGCGGGCGCCGACCCGGCCGAGCGCACCTCGACGCGGTCCCCGGCCAGGTGCGCCAGCCAGGCGGCGGCCATCTGGGAGCGGCCGGCGTTGTGGACGCACACGAACAGGACGGAGGGGACGGGCGGTGCGGCGGTCATGGGCGGTGCCTTTCGGACGCTTCCGGACGGCGGGCCGATCGGCATCAGTTCCCGCTGATGTGACAGTATCAGTCCATGCTGATGTCAGTCGACACTGATGTGATCCGCGCGCTGGGCGACCCCCTGCGGCTGCGGATCGTCTCCCTGCTGGCGCGCGAGACCCTGTGCACCACCCACCTCATGGCCGAGACCGGGGCGCGCCAGACCAACCTGTCCAACCACCTGCGCGTGCTGCGCGAGGCCGGCCTGGTCGAGACCGAGCCGTGCGGCCGGTTCACCTACTACCGGCTGCGGCCCGAGGCGCTGGAGGCGCTCGCCGGCGGCTTCGCCGACCTCGCCGCCGCCGCGCGCGCCGGCGACCGGCCGCGGCGGGCCTGCTGATGGCCCGCGCGCAGGAGGCCGCGACCACGGGGGGCGCCGAGGGAGCCGAGGGCGCCGTCGCGGCGCGGCTCTCGCGGCTGGACCGCTACCTGCCGGTGTGGATCGGCCTGGCCATGGCGGCGGGCCTGCTGCTGGGCCGGTGGGTGCCGGGGCTGTCGGCGGCGCTGGAGGCGGTGGAGGTCGGCGGGATCTCCGTGCCTATCGCGCTGGGGCTGCTGCTGATGATGTACCCGGTGCTGGCCAAGGTCCGCTACGACCGCCTGGGCGCCGTCACCCGCGACACCCGCCTGCTGGCCGCCTCCCTGGTGCTCAACTGGGTGGTGGGGCCGGCGCTGATGTTCGCGCTGGCCTGGGTCTTCCTGCCCGACCTGCCGGAGTTCCGCACCGGGCTGATCATCGTCGGGCTGGCCCGCTGCATCGCGATGGTGGTCATCTGGAACGACCTCGCCTGCGGCGACCGCGAGGCCGCCGCCGTGCTGGTGGCCCTCAACTCCCTGTTCCAGGTAGTGGCCTTCGGCGCGCTGGGCTGGTTCTACCTCGACCTGCTGCCGGGGTGGCTGGGGCTGGACACCAGCGGCATCGACGTCTCGCCGTGGGAGATCGCGGCCATGGTGGCGGTGTTCCTCGGCGTTCCGCTGGCCGCCGGGTACCTCACCCGCGCCCTGGGCGAGCGCACGCGCGGCCGCGCCTGGTACGAGCAGCGGTTCCTGCCGCGCGTGGGACCGCTGGCGCTGTACGGGCTGCTGTTCACCATCGTGCTGCTGTTCGCCCTCCAGGGCGAGGCCATCACCTCCCAGCCCCTGGACGTCGCGCGCATCGCGCTGCCGCTGCTGGCCTACTTCGTGCTGATGTGGGGGGTGTCGGTGCTGCTGGGGCGCGGGATCGGGCTGGGCTACCAGCGCTCGGCCACGCTGGCGTTCACGGCGGCCGGCAACAACTTCGAGCTGGCCATCGCGGTGGCGATCGGCGTGTTCGGCGCGGCGTCGGGCCAGGCCCTGGCGGGCGTGGTCGGTCCCCTCATCGAGGTCCCGGTCCTGATCGGCCTGGTCTACGTCTCGCTGTGGACCCGCCGCTTCTTCCCGCCGGAGCCGGCCCCGACGGGCCCCTAGGAGCGCGCGTGCGCCGGGGCTGGCAGCATGAGGGCACAGCGGGAGACTTCCGACCATCAGGAGGAGAACGTGGCCAACTACTCGCCTGAGTACCCGGTGCTCGCGGCCCAGGACGCCCTCGACCAGGGCCTGCCAGTCCACGTAGCGGCCCTGCACGAGTCCTTCCGCCACCTGTGGGGCCAGGTGATAGCCGACATCGAGTCCCGAGGCTGGCGCCTGGAACACTGGACAGTCTCCGCCGGAACCGAAACCTTCGCCTACCCCGTCTTCCGCCGCCCCTAGGCGGAGACCAGGAAAACGCGTAACACGAGACCGCCCACGAGGGCGAGACCAGCGAACGCCGCCACTCCTGTCCGTTATGTCCGTCTCTGAAGAAGTGGCCAAAAAGGCTGGCGCCAGCCCATAAACGCCCAGTTCAATAAGCGTGCTCCCCGCGCACGCGGGGATGGTCCCTGGCGGACGGCGGCTCCGAGGTCGTGATCCTCGTGCTCCCCGCGCACGCGGGGATGGTCCCTCGGTGGGCACGGGTGCTCCCGGCGGGAGTTCGTGCTCCCCGCGCACGCGGGGATGGTCCCCGCGACAGCGTGCGGCGGGGCGAGGACACCAAGTGCTCCCCGCGCACGCGGGGATGGTCCCTGGAACACCCGGTACGCGGCCGTGTCGTCGGGGTGCTCCCCGCGCACGCGGGGATGGTCCCGAACCGCCCCTGCCGGATCGCTTCTGGTGGGCGTGCTCCCCGCGCACGCGGGGATGGTCCCGACACCGCGCGAGCCATCGCCGCCGGCCGCCCGTGCTCCTCGCGCACGCGGGGATGGTCCTGGGGGTCTTTCGAGAACGGAATGGGGGTCTCTGTGCTCCCCGCGCACGCGGGGATGGTCCCCCGAGCACCCGGTTCGCGGCCCCCGCGCACCAGCCATCCGCCCGGGAGGCGCCGCCCGGGAATCAGAACTGGTCCGCCCCCGCCACCTGCCCGATGGGGAAGGTGTGGCGCGAGGCCGCGCAGACGGTCTCCAGCGCGTGCACCGGCACGTTCTCGGTGCTCACACTGACGCGCAGGATCTGCACGACCCACTCACCTGCGACGTCGAGCAGGTCGGCCTCGTAGGGGGTCGGCGGCCGGGCGGTCAGCGTCTCCGTGGCATGGGCGAAAGCGTGGCCCAACTCCTCGATCGCGGCCTGGAGGGTAGGCAGCACGAACCCCTCCCCGGCGAGGCGCGTGCCCTCGGCCACGTCCACACGGAAAAAGCTCGTCGCGATCCGCACCGGTACGTCGTCGGCCCAGAACATCTTCCGCCGGGCCACGACGGCCTCACCCGGTTCCACGCGCAGCGCGGCGGCGACGTGTTCGCTCGCGGGTTCGCGCCCGACGAACAGCATCTCCCGCCGGGGCGTGAGGCCCTGCCGGTCCGCCTCGGTGAGGTAGAGCGACTTCGACCCGCGCACCGCCGGAGGGGTGGGCAGCGCGCGTTCCACGAGCACCCGAGGACGCGGCCCCACCGGCCCCGCCGGGGCACGGTGCTCGCCCGCCCCGGCCTTCTTCATCTGCGAGACCCGCCCCGGCGTCACCCCCAGCCGACGGGCGATCTCGTCCTGCCGCATGCCGGAGTCCTGCGCCTCAACGATGGCCCCGCGCCGGATCCGGGACAGCTCCACACTCTGCCCTTGCAGACTCCCCATGGCCGCCGAAGCAGCCCGCGCCCGCTCCACCGGATCCGGTATCGCGGCGATGCCATGCAGTGTCCGTGCGTCCATTGCCTCCCCGCCCGTCCGTACTAACCCTGCTCGACCGGGATCGTGTACGCCAGTTCGTACCGGTCCGTCGGCACGACGATGTCGGCCGTCTCCACCGGCCGCTCCTCGGTGAAGTAGGTCCGCTGGATCACCATCACCACGGTGCCGCGACCGAGGCCGAGCCGGTCGGACTCCTCGGCGGTGGAGGGGCGCGCGGTCACGATCTCGGTGGCGTGGGCGATGTGCTGACCGATCTCCCGCATCCGCTCGACCACGCCCCGGCCTGCGTGCGGGCCGTCCTCGGGCAGCACCACGGCGGTGCCGCGCGTGATCTCCAGTGGCTCGTAGGAGGTGCTGAGCATGACGGGCTCCTCGTCGCCGGTGAACACGTAGCGGGTCCGCATCACCTCGGCGCCGGGGGCGACCGCCAGGCGCTCGGCGATCCCCTCGGGAGCGGCGATGGTCTCCGATGCCGACTCCCACCCGCCGCGCACCGCCTGGGCGTGCATGTCCGCCCGGAAGGGCGAGCCGCCGCGGCTCTCCCGGTACCAGTTCCGCGTCAGCCGCCGCAGCGGCGGACGCGGCCGGACGTAGCTGCCCGATCCCGCGCGGGCGACGACGTAGCCCTCGGCGACCAGGGCGGCCACCGCGTCGGCCGCCACCCGGAGCCCCACATCGAACTCGGTGGCGAGTGCCTGCCGCGACGGCAACCGGTCACCCGGTTCGTACTCGCCCGAGACGATGCGCCGTCGCAGCTCGTCGGCGATGCGCTGATAGGTCGGGCGGGCCACGGGCGCACTCCCATTCTCACGATGCGATTCGCACGAACAGCTTGACAACCGGCACGTGCCGAATCAAGCTGCACGTACAGGTTAAGAGTCTGTACGTGCTAATCCTGTCGTAAGGCGGGCTATGGACGAATCCCTAACTCTCCCCGCAACCCCGGCGATGGTGACAGTGGCGCGCCACGGCGTTGCCGCGCTGCTGGCCGGATTCGACCACTCCGACGACGCCGAACTGATCACCACGGAACTCGTGGCCTCGGCCGTGCGCGCGAGCGCGGGTGACATCACCGTCCACGTGATCGGCACCGAGGACATGACCCGGATCGAGGTGACCGACCAGCGTGGAAGCCATCCGCGCTTGGTCGACGCCGTGACGGAGGCAAGCCGCGAGGCCCCGGACGGCCTCGGCCTGGTGTCCGCGATCGCGGCGTCCATGGGGTCCGTCCGCCGCCGCTCAGGCGACTGCACGACGTGGGCCGAACTGCGGCCCTGACGTTTCCGCCCTCCCACCGCCGGTGCCTTCGACCCCGGCCCGACCCCTCAGGGGGACCATATGCATCTGCTGTCCCGTGGCAAGCACGCCGCCCCCGCCGTGTGGCGCCGCCTGCGCCGCGCGGCCCGGGTCCGGCCCTACCTGCCCGATTCCGCCGCGCGGGCCGCCGAACCGACCGCTCCCGCCGCCGTGGCGACCGCGCCGATCGAATGGTGCTTCCCGTGTCCTGCCTGCGGCGCTCCCGTCCCGCCGACCCGCATCGGCTGCCCGAACTGCGGTCCGCCCGACACTGAGCCGATCGCCCAAACCGAGCCTGCCGCAATGGTCGGGTGCGGGCGGGCTGACATGACAGACCTCGCCGAGGCGGTGCGCCTCCTCCTGGCGCTGGGACCGGACCTTGCCCACTCCGCGCCCGCGCGCGAAACGGCCGGGGCGGGGGTGGCACGGTGATGGCCGATGACCGCCGCCCAGACGCCGCCGGGGGCGGCCATCCCGCATCCAGCTTCGACCCAGGCCACGGCCGGCACCTCGCCGCCGAAGCGCTTCGCCGTTCCTACACTCCGCGACTTCTCGGTCCCGCCGCCTACGCGGCATTCACGGAGTTGACCATGCAGCACACAGACTGGCTGATCAGCTACGACGGCGACAACTCCGGCCGTGTCCGCTACCAGGCCGCCCACCTCGCCCGCTCGATCATCCTGGCCGTACCCAGCGTGAGCCTCCTCGGCCGCCTGATCGCGACGGCCGATGACGCCGCCGCCGAGGGCATCGCGGGCACCAGCGAGGAACGGGGGCGAGACGAATGAACGCCGCCACCTTGTCCAATTTGTCCATTTTCGAAGAAGTGGCCAAAAAGGCTAGCGCCAGCCCATAAACGCCCTGTTCAATAAGTGTGCCCCCCGCGCACGCGGGGATGGTCCCACGTCGGCATCGCGCCAGGAGCGCACCGTGTCGTGCCCCCCGCGCACGCGGGGATGGTCCCTCCGCGCCGAAGAAGTCCACCGTGCCGCCGGTGTGCCCCCCGCGCACGCGGGGATGGTCCCCGCCGCGAGCACCCGCCCCCGGTTGTCGCTTTGTGCCCCCCGCGGACGCGGGGATGGTCCCGCCCCCTCCACCAGCCCCGACCACACCAACTCGTGCCCCCCGCGCACGCGGGGATGGTCCCCCCAACCTCTCCCCGTTGTGGACGTTGAGGTTGGTGCTCCCCGCGCACGCGGGGATGGTCCCAACGTGGCCCGCATGGGCGCCGACGCGCTGGCGTGCTCCCCGCGCACGCGGGGATGGTTCCTACCTCGGCACGGTCTGGGAGACCAAGTGGAAGTGCTCCCGCGTACGCGGGGATGGTCCCAGAGCCAGCTCCGCGCCCGCGTCGATCCGCCGGTGCTCCCCGCGCACGCGGGGATGGTCCCGTCGGCGGGATCGTCGGATCGATTTTCGAGGGGTGCTCCCCGCGCACGCGGGGATGGTCCCACCCCCATACCACCCCCCTCCATGATCGCGATGTGCTCCCCGCGCATGCGGGGCTCCCGGCCTTGCGGCTGAGCCCGGTAGCGGGGCCAGTGTCGGTCGGCGCCTTGAACCTGTCGGTGGACTGCTCGGCTTCACTTCTCTCCACAACGATTTTCACCCATTGATAAACGCCGGTAATCAATTACCGGTCGCGGTCGATCAACCGGGCAGGTGCCCGCATCCGGTGGCGCCGCAGGCGTACGTTTGGCACGGGCGATTGGCACGCCTACACGAGCCGCGCAGGGGGGTGACCTGGAGTTCAGGTGCGAAGGCGGCACGCCACGGCGACGTGAACACAGAATGTGCCTTCGTTCGCTATTGACTTGGAAAGCGCTTTCTTTATCCTCAGGGAAAGCGCTTCCCAAGGCTTCGGCCTACTACGAAGGGCGGAAAGTGAAACGATCAATGATGAGTCGACTCGCGTCGGCGCTGGTCACGGTGGCCGTGGTGGCGGCGGGTCTGGCCCTGCCGATATCTCCGGCATCGGCGCAGACCGGTGAGGCCACGGGTTACGCGGCCCAGAACGGCGGGACCACCGGCGGCGCGGGCGGGCAGACGGTCCGGGCCACGACCGGAACCCAGATCCACGAGGCCCTGTGCGAGCGGCCCAGCACCAGTACTCCGGTCATCATCGAGGTGGAAGGGACCATCAACCACGGCAACACCTCCAAGGTGTCGGGCGATGGTTGCGAAACGGCCGACGACGTGATCGAGCTCAAGAAGATCAGCAACGTCACGATCGTCGGCGTCGGCGGTGGAGCCGTGTTCGACCAGTTGGGCATCCACATCCGGGAGTCCAGCAACATCATCATCCAGAACGTCACCGTCCGGAACGTCAAGAAGTCCGGCTCGCCCACCTCCAACGGCGGCGACGCCATCGGGATGGAGAGCGGCGTCCGCAACGTCTGGGTCGACCACGTCACCTTGGAGGCGGCCGGCGGGGAGTCGGAGGGCTACGACGGCCTCTTCGACATGAAGAACAACACCCAGTACGTCACCCTCTCCTACAGCATTCTTCGCAACTCCGGTCGCGGTGGCCTGGTCGGGTCCAGCGAGAGCGACCGTTCCAACGGCTTCGTCACCTTCCACCACAACCTGTACGAGAACATCGACTCCCGCACCCCCCTGCTGCGTGGGGGTATCGGGCACATGTACAACAACCACTACGTGGGCATTCAGACGTCCGGCATCAACTCGCGGGCCGGGGCGAGCGCGAAGGTGGAGAACAACTACTTCAAAGACTCCAAGGACGTCCTGGGCACCTTCTACACCGATGAGAGGGGCTCCTGGGAGGTAAGCGGCAACATCTTCGACAACGTGACGTGGTCGAGCGAGGGCGACGAGAACTATCCCGCCGGACCTGACCCGCAGTCCAACACCACGGTGAACATTCCGTACTCCTACGAGCTCGACGACGCCGGCTGCGTGCCGGAGGTGGTGGCCCAGACCGCGGGCGCGGGGCAGGGCAACCGGGTCTCGGACGGCAACTGCGAAGCGGAGGACCCGAGCGACCCGGATCCGAATGAGCCGGATCCGAACGACCCCGATCCGAATGAGCCGGATCCGAATGACCCTGACCCGACCGATCCTCCCGACGGGACCAACCTCAGCCTCGGGGCCGGCGCCGACGGCTCCAGCAAGGCCAGCGGGACCAGCTACGGAAACGTCATCGACGGCGACATGAGCACCTACTGGTCACCGAGCGGCTCGACCGGTCGCATTTCGGTCAAGTGGGGCTCCGACGCAACCGTGTCCACGATCAACATCCGCGAGGCAAGCGGATCTGAAGGCAACATCGGCTCTTGGCGGGTCGTCGACCACGCCACGGGCGCTGTCCTGGCCACCGGCAGCGGCGCGGGTGTCATCACCTTCGACGCGACGTCCCTGCGGAAGATCAATTTCGAGATCACCAGTTCGAGCGGCACACCGCGCGTCGCCGAGTTCGAGACCTACGCCGACTCGCCTCCGGACGGCGGAGGCGACACGCCACCGGACAACGGAGGCGACACGCCACCGGACAACGGAGGCGACACCCCACCTCCTTCCGGCGACGAGCTCTTCGTCGCTCCGGGCGGTAGCGACGGCGCATCCGGCACCGAGTCCGATCCGACGACGCTCACCTCGGCGATCGACCGGATCGAGCCCGGCGGATCGATCTACATGCGCGGCGGTAGCTACGACTTCTCCGAGACGGTTCACATCGAGCCGGGGAACGACGGCCTGTCGGGCGACCGCAACGAGCTGTTCGCCTACCCCGGTGAGACTCCCGTGCTGAACTTCTCGGCCCAGAGCGAAGACTCCTCCAACCGGGGAATCGCCATCGGCGGCGACTGGTGGCACATCAACGGCATCATCGTCGAGCGGGCCGGGGACAACGGGATCCTGCTGGGCGGGAGCGACAACATCATCGAGCGGGTCACCACCCGGCACAACCGCGACACCGGGCTGCAACTGTCGCGGTACACCGCCGGTGCTCCCAGGGCGGAGTGGCCCTCGAACAACCTGATCGTCAGCTCGGTGTCGCATGACAACGTCGACTCCGACGGTGAGGACGCCGACGGCTTCGCCCCGAAGCTCACCGTCGGGGAGGGCAACGTCTTCCGCTACACCGTGGCCCACAACAACATCGACGACGGCTACGACCTCTTCACCAAGGACGACACGGGCGCCATCGGTGCGGTGACCATCGAGGACTCCCTCGCCTTCGAGAACGGGACCCTCAGCGACGGCTCCCAGGCCGGAAGCGGCGACCGCAACGGCTACAAGCTCGGCGGCGAGGACATCGGGGTCGACCACGTCATCCGGGGCAACATCGCCTACGACAACGGCAAGCACGGGTTCACCTACAACAGGAACACCGGCTCGATGACGATTTCGGCCAACGTCAGCATCGACAATGAGGAGCGCAACTTCAACTTCGACGGCGGCTCCTCGGTGTTCCGGGACAACACCTCGTGCGACAGCGGATCGAACGACAGGATCATCGGCGACGCTGACAGCTCGAACCAGTTCTGGTCCGGCTCCAACGGCTCCCGATGCTCTTCCTACACCGGTGCCCTGGACTGGTCCTTCGACGCGGACGGCCGCCTCGTCGTGACCTTCGGCGGCAACTAGGGCTACTGGTAACCGATCAACCGATCCGCGGGCGCTGACGCGGCCGGCTGGATGACGGTCGGCCCGGCCGAACGAACCGGTCGGGCCGGCCGTTCCAGGTGAGTGCCGGGCACGAAGGCCCCGGACGGACGCAGGCACGTCCGGCCGGGGCCGCTGTCGTGTTCGGGAAGGAATCCGAGGTGCGCGCAGGACGTGGCGCGGCATGGCGAGACGTGCCGCACCAGGCGATGACGGTCGGATTGACTGTCGGAAACGGGGCCGGGCGACACCTAGACGGGCGTCGCCGCAGGTCAGGCAGGGTGGCCCCAGCAGGATTCGAACCTGCGACACCCACTTTAGGAGAGTGGTGCTCTGTCCCCTGAGCTATGAGGCCGGAACAGTCATCAAGGGTAGCGGAGAACCGCGGGGGCCGTGGTGTCGGCGGGTTGCGGCGGGCGAGGGCGTCGGTTGAGTACTCTGCTGCCGGTATGGTTGCCACCGCTGCCCGGTGATCTTGCTCACCGATGGGTGCCGCGGTTGCGGCTACGGGCCTGGCGCGGAGGGTGTTTTGGCTCATTTTGGGCGAGCGTACCGCTGGTGACCGGCTGTTTCGAGGCGGTGCCGGTGGGTGCGGAGCGGGCGGCGTACCCCCTGGCCGATCGGGACCGTCCCATAGTGGACATGTAGTAACTTGCGGTTCGGCCACGTGAACCACCGGACACTCAGCGGAGGACCCTCGTGCCGTTCACCCTCGATTCCACGCGGTCCGTGCGCCGCGTGCCGCGAATCGGGTCCTTCTCACCGCTGATGCTATCCCCGCGTGCTCAGCGGCACGGCGGCATGTCCGCGCTCCTGGTCCTCCTTGTCGCGCTCCTCCTGGTCCCCAGCGGTTCCGCCTCCGCCGACTCCGACCTCGACCAGCTCAAGCAGCAGGCCGACGACGCCAAGGAGGAGTTGGAGGACGCCACCGAGGAGTACACCAAGCGCCAGGACGACCTGGAGGACGCCCAGGACGAGCTGATCTCCACGCTGCACGACCTCCAGCAGACCGAGCTGCGGCTGTCGGACATGCGGGTGCCGCTGGCCCAGCTCGGCAGCACGCTCTACCAGCAGCCCGACGGCGGGATCCTCGGGGTGATGACCTCGGGCAACCTCGACCAGGACCTCCAGGTGGAGTCGCACGTCCTCAAGCTCGCCGACGACAAGGAGGCGCTGCTGGAGGAGGCCAACTCGCTCCGCGACCGCCAGGCCGACCTCGCGAGCAAGGCGCAGGACCTCCAGGCCGAGACGCAGTTGGAGCGCGTGGAGCTGGAGGACGACCTGGCCGCGCTGCGCGAGCAGTCCGAGGAGAGCACCCGGGAGCTGACGGAGGAGCTGGAGGACCGCGGCCTGGACCCCGACGCCTACATGGCCGGGGTCGAGTGCGACCCCACCGCCGGCCAGGACGCGTCGGGCTACCCCAACGGCCTGCTGCCCCAGGGCGCGCTGTGCGAGCTGCACGAGGGCGGCCACTTCCTGCGCGCCGACGCCGCCGTGGACTTCCTGGAGATGAACCAGGCCTACACCGCCGAGTTCGGCACCCCCATCTGCCTCACCAGCTCCTACCGCGACCTGCCCAACCAGCACCGCGTCTACCAGGAGCAGCCGCCCGGCAACGCCGCCGTGCCCGGCACCAGCAACCACGGCTGGGGCCTGGCGGTGGACATGTGCGGCGGCGTGCAGACGGAGGGCACCCCGCAGTTCGCGTGGCTGGAGGCGAACTCCACCCAGTGGGGCTGGTTCCACCCGCAGTGGGCCTATTCCAGCCCCTATGAGCCCTGGCACTGGGAGTACGACGCGCCCCACGGGTAGCTCCCGGTCGCCGTGAGGTCGATCCGCTCGCACCGCGCGCCGCCTCGCGCCCGGCCTCGAGGGACCCGGCCGGACGCGGGCGGACGCGGACTCCGACGCGGGCGCCGGAGGGATCAGGACGCGGACGATGCGGACGGCGCAGACGGCGCGGACTCCGACGCGGTCGCCGGCACGGTCTCGGGGGTGACCTCGGAGGTGCAGTAGGCGCAGCGCGACGCCGCCTTGCTGATCTCGCTGCGGCAGTGCGGGCACTCGCGGTTGACGGCCTCCTCCTTCGCGGCGAAGCGCTCCAGGACCTTGGTCATGGGCAGGACGACGAAGAAGTACACGATGGCCGCGGTGAGCAGGAAGCTGACCGCGGCGTCGATGAACTGGCCGTACAGGAACCGGCTGCCGTTGACCTCGAAGTACAGCTCGCCGAAGGTCGGAACCCCGCCGAAGACGCCGATCAGGGGCGTGATGAAGCCCTCGGTGAAGGCGGTGACCAGATCGGCGAACACCGCGCCGATCACCACCGCCACCGCGAGTTGCACGAGGTTGCCCTGCATCAGGAACTGCCGGAAACCGTTCATCTCTCCTCATAGAACGCAGTGGGTCGGTTTTCGCAGGTGTCCACGTGCCCGAACGCGGCGCCGTGGAACGCCGGACAGCATTCACCACCCCGGGTGAGAGGTCAACCGCGGATGGTGATGGACAGGAGGTCGCCGGCGGCGTGCCCGGCCAGCGCGCGGGCCTCGTGGGGCGGGACGGCCAGCAGGACCAGCGCGCCCGGGGGTCCGCCCGCTCCGCCACCCGAGCCCGCCCCGGAGTCTGGCCTTGGGCCGGGCACGGCGATGACGGGGCGGTCCTCGACGACGGTCACGGCGGGGGCCGCGGCCGGGCCGCCGAACCGCGCGCCGTCGAACCCGGCGGCGGCGGGATCGGGCGCGGCCGCGAGGACGTCGACCCGGCTGCCGGGGCGCAGGAGGTCCACTACACCGGGGTCGGGTACGCGCAGCGGCGCCGCCACCATGCCGGGGCCGTGCCCCCGCGCCGGGGGATCGGCCAGCCGCGCCCGGGTGATGACCTCGCCGCGGCCGACGGGACCGGAGAGCGACCGCCCCACGGCGCTGCGGGCGGGACTCAGGGCGCCCTCGGGAACGGCGTGGACGGGCAGCGTGCGCACGGCCAGATCGCCCGCTGAGATGGGCTCCAGGGCGGTGAGCGGCCGTGCCGCCACCCAGACCTCGGCGGTGGGCGCGGGAGGCGGGCGTAGCAGCAGCACGGCCCCTGTGAGGGCCAGCGCCGCGCAGGCGGTGCCGAGCGGTCGGCGCCACCGCGCGAGGAGGCGGAGGGCCCGCCACAGGGCGCTCACGGCGCCGTTCCCGGGCGAACGGGGGTGCCCGCTCCTGGCGGATCGTCGGCGGGCGCGCGTGAGCGGTGAATGGCGCGGAGGCAGACGAGGCGGGCGAGGTGGGGGCGCGGGCGGTGGAGGTCGGGGAGGCGGCGGCCGGGCGGGTGCGTGGTGTCCATGGCAGCACGGTAGGCCGGGACCGGGGTGGCGTGTCGCCGTTGTCCACAGGGCCGACAGGACGGCGGTGGAAGGTCCCACCAATCGAAGGAACGGCCACCGCGAGATAGGCGTGGCTCCCGGCACACGGAAACGGAAGCGCGCCTCATCGCGCGCTCGGACGCGGGGCGGAAAGGGCGGGCGGTGCCCTGCGGAGATCGGGCGGGGGACCGGCGGTGGCCGGTCGGCCGGGCCGGGAACGGCCGGTGGAGTCGACAGGACCCACGCTTGGCGGGGCGCGCGGCGCGCCGGGTGCGTGGTGTCGGCGGTTCACCGCCCGGCCCCGAGGGCGGCTTGCTCCCAGGAGGGGCCTGGACCCCCAGCGTGCGGCGGGCCGCATCGGGGCGGCTTCGGGGTCGCTCTAGGGCGGCGCGGCGGCGGGCGGGCCGGGGCCCGCCCGGGTGCGAGAGTACGGTGCGCCGCGCGGCGCCGTGCCCGGTGGCCCGGAGTCCGGTGGCCCCTCAGGGCGCGGACTGGCGGCGGCTACTTGGCGGCGGTCGCGGCGGCGCTGGAGGAGTCGGCCTTGGCGGTCGAGGAGGAGTCGGAGCCCGAGGACGCCGAGCCGGAGTCCGAACCCGTGGACTCGCTCTTGGCGCCGCCCGAGGAGTCGTCCTTGCCACCGTTCTTGCTCGCCCCCGCCATCACCGAGCGGTTGGACGAGGAGTTGCTGTCGGTGCGGTAGAAGCCGGAGCCCTTGAAGACGATGCCCACGGCGGAGTACACCTTGCGCAGCCGCCCCTGGCACTCGGGGCAGACGGTCAGCGCGTCGTCGCTGAAGCTCTGCACGGCCTCCAACTGGGAGCCGCACTCGGTGCATGCGTACTGGTACGTCGGCACTGGGGTCCTCCTTGCTGGCACTCTCACCCGTCGACTGCCAAATATTACGCGGTCGGGCAGCACAGCCGCGACATCGGGGGCGGAGCGCCTTCACGGTGGCGCTGCCGATACCGTGCAACGCCGCCCGCCGCCCCGGTGTTCCACCCGCTGATCGGCTCCGGAGTCCGGCCCGCCGCCGTCACCGCGCTGACCCCCGCCCGCGCGGGCCGTGCACTCGCTCCGCCGCCGACCTCACCGCCCCCGCCGGCCGACCCCTACTTCTGGATCCCGGTTGCCGCGCCGGCCGCACCCCTGCGCGGCCGCGCCCCCGCAATTGCCTAGAACCGGACCAGGCCCCGCCCCGGTGTCACCACGCCGTCCACCGCGCGGTCGTGCGGTTCGGCGGGGACCTCCTCCACCAGTTCTGTGTCGTATGTCACCGCCAGCTTCAGCGTGTGCGGCCCCGCGTGCGCCAGTGCCCGGTCGTAGCACCCCGCGCCCCGCCCCAGCCGCCGACCCGACCGGTCCACGGCCAGCGCCGGGCACAGCACCGCCGCCGCCCGCCGCAGCGCGTCCGGGCCGTAGCGGGGGCCTATAGGCTCCACCAGGCCCCGCCCGGCCGGCGCCAGCGTGTCCGGCCCGTCGTAGGCCGCCCAGTCCAGCTCGCCCCCGGCCACCCACACCGGCAGCAGCACGTAGGTCCCGTGCTTCCACAGGGCCGCGAGCAGCTTGCGGGTGTCGGGCTCGGTGCCGACCGAGTAGTACAGCGCCACCGTGCCGCCCGTCGTCAGCAGCGGGACCTCCGCCAGCGCCTCGCGCAGCGCCGGCCCCGCCGCCGCCCGCTCCGCCTCGGGCATGGCCCGCCGCGCCGCGAGGATCCGGCGCCGCATCTCCCGCTTGCTCTCCACCGTGCTCACGGCACAGCAGTCTGGCAGCTTCCCCCGCGCCCCGGCAGCCCCGCGCCGCCCCCCGCCTTCTCCCGCCCGCACCGCCCCGGCCCCGCCCGCACCGGCCCGGGCGGCGCGCGCGGCGGCGGGGCTGGGCGGCACGGGCGGCGCGACTGGCCTAAAGTGCCGACATGACAGATACGCACCGCCGCCCGGCCGGAGTGGCCAAGGCCGTCGTACCCGCGGCCGGACTGGGCACCCGGTTCCTGCCCGCGACCAAGGCCACCCCCAAGGAGATGCTGCCGATCGTCGACAAGCCGGCCATCCAGTACGTGGTCGAGGAGGCGGTCGCCGCCGGCCTCCAGGACGTCCTGATGATCACCGGCCGCAGCAAGCGCTCCATCGAGGACCACTTCGACCGCGCCTACGAGCTTGAGGAGGCGCTGCGGGCCAAGAACGACACCCAGCGCCTGCACTCCGTGCGCGAGTCCAGCGAGCTGGCGCAGGTCCACTACGTCCGCCAGGGCGAGCCCCGCGGGCTGGGCCACGCGGTGCTGTGCGCCGCCTCCCACGTCGGCGACGAGCCGTTCGCCGTCCTCCTCGGCGACGACCTCATCGGCCAGCGCGAAGCCCTGCTGCGGCGCATGATCGAGGTCCGCGACACCTACGGCGGCAGCGTCGTCGCGCTGATGGAGGTCGAGCCCGAGCAGGTCTCCCTCTACGGTTGCGCCGCGATCGAGGCCACCGACGAGGACGACGTCGTCGTGGTGACCGACCTCGTCGAGAAGCCCCCGGCCGACCAGGCCCCCAGCCGCTGGGCCATCATCGGCCGCTACATCTGCGACCCCGCCGTCTTCGACGTGCTGCGTGAGACCGGCCCCGGCCGCGGCGGCGAGATCCAGCTCACCGACGCGCTGCGCGAACTCGCCCGCCGCAAGCCCGAGGACGGCGGCCCCGTGCACGGCGTCCTGTTCCGCGGCCAGCGCTACGACACCGGCAACAAGGCCGACTACCTCCGCACTGTGGTGGAATTCGCGTGTGAGCGCCCCGACCTCGCCGCCGACTTCCTGCCCTGGCTGCGGGAGTTCGTCGCCGCCCACGACACCGCGCGCGCCGACGACTGACCCGCCGGGTCCACACGCGCCGCACCGCCGCGGCACCGCCGCGCCGACACCCGGGTATGGCTGAGGGAGCCTGCGATGAAGACCGTCGAGCAGCACATCTCCGACGTCCTGGACCTGGTCCGCCCGCTCGACCCCATCGAGCTGGACCTGCTCCGCGCCCACGGCGGGGTGCTCGCCGAGCCGGTCGCCTCGCCCGTCTCCCTCCCCGCCTTCGACAACTCCTCGATGGACGGCTACGCCGTCGCGGCCGCCGACGTCGCCCAGGCCACCGCCCAGGCGCCCGTGCGGCTGCCCGTCGTGGCCGACATCCCCGCCGGCGACCCCTCGGCCACGGCGGTGCGCCGCGGCCACTGCGCCCGCATCATGACCGGCGCGCCCCTGCCGCGGGGCGCCGACGCGGTCGTGCCGGTGGAGTGGACCGACGGCGGCCAGGCCGAGGTCGCCATCACCCGGCCGGTGCGCCCCGGCAACGCCGTGCGACGCGTCGGCGAGGACGTCGAGAAGGGCACCACGGTCCTGCACCGGGGCGCGCGGGTGGGTGGCGCCGAACTCGCGGTGCTGGCCGCCGTGGGCCGCCGCGCGGTCCGCGTGCACCCCCGGCCGCGCGTGGTCGTGCTCTCCACCGGCGCCGAACTGGTGGAGCCCGGCGAGCCGATCGGCCCCGGCCAGATCTGGGAGTCCAACAGCTACATGCTGACCGCCGCCGCCCTGGACGCCGGCTGCGCCGCCTACCGGCACGGGTTCGTCGGCGACGACCCCGCCACCGTGCTGCGCACCATCGAGGACGTCCTGGTGCAGGCCGACATCGTGCTGACCACCGGCGGCGTCAGCATGGGCGCCTACGACGTGGTCAAGGAGGTGCTGTCGGGCCTGGGCACCGTGCGGTTCGAGCAGGTGGCCGTGCAGCCCGGCAAGCCCCAGGGCCTGGGCACGGTGGGCGACCCGGCCACCCCCATCCTCACCCTGCCCGGCAACCCGGTCAGCTCGTTCGTGTCCTTCTACCTGTTCGTGCTGCCCGCCCTGCGCCGGCTGCGCGGCCTGCCCCCCGACCCGCTGCCCTCGGTGCACGCCCGCCTGACCGCTCCCGTGCGGCACTCGCCGCCGGGCCGCCGCTCCTACCTGCGCGCCGTGCTCGACCACGACCGCGCCGGCGGCAGCGGCTACACCGCCGCCCCGGTGTCGCGGCAGGGCTCCCACCAGCTCTCCGCGCTCGCCGAGGTCAACGCCCTGGTGGTGGTGCCCGAGCACACCACCGAGCTGCCCGAGGGCAGCGTGGTGGAGGTCCTCCAGCTCCCCGCCGGCGCCTGAGCGGACACGGCCCCCTCCGGGGCGGGCGCCACCGACCCACACTCCAGAAGGAAGCCCACCATGCCCGACGCCCATCCATCCGGGATGAGCCACCTCGACTCCTCGGGCGCGGCCCGCATGGTCGACGTCTCGGCCAAGGACGTCACCGCGCGCACGGCCACCGCCACCGGCCGGGTGCTGCTGAGCCCCGCCACCGTCGCCGCGCTGCGCGGCGGCGAGGTCCCCAAGGGCGACGCCCTGGCCGTGGCCCGCATCGCGGGCATCCAGGGCGCCAAGCGCACCCCCGACCTCGTGCCGCTGTGCCACCCCATCGCCGTGCACGGGGTCGACGTCGACCTGGCCGTGGACGACGCCGGCGTGGGCATCACCGCCACCGTGCGCACCGCCGACCGCACCGGGGTCGAGATGGAGGCGCTGACCTGCGTGATGACCGCCGCGCTGGCGCTCATCGACATGGTCAAGGCCATCGACCCCGAGGCGGTCGCCACCGACGTCCGGGTCGAGGAGAAGACCGGCGGCAAGACCGGGCACTGGCGGCGGTCGCGGTGAGCGCCCCCGGACCCGCCGGACCCGCTGAGCCCGCGCCCGCCGAGGGCGCCGCCCGCTACCGCGTCGCCGCCATCACCGCCTCCAACCGCGCCGCCGCCGGGGTCTACGCCGACGCCTCCGGCGAGGCCCTGCGCGCCGAACTGGCGGCGCTGCCCGGGGTGGCCGTGGAGGGCCCCTGGGTGGTGCCCGACGGCCCGCCCGTGGCCGAGGCCCTGGTGCGCGCCCTGGAGGCGGGCTGCGACGCCGCGGTGACCACCGGCGGCACCGGCCTGAGCCCCACCGACGCCACCCCCGAGGCCACCCGCCCGCTGCTGGCCTACGAGATCCCCGGCATCGCCGAGGCGCTGCGCGCCGCCGGGCGCGACAAGGGCGTGGCCTCGGCCGTGCTCTCGCGCGGGATCGCCGGGGTCGCCGAGCGCGGCGGGCACCGGATGCTCGTGGTGAACCTGCCCGGCTCCCGCGGCGGCGTCCGCGACGGCATGGCGGTCCTCGGCCCGATCCTGGCCCACGCCCTCGACCAGGTGCGCGGGGGCGACCACCCCCGCCCCGGCGCCTGACGGGCCACCCGCAATGGTGGGATACTGGACATCGGCGACCGGGGCACCAGGTGTTCCTCGTCGGTTACCGCGCGACCACGCGCCACACACCCGCACTCGGGCCGCCGTCCGCCCGTGGGGCCGGAGGCGGCGGAAGGACGCGACGTGAACCGGATTCGCGGCTGGCCGATCACCCTTGCGGAGGGTCCGGTCGGCCTGCGCCCGCTGCGCCTGCGCGACGCCGGCGCGCTGCGCGAGACCCGCGTCCGCAACGCCGACTGGCTGCGGCCCTGGGAGCCCACGCACCCCGAGATGCCGCTCCAGACCACCGGGCTCTCGCCGTATGTGGCCATGCTCCAGGCGATCCGCCGCGAGGCACGCCAGGGCATCTCGATGCCCTGGGCCATCACCTACGACGGCGTGTTCGCCGGCCAGCTCACCATCAGCGCGATCGTGTGGGGGTCGGCGCGCTCGGCCCAGATCGGCTACTGGATCGACAGCGCCTACGCCGGCCGGGGCGCCACGCCCACGGCGGTGGCGCTGGCCGTGGACCACGCGTTCTTCACAGTGGGCCTGCACCGCGTCGAGGCCAGCATCCGCCCGGAGAACCGCGCCAGCCGGCGGGTGGTCGAGAAGCTGGGCTTCCGCGAGGAGGGCCTGCGCCGGCGCCAGTTGCACATCGACGGCGCCTGGCGCGACCACCTCGCCTACGCGCTGACCACCGAGGACGTCCCCGGCGGCCTGCTGGCCCGCTGGCGGCGGCGCGGCAGCGGCACCAGCGGCGCACCCGGCGGCGGCGCGGGCGCCCCCGACACCCCGGGCGGGGGAGGGTCTCCCGGCGCCGCTCCGCGCCCGGGGCGGCCCTGAGCGGCGCCCGCGGCCTCGGGTGATCGCCCAGAGTAAGGACTTCGCCCCTAAACCGGTGTCAGCACCCGCCCGTTCGCGGGATAATCGCCGATACCCGGCCGGGACCTGTCGGCACCGGACTGGGTCGCGTCGCGCAATCACGCCTATCCCCCCGGGCCGCCGCGCCGTGACCTGGGTGTCCTGCGGCAATATGGGGCGGCGGGGAAAGAGGAAAGACTGTAATCTCACGACACTCCGGGCCGAATACTGCGCATTTATGGACACCTGGTCGTACGGTGCGGAACGTAGACGTACCAACGATGCAGGCAACACGTGCATATGGCGCATGGGAGACGGCGAATGACGAGTGGCGCGATGGAGGGCTCCAGCGCCGCATCGTGACCTCGGAGCGGCCCGCCGGGCCGCGGGTCGCCATGGGCCATGAACCAGCCTCGTCGCCGGAGCGTCTGAGAGTGTCCGGTGACCGGCGGTGCGAGGAGGAGTCATGAGCAGCTCTCCTCTGTATCTCGCCATCGTGGTCGTCTGGCTCATCGTCCTGGTCCCGATGCTGCTGCGCCGCGACCCCGCCCCCGACCACGACGACCAGGTCGAGTACGACGAGCCGGTCGGCGGTGAGGACGGCGCCGACGACGGTGCCCAGGCCGCCGCCGAGGACGGCGACGCCGGCGGCGACCGGCCGGGCGAGGACCCCGGCGACGGCCGCGCCGCCGAGGACGCCGGCACCGACACCGACGCCCCCGCCGACACCGACGTCGAGGCCCGCCACGCCTCCGGAGCGCTGCCCGAGGCGGCCGTGGGCCGCGAACCGCTGCCGCGCCCGCGCGTGCGCCGCGCCCGGGTCATCGCCCGCCGGCGCCGCCGCACCACCGTGCTGGTGGCGCTGCTGGCGCTGAGCGGCGCCGGGGTGGCCGCCGGGCTGGGGCCGTGGTGGGTCCTGGCGCCGCCGGCCGTGCTGCTGCTGGGCCACCTGGCGCTGCTGCGCGAGGCGGCCAAGGCCGACGCGGAGCGCCGCGCGGCCGAGGAGCGCCGCCGCCGGCGCCTGGAGCGGATCCGCCGCGCCCGCGCCGAGGCCGCCGCCGCGCGCGAGGCCGAGGTGATCGAGCTGATGGAGCGCCGCAACCAGGTGTACGACCAGTACACCGACGCCCAGTTGCGCGCAGCCGGCGACTAGGCGAGGCGGGGCGGGACCGGCCGGTCCCGCCCCGCGCGCTCATCCGGACACGGCGGCGCGGGGGCCGGATACCGGTTCGGAGCACCGGGCGGAAGCTGCTAGCATTTGAGACGTCCTTGGGGCTGTAGCGCAGTCCGGTAGCGCACCTCGTTCGCATCGAGGGGGTCAGGGGTTCAAATCCCCTCAGCTCCACTTACCCAGGGCCTTCCCGAATTCGGGATTGTCCTGTGCGCGGTCGGTGATTGCGCGGGAACCGGCGGTGTCCGCACCGGTGGCGCCCGCGGCGGGCAATCACCGGCTGTGAGTTCCACGGAGGCCGCTAAGCGGCCTCCTTTTCCTTTTCCACCGGGCCGTGCGGCCTCCGCCGCCTTTCTCGGCCACGGTGCGTGAAGGCGCGCGAATCCGTCGGCCGGGCGGTGTTATGCGGAGCGGTATCGCCGTGTCGCGGGCCGCGCGCGGGCGTCCTCCGCAACCGCCGCAAAGGCGGGAGTGGCGGGGGTGCGCATTGCGCCTCTCATAACGCGTTAAAATCGCGGTGTCCGCCAATGCGGCCTGCTCGCGGTGCGTAATGACCGCTCCTGCCGCCCGGGGATTGTCGCCATCGCGACCCGCCACTCATGATCACGCTGTGCCACGGGAACCCCGGGCAGCGTGGTCGCGCCCGGTCGTTTCGGCAGGTGGCCCGGTGAGACGGCGATCCAGCCCGGCCGCGTGCGCCGCGACGGGTGCGCGCGCCGCGCCCGCGCGCCCCACCGGCCGTGCGGCGGTCCGGCCCCCGCGCGAACGCGCGGCGGGAGTGAATCACGTCGGTGTGGAGTGCGCACCGCACGATGCATCATTATTTATGCGGGTTTCTGCACGATAAGCATCAGTTTTCGGTAGAAGTGCGTTAATATTACAACTTGGGGTCTTGCGTAAGTGTGTCCGTTAGGCCATCTTGTATGTGGGGATGGATGACGATGCAATGGGAAGGTGTGCTGTGTTAAAGAAGCTGTGCGCTGTTGTGGCCCTCGCGGTCACCGCGATTCTGGCGCCTTCGGTTCCGGCGGCCACCGCCGACCAGGCCGTGGCGGCCGAGGCCAACTGGGGTTGGTACTAGGCCGACATCCCTCTTCCGGCATCCGTTCGGAACGAACCGGTCTCCGGCCCGTGCCCCCGGGCCGGAGACCGGTGTGTATCCGCCCCCGCCCGCGCGGCGCGCCTTTCCGCACCGTCCCCCCTCGGCCGCACCGGCTGACCGCCTTCCCCGCACCGCCCCCCGTGCCGGCCATCGCAGCGCCGCGCACCCTTCGCCCCCTTGTCCCACCTGTCCGGTCGGCTCCGCCCTCTCGCCGTCCACACGCCGGCGGCGCCGCGCCCGCGCGGCCGCCGACCCGGTCGGCCCGGCGCGTTCCGACGCGCGGCCGAGCGGGTAACTACGGAGCGTGGAAGCCCGTCGGACGCAGAAGGGCGGCGAGACCCCGTGCCCGACTCCCCGGAGCACCCCCGACCGGAGCCCGCGCCCGAGTCCCCGGGCACCGGCGGCGCTGAGTTCCCCGGCGGCACCGAGTACCCGATCGGCGACCTCGCCCCCGGCGGCTACCACTACGCCGAACCCCCGCCTCCGCCGCCGCCCCTGCCGGAGCCCGAACCCGCCCCGGTCGAGGACCCCGAACCCCCTCCCGTGGCCGCCGAGCGGTTCCGCCGCGACACCCCCGCCCGCCGCAAGGCCATCCCGCCCATGCGCGGCCGGGGCCACTGGCGGCTGGGCATCAGCACCGCGCTGTTCGTGATGGCGGCGGCGGGCGCGGCCGACTACATCGCGGTGGGCACCCGCGCGGTGTGGCACGTGCTGTTCTGGGCGCTGCTGGCGGGGGCCGCGCTCACCGAGGTCTACCGGGAGCGCCGCAACGGCTGGGAGGCGGCCGCGCGCTGGCCCTGGCCGGCGGCGGCGGTGATCGGCACGATCGGCGCCGAGGTGCTGGTGGCGCTGCTGGACTCCCCGGCGGTGATCGCGGGGTCGGCCGTGGTGATGGGGATCGGCCTGCTGCTGGTCATGCTGTTCGGCTGAGGGGGCGCCGGATCCGGGAGGGCGGTGCGCCGCCGGGATCACCCGTCAGGTGGCCTCGCTGTCGAAGGGCGGGCGCTTGCCGTTGAGCTGCGAGGCCGGGCGGCGCCGCCGCGCGGCGCCGTCGTCGCCGGCCTCCCAGAAGTGCTTCTGCACGAACCGGCGCGGGTTGAGATCCTCGACGTCGAAGTCCTTGAACTCGGGGCCCAGGCCCTTCTGGATGTCGGAGCGCGCGCTGTCGGCCATGGTGCGAAGCTGGCGCAGCACCCGGCCGACCTGCGCCGCGGCCTTCGGCAACTGGTCGGGGCCGAAGATCAGCAGCGCGAGCAGGCCCAGGAGGACGAACTCGCCGCCCCCGATGTTGAACATGCCGGGTTCCTCCGATTGACCGTGGTGATTGCTCCGGCCTTCTAGCAGATTAGCCGGTGTTGTTCCTGGCGGAGACACCGCCGGGGTGACCGGCGCGTGTCCATCATGCTCCCCGGCGGCCCGCGCCGCCGACCCCGCCCGGGTTTGCGTGCGCGCCCGGCCCCCGACCGGCCCGCAGAGCCGGTACACGCCAAACGCTAGGGTTGGTCCCGTTTGCCGGTGATGTCAGTGCCGCGGGGCGGGGGAGTGGATCGGTGGCCGTGTCAGGGCTGCGCAGCCGAGCGCGGGCGATCGTCGCGAGCGGCTGGTTCCAGGCCGCGATCGTCGGCGCCATCCTGCTCAACTCCGTCACCCTGGGCCTGGAGACCTACGAGGACGGGCCGCTGGCCCACGCCGGGCCGCTCCTGGACGCCGCCGAGGTCGTCTTCATCGCGGTGTTCACCGTCGAACTCTTGATCAAGGGCGTCGCCCAGGGCCGCGCGTTCTTCCGCGACCCCTGGAACTGGTTCGACGTGGTGGTCGTGGGCGTGGCCGTGGTCCCCGCCTCGACCGGGTTCGGGGTGCTGCGGATGCTGCGCATCCTGCGGATCCTGCGGCTGGTCAGCGTGCTGCCGCAGATGCGCACCATCGTCTCGGCGCTGTTCCACGCCGTTCCCGGCATGGGCACCGTGATCGGGCTGCTGCTGATCGTCGTCTACACCGCCGCCGTGCTGGGCGAGCGGCTGTTCCACGACATCGACCCCGAGCACTTCGGCGACCTCGGCGCCACCCTCTACAGCATGTTCATGCTGCTCACCATGGAGGACTGGCCCGACGTGGCGCAGACCGCCATGGACCGCCAGCCGCTGGCGTGGGTGTTCTTCGTCGGCTACATCGTGGTGACCGCGTTCATCCTGCTCAACCTGGTCATCGGCGTGATCGTCACCGCGCTGGAGCAGGAGGTCAACGCGCACCGCTGGCAGGAGGACCAGGAGTTGGAGCTGGCCCAGCACGACGCGGTCATGACGCAGTTGCGGGCGCTCACCGCCCAGGTGGCGGTGCTGACCGAGCAGGTGCGGGAGCTGGGCGCCCCCGGAGCGGCGGCGGCCGAGGGGCCGGCCGGGGCGGCGGAGGTTGTGCGGCCGGACGCTGAGGCGGTGGCCGCTCAGGACGTCGGCCCGGGCGCCGCCGGCGAGCCCCGGCGCGGGGAATGAAACAGCCCTTCGCCCGGAGACCGAGCGAAGGGCCGAGTAACGAATTCAGGCGACGTCAGAGCGCGCGCACGTTGGACGCCTGCGGGCCCTTGGGGCCCTGGGTGATCTCGAACTCGACCGACTGGTCCTCTTCCAGGTTCCGGAAGCCGGTACCCGCGATCGCCGAGTAGTGAACGAACACGTCCGGTCCACCGCCCTCAACGGCGATGAAACCGAAACCCTTCTCAGAGTTGAACCACTTCACGGTGCCCTGAGCCATCTGCTCTCCCTTGGGGACTACATCGGGGCCGCACCCTGCTGGCCCCGGGTTGCCGAGCGCCCGTCCCCGGGAGTTCCCGCCCAAATGACAAGCGCCCACGTGAAGTTCCGTGAGGCGCCTGGGCCATCCATGGAAACTACAACCGCAACCGATCCATGAGACTACCAGCCGTATACGGGAGTTGCCGAGACTTATCCGGACGAAAATCAGTGTTCAAAAACCGGTCATTCGACGGTGCGGTTCCTGTTGATTTCTCCGGGCCGGTCGGGCATGCGTCCGCGCAATCCCGGGCGGGCTAGCCCTCGCCGCCGTTGCCGTAGATCCAGGTCTGGAACCACATGCGGTCGGCCCACGCCTCGTAGGTGATGGTCTCGGCGCTGAGCACCGGGTACAGGTAGGCGAAGTTGGCGATCACCAGCAGCAGCACCACCCCGAACACCACGCCCCCGGCCACCCGGCTCCACGGCGCGAACTCCGGACGGCTGTCGGCGGCCCCCATGGCCAGGCCGATCGCCATGGTGATGGCCAGCACCAGGAACGGCAGCATCGGCAGCGCGTAGAACACGAACATGGTGCGGTCGGGGTAGGCGAACCACGGCAGCCACCCGGCCGCCACCCCCAGCAGCACCGCGCCCGCCCGCCAGTCGCGGTAGGTCAGCCACCACCCCAGCATCACCAGCAGCGCGACGATGCCCAGCCACCACACCGCCGGCGTGCCCACGCTGAGGATGGTGGTGGAGCAGTCGGGCTGGCCGCAGGTGGAGGGCTGGTCGTTGTAGTAGAACGCCACCGGGGTGCGCATGATGATCCACTCCCACGGCTGCGACGCGTAGTCGTGCGGCTTGGACAGCCCGCTGTGGAACGTGTACATCTGCTGGTGGTAGTAGGCCAGGCTGCGCAGCCCGTTGACCGGCCCCTGCACCCACCCGGGCAGGTCGGCCAGCCAGCCCGCCATGTGCTGCTCGCCCCAGGTGCGGCCGTAGCCGCCCGAGGTCGCCAGCCACCCGCTCCAGGTGGCCAGGTAGGTCACCGCCGCCACGCCCACGGTCTGGAAGAACGCCGGCACCGCGTCGAAGCCGAACCACCGCAGCGCGGTGCGGTGGTGCCCGGCGCTGCGCCGCGCGCCGTAGTCCCAGGCCACGGTCAGCAGCCCGAACGCGGCCAGGTAGAACAGCGCCGACCACTTGCAGCCGATCGCCGCGCCCAGGCACACCCCCGCCGCGATCCGCCACCAGCGCACGCCCAGCCAGTTGGCGCCGGTGGAGCCCTGCTCGGCCAGCCGCGCCAGCCGGGCCCGGGTGCGGTCGCGGTCGATCACCAGGCAGGTGAACCCGGCCAGGATCCAGAACGTCAGGAACACGTCGACCATGGCGATGCGGCTCAGCGTGAAGTGCAGGCCGTCCAGCGCCATGATCAGCCCGGCGGCGCTGCCCAGCAGCCACGACCGGGTCATCCGCTGGGCCACGCGCACCAGCAGCAGCACCGACAGCGTGCCGAACACCGCCGCCGCCATGCGCCAGCCGGCCGGCTCCACCGGCTCGGTCATCGGCAGCAGGCCCCACAGCCAGTCGCCCGCCGCGATCATCCACTTGGCCAACGGCGGGTGCACCACGAAGTCGGCGCCGCCCGACCAGATGTCGCCGTTGCCGGTGGCCAGTTGGGCGTCGGCGTCCTCGACGGTCTCGTGCTCGTAGCCGAACACCCACAGCGCCAGCGCGTTCTTGGCGTAGTAGGTCTCGTCGAAGTAGATCTCGCCCGGCCGCCCCAGGCCCACGAACCGCAGCACGCCGGCGAACAGGGCCACCGCCAGCGCGCTGGCCCAGCCCACCCACGCCGGGAAGGGGGAGGGCGGGACCAGGCGCGCGCGGACCGTGGCGCGCCAGGTGGGATCCGGCTCGGTGGTGGCGTGGGGTGCGGTGCTGGTCATATCGGCTCTTAAGGTTGGGGCACGGGTGGACGGTCAGCGGCCGGCTTCGGCTGCCACTCGGCGGGGATTATGAGCTAACCGTAGCGTCTGGAGAACGGGGAGAACGTGACCGCAGGGGCGCGAAAGCCGGGGCACGGCGACGAATCCGCGGGCAGCGTGCGAGCGGCCGGCGGCGGCCCGGGCGCCCCGGCGGGCGCGGGCACGCTCACGCTGGCCGGACTCCCGATCGGCAACCTCGACGACGCCCCGCCGCGCCTGCTGCGCGCGCTGGAGGCGGCCGACATCATCGCCGCCGAGGACACCCGGCGGCTGCGCCAGTTCGCCTCCCGCGCCGGGCTGCGGCTGGGCGGGGAGTCCGGCGCGCGCGTGGTGTCCTACTACGACGCCAACGAGGCCCGCCGCGCCGAGGAGCTGCTGGCCGAGCTGCGCGCCGGGCGCGACGTCCTGGTGGTCACCGACGCCGGCATGCCGGGCGTCTCCGACCCCGGCTACCGCCTCGTGGCGGCCTGCGCGGCGGCGGGGGTGGCCGTCACCTCGGTGCCCGGCCCCACGGCCGTCACCACGGCCCTGGTGCTCTCCGGGCTGCCCACCGACCGCTTCTGCTTCGAGGGGTTCGCCCCCCGCAAGGGCCAGGCCGCCTACTTCGCGGCGCTGGCCGCGGAGCGCCGCACCATGGTGTTCTTCGAGAGCCCCCACCGGCTCGCGGCCACCCTGGCGGCGATGGAGGCGGCCTTCGGCGCCGACCGCCGCGCGGCGGTGTGCCGCGAGCTGACCAAGACCTACGAGGAGGTCCGCCGGGCGCCGCTGGGCGAGCTGGCCGACTGGGCGCGCGGCGAGGTGCGCGGCGAGATCACCCTGGTGGTGGCCGGCGCCGCGCCCGCCGACGCGCCGCGCGAACCCGAGGACCTGGTGGCGGCCGTGGCGGCGCGCGAGGCCGAGGGCGCCACCCGCAAGGACGCCATCCGCGACGTCGCCCGCGAGCTGGGCGTGCCCAAGCGCGAGGTCTACGACGCCGTGCACCGCTGAGCGGGCGGGCCGGGGCCGGGCGGCGGGCCGGGTGGGCCGGCCGGCCCTGATCCCGGCGGCGCGGGCCGCCCCGGTTGGGCGGCGGCGCTGAGGTCCGGGAACGGCGAAGGGGGCCGGGCGCTGGGCCCGACCCCCTCGTCACCTCCCGCGCGTCCGCGCGGCGGGCGTGGCCGCTAGACCACCGCGCCGTCGCTCTGCTCGCGGGCGGCGCGCAGCTCGCGGCGCTGCTTGGTGCGCTTCTCGCGGATGACGTGCGGCGGCGGGGTCTTGTCCCACCGCTGCAACCAGGAGGCCAGCGGCGCGGCCACCAGCATCGTGGAGAACACGCCCGATATCAGGCCGACCAGCATCGCCACCGAGAAGTCGCGCAGCGACGACCCGCCGAAGACCGCCAGCGTGGCCAGGATGAACACGCCGCCGATGGTGGTGTTCACCGTTCGCGGCAGCGTGTGCAGGATCGCCGTGTTGGTGATCCTGGCGAACGTGGACTTGCTGTCCTGCGCCCACTCGTCGCGCACCCGGTCGAACACCACCACCGAGTCGTTCACCGAGAAGCCGATGACGCTCAGGATGGCCGCCAGGAACACGCCGTCGATGGGCCGGCCCAGCCAGCAGAACAGGCCGATCACCAGCACGATGTCGAACGCCAGCGCCAGCATCGTGGACAGGCCGAACGACCAGCGGAACCGCCAGCCCAGGTAGACCATCTGGAGGGCCAGCGCCGCGACCAGCGCGATGAGCGCGCGGTTGCGCAGCTCGTCGCCCATGCTCGGGCCGATCCGCTCGTCGGAGATCCGCTCGGCGCCCCCGGCCTCGGCCTCCAGCGCCTCCTGGACGTCGGCGGCCTCGTCGTCGCTGATGGGGCCGGTGCGCACGGAGACGTCGCCGTCGCCGGACTCCTGCACCACGGCGGTGGGGAACCCGGCCTCGGCGACCGCCTGGCGGGCGTCGGCGACGCTGATGCTCTCCTGGGTGGTGAAGTCCATGACGCGGCCGCCGGTGAACTCCACGCCGAAGTTGGGCGGGCGCACGACGATGCCGACGATGGCCACCACGGTGACCAGCCCGGCGATGCCCAGCCACAGCCTGCCGCGCGACATCAGGTCGGGGTTGCGGGTGGTGAGCCACTCGCGCACCCGGCTGATCTTGGAGATGCCGCTGAGGGCGGGGTGCTTGCGCACGATCTTGCGCCGCACGGTCCACTCCACCAGCACCCGGGCGATGACCAGCGCCGAGACCATCGACGCCACGGTGCCCAGGCCCAGGGTGACGCCGAAGCCGCGCACGGTGCCCGAGGCGAAGAAGAACAGCAGGGCGGCGGCGATGAGCGTGGTGATGTTGGTGTCGATGACCGCGCTCCACGCCTTCTGCGTGCCGGCGACGAACGCCTTTTGCAGGTTGGGCGGGATCGCGCGGCGGCGGCGCCGCGACAGCACGCCGGACTCGGCCTGCTTGGACTCGGCCTCGGTGGCGTCGGCCATGCCGGCCGACTTGTTGGCCTTGTAGACCTTCTCCTGCTGCTGGTACTCCTCACGCGCCCGTTCGAAGATCAGCACGTTGGCGTCGATCGCCATGCCGATCGCCAGCACGAACCCGGCCAGGCCGGGCAGGGTGAGGGTCGCGCTGAGCACCACCAGCGCGGCGTAGGAGATCAGCGTGTAGCAGGCCAGGGCGACCGCCGCCATGAGGCCGACCAGGCGGTAGGCCACGCAGATGTAGACGGCGGTGAGCAGGATGCCGACCGCGCCGGCGATGAAGCTGGCCTGGATGGCGTCGGCGCCCAGGGTCGGGCCCACGGTCTGGCGCTGGACCTCGGTGACCGGCAGCGGCAGCGAGCCGCCCTCGATCAGCACGGCCAGGTCCTGGGCGCTCTCCTGGGTGAAGGTGGAGCTGGTGATGGTGGTGCTGCCGCCGGTCTGGCCGACGTCGCAGGCGGTGTCGGCGTTGACCTCGGGCGAGGAGATCACCTGGTCGTCCAGCACGATGGCGATGCGGCGCGTGGCGTCGCCCTGGGGGGCGCAGGCGGCCTGGCCGGTCAGGTCGGCCCAGGCGTCCTGGCCCTCGCCGCGGAACTCGACGTTGACCTGCCACTGGGTGTTGGTGGTGGGGTCGAGGACGGCCTCGGCGTTGGCGACTTGGGCGCCCTGGATCTGGGACTCGCCGAGCTGGAGCTGGTTGCCCTGCTCGTCGGGCAGGGTGCGGGCGACGTCGTCGGGGTTCTCGGCGGGCTGCCCGCCGCCGGCGCCCGCGCCGCCCTGGCCCTGGAGGAGCTGTTCGAGCTGCTCCTGGCTCATCTCGGAGCCGCCGCCCTCGCCGCCGCCTTCACCACCGCCGTCGCCGCCGGTGTCCTGGCCGTCGGCCGGGGCGTTGGCCTCGTCGGCGGGAGCGTTGGACTCGTCGGCTGTGGCACCGGCCTCGGCGGGGGCGTTGGCGAAGTCGCCGGTGGGCGCCTGCACGCCGCTGCCCTGCGCGGGCGCCACCCCAAGCACGGGGTGGAAGGTGAGCTGGGCGGTCTGGCCCAGGATCTCGGCCGCCTCGGTGGGGTCCTGCACACCGGGCAGCTCGACGATGATGCGGTTCTCGCCTGAGCGCGACATCGTCGCCTCGCTGACGCCGAGGCTGTCGATGCGCTCGCGCAGCACCTCGATCACCTGGTCGGTGTTCTCGGCGTTGGCCTCGGTGCCGTTGGGGGCGTCCTGGGTCTCCAGGACGATCTGGGTGCCGCCGCTGAGGTCGAGACCCAGTTGCGGCGGGATGAACCAGGCGGCGCCGAACGCGCCGATCACGATGGCGAGGGAGACGAGGCCGCGCAGCCAGCGCGTTCCGGCTCCCGATTGTGTGGACAATGGACTACCTCTCACGAACAGTTCATGCGACCGTGGCGGCGCCGGCGTACGGGGCCGCGGGTGCCGCTGGACGCGGCGGGGGATGGTTCACACACGCGCGGTGAGAGGCGGCGCGCGGCCCGGCGGCAGCGCGAACGCGACGGCGGTGTCGGGCACCGGGGCCGACACCGGCGGGGGCACCCGCCCCCACGGGCCGCCCGGCGGCGGCGACCACGGGAGTTCGGGGCTGTAGGCGTCGGGCAGGTCGCGCACCTGCGGGCGGTGGTCGCCGCTCCAGCCGGGGAAGGCCAGGGCCACCGCGCCGGAGTCGCGTTCGTCCCACAGGGCGGCGGGGAGGTCGGCCGGGACGGCCGGGCGGGCGCCGTCGGCCCGCGCGGCGGGCGGCGGCACAGCGGCGGCGGTGGGCGCGACGGGCGCGCCGAGCACCAGCAGGGCCAGTGCGACGAGCACGGCGAAGGCGCGGGTGACCATGGTGACCACCGCCTTCGTCGATCCTGGGCCGTGCCGGCCGTGTCCGCTGGGCTGGAGGGGCGCGTTGGCGCGGACGCCTGTCTCGGCAGACGAGCTTAAGGAGACACCTTACCGACTCGCCACCCCGCCGGTCGCCCGGCGCGGGGCGGCCGGTGGGGGAGGAGGGGTCGATGGGGAGGGGCCGGGTGGGGGCGGGCCACCGGGGGCGGCGGGGCCGCAGGGGGACGGGCGGGGTGCCGTCCGCGGGAGGTGAGATCGCGTTGTCCACAGGCCGCGAAACTCGGCTGAACCGGCGGCGCGGCGGCTTTAGGCTTGTGGCATGTCGTCGAAACGCCACATCCTGACCGCGGTGGCCTGGCCTTACGCCAACGGCCCCCGCCACATCGGACACGTCTCCGGGTTCGGAGTCCCCTCCGACGTCTTCGCGCGCTTCCAGCGAATGTCCGGGCACGACGTCCTGATGGTCAGCGGCACCGACGAGCACGGCACCCCCGTGCAGGTCCTCGCCGACCAGGAGGGTGTCACCCCGCGCCAACTGGCCGACCGCTACAACCAGGTCATCGTCGAGGACCTGGTCGCCCTCGGCCTGTCCTACGACCTGTTCACCCGCACCACCACCGGCAACCACTACGCCGTGGCCCAGGAACTGTTCACCGGGCTCTACGACAACGGCTACATCTTCACCCGCACCACCAAGGGCGCCATCTCGCCCTCCACCGGCCGCACCCTGCCCGACCGCTACATCGAGGGCACCTGCCCCATCTGCGGCTACGACAGCGCGCGCGGCGACCAGTGCGACAACTGCGGCAACCAGCTCGACCCCATCGACCTCATCGAGCCCCGCTCCAAGGTCAACGGCGAGGTCCCCGAGTTCGTCGACACCGAGCACTTCATGCTCGACCTGCCGGCGTTCGCCGAGGTCCTGGGCACCTGGCTCACCTCCAAGTCCGGCCAGTGGCGGCCCAACGTCCTGAAGTTCTCGCTGAACCTGCTGCACGACCTCCAGCCGCGCGCGGTCACCCGCGACCTCAACTGGGGCGTGCCGATCCCGCTGGAGGGCTGGAGCGACAACGCCAACAAGCGGCTCTACGTCTGGTTCGACGCCGTCGTGGGCTACCTGTCGGCGGCGGTGGAGTGGGCCAAGCGCACCGGCGACCCCGACGCCTGGCGGCGCTGGTGGCAGGACCCCGAGGCGGAGTCCTACTACTTCATGGGCAAGGACAACATCGTCTTCCACGCCGAGATCTGGCCGGCGATGCTCATGGGCTACAGCGGCATCGGCGACCGCGACGGCGGCGCCGGCTCGCTGGGCGCGCTCAACCTGCCCACCGAGGTCGTCTCCAGCGAGTTCCTGACCATGGAGGGCCGCAAGTTCTCCTCGTCGCGGCGCGTGGCCATCTACGTCCGCGACTTCCTGGAGCGCTACTCCGCCGACGCCCTGCGCTACTACATCATCGCGGCCGGCCCCGAGACCCAGGACACCGACTTCACCTGGGCCGAGTTCGTCCGCCGCAACAACGACGAACTCGTGGCCGCCTGGGGCAACCTCGTCAACCGCACGATCTCCATGGCCGCCAAGTACATCGGCGAGATCCCCGAGGCCGGCGACCTCACCGACGACGACCGCCGGGTCCTGGACCACTCCCGGGCGGCGTTCGCCGCCGTGGGCGAGCACCTGGACCGCTCGCGGTTCAAGGCCGGGCTCCAGGAGGCCATGCGCACCGTCGCCGAGGCCAACAAGTACCTCTCCGACCAGGCGCCCTGGGCGCTGCGCAAGACCGACCCCGACCGCATGCGCACCGTCCTGCACGTCGCGCTGCAACTGGTCGACGACGCCAAGACCCTGCTCACCCCGTTCCTGCCGGCGTCCTCCAACAAGGTCCACACCATGCTGGGCGGCACCGGGATGTGGTCGGTCATGCCGCACGTCGAGGACGCCGTCGACACCATCGGCGGCGACGGCGAACCCACCACCTACCAGGTGATCACCGGCGACTACGCCGCCAGCCAGGCCCGCTGGGAGTCCGTGCCGGTGCGCCCGGGCACCCCGCTGTCGGCGCCCACCCCGCTGTTCACCAAGCTCGACCCCGCCGTGGCCGACGAGGAGGTCGCCCGGCTGGAGAACGCCGTGAAGTAGCCCCCCCACCCCGGGCCCGCCCGGCCGCGCCCCCCCCCCCCCCCCCCGGGCCGGGCAGGCGGCCGGGTTCGCCCGGCCGGGTGTCCCGGACCGGGCAGCGGGCCGCCGGGGACGGCGGTCCCGGGCAGGCCGGGGCAGCCGGAATTCCCGGCGCGTCCAGGCGGTTGCCAGTGCGGGAGCGGCCGTGCCCCGTCGTGCTCGGCAGGGCGCGGGAGAGCGCGAGCGGCCGCGCCGGGCACCGGTGCGCCGACCCGTGATCAGGCGCGCCCGTGAACCCGGCGCGCACCCGTCCGCACCGGTGCGCCGGGCGCGCACCCGCCCTACCACCGACCCCACCACCGATCCCATCACCGACTCGACCACCAGGGGGACCCGCCCATGGGCAAGCGAAGCGGCCAGGCCGTCCGCAACCGCAACGCGCAGACGCCGCCGGAGCCGCCGGAGCCCCTGCGCGTCGCCGTGGGCGACAGCCACACCCACATGGACATGCAGACCCCCGAGGTGGCGGAGATCATCGCGGCCGCCGAGGCGGTGGGGGTCACCCCGCTGATGCAGGTGGGCGTGGACGTCGCGTCGTCGCAGTGGGCCGCCGAGGTCGCCGACCGCCACCCCGGGCAGGTGTGGGCGGCCGTGGCGCTGCACCCCAACGAGGCCCCCCGGATCGTGCACGGCGACGGCGCGCCGGGGGTCGAGGTGGACGACACCGACTGGGCGGGCAAGGTCCGCCCGCCCGGTGGCCGGGCCGGGCTGGAGGAGGCCCTGGCCGAGATCGACCGGCTGGCCGCCCTGCCCCGCGTGCGCGCGGTCGGCGAGACCGGCCTGGACTACTTCCGCACCGGCGAGGAGGGTGTGCGCGCCCAGCAGGAGTCGTTCCGCCGCCACATCGACATCGCCAAGCGGCACGGCCGCGCGCTGATGATCCACGACCGCGACGCCCACGACGACGTCCTGAGCGTCCTGGCCGAGGAGGGCGCGCCCGAGACGGTGGTTTTCCACTGCTTCTCCGGCGACGCCGACATGGCCAAGGTCTGCGCCGAGCACGGCTACTACATGAGCTTCGCCGGGAACGTCACCTTCGCCAGCGCCGAGCCGCTCCGCGAGGCGGCGGCAGCAGCCCCGCCCGAGCTGGTCCTGGTCGAGACCGACGCCCCGTTCCTGACGCCCAAGCCCTACCGGGGCCGCCCCAACGCGCCCTACCTCATCCCCTACACCCTGCGCGCGCTGGCCGAGGTCAAGGGCATGGCCGAGGACGACCTCGCCGCGACGGTGGCGGCCAACGGCCGCCGCGCGTTCCGCCTGGACTCCGCACCGGAAAGCCCGCGCGAGTAGCCGTCCACCCCGGCCTTCCACCACCCACCCGGGCTTTCGCCCCTACCTCGGCTCCACCTCCTCCACACCCCACGCCTTCAGGGTTTCGGTCAGGTCGGGCTCGGGGAACTCGGGGTCGCGGGTGGAGCGGCTCGGGGTGCGGTCGAACCGGGGGGCGGGGCCGGGGTAGAGGTGGCCGTCCTTCTCCACGACCGAGCCCCGGGCGCGGACGTGCGGGTGTTCCGCGGCCTCCGGCATGGACAGGATCGGCTGCACGCAGGCGTCGGTGCCCTCGAAGACCGCCGCCCACTCGTCGCGGGTGCGGGTGCGCAGGACCTCGGCGAACCGCTCCCGCAGCTTTGGCCAGCGCTCGCGGTCCCACTGGCCGGGCAGGTCGGGGTCGTCGGCCAGGCCCACGCCCGCCAGGAACGCGGCGTAGAACTGCGGCTCGATGCAGCCCACCGACACGTGGCGGCCGTCGGCGCACGTGTAGACGTCGTACCAGGGCGCCCCGGTGTCGAGGTAGTTGGTGCCGCGCTCGTCGGTCCAGGAGCCGCGGGCGCGGTCCTCGTAGACCATCGACATCAGCAGCGCGCTGCCGTCGACCATCGCGGCGTCCACCACCTGCCCGCGCCCCGACGTCTGCCGCTCCACCAGCGCGCTGAGGATCCCGGTGACCACGAACATGGTGCCGCCGCCGAAGTCGCCGAGCAGGTTGACCGGCGGCACGGGCGCCTCGCCGCTGCGGCCGATGCTGTGCAGGGCCCCGTTGAGCGAGATGTAGTTCATGTCGTGCCCGGCGGCGCGCGCCAGCGGGCCGTCCTGCCCCCACCCCGTCATGCGCGCGTAGACCAGCCGCGGGTTCAGTTCCAGGCACACCTCGGGCCCCAGGCCCAGCCGCTCCAGCACCCCCGGCCGGAACCCCTCCAGCAGCACGTCGGCGGCGCCCACGAGGCGCTTGGCGGTGTCCACGCCGGCCTGCGACTTCAGGTCCACCCCCAGCACCGGCCGGCCCGCCGTCATGTGCGGCCGGGCGCCCTGGCGGGCGGCCTCGGCCGCCGCCGGGCGGTCCAGCCGGACCACGCTCGCCCCCAGGTCGGCGAGCAGCATCGCCGCCATGGGACCGGGACCGATCCCGGTGAACTCCACGACCCGGATTCCGTGCAGAGGCCCCATCAGCGCCCTTTCCGTGCCTGCCTGCGGGCGGAGGCGCCCGGAGCCGGGAGGGGACCCGGGCGCGCGCAGGTGCGTCGAATCTCGTTCGGTTCGGTTTTCGGCTCTCATTGTCGGGGTGTTCGAGGTGCGCCCACAACCAGCGCCGACGCCTGTGCCCGGCCGCGCGGCGGCGACCGGGTGGCCGGGTTTCCCGCCGCCGCCGGGATCACAGCATCCGGCCGCCGGCCCGAGGGCTGGTGCGGGCCGGTAAGGGCGTCGTCACCCGGAGGATTCGGACAAGACCTAACCGATGCCCAAGGTGGTGTGATAGCTTCCGGAACACAGCAGCGGTCGGATGCGGCGCACTCGCCCCCGACCCACCGCGAGCCGTGCGCCCTCCGCCGGCTCGCCCCCTCTTTTTCGAGTTCCCCCCTCATCCGTGAGCGATCGCGAAGGCCGAGACCAACGTGCGTAGTTCGTCCAACCGCGGATCCCACCGCGGCAGCCGCAGGGCACCGAGCAAGCCCGGCCGCCAGCCCCGCCGAGGCGGCGCCCCCGACAGCACCGGAGCGGCCGGGCGGCAGGACGCGCAGGGACACCCCGGCCCGGCCGCCCCGCCCCCCGGTCCCCACCCCGGCGCCGGGTACCCCGGGCCGGACGGCGCCGCCGCCACCGCGCAGTTCGCCGCCGCGCCCGCCGGTCCGGGCGGCCCCCGCTCCGGGCGCTCGGGGCGGCGGCAGGGCCGGGGCGGCCTGCCGGGCGTGCTGCGCTCCCGCGCGGCCGTGATCGGCGCCGCCGCGGCCGCGCTGCTGCTGATCGGCGGCGGCACGGCGTTCGCCATGGACCAGCGCATCACCCTCAACGTCGACGGCGACGAGCGCGTCGTGCACACCTACGGCGCCACGGTGCAGGACGTGCTGGACTCCGCCGGGGTCACCCTCGGCGAGCACGACGCGGTGGCGCCCGACCTCGGCACCGAACTGGGCCGGGGCGACAGCGTGCTGGTGCGCTCCGGCCGGGAGTTCACCCTCACCGTCGACGGGAAGTCCGAGACCCACTGGGTGACCGCGCTGACGGTCGGCGAGGCCATGGACCAGCTCGGCATGAGCGGCGAGCCGCTGGAGCTGTCGGTGGACCGGGGCGCCGAGATCCCCGAGGACGGTCTGGAGGTCGAGGCCAAGGAGGCCCTCCAGGTGGTCATCCTGCGCGACCGGGTCCGCGTCGAGACCGCCACCACCGCCGGCACCGTCGAGCAGGTCCTCAAGGACAACGGCATCACCCCCGGTGAGCACGACATCGTCAAGCCCAAGCTCGACACCAAGCCCAAGGACGGCATGGTCATCGACGTCATGGAGCTGCTCACCGAGCCCAAGACCGAAGAGGTGCCGATCGAGGCGAAGATGGAGGAGCGGGAGAACCCCGACCTCCCCGCCGGCGAGGAGAACGTCGTCCAGGAGCCCAAGGACGGCGTGCGCGAGATCACCACGGCCATGGTCATGCAGGAGGGCGAGGAGACCGAGTACGTCATCAAGGAGGAGGTCGTCGAGGAGCCGGTCAACGGGATCACCGAGATCGGCACCAAGGAGGAGCCCGAGATCGACTCCTCGGCCGAGGCCGCCAGCCTGAACTGGTCCGCCCTCGCCGAATGCGAGTCCGGCGGCGACCCCACGGCGGTCAACTCCGCGGGCGGCTACTACGGCCTCTACCAGTTCTCGATGGCCACCTGGCAGTCCGCCGGCGGCAGCGGCTCCCCGGCCGACGCCAGCCCCGAGGAGCAGACCATGCGCGCGCAGAAGCTCTACGACATGGTCGGCGGCAACTGGCAGAGCCAGTGGCCGGAGTGCGGCGTCCACCTCTTCGACTGACCTCCGCTCCGACCGGCCGACAGACCGACCGGCTCCGCGGCGCACCCGCCGCGCGCGGGCACCCGCGACCTGTGGGCGCCGTCCCCTTCCCGGGGCGGCGCCCACAGGCGTCTTCGGGCGGTCCCGAACGCGCCCGAGGCCCGGCGGCCGCCCTGGTGTCAGTCCCCGCCCTCGGCATTGCCCCATCGCTGCCCACCGCCCGTGGCCCCGCCCCCGGCCCGCCCGCCGCCGGCGCGGTCCTGACTCTCGGCGCTGGCAGAATGGCCCCGTGACCCCTTCCGACTCCGCCGGCGACGCTCGGCTGCTCACCCCCGCCGACATCCGGCGGCTGGCCGAGCGCACCGGCGTCCGGCCGACCAAGACCCTGGGCCAGAACTTCGTCATCGACGGCGGCACCGTGCGCCGCATCGTGCGCACCTCCGAGGTCGCGGCGGACGACGTGGTGCTGGAGGTGGGGCCCGGCCTGGGGTCGCTCACGCTGGCGCTGCTGCCCCACGCCCGCGCCGTCACCGCCGTCGAGATCGACCCGCGCCTGGCCGAGGCGCTGCCGGCCACGGTCGCCGAGTTCGCCCCCGGCCACGCCGACCGGCTGCGGGTGGTCACCGCCGACGCCATGCGCGTCACCGAGCTCCCCGGCCCCGCGCCCACCGCCCTGGTCGCCAACCTGCCCTACAACGTCGCCGTGCCCGTCCTGCTGCACCTGCTGGAACTGCTGCCCTCGCTGCGGCGCGGCCTGGTCATGGTGCAGGCCGAGGTCGCCGACCGGCTCGCCGCCCCGCCCGGCAGCCGCACCTACGGCGCGCCCTCGGCCAAGGCCGCCTGGTACGCCGAGGTGCGCCGGGCCGGTGCGGTGGGCCGCAGCGTGTTCTGGCCCGCGCCCAACGTCGACTCCGGCCTGGTGGCGCTGCGCCGCCGCCCCGCGCCCGAGGCCGGTGTGGACCGGCGCGCGGTGTTCGCCGTGGTCGACGCGGCGTTCGCGCAGCGGCGCAAGACCCTGCGCGCGGCCCTGGCCGGCTGGGCGGGGTCGGCGCCGGCCGCCGAGCGGGTGCTGCGCGCCGCCGGGATCGACCCGGGCGCGCGCGGCGAGGCGCTGGGCATCGAGGCGTTCACCCGCATCGCCGCCGCCCGCGCCGCCGAGGACGCCGGAACCGCCGACACAGGGGGAGCGGCCGCAGGGGGATCCGGGTCGTCCGCCCCTGCCGAGCCCCGCCCCGACGCGGGCTGAGACGGGCTGAGGAGGGGCGCAGGCGCCCTCACCGGCCCCCGGGCGGGGCGCCCGTGCGGCCCGCGCCTCGGCGCGGCCCCGGGCACCCCCCTGACACGGGTTCCGGCGGCGCCTGCCGCCCGCCCGAACCCCGCCCCGGGGTCAGGACACCCGGGTGACCTCGGCCACCGGGACGGTGGCGGCCTCGTCGGTGTCGCCGCTGCTGAGGTGCAGGGTGGCGGACTCGACCACCGACTCCTCCAGCACGAAGAACACCACCTGCCCCTCGGCCTGCTCGCCGGCGTCGATGGAGCCCCACAGCGGCGCCTGCTCCTCCATCACCGAGGGCTCCTCGGCGGACTGGAAGTTCTGCGTGGAGCGCTCCAGCCGCTGCTGCTCGTGCTCCAGGGTGATCGCCTCGGCGCTGGTGTTGCGCACCGTCACGGCGAACACGCAGTAGGTGCCCCGGCTGACCCGCGCGCGGCCCTCGACCATCGGCGAGCACCGGTACTCGTGCACGCTGAACACCATGCGGCCGTCGCTGGCGCTGTTGGGCGCCGCCGCGTCCTCGGGCTGGCCGCCCGCGCCGCGCTCGGCGGAGTCCTCGCCGCCGCCGTCGGGGCCGCCGGTCTCCTCGGCCTCGGGGCCGTCGCCCGAACCGGGCCAGATGAGGTTCTGCATGCCCAGCAGGGTCAGCGTGGTGAACAGCAGCACCGCCAGGATGACCGCCACCACGGCCGTGACGGCCACCCAGCGCAGCCGGCGGCGGCCCGGCTGCATGGGCCGGTGCGGCGGCAGCGAGGCGGGCGGGACGTAGGGCTGGGCGTGCGGGCGCGGCGCGCCGCCGGTCTGGTCCGGCGGTGGCGGCACACGCGGGATGGGACCGGTCTGGTTGGGCGCCACGGTGGCGTACTGGCCGGTCTGGTGGCCCTGGGGCTGCCCCGGGCCGTTCGGGGGAGCCTGCGGCGGACCGGCCTGGCCCTGGTGCGGCGGCCCCGCCGGCCGCTGCATCGGCTGGCTGTGGTGGGCCGGCTGGGCGCGCATGGGCGCGGGCTGCGGCGGGCCGGCGTAGTGCGGCGGGGGACCGGGCGGGCCCGGGCGGCGCATGCCGCCGTGGGTCTGGTGCGGGTTGGGCGGCGGTCCGGGCATGGGGCCGCCCATCGGCGGCAGGTTGGGGTGCCAGGAGGCGTTCAGCGCGTGGCTGACCATGTCGTTGGCGTCGGCGCCGCCGCCGGAGTCGTCGCCCCCGGCCAGCTCCAGCAGCAGGTCCTGGGCCTTGGGCCGGCGCTCGGGCTCCTTGGCCAGGGCCTGGGTGACCAGGCGGTCCAGCGGGCTGTCGAGGTTGCCGATGTAGGGCTCGGCGAACAGCACCCGCTTGCCCAGGGTCATGGCGTCGCCGTTGCCGAAGGGGTGCACGCCGTTGCCGGCGAACGCCACCAGGCAGCCCCACGCGAAGATGTCGGCCGCGGTGGTGACCTTCTCCTCAAGGAGCTGCTCGGGCGCCATCCACCCGGGGCTGCCCATGACGATCCCGGTCTGGGTGTGGTTGGTGGCGGTGTTCATCGCGCGGGCGATGCCGAAGTCGATCACCCGCGGCCCCGACAGCGACAGCAGCACGTTAGCGGGTTTGAGGTCGCGGTGCACCAGGCCGGTGCGGTGGATGGCCGCCAGCGCGGCGGCGACCCCCAGCGCGAAGCCGTGGAGGGTGCTGGAGTCCAGCGGGCCGTGCTCGGCGATGTGCTCGGCCAGGGCGGTCCCCGCGATGTACTCGGTGACCATGTAGGGGCGGTTCTCGAACGTGCCGTGGTCGAGGACCTTGGCGGTGCAGAAGGAGGCGACCCTGCGGGCGTTCTCCATCTCGTCGCGGAAGCGGGCCCGGGTGGCCTCGTCGAAGGCGAGTTCGGGCCGGATCACCTTGATGGCGACCTGGGCGCCCTTCTCGGGGGTGCGGCCGAGGTACACCGTGCCCATTCCGCCGCTGCCGAGCCGTCCGGCCAGCACATATGGACCGATGGTCGCCGGATCTCCGGCAGCCAACGGTTCCAGGTTCTTCGGGAGCCCATCCGACGGCAAGCGACCCTCCCCGACGGTGTCCTAACTCCGCCTGGCCCCCAAGGTAGCGGTGATTGTGTCCCGATACCCACCCGTGCAGGCCACGGCGCCCGGATCCGGACAGCCGAGACGGCGCGAGGGCGGATGGGACCGTTCCGGTGACTCCCACCATCATCGGGAAGACGCGTGGACCGCACAAGAGTCCCGAGTCGGGAATGCGGGTTCACGGGGGTGGGGGTTCCTTTACGATCTAGGACTCGTGACCACTAAGACCGCCGTGACCGTGCGGGTCCCCGCGAAGGTGAACCTTCAGTTGGCGGTAGGGCCGGCGCGCGAAGATGGATACCACGATCTGGTCAATGTCTTCCACGCTGTAGCGCTGTTCGACGAGGTTACCGTTACCGGGGCCGACTCGCGCCCAGAAGGCGCCTGCGCCGGGCTGGGTGTCGAGGACGCCACGGGCGGCGGCCTGGCCGCGCACGTGGCCCGGGTGCCCGTCGACGGCACCAACCTCGCCGCCCGCGCGGCCGAGCTGGTGGCGCGGACCTGCGGCGGACCGGGCGCGGTGCCGCCGGTGCGGCTGCTGCTGCGCAAGGCGATCCCGGTCGCGGGGGGCATGGCGGGGGGCAGCGCCGACGCCGCCGCCGCGCTGGTGGCGTGCAACACGTGGTGGGACGCCGGGCTCACCCGCGCAGACCTGCTGGAGCTGGCCGCGCAACTGGGCAGCGACGTCGCGTTCCCGCTGCTGGGCGGCACGGCCGTGGGCACCGGGCGCGGCGAGGTGCTGAGCCCGGTGGAGAGCCCGGGGCGCTACCACTGGGTGTTCGCGCTCGCCGAGGGCGGGCTGTCGACCCCCGAGGTGTTCGCCGCCTACGACCGGCTGCGGCCCGACGCGCCCGTCCCGCAGGGCGACCCCGATCTGATGGCCGCTCTCGCGGCGGGCGACGCCGCCCGCCTCGGCGCGGCGCTCAGCAACGACCTGGAGCCAGCCGCGCTGGAGCTGCGCCCCGAACTGGGCGCGGTGCTGGAGTGCGGCCGGGCGGCCGGAGCGCTGGGCGCGTTCGTGTCGGGCTCGGGCCCCACGTGCGCGTTCCTGGCGGAGTCGCCCGACCACGCGGCGGCCGTCGCGGCGGCCCTGGAGGAGTCGGGCCGCTGTGAACGCGCGGTCACCGCCTACGGCGACGTCCCGGGGGCGACGCCGGTGTAGGGGGCGCGGGCACCGGCTCCGATGTGGCGAACACCGCGCCGAGGCCGGCCGCCACCACGGCGCCGTCGCCGCCGCGGTCGATCAGGACGCTGGTGTGCCCTGGTCGTGGGTCCGGTGCGGTCCGCCCTCGGTCAGATGCCGCCCTCGCGTGCGGGCTTGAGCAAGGGGGCGCCCGGCCCCGCCGCCGCGAGTTCGTCGTCGGCGTTTTGCAGGCTGCACGACTTCAGCGACAGGCAGCCGCAGCCGATGCACGAGGCCAGGCGGTCGCGGAGCCGCTGGAGGGCGTCGATGCGGGTGTCCAGTTCGGCCCGCCACTGCTCGGAGAGCCGTGCCCAGTCCGCCACCGTGGGGGTGCGGTTGTCGGGCAGGGTGGCCAGCGCCTCGTGGATCTGGTTCAGGGTGAGCCCCACCCGCTGGGCCGCCGAGATGAAGGCCAGGCGGCGCAGCGTGTTGCGGTGGTAGCGGCGCTGGTTGCCCGGGGTGCGTTCGGCGGTGATCAGGCCGCGCTCCTCGTAGAAGCGGAGCGCGGTGGGCGGCACCCCGCTGCGCTCGGCGAGCTGTCCGATGGTGAGGCGTACGGGCAGGTGAGACATGTCACATCCGGTTGTGGTCACGGGTCCGGGCCTTGACTTCCATTTAAGTCGAGGTTTGAGACTGGCGCCATGTCCACCGCACCGGCTCTGACCAGATACGCCGACCTGCCGGCCCTCATCGGTCTGATGACCGGCGACGAGAAGCACCGGATCGCCGCCGAGTCCACCCGCGAGGTCCTGTGGGTGCTCTACGACCGGGTCCTCAACGTCTCGCCCGAGACCGCCGAGGACCCCGACCGCGACCGCTTCCTGCTCTCCAAGGGCCACGGCCCCATGACCTACTACGCGGTCCTCGCCGCCAAGGGCTTCCTCGACGTCGCGACCCTGCGCCGCTGGGCCGCCTTCGACTCGCCCCTGGGCCACCACCCCGACCGCACCCTCGTCCCCGGCGTCGAGATCAGCAGTGGCTCCCTGGGCCACGGCCTCGGCCTGGGCGTGGGCACCGCGCTGGGCCTGCGCGCCCAGGGCCGCCACCGCCCGCGCGTCGTCGTGCTCCTGGGCGACGGCGAACTGGACGAGGGCAGCAACCACGAGGCCATCGCCGCCGCCGGGCGCCTGGGCCTGGACCGCCTCACCGCCGTCGTGGTCGACAACGGCTCGGCCACCCACGGCTGGCCCGGCGGGATCGGCGAGCGCTTCGCCCGGGAGGGCTGGACCGCCCGCACCGTGTCAGGACGCGACCAGGACGCCCTCTACGACGCGCTCACCGCACCGCACGGCAACCGCCGGCCGCTCGCCGTGGTCGCCCGCGTGCGACCGAAGGGATGACGACCATGACCATCGCCGCACCCGCACCCCAGCACACCGCCCAGAACGCCGACCAGCACGTCACCCCCCAGCCCATGCGCGACGTCTTCGCCGAGACCGTCAGCGCCGCGCTGGACACCGACCCCCGGGTGGCGGTCGTGCTCGCCGACATCTCCGCCGACCGCTTCGCGCGCGCGGCCCAGCGCCACCCCGACCGGGTGGTCAACCTGGGCATCCGCGAGCAACTGCTGATCGGCGCCGCCGGCGGCCTGGCCCTGACCGGCATGCGCCCGGTGGCCCACACCTTCGCGCCGTTCCTCGTGGAGCGCCCCTTCGAGCAGGTCAAACTCGACCTGGGCCACCAGGGCGCGAGCGCGGTGCTGGTCAGCACCGGCGCCTCCTACGACGGCTCCTACTACGGGCGCACCCACATGGCCCCCGGCGACGTCGCGCTGCTGGACACCCTGCCCGACTGGACCGTGCACGTGCCCGGCCACGCCGCCGAGGTCGAGCGGCTGCTGCGCGACGCCCTGGCCGGCGAGGGCAACGTCTACGTCCGCCTCACCGAGCGCGGCAACGCCGCCGCCCGGCCCGTGGGCGCCGGCCTGGTCACCGTGCGCGCGGGCTCGCGCCGCTCGGCCGGGGTGGTGGTGGCGGTCGGCCCCATGCTGGACCGGGTGCTGGCGGCCACCGAGGACCTGGACGTCACCGTGGCCTATACCGCGACGGTGCGCCCCTTCGACCGCGAGGGGCTCAACCAGTTGGTGGCCCAGGCCGGACACGCCGACGTCCTCATGGTCGAGCCCTACCTGGCCGGGACCTCCGCCCACGAGGTCGCCGCCGCCCTGGGCGACCGCCGCCACCGCCAGGGCTCCCTGGGCGTGCGGCGCGACGTCGAGGTGCGCGGCTACGGCACCCCGGCCGACCACGACCGCGCCCACGGCCTGGACACCGAGGGGATCGCCAAGGCCGCGCGCGACTTCTTCCTGGTCTGACCCCCCGCCCGACCGCTTCGCCCACTCCGCCCGATCCGCCCGGGCCGGTCGGCTTCCCGGCCCCGCCCGGCCCGCCGACCCGCCCGGTCCGGTTCGCCCCGGTGCCCGTGGGCCAGCACAATGGGACACACGATGAACCTCGTCAATCTGCAAGACGTGTCCCTTGCCTACGGCCCGCTGGTGCTGCTCGACTCCGTGTCCCTGGGGATCGATGAGGGCGACCGGATCGGCGTCGTCGGGCGCAACGGCGGCGGCAAGTCCACGCTGATGGCGGTGCTGGCCGGGCGCACCGCGCCCGACTCCGGCCGGGTCGTGCACAACCGGGGCCTGCGCATCGGGTTCCTGGCCCAGCGCGACGCCTTCCCCGACTCCAGCGTGGCCGCCTTCGTGCTGGGCGAGCGCGCCGAGCACGAGTGGGCCGGCGACGCCCGCGTGCGCGACGTGCTGCGCGGCCTGCTCAGCGGCTGGGACCTCGACGCCCCGATGTCCACCCTCTCCGGCGGCGAGCGGCGCCGCGCCGCCCTGGCCCGGCTGCTGATCGACGGCCACGACCTCATCGTCCTGGACGAGCCCACCAACCACCTCGACATCGAGGCCATCGCCTGGCTGGCCGAGCACCTGCGCCGCCGCCGCGAGGCGCTGGCGGTGGTCACCCACGACCGGTGGTTCCTCGACGCGGTCACCAACCGCACCTGGGAGGTCGTCGACGGCCGGGTCGAGCGCTACGAGGGCGGTTACGCCGCCTACGTCCTGGCCAAGGCCGAGCGCTCCCGGCTCGCCGCGGCGGCCGAGGAGCGGCGCCAGAACCTCATGCGCAAGGAGCTGGCCTGGCTGCGGCGCGGCCCGCCCGCCCGCACCTCCAAGCCCAAGTTCCGCATCGACGCGGCCAACAGCCTGATCGCCGACGTGCCGCCGGTGCGCGACACCGTGGAACTGGTGCGCTTCGCCAGTTCCCGGCTGGGCAAGACGGTCATCGACACCACCGACCTCACCCTGGAGGCCGGGGACACCACCCTCATCGACCGCCTCACCTGGCAGTTGGGCCCCGGCGACCGCATCGGCCTGGTGGGCGTGAACGGCTCGGGCAAGACCACCCTGCTGCGCGCGCTGGCGGGCGAGCGCGAGCCCGACGGCGGGCGGGTGCGCCACGGCAAGACCGTCAACCTCGCCCACCTGTCGCAGAACCTGGCCGAGCTGGCGCCCGACAGCCGCCCGTTGCAGGCGGTCGAGGAGGTCCGCCGGCACGTCACCATCGGCGACCGGGAGTTCACCGCCAGCCAGATGCTGGAGCGGTTCGGGTTCCGCGGCGAGCGCCAGTGGACCCCCATCGGGGAGCTGTCGGGCGGCGAGCGGCGGCGGCTCCAACTGCTGCGGCTGCTGATGAACGAGCCCAACGTGCTGCTGCTGGACGAGCCCACCAACGACCTCGACATCGAGACGCTGACCGAGCTGGAGGACCTGCTCGACGGCTGGCCGGGGTCGCTGGTGCTGGTGAGCCACGACCGGTACTTCCTGGAGCGCATCACCGACCGCGTGCTGGCGCTGATGGGCGACGGCCGCCTGCTGTTCCTGCCCGGCGGGGTGGACGAGTACCTCAGCCGCCGGGCCGAGGCCGAGGCGGGCACGGCCGCCGTGCCCTCGCGCCGCCCCGACGAGCCCCAGGCGGGGCCGGCCGCGCCGGCAGCGGCGGCGCCCGCCCTGTCGGCCGGCGAGCGCCGCGCGGTGCAGAAGGAGGTCCAGCGCGTCGAGCGGCGCCTGGACCGCATCGCCGCGCGCGAGGCCGAACTCCACGAGCAGATGGCGCGGGCCGCCGAGGACTACGTCCGCCTGGCCGAACTCGACGGCGAACTGAAGACGCTGGAGGCCGAGAAGGCCGAGCTTGAGGAGATCTGGCTCACCGAGGCCGAGAAGCTGAACGAGTAGGACCGGGTGGCGGCGCGCTCCGCACGTCAGGCACGCCGCCGCCCGGCCCCCGGTGCCGCCTCCGTCGCCTCGCCACCTGACCGTGCGCCGCCCCCGCCATCAGGACTGAGGACGGCCGCCCGGCTCAGGAGCCGTGGAGTTCGGCCTCGAACGCGTCGGCGATCAGCGCGGCGCCCGAGGGGTTGGTGTGGATGTCGGGGCCCACCGCCGGGTTGCACATCCAGGTGTGGTCGCAGATGTGCTGGACGTTGGCGGGCATGCCGGTCTCGCTGCCCTCGGGCACGGAGAAGTCGTCGGACTCGAAGGCGGCGGCGACGTCGGCCACGGCGATGTCCTCGGCGGCGTAGGCGTCGGCGATGACGCCGTTCATCTCCTCGAAGACGCCGGTGGCGTAGTCGACCGCCCCGCTCGCGGGCGCCGCGTCCGCCGCCGCGCCGCCTGCGCCCGGGGCGGCGCCGGCCGCGCCCCCCTCCTCCAGCAGCAGGGCGGCCAGGACCGGGTTGTAGTAGGTCATGCCCACGATGCGGGTGTCGGGGCCGGCGGCCGCGCGCAGGCGCCGGGCGATCTCCGGCATCTCCGCCTCCAGCCGCTCCAGGCCGTCGGCCACGCAGTCCCGGTCGATCTCGCCGAGCCCGGTCACCACTCCCGGCCCCGCCGAAGGCTCGGCGCCCGCGCCGTCGGCTCCCTCCGCGCCCGCTCCCGCGCCGGAGCCCTCGACCGCATCCAGCACGCAGCCGGTGAAGTTGTTGGCGCCGATCCCCACCGTCACCAGTTCCACCCGGTCGCCGTGCCGGTCGAGGAACCGCTCCGCGGCGGCCAGTTGGGACTCCGCGGCGTAGCGCTCGCCGCACAGGTCGGTGCCGCCGTCCACGAAGGTCGTGGTGTCCTCGCCGCCGCAGCCCATCCGGCGGTGCTCCAGGGTGGAGTCGCGGTCGTAGAGCCTGCGGTACAGGACGTCGGTGTAGCCCTCCCGCGTCTCCTCCAGCCCGCCCTCGGCGGCGGGCTGCACCCCCACGGCCAGGGAGTCGCCCAGCGAGACGTAGTAGTGCTTGGCGGAGCCGTCCGCGCCCTCCTCTCCAGCCGGGGCGCAGGCGGTCAGGCCCCCGGCCAGGGCGGCGGCGGACACGGCCGCCAAGGCGGCACTCCAGCGGTGGTTCACGGTGCGGCTCCCCAGGGATGGGCGGCGGGCGGTCGGCGCGGCGGCGGGCGGGGGAGCGCACCGGCGCGGCGCGGGCCGCCCGGCGACCAGGGTGGCCGATCCGGCGATCACTCGTCCAGTGGCGAGAGCACCGCGCGCAGCAGCGCGGCCAGGCGGGCGCGGTCGGCGCGGCTGACCCCCGACAGCAGCGACTCCTCGTAGCTGAGCAGGTCGGCCAGTGCGGCGTCGACCCGTTCGCGGCCCTCGTCGGTGAGCCGCACCAGCACGCCGCGCCGGTCGGCGGGGTCGGGGCCGCGCCGCACCAGCCCGGCCGCCGCCAGGCGGTCGATGCGGTTGGTCATGGTGCCCGAGGTGACGAGGGTGGCGCGCAGCAGGCGGCCCGGACTCAGCTCGTAGGGCGGACCCGAGCGGCGGAGTTCGGCGAGCACGTCGAACTCCCAGGGCTCCAGGTCGTGCGCGGTGAAGACGGTGCGCCGGGCGCGGTCCAGGTGCCGGGCCAGCCGGGACACCCGGCTGAGCACCTGTAGGGGTTCGATGTCGAGGTCGGGGCGCTCGGCGCGCCACGCCTCGACCAGGCCGTCGACCTCATCGCGCATAGCCGACAGCTTATCTCTTGATATCAAGATAGTCGCCCCCGGCCGCGCGACCGGGCCGGCGGCGCCGCGCCCCGCGGGAATCCGGCCCCCAGGCGGGGGAGCGCTCGGGCGGCCCGCCCGCGGGCGGGCCGCCAAACGCGTCTCCTCGAAAGCGGCCGGGCGCTACTCGCCCGCGCGGCCCCGGCGCAGGGTCTCCAGGACCGGCCGGGCCTCCAGGTTGGACAGGCCGTTCCAGGCCAGGTTCACCAGGTGGGCGGCGACCACCTCGCGCTTGGGCCGGCGGACCTCCAGCCACCACTGGCCGGTCAGCGCGACCATGCCCACCAGCGACTGCGCGTACATCGGCGCCATCTTGGGGTCGTACCCCCGGGCCTTGAACTCCTCGGCCAGGATGTGCTCGACCTGGGTGGCGATGTCGCTGATCAGGCTGGCGAAGCTGCCGGTGCCCGACGCCGCGTGGGAGTCGCGGGCCAGGATGCGGAACCCCTGGCTGCACTCCTCGACGTAGCGCAGCAGCGCCATGGCGGCGTTCTCGATCTGCCCGCGCGGGGTGTCGGCGGTCAGGGACTCGCCGACCATGTTCAGCAGGGTCTGCATCTCGCGGTCGACGACGACCGCGTAGACGCCCTCCTTGCCGCCGAAGTGCTCATAGACCACCGGCTTGGACACGCCGGCCCGCGCCGCGATCTCCTCGACGGACGTGCCATCGAAGCCGCGCTCGGCGAAGAGTTCCCGCCCGATCTGGAGTAGCTGCTCCCGGCGCTCCTTGCCGGTCATGCGCTTGCGGCGCGACCGGGGCTGCTGCTCGCTCACGGCTCCCATGATGGCTGCCACCCTTAATCACGGTTCTCAGTGCACGGCGTTGACGCGCTTGGCAGCAAGGCGCTCGGCGTTGGGCCAGCGGACCTTGGTCGCCCACCCAAGCTTCTCAAACATCCAGATGACGCGCGCGGAGATATCGACCTGCCCCTTGAGCACGCCGTGGCGGGCGCAGGTGGGGTCGGCGTGGTGCAGGTTGTGCCAGGACTCCCCGAAGGAGGGGATGGCCAGCCACCACACGTTGCGCGAGCGGTCGCGGACCTCGAAGTTCTCCTCGCCGATGGTGTGGCAGATGGAGTTGATGGACCAGGTGACGTGGTGCAGCAGCGCCACGCGCACCAGGCTGCCCCAGAAGAAGGCGGTCAGGGCGCCCCACCAGGACATGGTCACCAGGCCGCCGATGAGGGCCGGGGCCAGCAGCGAGAAGAGCACGAGCGGGCCGAAGAACCGGTCGACCATGCGGACGTCGCGGTCCTTGAGCAGGTCGGGCGCGAAGCGCTTGGGCGAGGTCTTCTCCTCGTCCAGGTACAGCCAGGCCATGTGGGCGTAGTAGAGGCCCTTGGCCACCGAGCGCCAGTCGTCGCCGAAGCGCCAGGGGGAGTGGGGGTCGCCGTCGTGGTCGGCGTACTTGTGGTGGCGGCGGTGGTCGGCCACCCACTTGATGACGGAGCCCTCGATGGCGAGGCTGCCGGCGATGGCCAGCGCGATGCGCAGCGGGCGGTTGGCCTTGAACGAGCCGTGGGTGAAGTGCCGGTGGAAGCCGACGGTGATGCCCAGGCCGCTGATGACGTAGAAGACCGCGCCGATCACGATGTCGGTCACCGTGAGGCCCCAGCCCCAGGCGAACGGCACGGCCGCGGCCAGGGCCAGCAGCGGGATGAACACGAACGCGAAGACGGTGTAGCGCTCGGCCCTGCCGCGGCCTTCGGGGTCGAGTTCGGGTTCGGGTGCGCGCTTGCTGCTCTGGTCGACGGTCAGTTCGGGTGCTGCGGTCATATGTCCACCTTGCTTGTGGCGGCCGCAGGTGTGCCGCGGGGCATGTGGCCCCCGCGTCCCGCGGTCGTCGTAACCTATACCTACGTAACCGTAACCTACGCTGCCGTAGGTTTGTAAGGGGTTCGCGGACGAACTTCGCGCGGCGGGCGGGCAACGCGTTCCGGTCGGGGCCGCACGGCGCCGAACGAAGGTGCCGATATCCCGGCGAGCCGCTATCGTTGGCAGTCGGATCGCGCCGCCCCACCACGGCGGGCGCACCGCCTTCCCGGGTGGTCTAATGGCAGGACACAGGCTTTTGGTGCCTTGAGGTGAGGGTTCGAATCCTTCCCCGGGAGCCCTCACTCTGCGGGCGCGCCTCAGGCGCTCCGCCCACCCCGATCCGGCCGCCGCCGCGGCACGGCCATCGGGAATCTCACACCCGCCGCCCGCCGCGACGCTTTTTCCCGCCGCTGCCCCTGTGCCGCGCGGCCAAACGCGCCCGCCCGCGCCACCGCCCCACACCTGCCCGCGCCACCGCCCGCCAGGGCGCCGCGGCGGCCCCGGCCCAGGTTGCGGCGGTGTTTCGGCCGGGGCGGGCTACCAGGTCGGCCGCAGCCGCAACCGGGGTAAGGGCACATGTATCCTTCCCATGTCGGCGACCGGCGGCCAGTGTTCGTGTCCCCGCCAGGCGCCGTCAGCCACGCAGACACGTCGCGTCGACCCCGCGGGGAACCCCCGCCGAACGCCGCGTCCCGCCCCGGCCCGCGCCCCGCGCGGCGGGCGGGGATCTTGACATCGCATCCGCCAGCGACCCAAGGAGTCTCCGCCAGTGAGCGTGAGCCGTCCGGCTGCCGTCATCGTCCTAGCGGCGGGTGAGGGCACCCGAATGAAGTCCCGGCTGCCCAAGGTGCTGCACGAGATCTGCGGCCGCAGCATGCTCGGCCACGTGCTGGCCGCCGCCGGCGAACTCGACCCCCAGCGCACCGTGGTCGTCGTGGGTCACGCCCGCGAGCAGGTCGTCCAGCACCTCAAGGACACCGCCCCGGGCGTGGGCACGGCCGTCCAGGACGAGCAGAACGGCACCGGCCACGCCGTGCGCATGGCCGTGGAGTCCCTGGCCGCCGAGGGCGTGGCCCTGAGCGGCACCGTCGTGCTGGCCTACGGCGACACCCCGCTGCTGCGCGGGCGCACCCTGGCCGACCTGGTCGAGGCCCACGAGTCCGCCGGCAACGCCGTCACCGTGCTCTCGGCGCGGGTGCCCGACCCCGCCGGCTACGGCCGCGTGGTCCGCGACCCCTCCGGCGCGTTCACCGCCATCGTCGAGCACGCCGACGCCACCCCCGAGCAGCGCGAGCTGGACGAGATCAACTCCGGCATGTACGCCTTCGACGGCGAGCTGCTGACCTCCGTCGTCCAGCGGCTGTCCACCGACAACGCCAAGGGCGAGGAGTACATCACCGACGCCGTGGCGATCCTGCGCGGCGACGGCCACCGGGTCGGCGCCGCCCTGGCGCGCGAGTGGACCGAGATCCAGGGCGTCAACGACCGCGTGCAGCTCGCCGAGGCGCGCCGCATGCTCAACGACCGCCTGCTCACCGAGCACATGCGCGCCGGCGTCACCGTGGTGGACCCCGCCACCACCTGGGTCGACGCCGAGGTCCGCATCGGCCGCGACACCGTCGTGGAGCCCCAGACCCAACTGCGCGGGCGCACCGCCATCGACGAGGGCGCCCTGATCGGCCCCTGCACCCAGCTCACCGACACCCGCGTCGGCGCCGAGGCCACGGTGCGCCACGTGGTCGCCGACGACGCCGAGATCGCCGCCGGTGCCAACGTCGGCCCCTACGCCTACCTGCGGCCCGGCGCCTCGATCGGCCCCCGCGCCAAGATCGGCACCTTCGTCGAGGTCAAGAACTCCCGGATCGGCGAGGGCTCCAAGGTCCCGCACCTGACCTACGTCGGCGACGCCACCATCGGGGTGGGCGCCAACATCGGCGCCTCCTCGGTGTTCGTCAACTACGACGGCGTCGACAAGCACCGCACCACCGTGGGCGACCACGCCCGCACCGGCAGCGACAACACCTTTGTCGCGCCCGTGAACATCGGCGACGGCGCCTACACCGGCGCGGGGACCGTGGTGCGCGAAGACGTCCCGCCCGGCGCCCTCGCGGTCTCGGCCGGGAGCCAGCGCAACATAGAGGGCTGGGTGCGGCGCAAGCGCCCGGGGACCCCGGCGGCCGAGGCCGCCGAACGGGCGGAGAACACCGCCGAGCGCCGCGGCGAAGATTCATGACAATCGCGTCTGTGTTGTGGGGGGCTAAAGTAAAGTGACCGGCATGAAGGCCGCGGGTCAGAAGAAGTTGATGCTGTTCTCCGGGCGTACCCACCCGGAGTTGGCGGAGCAGGTGGCCGACCAGCTCGGCATCGAGGTCGCGCCGACGAGGTTCCAGGACTTCGCCAACGGCGAGATCTTCGTGCGGTACCTGGAGTCAGTGCGCGGCTGCGACGCCTTCGTGCTCCAGTGCCACTCCGACCCCATCAACGAGTCGATCATGGAGCAGCTCATCATGGTCGACGCGCTCAAGCGCGCTTCGGCCAAGCGCATCACCGTGGTGACCCCGTTCCTGGGCTACGCCCGCCAGGACAAGAAGCACCGCGGCCGCGAGCCGATCTCGGCGCGGCTGATGACCGACCTGTTCCGCACCGCGGGCGCCAACCGGCTGATGTCGGTCGACCTGCACACCGACCAGATCCAGGGCTTCTTCGACGGCCCGGTGGACCACCTCTTCGCGCTGCCGCTGCTGGCCGACTACGTCCAGTCCCGCGTCGACATCTCCGAGGCCACCATCGTCTCGCCCGACAGCGGCCGGGTCCGCACCGCCGACCGCTGGGCCGACCGCATGGGCACCCCGCTGGCCATCATCCACAAGCGGCGCGACCCCGACGTCGCCAACGAGGTCAAGGTGCACGAGGTCGTCGGCCAGGTGCGCGGGCGCACCTGCGTGCTGGTCGACGACATGATCGACACCGCCGGCACCATCGTGAAGGCCGCCGACGCCCTGTTCGAGCAGGGCGCCCGCGAGGTCATCGCGGCCGCCACCCACGGCGTGCTCTCCGGCCCGGCCGCCGAGCGGCTCCAGAACTCCCGCATCTCCGAGGTGGTCATCACCAACTCGCTGCCGGTGCCCAAGGACCGCCAGTTCGACAAGCTGACCCAGCTCTCCATCGCGCCGCTCATCGCGCGCGCCATCAGCGAGGTCTTCAGCGACGGCTCGGTCACCAGCCTGTTCGAGACCTGACCGCCCGCGCGACCGGGACGCGGCCCCTCGGGGCCGCCTCCCGGTGTGTCCGGAGTCGTCGGGCAAGGCAGTAGACTGGATTGAGTGTCCCCAGCTCCCGCTGGGACGCGTTGGGGATCGTGGTCCCACCGCTCCGCGCGGCGGCGCCGCACGGCGCGCGCCAGCACGGACGGTGTCCGGCCCGGGCGGTCGCCCACCGGCCCGCCTTCGCAGGCTACGGCCGACGACGGCCCCGGATACGCGGCCGTCTTACGCGGGAGCCGTTTCAGCAGAAGTCGTGTTCCCCGTGCCGCACGGGGACGATCCCGAGGAGTTTTGTCGTGTCCGAGGTACGCATCGCTGCCGAGCCGCGCACGGAGTTCGGCAAGGGCGCCGCACGGCGCGTCCGCCGCGCGGGTAAGGTGCCGGCCGTCCTCTACGGCCACGGCACCGAGCCTCGCCACATCACCCTGCCCGGGCATGACCTCATGCTCGCGCTGAAGACCCCCAACGTCCTGCTGCGCGTGGACGGCATCCCCGGGGCCGACAACCTCGCCCTGCCCAAGAGCGTCCAGCGCGACCCCATCAAGGGCTTCCTTGAGCACGTCGACCTGCTGGTCGTCAAGAAGGGCGAGAAGGTCAGCGTCGAGGTCTCGGTGAACCTCACCGGCGACATCGCCGCGGGCGGCGTCCTGACTCAGGAGCTGGTGACCGTCGAGGTCCTGGCCGAGGCCACCCACATCCCCGAGGGCGTCGACCACGACATCGAGGGCCTGGAGGTCGGCGCGCAGATCACCGCCGGCGACCTCAAGCTCCCCTCCGGCGTCGAGCTGGTCACCGACCCCGAGTCCATCGTCGCCACCGTCGCCGCCGAGCGCACCGACGAGGAGCTGGCCGAGGAGACCGGCGAGACCGCCGAGACCGAGGCCGAGGGCGAGCCCGCGGCCGAGGCCGCGGAGTCCGGCGAGGCCGCCCCGGCGGAGTCCGCCGAGTAGGGCACTTCCACGCGGGGCGCACCCGCGCGACACGAACAGGCGGAACCGATGCGTGGTCTGCTGCGCTGGGCGCGGGCGGGCCGCGCATCGGCGTCTGCGGGCGCGGTCCAGGCCGCGCCCGCAGGTGGGCGAACCGGTGAGGAGGCGGCCGTGGAGGCCGAGCGCTGGCTGGTCGTGGGCCTGGGCAACCCCGGGCCGACCTACGCCGGGAACCGGCACAACGTCGGGTTCATGGTCGCCGACGTCCTCGCCGAGCGCGGCGGCGCCCGCTTCAAGGCGCACAAGTCCCGCGCCGAGACCGCCGAGACCCGCATCGCGGGCGTGCCGGCGGTGCTGGCCAAGCCCCGCTCCTACATGAACCTCTCCGGCGGGCCGGTGTCGGCGCTGAGCCGGTTCTACAGAATCCCGCTGGAGCGGATCCTCGTCGTCCACGACGAACTGGACATCCCCTTCGCCGCGCTGCGGCTCAAGCGCGGCGGCGGCGCCGGCGGGCACAACGGGCTGCGCTCCCTCACCTCCTCGCTGGGCGGTCCCGACTACCTGCGCGTGCGCGTGGGGGTGGGTCGCCCGCCCGGCCGCATGGACGCCGCCGCCTACGTCCTCAAGGACTTCTCCACCACCGAGCGCAAGGATTTGGGCGTGGTGCTGGAGCGCGCCGCCGACGCCGTGGAGACCGTGCTTACCGACGGCCTGGAGAAGGCGCAGAACACCTTCCACGCCTCCGCCTGAGCCGCGCGTGCGCGGCCCCGGGGCGGGGGCGTTTCCCCTGTCCGCGGCGCCCCCATTGCGGAGATTTTCAATCGGTAACGCCTTCGGTCTTTTTCCGGCTGCAATCCGTCACGGCACGCGACTATGTGACCACGTTTAGCTAGAGTTTCCACGTCAGTTCGCGTTCCGTACCCCTTGTCGCCGCGCGCGGGCACCCGCCCGCGTGCCGCCGTGTGCGGAAGCACGGCCGCGCCGCCGTCCCGCGCCTCGGGGCGGGCGGCCCGCCGTCCGCGCGACCACAGGGGAAACGTGCCAAGGGTGGGGATTCATGGTCGTCATCGATCGTGTCACGACAGCCGCGCCGCCGCCGGTCGCCAGACCGCCCGTCCCGCGCACCGAGCCCCGGTGGATTCGGTCCTACGTGCGGGGGCTGCTGTGGATCGATCTGGCGGCGGGCGCCGGGGCGGGTGCCTTCGCCCTCCAGGCCCGGTTCGGCAGCCCGCTGGCCGCCGGCGGCCCCTGGTACGCGCTGCTGTCGCTGGCGCTGCCCCCGTTGTGGGTGCTGGTCGTGGCGGTGTCGGGGGGCTACGCGCGCCGGTTCGTCGGGCAGGGCACCGAGGAGTTCCGCCGCGTGCTGCGCGCCGGGCTGGTGCTGACGGCGGCCGTGGGGGTCACCGCCTACGCCCTCAAGGTCGACGTCGCGCGCGGCTACGTCCTGCTGGCGCTGCCCACGGTCGTGGCGACCTGCCTGGTCCTGCGCTACGCCTGGCGCAAGCGGCTGCACCGGCTGCGCCGCCTGGGGCGGTGCATGCGCGGGGTGGTGGCCGTGGGCTACCTCGAACAGGTCCGCGACCTCATCCGGCAGTTCCGCCGCGAGCCCTACCACGGCATGCGCGTGACCGGCGTGTGCCTGCCCCCGCACCAGGTCCACGCCGCCGCCGGCGAGGTCGACGACTGCCCCGTGCTGGGCGACTTCTCGACCGCCGCCGACGCCGCCGCGGCGGCCGGCGCCGACACCGTCGCGGTGCTGTCCTGCCCGGAGATGGACGGGGTGGAGCTGCGCCGCCTGGCCTGGCGGCTGGAGAAGAGCGGCACCGACCTCACCGTGGCGCCCGCGCTGATGGACGTCGCCGGCCCGCGCACCACCATCCGCGCGGTGGCGGGGCTGCCGCTGCTGCACGTGGAGCACCCCGAGCTGGTGGGCGCCCGCCGCGTGGTCAAAGGGCTGTTCGACCGGGCGGCCGCCGCGCTGGCACTGGTGCTGCTGGGCCCGTTCTTCCTCGCGCTGGCGCTGGGCGTGCGGCTGAGCGACCCCGGACCGGCGCTGTTCCGCCAGACGCGGGTGGGCAAGGACGGCGTCGAGTTCACGCTCTACAAGTTCCGTACCATGGTGGTCGAGGCGGAGGCCCTCAAGGGAGGGCTCGTCCTCGCCAACGACCACGACGGCGTACTGTTCAAGATGCGTCGCGACCCACGGGTCACCTCGTTCGGCGGCTGGCTGCGCCGGTACTCTCTGGACGAGCTTCCGCAGTTGATCAACGTGCTGCGGGGCGACATGTCGCTTGTGGGCCCGCGGCCCCCGCTGCCCGACGAGGTGGCGCGGTACGGCCGCGACGTGCGCAGGCGCCTGGTGGTCAAGCCGGGCATGACAGGGCTGTGGCAGGTCAGCGGCCGGTCGGACCTCTCCTGGGAGGAATCCGTCCGTCTGGACCTGCGATACGTGGAAAACTGGTCGTTGACCCTGGACGTCCAGATCCTGTGGAAGACATGGTCGGCAGTTGTCCGCGGAGCGGGAGCGTACTAAGGCCGGTGAGCAGCATCCGAAACGATCACGAAGTGGCGCGGGACCTGGCGACCGAGGCGGGGCAGCAGTTGCTGCGGCTCCGAGCCCGGCAGGGGTTCGACGAGCCCGAGGTATTGCGCACCCTCGGCGACCGCACGTCGCACGAGTTCCTCTTCTCGGCGCTGGGCCGGCTGCGCCCCAGCGACGCCGTCCTCTCCGAGGAGGGCATCGACGACAAGGCGCGGCTGAGCGCCCGGCGGGTGTGGATCATCGACCCGCTCGACGGCACCCGGGAGTTCTCCGAGTCCGGCCGCACCGACTGGGCCGTCCACGTGGCCCTGTGGGAGAACGGCGAACTCGCGGCCGGCGCGGTGGCGCTGCCCGCCCAGGGCAGCACCGTCTCCACCGTCGACCCGCCGTGGCTGCCGCCGGAGCGGCCCACCGAGCAGCGGCTGCGCATCACCACCAGCCGCACCCGGCCGCCGGAGTTCGTGCAGCGCCTGGCCACCCAATTGGGCGCCGAGATCGTGCCCATGGGATCGGCCGGCGCCAAGATCTGCGCCGTGCTGCTGGGCATCGCCGATATCTACGTGCACGCCGGCGGGCAGTACGAATGGGACAGCGCGGCACCGGTCGCGGTCGCCCGCGCGGCGGGGCTGCACACCTCCCGCATCGACGGCAGTGAGCTGCGCTACAACCGGACCAACCCCTCCCTGCCGGATATCCTTGTCTGCCGTCCCGAATTGTCGAATATGTTGTTGGCGAGTATCCGCGGCGTCGCCGAGCGCGACAGCGCGGACCCGCACGCCGCGGGATGAGTGCAGCCACTCCACCATCCGCGCCCCACGCGTGCGGCAACAAAGCGTTAGGCGGGTTCATGAGTCAGGCCAATACGGCGCCGCGCGGCAGATACCAGCTCTCCCAGTTGGACTTCCTCGAGGCCGAGGCGATCTTCATCATGCGCGAGGTGGCCGCCGAGTTCGAGCGGCCGGTCCTGCTGTTCTCCGGCGGCAAGGACTCCATCGTCATGCTGCGGCTCGCCGAGAAGGCGTTCTGGCCGGGGGCGATCCCCTTCCCGGTCATGCACGTCGACACCGGGCACAACTTCCCCGAGGTCATGGAGTTCCGCGACCGCCGGGTGGCCGAGGCCGGCGTCGAGCTGATCGTGGCCTCGGTGCAGGAGCAGATCGACGCGGGCAAGGTCGTGGAGCCCACCGGCCGCTGGGCCAGCCGCAACCGGCTCCAGACCGCCGCCCTGCTGGAGGCCATCGAGACCCACCGGTTCGACGCCGCGTTCGGCGGCGCCCGCCGCGACGAGGAGAAGGCCCGCGCCAAGGAGCGCGTGTTCTCCTTCCGCGACGAGTTCGGCCAGTGGGACCCCAAGGCCCAGCGGCCCGAGCTGTGGAACGTGTACAACACCCGCATCAACATGGGCGAGCACATCCGCGTGTTCCCGCTGTCCAACTGGACCGAGCTGGACGTGTGGGGCTACATCGCGCGGGAGAAGCTGGACCTCCCCTCCATCTACTTCTCCCACAAGCGCCAGGTCTTCGAGCGCGACGGCATCCTGCTCTCCGACAACCCCTTCATCACCCGGGGCGAGGACGAGGAGCTGTTCGAGGCGACCGTCCGCTACCGCACCGTCGGCGACATGACCTGCACCGGTGCCGTGCGCTCCAGCGCGGTGGAGCTGGACGAGATCATGGCCGAGATCGCCGCGACGCGGATCACCGAGCGCGGCCAGACCCGCGCCGACGACCGCTCCAGCGAGGCGGCCATGGAAGACCGCAAGCGCGAGGGCTACTTCTAGACCCCGGCCCTGACCCCACCCCTTTGGAACGTGTGCACATGAGTACAGACATCCTGCGGTTCGCCACGGCCGGGTCGGTCGACGACGGCAAGAGCACCCTGATCGGCCGGCTCCTCTTCGACTCCAAGTCGATCTTCGAGGACCAGCTCGACGCGGTCGAGCGCACCAGCCGGGGCCGCGGCGAGGAGCAGACCAACCTCGCGCTGCTCACCGACGGCCTGCGCGCCGAGCGCGAGCAGGGCATCACCATCGACGTGGCCTACCGCTACTTCGCGACGCCGCGGCGGACCTTCATCATCGCCGACACCCCCGGCCACATCCAGTACACCCGCAACATGGTCACCGGGGCCTCCACCTCCGACCTCGCGATCATCCTGGTCGACGCCCGCAAGGGCCTCCAGGAGCAGAGCCGCCGCCACGCGTTCCTGACCACGCTGCTCCAGGTGCCGCACCTGGTGCTGGCGGTCAACAAGATGGACCTCGTGGACTACTCCCAGGAGCGGTTCGAGGAGATCAAGCAGGAGTTCTCGGCGTTCGCCACCAAGCTCGACGTCAGCGACCTCACCTTCATCCCGATGTCGGCGCTCAACGGCGACAACGTCGTGGACCGCTCCATCAACATGCCCTGGTACGACGGCCCCTCGCTGCTGCACCACCTGGAGCACGTGCACATCGCCTCCGACCGCAACCTCATCGACGCGCGGTTCCCGGTGCAGTACGTGATCCGCCCGCACCGCGCGGCCGACCCCGAACTCCACGACTACCGCGGCTACGCCGGGCAGGTCGCCGGCGGGGTGTTCAAGCGCGGCGACGAGATCATGCACCTGCCCTCGGGGCTGACCACCCGGGTGGCCAAGATCCTCACCCCCGACGGCGAGCTGGACGAGGCTTTCCCGCCCATGTCCGTGACCATGCTGCTTGAGGACGAGATCGACATCTCGCGCGGCGACATGCTGTGCCGGCCCAACAACCAGCCCGAGGTGTCCCAGGACATCGACGCGATGGTGTGCTGGATGTCGGAGTCCCGCAAGCTGACCCCGCGCTCGCGGCTGCTGATCAAGCACACCACCCGCACCGCCAAGGTGATGGTGCGCGATCTGCTCTACCGGCTCGACGTCAACACGCTGCACCGCGACGAGGACGCCGCCGACCTCTCCCTCAACGAGATCGGCCGGGTGAGCCTGCGCTCGACGCAGCCGCTGTTCGCCGACGAGTACAAGGAGAACCGGCTCACCGGCGGGTTCATCCTCATCGACGAGGGCACCAACGCCACCGTCGGCGCCGGCATGATCGTGCACGCCGACTAGGCGCCGCCCGCCACGGAAGTCCTCGCGGCCGTTCGCGCCGCAGCGTGACCGCACCGGCACACGGCGTACTAGTGTGCCGGTGTGGAGGACTTTCAACTGCTGTTCGTCGGCGGCATGGGGCGCTCCGGCTCGACCCTGATCGAGCGGCTGCTGGGCGAGTTGCCCGGCGTGTGCTCGGTCGGCGAGGTCGTGCACCTGTGGCGCCGGGCGCTCCTCGACGGCGAGCCGTGCGGCTGCGGCGCGCCGTTCGCCGAATGCGGCTTCTGGGCCGCCGTGGGCCGCGCGGCCTTCGGCGGCTGGGAGCGGGTGGACGCCCGCGAGGTCCTGGCGCTCAAGGACTCGGTGGACCGCACCCGCTACGTCCCCGCGCTGCTGCGCGGCCGGCCCCCGGCGGCGCTGGCCGAGCGGGTGGTCCGCTACACCGACCTCTACGACCGGCTCTACGCGGCCGTGGCCCGCGTCAGCGGCTGCCGGGTGGTCGTGGACTCCAGCAAGCACGCCTCGCTCGCCGCGTGCCTGCGCCACCGCTACGGGCGCGGCCTGCGGCTGCTGCACGTGCTGCGCGACCCCCGCGCGGTGGCCCACGCCTGGGCCAAGCGGGTGCCCCGGCCTGAGGCCACCCCCGCCAGCGCCGAGCAGGAGATGGCGCGCTACTCGGCGGGGCGGGCCGCCGTCCAGTGGACGGCGCAGAACGAGATCCTGGCCCGGCTGACGCGGGAGGGCGTGCCCACGCGGCGGGTGCGCTACGAGGACTTCGTGGCCGACCCGGTGGCCGAGTTCCGGCACATCGCGGCGTTCGCCGGACACCGCGGCGACGCGCTGCCGGTGGCGGCCGACGGCACCGCGCACCTGTCGCCCGGCCACACGGTGTCGGGCAACCCGATGCGCTTCCGCACCGGCGCGGTGCGGGTGTGCGCCGACGTGTCGTGGCGGGCCGGGCTGGCGCCGCTGAACCGCGCGGCGGTGTCGGCGCTGACGTGCGCGACCCGGGGCCGGTTCGGGTACTGAGCGCGCGGGTGGGCGCGGGCGGGGCTCGGTCGAGCGCGGTGGCGCGGGTAGGGGCGCCGCCGGGGCCGGCGGGCGGGCGGCGGACGGGGGAGGAGCGCGCGGAAGGGCCGGCGCGGGCGGTGTCGGACTTGTCGCCATTGCGACGCGCCCGAAAAACAGCGGCTTGTGTTGCTGTACGTGGTTGTGTGGTAACTAATTGTGCATGCGTGATTCCGGGGGAGCCCACAGGTCCGACCACGGCCACCGCGCCACCCGGCGCGCGGCGCGGCTGCTGGAGCAGTTCACGCCGGGGCGCCGCGGGGGTGCGGCGGTCGCGGTGACCCTGATGGCGGTGGCCTGCGCGCCCGTGGCCGTGGGCCACACTGCGGCGCGGTTCATGGACGGCGAACCCCGGCCCGCCGCCGGCCACGCGTCGGCGGGGCCCGAGGGCGCCTCCACCGGCTACGACACCGGTCCGGTGGCCACCGGGTCGGCGTCGGCGGGGGCCACCTCCTACGCGTCGGCCGGCCCCGACGGCGCCGTCAGCGAGTACGGCGGCACGCCCTCACCCGCCACCACCACCGCGTCCTCGGCCGGGCCGTCGCCGGCCGCGTCGGCGGGTACCGGATCCTCGCCCGCCGCCTCGCCCTCGTCCTCGCCGTCGGCGAGCGCGCCGGCCCCGGGCGGCGCCGCAGCGCCGGAGTCGCCCAGCGCCTCGGCGTCCCCTGCGGCGGCCGGCCCCTCGCCCGCAGCCGAGCCCGCGCCGGGCGCGCAGCCCTCGGCCGCGCCCTCCGGCGCGGAGCCCTCGGTCGCGCCCTCGGGCGGCGACCCCGCACCGGCGTCGCCGTCACCCGGCACGGCACCCAGCGCCTCGCCCAGTCCCTCGACCAGCCCCTCGCCCGACGACCCCCGCTGCACGGTGAGCGCCATCATGGAGCCCACGTGCGCGGTGTGGTGGGGGGCCAGCCCCTGGCGGGGCGACCCCCGGCCGCTGGAGAAGACCACCGGCCGCCCGATGGACATCGTCTACACCTGGCACGGGATCGACCAGCACGACATCCCCACCGCCAGCGAGGTCGCGCTGACCCGCGAGGGCCGGATGCTGCACGCCAACATCGAGGCCCGGCGGTTCGAGGAACCCGGCCACCCGGCGCTCAGCTACCGGCAGATCATCGAGGGCGAGTTCGACGACTCCCTGACCGCCCAGGCCCACAACATCGCCGACCTCGGCCAGCCGTTCTTCGTCACCTTCGACCACGAGGCCGACGCCAAGAAGCGCTACAACACCCGGGGCACGCCCGAGGAGTTCGTGGCGGCCTGGCGGCACATCGTGGACCTCTACCGCGCCAACGGCGCCGACAACGCGATCTTCGTCTGGAACGTCACCGGCTGGCCCCAGAACCTCGACCGCCTGCCCGGCCTGTGGCCCGGCAACGCCTACGTCGACTGGATCAGTTGGGAGGCGTACAACATGACCGGGTGCGAACTCCAGCCCCACTGGGAGCACGTGGACTCCTTCGAGGACGCGCTGCGCCCCACCTACGAGTGGATCCAGACCGAGGGCGAGAAGCACGGGATCGACCCCGACAAGCCGGTGATGATCGGCGAGATGGGCACGGTGCCGCTGCGCGACCCCCGGGCCACCGCCGAGTGGTACGCCGCGATCCCCGAGACCCTGCGCGAGTACGAGCGGGTGCGGGCGGTCAAGCTGTGGGACGGGATGACCGCGCCCACCTGCGACTTCCGGGTGCTGCGCGACGCGCACGCCGCCCACGGCTACAGCAAGGCCGCCCGGCACCCCTACGTCAACGTGCCCGAGCGGGCGCGCGAGGCGATCGAGGACGCCCTGGCGCTGGCCGAGGAGGCGCGGCGCCACGCCGAGCGGCTCAGCGAGCGCGGGCTGCGGGAGTAGCCCGCCCGCGCGGCGCACCGGAGGCGGCCGTGCGGCAGTCGAGCGGGCACGGCCCGGCCGGCCGCCGCGCGGCCGCCGCCCGCTCGGAAGGCGCGCGCCGCCCGCCGCGTCCCCCACCATCGGACGTGGGCGCGCGGCGCGGCTACAGCCCCCGGCCGCGGCGGTGCAGGGCGCGCAGCACCGCGCCGGCGGGCAGGCCGCAGCCCACCGCCGCCGCCAGGTAGGCGCGGGCCTCGCCCGGGTGGGCGCGCAGGGCGGCCACCGCCCACTCCAGCGCGGCGGCGCGCCGGCCCGCGGCGGCCTCGGCGAACGCGATCTGCCCGGCCACCCGGGCGAACCCGCGCGGCACCAGCCGGAACTCCGGGTAGGCGGTCAGCAGCCAGCGCAGCGCCGCCGAGATGGTCTGCCACCGGCCGCCGAAGTGGGACCGGGCGTGCCAGAGCACGCGCACGTGCGCGGCGGGGACGTTGCGCACGGGGGCGCGCCGGGCCATCCGCAGCAGCAGTTCGTAGTCCTCGGCGTAGCTGCCGGGGATCTCCTCGTTGACGCCGCCGGCGCCCTCGACCAGCGCGGCGCGCCGCAGCAGGAACGTGGAGGGGTGGAGTTCGGTCAGCCGCGAGCGCAGCAGGTCGGCGAACTCCACGCGGGTGCGGTCGAGCACCCGCTCGGCCTCCCGGCGGCCGTAGACAACCCGGATGCCGCAGCACACGAGTTCGGTGCCGGGCTCGGCGCGCATGACCTCGACCTGGGCGCGCAGCTTGCCCGGCAGCCAGGTGTCGTCGTCGTCGCAGAAGGCCACCAGGTCGCTGCGGGCCGCCAGGACCCCGGTGTTGCGGGCGCCGGCCAGCCCGGGGCGGCCGGTGTTGCGCAGCACGCCCACGGGGCGGGCGGCGTCGGCGCGCTCCAGGGCGGGGTCGGGCTCCTCCTGGTCGTAGACGACCAGGGTGCGCACGGTGCCGGGGTAGTCCTGGGCGGCGATGTGGTCGAGGGTGCGGCGCAGCAGGTCGGGGCGGTCGCGGGTGGGCACCACGACCGTGACCTCGGGCCACGCGGAGGGGTCGGGATCGCCGGGCGGGGGCGCCGCGGGACCGGGCCGGTCGGCGCGGGCGGTGCCGATGAGCAGGTCGATCAGCCGGCCGGCGCGCAGGGCCACGGCCTCGGGGCCTTCGCCGGGCTCCTCGACCACGCGGAAGTCGGCGGGCTGGGCCAGTGCCTTGTCGACGGTGGCGGCGAACTGCTGGTAGCTGGAGCAGGCGCGCACCATCCGCGCGGAGTCGAGCCGGGCGACGAACCGGATCTGGTGGTCGTCGACGTGCTCGCCGAGTTCGGGGTCGCGCGCCACGGCGATCGGCAGGTGGCCGGCCGCGCGCGCCTCGCTGATGGTGGCGGGGCCGCCGTGGGAGACCACGGCGGCGGCCGCGCGCATGGCCGCGCCGAGCCGGTCGCGGTCGATGAGGCCGACCCCCTCGGCGGTGGCGGGCGCGGGCGTGGCGCCGTGCTGCACCAGCACCCGGACCTCGGGGCGGTCGGCGGCGTAGGTGTCGGCCCAGTCGATCAGCCGGGTGAACGGGTGGTGGTCGGTGCCCACCGCCACCAGCACCAGCGGGCGGACGTCGGCGGGGTCGGTGAGGGCGGCGCCGGAGTCGGCGCGGCGGTCGGTCACAGCAGCGGTCCCACGGTGATGGCGGTCGGCAGGAAGGCCCGCTGCTCCTCCCACTGGGCGAGGTGCAGCCGGGTGAAGGGCCGGCAGAGCCGGGTGGTCAGGGTGGGGGTGTCGATGCGGTCGTAGACCTCGACGTAGACGGTGGGGATCCGCAGCAGCCAGGCCAGGACGAAGAACGGCAGCGCCACGCCCGCGCCGGTGGTGACGACGGCGGCCGGGCGGGTGCCGGCCAGGGTGCGCACCGCCAGCAGGGTGTTGCGCGCCAGGTTGGGGAGGTTGCGGGTGGTGGGGTGGTGAGCGTGCCGGACGTCCTCGCCGGCGAGCAGGTGCAGGGCGTCGGGCGTGGGGAAGGTGACCCAGATCCGGCGGTGCTCCCGCCACCACGGGCGCAGGGCCCACAGTTGGGCGAGGTGGCCCCCGCTCGACGCGACGAGGAGGACTGGAGCGGTAGGCATGGCGGCATCATCCCATAACTTATGGTGATTGCTTAATAGCTAACGGTAATGTCCGTGCCGTGGTCGCCGGTGGAGCGGCGCGGCCCGGCCGGAGCGTGCCGGCCCGGCCCCACGTCAGCGGATCAGCCCGCGCCCGCCTCCACCGCCTCGGGCGCCCGCGCCCGCCGGCGGCGCGACACCAGACCGTCGAGTTCGAGCGGCCCCCGCAGCCGCCACAGCGTCGCCAGGTACCCGGCGGTGCCCATGGCCAGCGCGGCGGCCAGCGACAGCCCGGTGGTGCCCAGCAGCGCCGCGCACAGCGCCGGCAGCGCCCCGAACCACCCCAGGCACACGCCGGCGGCGATGAACCAGCGCCGGTCGAACGGGTGCAGCCCGTGGGAGCGCAGCAGTTGCGCCAGCGGCAGCACCTTGCGCACCGTGATGGCGGCGGCCCACGCCAGCGCCGCGCCGACCGTGCCCAGTACGGGGATGAGCACGGCGCACAGCACGAGGTCGGCGGCCAGCGCCAGCACGTTGTTGACCAGGTTCCACCGGGTCCGCCCGGTCATCGTCAGCACGAGGTCGCCCATGCCCAGCGCCGCCGACGCCAGTTGGGCCAGCGCGATGACCACGAGCACCGGGGCGCCGGCGGTGTAGCCGGACCCGAACAGCGCCATCAGCAGGGGGGCGTAGGCGAGGGCGGGGAGGAACATCGGCCAGGTCAGGCAGATCTGCCAGGCCGTGCCGGCGCGGTAGAGGCGGTTGGCGCCGGCCCGGTCGTCCACGGCCAGGAGTTCGGCCAGCCGCGCCTCGGCGGCGAACTGGAGCGCCTGGGCGGCGAACTGCCCGGCGACCATGAACCGGGTCGCGGCGGTGAAGAGCGCCGCCTCGGCGGCGCCCTGGAGGGCGGCGACGAACACGATGCCCAGGCGCTGGATGCCCAGTTGGGCGATGCCGGCCACCGAGCGCGGCAGCGCGAACGCCCAGAAGGCCCGCGGCGACACCGCCGGCTCCGGGGCGGGCGCGCGCCGCGGGGTGCACGGGGGCGCCTTGGCGCGCGGCGCGCCGGTGATGCGGCGCATCCACCACCACGCCAGCACCGCCACCGGCAGGTAGGGGCCGGCCCAGGCCACCGCGAGCAGGCCCGCCCAGCCTGTCACCGCCACCCCGCACACCAGCGCCAGTTGGGCCAGCGGGCGGCCCAGCTTCTCCAGCAGCACGGTGGGGGCGTGGTCGTGGTAGGCGCGGGTGGCGGCCAGCGCGGCGTCGGTGATGACCGCGAACGGCAGGAACACCGCCAGCAGCCGCAGGTAGACGCCGGCCGCCGGGTCCGACAGCAGTTCGGCCAGCTCCCCGGCGAACGCGAACAGCAGCGCGCCCAGCAGCACCGCCGCCCCGGTGGCCGGGGCCAGGGCGGTCCGCAGCACCCGGGGGACCGCCGCGGCCGCCCCCGCCGTGCGCAGCCGCGCCAGGAAGTACACCAGGCCGCTGGTGGTGCCCAGGTTGGCCGCCGCCGAGGCCACCAGGAACACCGAGGTGGCCGAGAACAGCAGGCCGGCGGTCTCGGCGGAGAACCCCCGGGTGACGGCGACGACCACGCCGAGGTTGACGACCGCCGCCGTGACGGCGCCGGCCATGTTCACCACCCCGCCGCGGGCCACGCGGCGCATCTCGGGGCCGCCCCGGTGGGCCGGGCTCACGTCCGCCACGCGGGGGTGCGGCCCCACCAGTCGGCGAGTTCGCGGTCGGCCTCGGCGAAGTGGTCGCTGAGCCGGGCGCGCAGGCTTGCGGGCATGGCGGAGCGCGGGCGGGCGTTGTGCCGGCCGAACCGGACGCGGTCGTGGTGGCCGATGCCCAGGAAGTGCTCCACGGCGGCGAACGCGGGGGCCGGCGCGGTGAAGAACGCCTCGCTGTCGATGACGTGCATGCGGTCGCGCCCCACCAGCTTCTCCAGCCGGCGGAGCTGCTCGGCGTAGCGCCCGCGCGCCAGGTAGGCGTGGTGCTGGTGGGAGTGGGAGTAGGCGGTGGGGTCGCGGCGCAGCCGGTCCTCCTCGCCGCGCAGCCGCTCCTCCTCCAGCTCCAGCGCGCGCTCGAACGGCTCGGTCTCGAACCCGCGCGCCAGTTCGTGGCTGTGGGCGGAGTAGGCGCGCTCGACCGGGTCGCGCAGCATCACGATGACCTTCACCCCCGGCAGGTCGCGGGCCAGGCGCTCGGCGGCCAGGGGGTGGAACAGGTAGTAGGGGCTGGACTCGCCGACCTCCACGCGCGGCCGGCCCCGGCAGGGGCGGGTGAACACCCGGGGCGGGAAGTGCCCCCGGTAGAAGTCCAGGCCCCGGGCGTACTGGGTGTCGAAGTAGTGCACGCCCTTGCGCAGCGCCGGGCCCATGACCTGCGGGTGCTGGACCAGGGCGCGGAACAGCGAGGTGGTGCCGCAGCGCTGGGCGCCGACGATGAGGAAGGTGGGCAGCGAGCGGATGCCGCTGGTGGCCTGGCCGAAGGCGTGGGACACCGAGCGGACGGCCTCCTTGACCGCGGGGGGCACGGCGGGCCGGGCGGTGGGGTTCGCGCTCATGGGCGGTTTTCCTTGTCCGATCAGCGGGAGCGGTGGAGCGAACGGCGCGGGGCGGGCGGCGGCGGGGCCGCCGGCGCCTCAGCGGGGCGGCGCGGGCGCGCGCCGGGGCGGCCCGGTGGTGCGGGGCGGGGTCATCCGGCGGCCTCCCGGCACTCGTACTCGGCGCGGTCGCGCAGGCCCGCCAGCGCCGGCAGCAGCCAGTCGTCGACGGCCGCGAGCCGCGCGCCGGCCTCGGCCTGGCGGTCCTGGAGGTAGCGGGTGGCGAGGTCGATGAGGTAGAGCGCCATGACCGTGGCCACCGCGCCCGAGGGCAGCCCGGCCCCGCTCATCAGAGGGTCGCGCAGCAGCCGCGCGCCGGTGTCCAGCCACCGGTGCACGCCCGCGTGCACCCCGATCTGCACGCACTCGTTCAGTTCGTAGTGCAGGGCGTCGAACCCCAGCGGCACGCCGAAGGCCAGGCGCTCCCAGTCCCACACGAACGCCCGGCGCGGGGTGCAGGCGACGTTCCAGCGGGTGAGGTCGCCGTGCCAGGCGCCGAAGGGGATGCGGACCTCGGGCAGGCGGTCCAGGCAGGCCCGCAGCGGCTCGGCCTCGGGGCGGGCGCCCAGGGCGGTGATGCGGGCGGCCAGCCGGGCGCGGTAGGCGCTGCCCGCCAGCGGCGCCACCTCGATGGGCTCCAGCGCGGAGATCTGGAGCACGCAGCGCAGCAGTTGGCGCCGAGTGGGGCGGTCGGTCTGGTCGCCCACCGGCAGTGCGTCCTGGACCAGCAGCGGGCGGCCGTTCCACTCCCCTGCGTACAGCAGCCGGGGGACGGTGATGTCGGGTAGGCGGGACTCGGCCAGCAGGCCCAGCGCCTCGGTCTCGGCGCGGACCAGGCGGCTGGTGAGGTCGTTGACGCCGAGCTTGGCGTAGCCGATGGCGCGCCCGGCGGGGGTGAGCAGCAGCAGGACGGGCTTGCGGTTGGCGCGCGGCGGGCCGATGTGGATGGCGATGACCACGGTGCGGTCCAGGGCGGCCGACAACGCGTGCTCGATGGTGCGGCCCGCGCCCACGTGCAGCCGGTCGCGCAGCAGCAGCGGCGCCACCCCGCAGGCGAACGCGGTGGTCAGCACGGTGGCGCGCACGCGTTCGCGGAAGGAGTGCCGCTGGGCGAACGCCGCGATCCCGCGCGCGGCGGCGTAGCGGTTGGTCACCGGCAGGATGACCCGGGGGTTGTGCGCCGAGGGCACCGGCAGGTAGACCCGGCTGTCGCGGCCGCCCCGGGCGGGGCTGGACCCGCTGCGCCCGGCGGCGGGCTCACCCCGGCCGAGCATGCCGCCGCAGGGCCACAGGACCTCGGCCAGTCCGGTCAGGTAGTCGGTGTCGCCGGTCATGTCCCACCCCTCGCGTCGGGCTCCGGTGCCTTCGGGGGGACCGTGCCGGCGGGGGAGGCCCCGGCTGTGGGCGGGGCCGGCGGGAGGGGGCGGGTGCCGCGCCGCCACAGCAGCGCCACCGCGATCATCGTGACGGCCAGCGGGCCGGTCAGCGCGACGTAGAAGAACATGTACCAGAACAGCAGGAGGACGGTGAGGAGCGCGGCCGCGCCCACGGGGGTGGTGTCGCGGCGGTGGCGCCAGGCCGTGTAGCCGAAGAACGCGAGGAACAGGGCGGTGCCCACCCAGCCGTTGGCGACCAGCAGCAGCCAGAGTTGGCCGTTGTTGCCGATGGTGTGGTTGCCGCAGCCGGGGCACTCGGGGGAGGGGCCGACGGCGATGGACTCCGAGCTGCCGGCCATGTCGCGGGTGGTGCCCCAGCCCAGGACGGGGGAGGCGTTGGCCGCCTCGACGGCGGCCACGCTGGTGGCGGCGCGGCCGTCGTCGCTGTGCGGGCGGTCCATGCGCTCCAGCACGATGTCCACCAGCGGCGACATCAGGGCCAGGGCGAGCGCGGCGGTGGCGCCGAGGACGACGGCGCCCACCGCCAGGGTCCGGCCGGCGCGCACCAGCAGCACCAGCACCAGGCCCACGGTGAGGACCAGGCCCGCCCACAGCGCGCGGTTGAGCGAGTACACGATCGGCGCGAGGGACACGGCCAGGGCCGCGCCGGCCACCAGGGGCCGCCACCACGACCCCGGCCGGGCGGCGCCGGCGACGGGGCCGGCGGCGGGGCGCGGGCCGCGCGCCAGCCAGCCGACCACCAGCCACGGCACCAGCAGCGACAGCATGTTGCCCCAGGTGTTGGTGTACTCCCAGGGCGCCTTGGGCCGGGCGGTCTCATACCCCAGGACGTCCATGATCTGGGCCGATGCCGGGTGCAGGAGGTCCTGCACGTAGGCGTCGGCGGCCAGCCCGGCGGGCAGCAGCCGCTCGGTGGGCGCGGTGAACTCCCACTCCGGTGCCAGCAGCCCGAGCATGCCGCCCGCGACGGTGGCCAGGCACAGCCAGCCCAGCGAGCGGGCGACGGCGAGGTCGGGGAGTTCGCGGCGGCTGAGGTTGCCGACGTAGAGCATGACGACGGTCAGCGCGAGGTACCCGCCGAGCCGCACGAGCGCGCCGAGGAGGCTGCCGCTGCCGGGCACGGTGCCGGCGGGGCTGGTGCCGATGAGGGCGAGCCCCACCACGCCCCACACCAGGAAGAGGCCCCACAGGGTGAAGCCGGGCGGCAGCCGCAGCCCGGTGGCGCGGTGGCGGCGGAGGAGTTCGACGGCCATGGGCACGGCGAAGATCCAGAACGCGAACTGGCCCAGGCCGAGCACCCACCACAGCGGGTACCCGATGAGCAGCCAGTGCAGCGGCCAGGCGGGCGGCGGCCCGCCCGACCGGGCGCGCGCGGCGCCGCCGCGCCGCGCCGGCAGGACGGCGCCCGCCCGCGCGCGTGGACCGTAGGGACCGGGCGGTCCGGGCCGACTGGGTGGACCAGGTTGGCCGGGTCGACCGGGTGGACCAGGCAGTCCGGGTAGTCCGGGCAGCCCGTGCGCGGGCGGGGTGGCGGCGGTGGTCATCAGCGGCGCAGTGTGAGGTCGGCTTCGGCGGTGGTCGAGGCGTCGGCGGCAGAGGCGTCGTTGGCGGACGCGCCGTTGGCAGAGGCGTCGTTGGCGGAGGTGCCGGCGGCAGAGGTGCCGTTGGCGGAGGTGCCGGTGGTCGCGGCGGAGCCGCCGCGCTTGCCGCCGGACTTCTTGGCCGGCTTCTTGGCGGAGCGGGCGGAACCTGTGCCGGACTTGGCGGCGGTGCCGGACCGGGCGCCGGTGCCGGTGGACGCTGCGGCGTTGTCGGCGGTGCCGCTCGCGGCGTCGTCGGAGGCGGTGGTACCGCCGGCAGGCTCGGCCGAGGCGGCGGTACCGTCGGCCGGGTCGGCAGGCTCGGCCGGGGCGACAGCGTCCGCGCCGTCGGTGATCTCGGCGGTCTGGGCGCCCTCGGTGCTGGCGGTGGTGTCGGTCTCGGCGGCGGCGGGCTGCGCGGTGCCGGCCTCGGCGGACTCCGCACCCTCGGCCGTCTCGGTGGCGGCGTTCACGCCGGTCGCCGCAGCGGTGCTGTACATGTCGGCGGTCTCGGCGGTGGCGTCCGCGCTCTCGGCCGTCTCGGCGGTGCCGTACATGTCGGCCGTCGCAGCGGTGTTGTCGTCGGCCGCCGCCTCGGCGGTGCCGGACTCGACCGCGCCGTCGGCCTGGACCGGGCGGTCGGCTTCGGCGGGCTCCTCGGGGTCGGCGGTGGCGGCAGCGGCGGGAGCGCTCGGCGCGGGCGCCTCGGCGGCCGGCGCCGGGGTCTCCGGCCCGACCTGGACCGAGCGCGGCCGGTCCACGCGCTTGACGGTGCGCAGCCGCCCCCGCTGCACGGCGGCGCGGGCGGCGGCCGATGCCCCGCCGATCCGGGCGGCGGGCGAGGGCACCGCGATCGCCCCGGCCACGACGCCGCCCAGCGAGCCCAGGGCGTCGACCGTGTCGCGGAGGTCCTCGGCCCGGGTGCGGCCGAGGTCGACGGCGGGCAGCACGAGGTCGGCCGAGGACGCCCAGGCGTGGGCGTCGGCGCGCTCGGAGGTGGGCGCGGCGGCCACGACGACGAACCGCGCGTGGTGGCGCAGCCGGCCCAGCAGCCCGACCATGTCGGGGCGCTGGAGCAGGTGCACGGCCTCGGCCTCGCCGTAGCGCAGGACGCGCAGCCCCGGCACGGCGCTCGCCTGCTGCTCCAGCCGCGCGGGGTCGGCGCCCTCGGCCAGCACCTCGGCGAGCCCGCGCTGGTCGGCGGGCAGGCCCAGGTGGTGGGCGGGTTCGCGGTCGGCGGGGTCGGCGCACACCAGCAGCACGTCGGCGCCGATGCGGGCGAGCGCCGCCGCCACGCCCACGGCCGCCGTGGTGGCGGCCCGGCCCGGCGACACGCCGGCGACCAGCACGACCGCGCCTTCCTGGCGGTCGGCGGGGAAGAGGCGCGCCGAAAGAGCGTGGGCGACCTCGTTGGCGCGCTGGGCGGCCGGGCCGTCGTAGAGCGCCGGGTGGGCGTTCTCGATGGTCTCGACGTGTCCGGTGCGGCCGCTGCCCGGCGCGGCCGGGGTGGACCCGGCGCGGCCGGTCGGCCCGGTGCGCACGGCGCGGCGGGAGTCGGAGAGGTCCAGCAGGGTCGGCAGGCCGGTGGTGCGGGCGATGTCGCGCGCGGTGTGCAGGCGGCCGGCGCCCCGGTCGGCGCGGTAGGCGGCGGCGACCCCGGCGGCCAGGCCGAGCGCGGCGCCGGCGGCCAACCACAGCAGCGGCATCGGCGACTCGGCGGAGCGCGGCGCGACGGCGGGGGAGATCACCTCCGCGGGCTCGACCGAGGCGCGCAGCGTGTTCAGCGGGGCGACGTCCGTGCTCAACTGGGCGATCTCGTTCTGCACGGCGGTCACGCGGGCCTGCTGGGTGCCGCCGGTGTCCGCTGCGGATGCGAGTTCGTCCAGTTCGGCGTAGCGGGAGTCGATCTCGCTTTGCAGGGCGGCGACGCGGTCGCCGATCTGGTTCTGGACCTGCGCGGCGCGGTAGTCGAGGTAGGCGTCGGCGAACGCGGCGGAGCCGTCGCGGGCGGCGTCGGGAGTGGAGGCCGAGAAGGCGATCTCCAGGACGCTGCTGTTGGGCGGGACGCTGACCTCGACCTGGCGGCGGAGTTCGACCGGGTCCACGCCCCCGAGCCGCCCGGCGGCGTCGTCGGCGACGCGCGCCGAGGACACGATCTGCGCCTCGGTGTCGAGGTTGATCTCGCCGTTGGTGCGCCCGGACTGCTCCCCGGTGACCTCGGGGATCCCGGAGGGGCGCACGTGCACGGCGGTGGTGGCGGTGTAGGTGCGCGGCGCGACCAGCAGCGCCAGCGCGGCGAGCAGCAGCCCGCCCACCACGAACGCGACCACGAGTCGCCACCGGCGACGCAACGTGGCCGCGACATCCTTGAGGTCCGGTCCGGCGGCGGTGTCCATGCGGGCTCCGCTCCTTTCAGCGACTACCACGGTTAGTACATTGACGAGCACTAAGGGTAGTCGTATTGGACGCGGCGGCGCATGACCCGCGCAGGGAAAACGCCTATTGGATGTTTATGCAGGTCAGCAAGGCTCCAAGAAGCGGAAAACCCGCGCGCCCTGTGGATAACGGCCCCGAACGCCGCCGTGGCCGCCTCAGCGGAAACCGGATCGCCCCTTGCGGAAGATTGGGAAGGCCACCCTCAGGAGCCATTTCCCCAAACCGACGAAAAACCGCCCTTCCGCCCGGTATCGTCCCAGGTCAACAAGAGTGCTCCCCGCACGCGCGGGGATGGCCCAGCCTTCTCCGAGGCGTGGGGGCCGCTGGAAGGGTGCTCCCCGCGTGCGCGGGGATGGTCCCGCGCAGATGGCCGAGATGGCCGACCTGCTGAAGTGCTCCCCGCGTGCGCGGGGATGGGACACGGCTGGGGGCCACCCTCCCTACGAGAGTGGCCCCCAGCCGCACATCTACCTACGCGCCGCCCTACGCCGACGCGCCCGACTTCTGGCGGGACGGCTCGAACAGCGCCTCCACCAGGTCGGTGCACCACTTGAGCAGTTCCAGGTCGCGGAGTTGGCGGCCGCCCAGGCCGCCGGACTTGGGGACCGGGACCAGCAGGGTGCGGGCGGGCTCCTTGTAGACCGACTTGGGGTAGAGGCGGCGCAGCCGCAACTGCTGGGACTCCCGCAGTTCCGCCGGGGCGAAGCGGATCTGGGTGCCCTGGAGCACCACGTCCGTCAGCCCGGCGCTCTTGGCCAGCACCCGGAACCGGGCGACCGCCAGCAGGTTGTCCACCGGCTGCGGCGGCGGGCCGTAGCGGTCGACCAGTTCCTCGCGCGCGGCCGCGATGTCGGCCTCGCTGGTGACCCCGGCGATCCGCTTGTACGCCTGGAGCCGCAGCCGCTCGCCCGGCACGTAGTCGTGCGGGATGTGGGCGTCGATGGGCAGTTCGACCCTGGTCTCGGCCTCCTCGCCCGCCGTGGGGTCGCCCTTCAGTTCGCGCACCGCCTCGCCGACCATGCGCACGTACAGGTCGAACCCGACCCCGGCGATGCTGCCCGACTGCTCGGCGCCCAGGATGTTGCCCGCGCCCCGGATCTCCAGGTCCTTCATGGCCACGTACATGCCCGCGCCGGTCTCGGTGTGCTGGGCGACCGTGGCCAGCCGCTCGTGGGCGGTCTCGGTCAGCGGCTTCTCCGGCGGGTACAGGAAGTAGGCGTAGGCGCGTTCGCGCCCGCGCCCGACCCGGCCGCGCAACTGGTGCAGTTGGGACAGCCCGTAGGTGTCGGCGCGGTCCACGATCAGCGTGTTGGCGTTGGGCACGTCCAGCCCGGACTCCACGATCGTGGTGGAGACCAGCACGTCGTAGTTCTTCTCCCAGAAGTCGATCATCACCCGTTCGAGCTGCTGCTCGTTCATCTGCCCGTGGGCGAAGGCGACGCGGGCCTCGGGCACCAGGCGGCTCAGCGACGCCGCCACCCGGTCGATCGAGGCGACCCGGTTGTGCACGAAGAACACCTGGCCCTCGCGCATCAGCTCGCGCCGGATGGCCGCCGCGATCTGCTTCTCCTCGTAGGGCCCCACGAACGTGAGCACCGGGTGGCGCTCCTCGGGCGGGGTGAGGATGGTGGTCATCTCGCGGATGCCGGTGAGGCCCATCTCCAGCGTGCGCGGGATCGGCGTGGCCGACATCGCCAGCACGTCGACCTGGGTGCGCAGCCGCTTCAGCGCCTCCTTGTGCTCGACGCCGAACCGCTGCTCCTCGTCGATGATCACCAGACCCAGGTTCTTGAACTTGGTCTCGCTGGAGAGCAGCCGGTGGGTGCCGATCACGATGTCGATCTCGCCGCGCCGAAGCCCCTCGCGGGTGGCCTCGACCTCGCCGTCGGTCTGGAACCGCGACATCGGCTTCACGCTCACCGGGAAGGACGCGTAGCGCTCGGTGAAGGTGGACATGTGCTGCTGCACCAGCAGCGTGGTGGGCACCAGCACCGCCACCTGCTTGCCGTCCTGCACCGCCTTGAACGCCGCGCGGACCGCGACCTCGGTCTTGCCGTACCCGACGTCGCCGCAGATCAGCCGGTCCATGGGGATCGGCTTCTCCATGTCGCGCTTGACCTCCTCGATCGCGGCGAGCTGGTCGGGGGTCTCGACGTAGGGGAACGCGTCCTCCAGTTCGCGCTGCCAGGGCGTGTCGGGCGCGAACGCGTGGCCGGGCGACGCCTGGCGCGCGGAGTACAGCCGGATGAGGTCGCCGGCGATCTCGCGGACGACCTTGCGGGCGCGGCTCTTGGCCTTGGACCAGTCGGCGCCGCCCATCTTCGACAGCGTGGGGGCCTCGCCGCCGACGTAGCGGGTGACCTCGTCGAGTTGGTCGGTGGGCACGAACAGGCGGTCGCCGGGCTGGCCGCGCTTGGTGGCGGCGTACTCGATGACCAGGTAGTCGCGGGTGGCGCCCTGGATGTTGCGGCTGACCATCTCGATGTAGCGGCCCACGCCGTGCTGCTCGTGCACGACGTAGTCGCCGGACTTGAGCTGGAGCGGGTCCACGGTGCCGCGCCGCCGGCTCGGCATCTTGCGCATGTCGCGCGTGGAGGACTTCTGCCCGGCCAGGTCGGTCTCGGTGAGCACGACCAGGCGCACCGAGCGCCACACGAACCCGTGCTCGATCAGCCCGGTGGTGACCGTGGCGACGGCGGGGTCGGGCGGGGTGTCGACGTCGCCGCGCAGTTGGGCGCCCAGCCCGGCGTCGCGCAGCATGGCGACCAGCCGCTCGGCGGGGCCGTGGCCCGGGGTCAGCAGCACCACGCGCCAACTGTCGTGCAGCCAGGACTTGACGTCGGCGAGCGCGCGCTCGGTGTCGCCCCGGTACGCCTCGGCGGCCGAGGCGCCCAGCTCCAGGCCGGGTTCGTCGGGGGCGTCGGTGTCGTCGTCGGCGCCCCGGCCGGCGCCGGGTCCGGCCTCGAACGGCGAGACCGACCACCACGGCAGGCCCAGTCCGGCGGCGTCGGAGCGGACCTCGGCGATGGACTTGTAGGCCGACCCGCCGAGGTCGATGGGTGCCTCGCCGCCGGAGGCGGCGTTGATCCACGAGGCGTCCAGGAACTCGCGACTGGTGGCCTCAAGCTCCACGGCGCGGGTGCGGATGCGCTCGGGGTCGCAGCCCACGATGTGGGCGCCCTCGGGCAGGTAGGTGAACAGCGACTCCATGCGATCGGCCAGCGCGGGCGCGAACGCCTCCATGCCCTCGACGGTGACGCCGTCGGCGAGCTTGTCGAGCACCTCGGCCAGCGCGGGGTGCTCCTCGGCCAGCCGGCGGGCGCGCTCGCGCACGGCGTCGGTGAGCAGGAGTTCGCGGCAGGGCGGCGCGAACAGCCCCGAGGCGGCCTCGGCCTGGCCGCCCTCGCCGATGGAGCGCTGGTCGGCGACCTGGAAGTAGCGGATCTCCTCGACCTGGTCGCCCCAGAACTCCAGCCGCAGCGGGTGCTCCTCGGTGGGCGGGAAGACGTCGAGGATGCCGCCGCGCACCGCGACGTCGCCGCGCTTCTCGACCAGGTCGACGCGGGCGTAGCCGGCCTCGACCAGCGCGCGCACGACGTCCTCCAGGGCGACCTCGTCGCCCTGGCGCACCCGCACGGGGGTGAGGTCGCCCAGGCCGCCCACCAGCGGTTGCAGCACGCTGCGGATGGGGGCCACCACCACGCGCAGCGGCGCGGTCAGCGGGTCGGCGGGGTCGGGGTGGGCCAGGCGGCGCAGCACGGCCAGCCGCTGGCCGACGGTGTCGGAGCGCGGCGAGAGGCGTTCGTGCGGCAGGGTCTCCCACGCCGGGAACAGGGCCACGGAGTCGGCGGGCAGCAGGCAGCCCAGCGCCTCGGAGAGGTCGCCGGCCTCGCGCTCGGTGGCGGTGATGGCCAGCACCGGGCGGCCGGCGCCCACGGGGGCGTCGGCGGCCAGCGCGGCGATCAGGAACGGCCGCAGCGACGGCGGCGCCACGAGGTCCAGGCGGGGGTCGTGGCCGCCGCGTGCGGTGTGGATCGCGGAGTTGAGTGCCGGGTCGTCGGCGACGACCGCGAGAAGTCCTGAAAGGCTCATATCACCAGGTAAGAGACTGTGGCAGTGGTGCCGGCGGTACCGGCCAGGCTGCGGTGGTCCCGGGCTCGTGCCGGGAGCCGGAGGCCGGGATCGCCGTGGGGGCGCGGGTGCGGCACGCGGTCGGCGCGGTCAGGCGCGAGGGTCCCCGTGGGCAAGCCTACGCCGCCGACCGCCGGCGGGGGCACCGCATCGCGGTTACGTCGTGTGGCCCGGGTCATGTCCCTCCTTATGGCCGCCGAGGGCCGCCGTGCGTGCCGGATGGGGCGCGCCGAGCGCGCGCCGGGCGGGCCGCAAGCCCCGGTGGCCGGGTGCTGTGGACGCGTGGCCCGTGGTGCGGAGGTCGTGCGCGAGGCGACCGGACGGGGTCGCGGGACGAAGGACGATCACCTCAGGTAACGACGGAGGAGGCCGCGGTGTTCCCGCGCGGGCGGTTCCCGCGCGTGCGCGCGAGGCGCCTGCGACGGAAAGCGGGTACCTGCGCGCGGTCGGAGGTGTCCCCGCGCGGGCGCGCGCGGAAGGCGCGGAAGGCGCGGCATGGTCGGGGCGGCCATCCCCACGCCGGGTGCCCCGCGCTGGGGTGCCGGGACCCGACCGGCGCGGGCCGTCGAGCGCGAGGTCCCCGTTTTCCCGTGCGGGCTCGCGAGGCTCCCCGGGCGCGCCGAGCGCCCGGGC
>NZ_JAJAQC010000109.1 GCF_027604915.1 Streptomonospora mangrovi
GGGGGCGCGGCGGGGCGCCGCCGCGCCCCCGGCGGGGTTTCGGGCGGCCCCGCGCGGCGGTCCCGCGCCCCGGCGCCGGCGGCGGGCGGGGCGGTCACCAACCGTGCACCGCGCCGCCGGGGGCCTTCACGCGGCGCACCGCCACCGGGCGGCGCACGCGCCCCGCGCGGCGCCGTGCTCCGCCGCCGCTCCCCCACACACCGCGCCGCACACACCACCGCCCGCGCCCCCTGCTGCGGGACGCGGGCGGTGGTCGGGCGGTGCGGGCCGGCGGTCAGCGGGTGGGACCGGCGGCCGACTCGGCCACGCGGCGGTGGGAGCGGTCCACCTCGAACTCCAGGCCGTCGTCGCCGACCTCCACCAGGACCCGGTCGCCGGGCGCGACCTCGCCGCCCAGCAGCATGGACGACAGCCGGTTGCCCACGCTGCGCTGGATGGTGCGGGCCAGCGGCCGGGCGCCGTACTCGGGCTGGTGGCCGGCCGCCGCGAGCCACCGCACGGCGGTGTCGGTGAACTCGACGGCGATGTCCTGGGCGTGCAGCCGGCGCTCGGTCTCGTCCAGCAGAAGCCGGGTGATCCGGCCGAGCTGGTCGTCGGTGAGCGGGCTGAACACGATGATCTCGTCGATGCGGTTGAGGAACTCCGGGCGGAACTCCTCGCGCAGCCGGGCCATGATGCGGTCCTGGGTGCCCTGGCCGCCCGTCATCTCGCCGGTGAACCCGATCGGTCCGCCGCCGGTGACGAACTCCGAGCCGAGGTTGCTCGTCATGATCACCACGACGTTGCGGAAGTCCACGGTCCGGCCCTGGCCGTCGGTCAGCCGCCCGTCGTCCAGCAGTTGCAGGAGCAGGTTGAAGATGTCGGGGTGGGCCTTCTCGACCTCGTCCAGCAGCACGACGGTGTAGGGCTGGCGGCGCACGGCCTCGGTGAGCTGCCCGGCCTCCTCGTAGCCCACGTAGCCGGGCGGCGCCCCCACGAGGCGGGCGGCGGTGTGGCGCTCCTGGAACTCGCTCATGTCGAAGCGCACCATCCGCTCCTGGGAGCCGAACAGCGCCTCGGCCAGCGCGCGGGCCAGCTCGGTCTTGCCCACGCCGGTGGGCCCCAGGAACAGGAAGCTGCCGATGGGCCGGTCGGGCGAGGCCAGGCCGGCGCGGGAGCGGCGCACGGCCTCGGCGACCGCGCGCACGGCCTCGTCCTGGCCTACGACGCGCTGGTGCAGGCGCTCCTCCAGCCCCGTGAGCCGCTCCCGCTCCTCCTGGGTGAGTTGGGAGACGGGGATGGAGGTGATGCGCGAGACCACCTCGGCGATGTCGTCCACCCCCACCTCGGGCACCCGCTCCGGTCCGGAGTCGCGGGTGCGCGAGATCTCCTCGCGGGTGCGGCCGATCTCGTCGCGCGCCTGGGAGGCGGCCTCGTAGTCCTCCTCGCGGACCGCCTGCTCCTTGCGGGCCTCCAGGTCGCGCAGGCGCTCCTCCAACTGCCGGACGTCGACGCTGGGCCGCTTGGCGCGCAGCCGCACCCGCGCACCGGCCTGGTCGACCAGGTCGATGGCCTTGTCGGGCAGGAAGCGGTCGGAGACGTAGCGGTCGGAGAGCTGGGCTGCGGCGACCAGGCTGTCGTCGCTGAAGCGCACCTGGTGGTGGGCCTCGTAGCGGTCGCGCAGCCCGCGCAGGATCTCCACGGTGTCCTCGACCGAGGGCTCGGAGACCAGCACCGGCTGGAAGCGCCGCTCCAGGGCGGCGTCCTTCTCGATGTTCTGCCGGTACTCGTCCAGGGTGGTGGCGCCGATCATGTGGAGTTCGCCGCGCGCCAGCGCCGGCTTGAGCATGTTGCCCGCGCTGACCGCGCCCTCGGCGCCGCCGGCGCCCACCACGGTGTGCAGTTCGTCGATGAAGATGAGCAGCCGGTCGTCGCCGCGGATCTCCTCGATGATGTTGCGCACCCGCTCCTCGAAGTCGCCGCGGTAGCGGGTGCCCGCCACCACGCCCGCCAGGTCGAGCTGGATGAGGCGGTGGCCGCTCAGGGTGTCGGGGACGTCGTTGTCGGCGATGCGCTGGGCGATCCCCTCCACGATGGCGGTCTTGCCCACGCCCGGGTCGCCGATCAGCACCGGGTTGTTCTTGCGGCGGCGGGCCAGCACCTCGATGGTCTGCTCGACCTCCTCGTCGCGGCCCATCACCGGGTCCAGCCGCCCCTCCTCGGCCAGGGCGGTCATGTCGGTGCCGAACTCGGCCAGGTTGGGGGTGGCGCCGCCGTCGGCGCCGCCCTCGCCGGCGCCGCGCGCGGCCGGGCCGGCGCCGGGCGCCCCGGCCTGGCGGGCGGCGGCCTGGAGCGACTCCGGTGTGACGCCGGCGCCGTTGAGCAGCCGGCCCACGCGCGACTCGGCGTTGACCGCCAGCGCGAACAGCATGTGCTCGGGGGCGATGTAGGAGCGGCCCAGGGCGCGGGCGATCTGGTGGGCGTCCAGCAGGGTGCGCTTGGCGGCCGGGGTGAGCGCCGGCACGCCCGGCCCGGCGGTGGGCGCCCGCTCGGCCTCGCCGGCCGCGGCGGCGGCCAGCTCCTCGGGGTCGGCGCCGGTGCGCTGCACCAGGTCGGCGGCCGGGGCGTAGCCCAGCAGCGCCCACAGCAGGTGGGCGGCGTCCAGGTCGGTGCCGTCGGTCTGCGAGGCGCGCGAGATGGCCGATGAGACGACCTCGCGCATGGCCTCGTCCATGAGCTTGGCCAGGTCCACGCGCTGGGTGGAGCGGCGGGCGCCGGCCGAGCCGAAGAACCGGGCCAGAAACTCCTCGAAGGAGCGCGGGTCGAACCCGCCGGCCGGGAAGTCGTGCGACATGGATGGGGCCTCCTCTGCTGGAGCGGGGCGCCGCTCCCCCCGGCTGCGGCGCCCGTGCGGGTGGCGTCGGCGGGTCAGGAGCCGCCGGGCCGGAAGTCGCCCTTGGGCCGGGCCGGCTGGGCGGGGACCCCGTGGGGCGGCGGGTTGCCGGCCGGCCCCTGGCCGCCGGGCGCGACCGCGGAGCCGCCGCGCGGCGCGTCGGGGGTCTCGGGCTGGAACCTCTGGTCGCCGCCGCTGGGCCGGGCGCCGGCCTCCAGTTCGGCCAGCCGGGACTTCAGCATCTCCAGCACCTGGAAGCGGTTGGCGTGGCTGGACTCGTAAGCGATGAGGTCGCGCATCTGCTCGGTGGTCAGCGACCGCACGCGGTGCCGGAGGGCGCCGGCCGGCAGCCCGTCGTAGTCGGCGATCGGGGGCGTGGTGCGCTCTGCGGACATGGAGATCACTCCGTTTCCCGCGGGTGGCCCGCGCCGGCGCCGCCGTGCGGTCCGGCGGGCGCGGCGGCGCGGGCGTGGTCGTGTCCCTGCGGCGGCTACCCAGCGCCGACCTGGCAAAACAGGCGCGAGCGCCCCCCGGCGCGGCGCGGCGGGGGGCGTGAACAGAGCGGTGCGGCGGGCTCAGCCGGTGCGGCGGCCCACGCCGGCCATCAGCAGCGAGCGGTTGGGGGTGAAGGGGGTGTCGGCGGAGACCTGGCGCCAGTCGGCGGCCGGCACCAGGCCGGGCTCCTCCAGCTCGAAGCCGTCGAAGAACCGGGCGATCTCGGCGCGGGAGCGCGCCAGGATGGGCGAGGTGGCCGAGCGGTAGACGTCGCGGATGTCGGCCTCGTCCTCGGCCGCCGGCTGGTCGTCGGCGCACCCGTGGGAGAGGATCAGCATGCTGCCGGGCACCATGGCGTCGCGCAGCCGGCCCACGAGCGCGTAGGGGTCCTCCTCGTCGGGGACGAAGTGCAGGATGGCGGCCAGCAGCACCGCCACCGGCTGGTCGAGGTCGATGAGGGAGCGCAGCACCGGGCTGGCCAGGATGTCGTCGGGGCGGCGCAGGTCGGCCTGGAGCAGGCGGACGTTGTCGGTGGTGGCCAGCAGCGCCTCGCCGTGGGCGATGACGACCGGGTCGTAGTCGATGTAGACCACGCGGGCGTCGGGGGCGACGCGGTGGGCGACCTCGTGGACGTTGTCCTGGGTGGGCAGGCCCGTGCCCAGGTCGATGAACTGGCGGATGCCCGACTCCGCGGCGTGGCGCACCGCCCGGCCCAGAAAGCCCCGGTTGGCCTGGGCGATCGCGGTGATCTCGGGGACCATGGCGATCACCTGCTCGGCGGCGGCGCGGTCGGCGGCGTAGTTGTCCTTGCCGCCGAGGTAGTAGTCGTACATCCGCGCCACGTTGGGGGTGGTGACGTCGACCCCCTCGGGGGCCGGACCCTGGCCTTCCACGCGTCGTCCTCCATCCGCAGGGGCGGCGCGCCGGCGGCGCCGCGAGCTGAAATGGAACCAGGTCCGGCGAACCATTGCAATCGCCTGCGCGGCGCCCTTTTTCGGACACGGGAAAGCCGCTGGCCAAAGGGATGTGAGCAATTCGGGGTCCGCTCGCGCGCCCGCGCGTTCGGCGGCGCGGGTAGACTCCTCCTCGGTTAGTTCAAAACTAAACCAATTGCGCGCCCGGCCCTCCGGCCCCGACCGCGCGCGGCGCTCCCGGCGCCCCCGGTCCGCGCCGCCGGCCCCGCCGCGCGCCGCCGCCCGCGCGGGCGGCGCCCCCGACCGCCGCTTCCCATGACCGCGCCCGCGAGACCGTCCGTCCCGGTCGCGCGGGCGCGCCCCCGC
>NZ_JAJAQC010000110.1 GCF_027604915.1 Streptomonospora mangrovi
GGCCGGCCCGCGCCGGCCGGGCACCCGGTCTGCTAGTCCTCCAGCGCGGAGTCGATGGCCGTCATCAGGCTGCCCTGGGCGTCGTCGCCGTCCAGCGACCAGGCCATGATCCCGCCGAGGCCCTGGTCCTGGGCCCACTCGACCTTCTGCCGCATGGCCGTGGGGTCGTCGTAGGTCCAGAACGTGGTGCCGTTGTAGAGCCAGGCGGTACCGGCCGCGTCGTCGCGGTGCAGCGTGTAGCCCGTCAGGTTCTTGATGTTTTTGTAGTCGTCGATGCCGGCCTCGAAGGGGCCGGGCGCCGGTCCGGTCGAGGACTGGAACAGGCCGTCGCCGTCGGGGCCGCCGGGCACGCCCGTCCAGCCCCGGCTGTAGAACGGCACGCCCAGCACCAGGTCGGCCGGGTCGGCCCCGCGGTCGGTGTAGGCGGCGATGGTCTCCTGCACGCTGTAGGTGCGCGGCCCCGGGTCGCCGGCCACCGGGGTGAGGTTGGACTGGTGGTTGGTGGTGGACTCCCACGCGCCGTGGAAGTCGTAGCCCTGGACCGTGACGAAGTCGAAGTCCTCCATCAGCGGGCCCACCTCGTAGCCGGCCTCGATCTTGGCCGGGTCGGCGGCCATGAACGCCGTCAGTTCGTACTCGCGGCCGTTCTCGGCGCCCAGCGCGTCCAACTGCTCGCGGAACTCCTGCACCAGCGCGGTGAAGTTCTGCTTGTCCTCGGGGCGGTAGGTGTTGTCGGGGTGGCCCTCCGAGCCCGGCCACTCCCAGTCGAGGTCGACGCCGTCGAACACCCCGGCCGCCGCGCCCGTGCCGCCCGCGCCGTCGATCACCGGCAGGTTGCCGCGCAGGTACATGTCCACGCACGAGCGCACCAGCCGCTCCCGCGACTCCGCGGTCAGCGCGGCGTCGGAGAGGTTGCGCGACCAGGTCCAGCCGCCCAGCGAGATCAGCACCCGCAGGCCGGGGTGCTGCTCCTTGAGTTCGCGGAGCTGGTTGAAGTTGCCGCGCAGCGGCTGGTCCCAGGTGTCGCCCTGGCCGTCCACGCTGTCGGCCGCGCCGAAGTTGCGCCCGTAGTCGGCGTAGGCGTCGCCCTGGCCGGGCTGGTTGGCCATGAAGCACTGGCCGTCGGCCGAGACGTTGGCGAAGGCGTAGTTGATGTGGGTGAGCTTCTCGGCGGAGCCGCTGGTGTCGACGTCCTGCACCAGGTAGTCGCGGCCGTAGATGCCCCACTGGGTGAAGTAGCCCACGCGGCGGTCGCCGCCGGGGCCGGGTCCGCCGCCGCCCTCGGCGGTGCGGGCGCTGACCTGGCCGCTGGCCGGCGACCGGTTGCCGGCCGCGTCGTAGGCGCGGACGGCGAAGGTGTACTCGGTGTCGGGCTCCAAGCCGCCGACGGTGGCCGAGGTCGCGCCGCCGGTGGTGGAGGCGACCACCTCCCCGCCGCGCAGCACCTCGTACCCGGCCACGCCGACGTTGTCCTGGGCCGCGCTCCAGCCCAGGGTCACGCTGGAGGAGGTCGTGGCGGTGGCCCGCAGGCCGCTGGGCGCCGAGGGCGCCTCGGTGTCCTCCTGCGACCCGCCGCCCGAGCAGGGGTCGCCGTTGAGGGTGCAGGTCAGCGGTTCGGTGTCGACGGGGCCGCCCGAGAAGGAGCCGTTAAACCCGATCCCGTAGCTGCCGCCCGCGGGCACGGGCGCGCCCCAGGTGGGCGGGGTCACGGTGTAGGTGCCGCCGGAGCGGTTGAGCGAGGCGTTCCACAGCGACGACACGGCGGCCCCGTCGGGCAGGGTGAACCGGATCGTCCAGTCCTCCAGGGCGGAGGAGGTCTCGTTGATGATCGTGAACTGGCCGCTGTAGCCGGTCTCCCAGGTCTGGCCCTGGGTGTAGACCACGGTGACCTCGCCGGGCGCCGCCGACGCGGGGGCAGAGGCGGCCAGGAGCGAGGTCGCCGCCAGGACCGGCACGAGCGCGGCGGCGCACAGGCGGGCGGTGGTGCGGGAGGGCCAGGAGGAGCGGCGGCCCGGGGTGCGGGCGGATGTCCGAGGGGATCGCGCGAACAGTCTCAGGGGGGATCTCACGGGGTCGGTCTCCTACTCCGCGGCAGGAAGGGGGAGTGCGGCACCCGCGCGGGAGGCTGCGCCGCCGTGCGGGGCCGGGGGACGGCGCGCGGCCGTCACGAATTTTTAGGAAACTTAACTGTCAGTTTCCGCGGGTGGCAAGGGCCGCAGCGCGGCCGCCGCCTGCGGCGGGGAGGTGGCGGGGCGCTTGGGGCCGCTGTGACCGGCCCGGTACGGCCCGCCAACTGCGCAGGTCCACGGGCCGCGCGCGCCGGGATGCGGGGTGGCCGGATGCGGCCGCGCAGCGGGGGTTGACGCGGCGGGGCGGACGTGACCGCCGGAGGAGGGGATGGTCAGCGGGTGCCCAGCCGGTCGCGGAACCAGGTCATCGCCGCGCCGGTGACCTGCTCCAGGGCGCCGGGCTCCTCGAACAGGTGGGTGGCATCGGGCACCAGGTGCACCTCGCTCTGCACGTGCAGCTTCTCGGTGGCCGCGAAGGACGCCCGCACGATGGGCTCGTCGGCGCTGCCGGCGATCATCAGCACCGGCGCGGCCACCTCCTCCAGCGCGTCGCCCGCCAGGTCCACCCGCCCGCCGCGCGAGACCACCGCCGCGACGCGCTCGGGGCGCTGGGCGGCGGTGCGCAGGGCCGCCGCCGCACCCGTGCTGGCGCCGAACAGGCCGACGTCCAGCGCGGCGGTGGCCGGATCGTTCGCGAGCCAGTCCACGGCCGCCGTCAGCCGCCGGGTGAGCAGGTCGATGTCGAACCGGTGGCGCCCGTCCGCCTGGTCGGCGCGCTCCTCGTCCTCGGTGAGCAGGTCCACCAGCAGCGTCGCGAACCCCGCCTTGGCGAGGGAGTCGGCCACCTGCCGGTTGCGCGGGCTGTGCCGCGAACTCCCGCTGCCGTGGGCGAACAGCACGACGCCGGCCGCCTCGGGGCCGGCCGTCAGGTCGCCGGCGATCTCGGTGCCGCCCTCGCGCACAGCCACCGTTCGCACGTCCATGTCCGCCGCCCTCCTGGTCGGTGTCTCGCGCCGCCCCACTACCGGCAAACGCGGACGCCAAACGCCCGCCCCGCCGGGCGGTTCGGGCCGCAGGAGGTCGTGGCCCAGGGTCGTCAGGTCGGTCGCCCGGCGTCGCCGCGCCGCTCGACCGGGACGGCCGGTCGCCGACCCGCTCCACCACGGTGCGCATGACGGCGGTGTCCTCGTCCGCCAGGTCGACGCGGCCGGGCCGCCCCCGGCGCGCGCGGGTTTACCGCCGGGCGTACGCGGTAGGGGCGCAGGAGGAGCCGGAACCGACGAACGCGACTTCGCGGGAGAGGAGATTTCGGCATGCCCACCCAGACGGAGGAGTTCCTGCGCACCCATCCGCGCGACGTGGGCGCGGACGTCGACCTCGTCAAGACCGCCGTGGAGCGCCTGGCCGCCTGCGCGCAGGCGTGCACCGCCTGCGCCGACGCCTGCCTGGGCGAGCCGCGCGTGGCCGACCTCGCGGCCTGCATCCGCCTCGACCTGGACTGCGCCGACGTGTGCGCGGCCACCGAGAGCGTGCTGACCCGGCGCACTGAGCCCGACCGCGCGTTGCAGCGCAGCCTGGTGGAGACCTGCGTGCTCTACTGCGCGGCCTGCGCGCGGGAGTGCGAGCGCCACGCCGCCCACCACCGCCACTGCCAACTGTGCGCCGAGACGTGCCGCATGTGCGAGGACGCCTGCCGCCAGTTGCTGGTCAAGCTGTAGCGGCCGCCCGCGCACGGCCGGCCGCACCCGCGACCCGAGAAGGAGGCAGCCCATGCCCGGGCGCAAGGAACTCCCGGACACCCTGAAGCGCTCACCGCGCGGCGCGCAGGACACCTGGGTCAAGGCGCACGACTCCGCCGTGGACTCCTACGGCGAAGGCGAGCGCGCCCACCGGGTGGCCTACGCGGCGCTGAAGCACACCTACGAGAAGGTCGGCGACCACTGGGAGGAGAAGGAGCGCAAGGGCCCCTCCGACCGGCAGGCAGCCAACCCCCGGGCGCCCAAGCAGCGCTCGGGCTCTGACCGGCCCACCGCCGGCGGCGTGGACGCCAACGCCAGCAAGGAGCACCTCTACCGGCGCGCCGCCGAGCTGGGCGTGCACGGGCGCTCCCGGATGAGCAAGAAGGAACTGGTCGACGCCCTCCAGAAGGAGAGCCGCAGCCAGACCCGCAAGGCCCGTAAGTCCTGACGCGCACGCGGCCCGGCCGCCCGCGTCGGCGGGCGGCC
>NZ_JAJAQC010000111.1 GCF_027604915.1 Streptomonospora mangrovi
GGCTGCGGCAGCGGCCGCGGCCGCGGCCGCCGGTGCGGGCAGGGCGCGGACGCTCAGCGCGGCGGCGGCCCGCGCCGTACGGTTCCCTGGCACCGGGCGCCCCCGCGGCGAGGCCGCGGCGCCGGCCGCGCGGCCGGCGCTCCGCGTGCCGGTCAGCGGGCGGCGGGCGGTGGGGGCTTGGGCCGGGTCCGCGTCGGCGGGCGAGCGGCGGGGTCGCAGCAGCAGGGCGGCGGCGGCCAGGACGAGGATGAGGGGCGCGGCCAGGGCGGCCGGTGCGGTGGCGGCGGTGCCCGCCGCGCGGCGCGGGGTGGTGCGGGCTGCGGGATGGGTGGCGGCGGCCGTGAGCGCGGCGGTCCGCGAGACCGAGCGCAGCAGCAGGAGCGCCACGGCCAGCCCGGCCGTGTGCGCGCGGCGGTCGGCGGCCCGCCGGGCGGCGGCGCGGCGGTCGGCCGCCGATGACGCGGCGGCGGCGAGCGCCCCCGCGGCGACCGCGCCGCCGAGGGCGGCGGTGGCCGCGACGTGGCGGCGGAACCGGCCGGGCGGCTCGGCCACGCGGTCGCGCCAGCCCCGGCCGTGCAGGCGGCGCATGAGCACGTCGTCGGCGTTGCCGGCCTGGGCGGCGACGCTGCGCCACAGCCCGGCGTCGCGCACCGGGTGCACGCACCGGCGCCGGCCCCGGACCAGGGTGAACCCGGCGTCGAGCACGCGCAGGGCGATGTCGGTGTCCTCGCGGTAGGCGCGGCGGAAGCGGCGGTCGAAGCCGTCGACCGCCTCCAGCGCCGAGCGGCGGTAGGCCATGTCGGCGGTGATCCAGGCGGCCCCGGCCAGGCCCAGGGTGCCGCGTTCGGCGTCGGTGGGCCGGCGGCCGGGCGGCGGCGGGACCTCGATGCGGCCCTGCACGCCGCCCACGTGGTCGCCCGCCCCGGCGAGGTCGGCCGCCAGCGCGGCGCACCAGTCGGGGTCGGGGACCACGTCGTCGTCCAGGAAGACCACCCACGGGGCGCGCGTGGCGCGCCAGCCGAGGTCGCGGGCGCAGGCGGGCCCCCGCCCGCCCGAGCGCAGCACCCGCACGGCCGGGTGGCCGGTGCCGGGCGGCGGCGGGCCGGGCGCGGGGCGGTCGTCGACCACGACGATTTCGGCCGGTGCGGGGTCGGCGCCCGCCAGCAGCGGGCGCAGGGCGCGCGGGAGTTCGGGCCGCCCCACGGTGGGCACGACCACGGAGTATGCGGGCTCCGCCCCCGGGTGCGCGGTGCGGTCGGGCACGGTCACCGCCCCTCGGTGATGTGGGCGCGCCGCACGACGAACGGGCCGATGGCCAGCAGGTCGATCGGTGAGGAGCCGAAGCACTCCAGGACGTCGCGGGGGCTGTCGACCATGGGGCGCCCGGCGGTGTTGAGGCTGGTGTTGACGACCACGGGTACGCCGGTGTGCTCCTCGAAGCGGTGCAGCATGCGCGCCAGCAGCGGGTCGCCGGAGTCGACGGTCTGCACGCGGGCGGTGCCGTCGGTGTGCACCACGGCCGGGATGCGGTCGCGCCAGTCCTCGGCGACGTCGTGCACGAACAGCATGTAGGGGCTGGGCAGCGGGCCGCGCCGGAAGATCTCGGCGGCGCGTTCGGCGCGCACCATGGGCGCCACCGGGCGGAAGCTCTCGCGGCCCTTGACGTCGTTGAGGCGGTCGAGGTTGGCGGCGTGCATGGGGTTGGCCAGCAGGGAGCGGCGGCCCAGCGCGCGGGGGCCGTACTCGCTGCGGCCCTGGAACCAGGCGACGAGTTCGTTGCGGGCCAGCGCGGCGGCGACGGTGTCGGCGAGGTCGTCGGGGCGCTCGTAGCGCAGGCGGGCGCGGTCGAGGGCGGCGGCGCAGTCGGCGTCGCTCCAGCCCCGGCCGAGGTCGGCACCGGGCATGGGCGCCACGGGCTCGCCGGCGGCCTGGGCCAGGTGCAGGGCGCCGCCCAGCGCGGTGCCGGCGTCGCCGGCGGCGGGCTGGACCCAGACGTCGTCGAAGGGTCCGTCGGCGAAGACGCGGGTGTTGGCGACGCAGTTGAGCGCGACGCCGCCGGCCATGGCGAGGCCGCGCAGGCCGGTGCGCTCGTGCAGCCAGGTGACCAGCTCCAGCAGGACCTCTTCGAGGCGGTGCTGCATGCTGGCGGCGAGGTCGGCGTGGTCGGCGGTGATGTCGGCGTCGCGGGCGCGGCGCTTGGCGAACGCGGAGAAGTCGACGGGCTCGGTGCGGATGAGGCCGTCGCCGGCGGTGCGGATGAGTTCGCGGAGTTCGCCCAGGAAGCGGGGGCTGCCCGAGGAGGCCAGCGCCATGACCTTGTACTCGTCGCTGGAGCGCTGGAAGCCGAGGTGGTCGGTGAGGTCCTCGTAGATCAGGCCGAGGGAGTGCGGCAGGCTCTGGCGGGCCAGGATCTCCAGGCGGCCGTCGCGGTAGGCGCCGGCCAGGTGGGCGGCGTCCTCGCCGCGGCCGTCGGCCACGAGCACCGCGCGGTCGCGGCGGCCGCCCACGGGCGGCGCGGCGAGTACGGCGGAGGCGGCGTGGGCGACGTGGTGGGGCACGAAGGAGACGCGGTCGGGGTCGAGGCCGGGCAGCGCGGTGGCCAGGAACTGCGGGGCGCGCCGGGCGTAGAGGGTGCGCAGGTCCTCCCAGGCGGGGTCGAGCCGGTCCAGCTCGGGCCGCACCAGGGCGGGGTCGTAGGAGTAGGCGACGCCGTCGAGGTCGGCGGGGGTGATCCCGGCGACCTCAAGGCACCAGCGCGCCGCCTGCTCGGGCAGTTCCCAGGCCGAGAACGGCACCGGGTGCTTGCCGTGCTTGCGCCGGCTGAAGCGCTCCTCCTCGGCGGCGGCCACGGTCTGGCCGTCGACGACGAGTGCGGCGGCGGGATCGTGGAAAACGGCGTTGATACCGAGAAACCGCATGGACCGATACCCCTCCCCGGTGGGTGGCGGTGAGCGAGTGCCCGGGCCTTCGAGCACGACCAGTCGACTACCAGACGAAGCGGCTCTCAAACACTCAGCTCAGCAAATACGGGCACTATAGTCACTGAGAGTGACATTGCTGGAGGATCCGCCAAGTACGGAGAGTCGCCGGCGCGGCCCCGCGCCGAGCCCGCCGGAGGGCGCCGCGCTCCCCGCCGGCCCCACGCGGCACCTTTCGGTCGGCCGCCCGCGCGGGGGCGCACCGCCCGGCGCGCGGGTGGACGCGGGGGCGCGGCGGTGCGCCGCCGCGCCCCCGGCGGGGTTTCGGGCGGCCCCGCGCGGCGGTCCCGCGCCC
>NZ_JAJAQC010000112.1 GCF_027604915.1 Streptomonospora mangrovi
CCCGAGTAGCGCGGAGCCCGAGGAATTCCGTGTGAATCTGGCAGGACCACCTGCTAAGCCTGAATACGTCCTGGTGACCGATAGTGGACGAGTACCGTGAGGGAAAGGTGAAAAGTGCCCCGGTGAGGGGTTGTGAAATAGTACCTGAAACCGTGTGCTGTCAAGCCGTCAGAGCTCTGCTTTGGTGTGGGGTGATGGCGTGCCTTTTGAAGAATGAGCCTGCGAGTCGTGGTGTGTGGCGAGGTTAACCCGGGTGGGGTAGCCGTAGCGAAAGCGAGTCTGAATAGGGCGTTGAGTCGCATGCTGTGGACCCGAAGCGGGGTGATCTACCCATGGCCAGGGTGAAGCGGAGGTAAGACTTCGTGGAGGCCCGAACCCACCAGGGTTGAAAACCTGGGGGATGAGCTGTGGGTAGGGGTGAAAGGCCAATCAAACTCCGTGATAGCTGGTTCTCCCCGAAATGCATTTAGGTGCAGCGTTGTGTGGTGCTCCCTGGAGGTAGAGCTACTGTTTGGCTGATGGGCCCGACAAGGTTACTGAGGTCAGATAAACTCCGAATGCCGGTGGAGTGGAGCATGGCAGTGAGACTGCGGGGGATAAGCTTCGTAGTCGAGAGGGAAACAGCCCAGATCATCAGCTAAGGCCCCTAAGTGTGTGCTAAGTGGGAAAGGTTGTGGAGTTGCTGAGACAACCAGGAGGTTGGCTTAGAAGCAGCCATCCTTTAAAGAGTGCGTAATAGCTCACTGGTCAAGTGATTCTGCGCCGATAATGTAGCGGGGCTTAAGTACACCGCCGAAGCTGTGGAGCCTGTGTGTAGACATGGGTTGGTAGGGGAGCGTCGTGCGTCCGGTGAAGTTCCAGAGTGATCTGGGGTGGAGGGTGTGCGAGTGAGAATGCAGGCATGAGTAGCGATACCGGAGTGGGAAACTCCGGCGCCGATTGACTAAGGGTTCCTGGGGCAGGTTAATCCGCCCAGGGTGAGTCTGGACCTAAGGCGAGGCCGACAGGCGTAGTCGATGGATAACGGGTTGATATTCCCGTACCCGTTTGTGCGCGTCCATGTTGATAGCCCTGATGCTAACCCTGCTGGTGTGCGCCGTGCCCTTCGGGGTGTGGTGTGTGCTGGTGGGGGATCCGATGGGTGTGTAGGCAAGTGATGGGGTGACGCAGTGGGGTAGCTCTACCCGGCGGTGGTTGTCCGGGGGTAAGCGTGTAGCCCGGGGTGTTGGTAAATCCGTGCCCCTTTTGTGGGTGAGGCGTGATGCCGAGCCGTTTTTGGTGAAGTGAGTGATCCCGTGCTGTCGAGAAAAGCCTCTAGCGAGTGCGCAGGCGGCCAGTACCCGAAACCGACGCAGGTGGTCAGGTAGAGTATACCGAGGCGTTCGGGTGAACCGTGGTTAAGGAACTCGGCAAATTGTCCCCGTAACTTTGGGAGAAGGGGAGCCCTGTCTGGTGATGGACCTTTGCGTCTTGAGCTGGGTGGGGTCGCAGATACCAGGGGGAAGCGACTGTTTATTAAAAACATAGGTCCGTGCTAAGTTGTAAGACGCTGTATACGGACTGACGCCTGCCCGGTGCTGGAACGTTAAGAGGACTGGTCAGCCCCTTTTTTGGGGTGTCGCTGGGAATCTAAGCGCCAGTAAACGGCGGTGGTAACTATAACCATCCTAAGGTAGCGAAATTCCTTGTCGGGTAAGTTCCGACCTGCACGAATGGCGTAACGACTTCCCCGCTGTCTCAACCGCGGGCCCGGTGAAATTGCAGTACGAGTAAAGATGCTCGTTTCGCGCAGCAGGACGGAAAGACCCCGGGACCTTCACTATAGCTTGACATTGGTGTTTGGGATGGTTTGTGTAGGATAGGTGGGAGCCTGTGAAGTCGCCACGCTAGTGGTGGTGGAGGCGTTGGTGAAATACCACTCTGGCTGTTTCGGGCATCTAACCTTGGGCCGTGATCCGGTTCGGGGACAGTGTCTGGTGGGTAGTTTAACTGGGGCGGTTGCCTCCTAAAGGGTAACGGAGGCGCCCAAAGGTTCCCTCGGCCTGGTTGGTAATCAGGTGGTGAGTGTAAGTGCACAAGGGAGCTTGACTGTGAGACGGACGTGTCGAGCAGGTGCGAAAGCAGGGACTAGTGATCCGGCACCGGCGTGTGGAAGTGGTGTCGCTCAACGGCTAAAAGGTACCCCGGGGATAACAGGCTGATCTTCCCCAAGAGTCCGTATCGACGGGATGGTTTGGCACCTCGATGTCGGCTCGTCGCATCCTGGGGCTGGAGTTGGTCCCAAGGGTTGGGCTGTTCGCCCATTAAAGCGGCACGCGAGCTGGGTTTAGAACGTCGTGAGACAGTTCGGTCCCTATCCGCTGCGCGCGTTGGAGACTTGTGGAGGGCTGTCCCTAGTACGAGAGGACCGGGACGGACGAACCGCTGGTGTGCCAGTTGTTCCGCCAGGGGCATGGCTGGTTGGCTACGTTCGGGAGAGATAACCGCTGAAAGCATCTAAGTGGGAAGCTTGCTTCGAGATGAGGTCTCCTGCCCTGTTGTGGGGGTAAGGCTTCCAGTTGATGACTGGGTTGATAGGCTGGTGGTGGAAGCGTTGTGAGGCGTGGAGCTGACCGGTACTAATGGGCCGAGGGCTTGTCCGCCGCAGATGCTGGGTGTTCGCGCACATTGTTCATAGTTTTCCCCGCGCCTGTCCGGGTTTTTTGGGTGGGTGTTTGGGGGTTGGGTTTGCGGTGGTTATGGTGGGAGGGTCACACCCGGTCTCTTTCCGAACCCGGTCGTTAAGCCTCTTTGCGCTGATGGTACTGCCCTGTTGTGGGGTGGGAGAGTAGGTTGCTGCCGCAATT
>NZ_JAJAQC010000113.1 GCF_027604915.1 Streptomonospora mangrovi
ACGGCGCCGCCGCGGGCGGCCGAAACCCCCGGGTCCGGCGCCGGCCCCCTCCGCGCCGGAGCCCGCCGGAGGTCGTGCGACCTCCGGCGGCCCTCACCCGGGTGCGCCCCGCGGGCGGCTACCCGCTCAGCGGCCGAGCAGCGGCACGTCGTTGCGCCCGAGGTGGTAGTCGCGGACGGCGGCGAGCAGTTCGTCCACGGTCAGGTAGCCGTTGCCGTTGGTGTCGATCTGGCGGAAGATCTCGGAACTGTCCGACTGGACACCGATGGCGCCGAGCCAGCGGGTGAACTCGTCGGGGCTGACCCGGGAGTCGCCGTCGGTGTCGAGGAGGTCCACGATCGCCCGGATGGTCGGCCGCAGCACGCGGCTGAACCCGGCGTCGCCCTGGCTGATGATCTCGGCCTCGGCGACCTGGGCGAACTCCTCGGCGTTCAGCGAGCTCTTGCCGGCCTTGCTGGCCAGGTAGTCCCACATCTGGGTGTAGGCGTCCAGAACCGCGCGCGCCCGGGGGGAGGCCTCGTCCTCGTTGAGGCTGCGGATGATCTCGCGGGCCTCGGCCTCGAAGTCGGAGCGGTCGATCTGGCCGTCGCCGTTGTTGTCCCAGAAGGAGAAACGCTCGTTGAGCCGGTCGCGCTCGGTGAGGGTGTTCGCCATGTATTCGCTCCTCAACGCAAAAAACGTGGGGTGGATGCGTGCGTGGCCCGAATGCGCAGTTTCGGGCCGGTCAGCGAAGCTTCGCGGGATTTACATTAGCGTTTCCCGGGTGTGGCGACCAGTCCACAAGAATGAATTAACGACACTCCAGCATTGTTGCGCATCACCCCACGGGAATGCATTTGGGACATCAATCGATTAACACCCAGAAAACCGAGCGGGGATTTCCGCCGAATACCTGTTTTGCCCGCGATGCCCGAGTGGCGGGAAAACGACCGCGAAAGCGCGCTTCCTCCGGCACCGAATTACGGACGGCTCACTTTTACGGCCGGCCCGGATGCCCGTTTTCCCGCGCGGCCCGAACGCGTGCCCGCGGCAGGGCGGGCGGACCGGGGGGCGCGCGCCGGTCAGGCCGAGGGGTCGGCCGGCTCGTAGCTGCGGCGCAGCGCGTAGGGCTGGAGCTGGCCCAGCCCGTGGGCGTGCCGCGCCCGCACCGCCACCACCTGGAGCGCGGGCTCGTCGCGGAGCAGGCCGGCCAGCGCGTCGTCGATGAGGATGGTGCCCGGCCGCGCGAAGGAGGTCAGCCGCGCCGAGCGGTTCACCGTCGTGCCGAACACGTCGCCCAGCAGCGCCAGCACCGGGCCGTAGGCCAACCCCACCCGGACGTCGGGGACCTCTATGTGGGTCTTCACGCCGTCGGCGAGCTGAAGCGCGATCTCGGCGGCCTGGAGGGCGGTGTTGGCCACGTACATCACCTCGTCGCCCAGGGTCTTGACCACGCGCCCGCCGCCCGAGGCCACGATGTCGGTCGCGGTGGACTCGAACCCCTCGACCACCTCGGCCAGCTCCACCTCGTCCAGCTCGCGGCTGAGCGTGGTGAACGACACGAGGTCGGCGAACCCCACCGCCAGCGGGAAGTAGGTGGGCGCGGCGTCCTCGCTGCTGCGCACGAAGGCGATCCGGCGCGCGATCGACGCCGCCAACTGGCGCCGCCAGATGTAGAGCAGCAGGTTCTCCATGTCGGGCATCAGCTCCTGGGCCAGCCCCACCAGCGGACCGTGGTCGTCGTCGGCGGCGCGGTCCTGCGGCTCGTACGACAGGGTCGACAGGATGCTGGTCTGCCACTCGGCCAGGCGGGCCATGGTCTGGCCCATGGCGCGGGCCATGCGGATGGCGGCGTCCTCGTCCAGCACGCCGTTCTTCATCAGCTCCGAGGTGACGCGCAGCGCCTCGACGTCGCCGTCGGTGAAGGCCACGGCGTCCTCGCCCCGGGCGGCGAAGCCCAGCGCGCGCCAGACGCGCTTGGTGAAGTCGTTGGAGGCCCCGGCCAACCGCACCGCCTCCTCCCGCGTGTAGCGCGCCTCGCCACCGAGCAGCACGGCTTCGATCTCCGAGGGGTCCAGACGCGACGACATAGGAACTCTCGTGTTCGAGGCCGGTGCGGCGAGGGGGAACGCGGCACCGGCCGAGTGGACGGAAGGCACGGTCACCCGCGCGTCACTGTCGGTTTAGTACGTGGGGGCGGCGCCCGTCAAGAAAGACCAGGTCTGGTACCGCGTCCGCGCAGCCCGCGGGGGCCGCGGACGGCGCGCCGGCGGCGGCGGGC
>NZ_JAJAQC010000114.1 GCF_027604915.1 Streptomonospora mangrovi
GGGCGGATCGGGTTGGTGTCCAAGTCGGGCACGCTGACGTATCAGATGATGTATGAGCTGCGTGACATCGGGTTCTCCACGGCGGTGGGCATCGGCGGGGACCCGGTGATCGGCACGACCCACATCGACGCTTTGGCGGCGTTCGAGGCCGACCCCGGTACCGACGCGATCGTGATGATCGGCGAGATCGGCGGGGACGCCGAGGAGCGGGCCGCGGAGTTCATCAAGGCCAACGTGTCCAAGCCGGTCGTGGGCTATGTGGCCGGGTTCACCGCCCCGGAGGGCAAGACGATGGGCCACGCGGGTGCGATCGTGTCGGGTTCGGCGGGCACGGCCGCGGCCAAGAAGGAGGCGTTGGAGGCCGCCGGCGTCAAGGTCGGCAAGACCCCCAGCGAAACCGCGGAGCTGGCCCGCGCGCTGTTCTGACCGCCTGACGGCCCCGCCGCGCGCCGCCACCCGGCCGCGCCGGCACCCGTAGGCACCCGGCCGCGCCCCACCGCCACCACCGGCGGCGGGGCGCGGCCTTTCGCATGCCCCGGATCCGCCGCGGTCGTCTAGCACACCGGGTGCGCGCGCCGCCCGCCGACACGCCCGGGCAAACCCCGGGGAACGCGGCGTGCGGCTGGCAGCATGGGAGGGGTGAGCGCGCCCGCACGTCCCTCCCCGAACCCCGGTGGCGGCCGGTCCCGCCGCGCGGCCTCCGACGCGCGCGGCGCCGGCC
>NZ_JAJAQC010000115.1 GCF_027604915.1 Streptomonospora mangrovi
CCCGCGGCGCGCGGCGCCCGGCGGCCGACGCCGACCAGCCGCGCCCCCTCTACGCCTCCGGCGGCCTGGCCGCCGCCTGGTCGGCCGGCATCGGGCTGGCCGTGCTGATGACCCTCACCGTCGCCGGGTGGGTGGCCGCGCCCCACGGCCCCTTCGGCGAGGACATCGGCGACGTCCTGCGCGCCGCCGTGCAGGCGTGGCTGGTGGGCCACCACGTCGGGTTCGGTATCCCCGGCGGCGGGGTCACCCTGCTGCCGCTGGGCCTGGTGGTGCTGCCCGGCCTGCTGCTCTACCGCGCCGGCCGCTGGCTGGCGCGCAGTTGCGAGCTGCCCCGGCTGCGCCACCTGTTCCGCGCCGCGCTGGCCATCGCCGGCCCCTACGCCGCCATCAGCGGCACCCTGGCCCTCATCGGCCAGACCGAGGTGGTGCGCCCCAGCGTCCTCCAGGCGCTGATCGCCGGGTTCGGGGTGGCGTTCGTGGCCGGCGGCGCGGGCGTGCTGTTCCAACTGCTCAAGGACAAGCAGATCCCCAAGCGGCGGCTGCTGGACCTGATGCCCGACCGCCCCCGCTCGCTGCTGGTGGGCACCCTCAGCGCCACCGGCACCCTGCTGGCCACCGGCGCGCTGCTGTTCGGCGCGGGCCTGGCGGCCGGCATGGACCGGGCGGCGGCGCTCACCGGCAACCTCGCCCCCGGCCTGGTGGGCGGCGCGCTGCTGCTGCTCGTCCAGTTGCTGTACCTGCCCAACGCCGTGGTGTTCGGCCTGGCCTACGCGGTGGGGCCGGGGTTCGCCCTGGGCACCGGCACGGTCGTGGCTCCCACCGGGGTGTCGGTGGGAGCGGTGCCGATGCTGCCCATGCTCGCGGCGCTGCCCGACAACGGCCCGGCGCCGGTGGTGTCGCTGGCGGCGCTGGGGGTGCCGTTCCTGGCCGGCGCGGTGGGCGGGGTGCTGACCCAGCGCAGCGCGCCGGCGGTGGTCAGCGAGGCGGCGCCGCTGTGGGGGTTCGTCTGCGGGGTGACCACGGGGCTGGTGTGCGCGGCGCTGTCGCTGCTGGCCGGGGGCTCGCTCGGCGCCGAGCGGCTCTCCGAGGTCGGGCCCTCCGCCTGGCAGGTGGGGCTGATCACCGCGCTGGAGGTGGGCCTGGCCGCGGCCATCGCCGCGTGGGTGGCCAACTGGCGCTACTACCGGCACGCGGGCGCGGGGACCGGCGGCGCCCCGGCCGAGGCCGGCGGCGACGAGGGAGACGAGGCGGCCGACGGCGAGGAGCCGTCGCCCGTGCCCGTGCCCGCGCCGGCGCGGCGCCGCGGCCGCCCGGTGCTGCGCGTGGTGCCCGACCCCCCGACCGGCGCGCCCGCCCGCGCGGCGGCGCCCCCGGCGCCCCCGGCGCCCCCGGCGCCGAGCGGA
>NZ_JAJAQC010000116.1 GCF_027604915.1 Streptomonospora mangrovi
GCGGTCGCGACTTCCGCGACTCCCGCGAGCGGTCCGGCGGTCGCGACTTCCGCGACCAGCCCGACACCCGCGACCGGGGCGGGCGCGCCCGCCCGGCGGCCGAGGACCGGCGCGACGACCGGCGGGGCGACCGCGCCGGCGCCGCGCGCGGCGCCGACAGCCGCGGGCGCCGGGGCGAGGACCGCGGTGAGCGGCCCGAGCGCACCGGCCGCACGGAGCGCACCGGCCGTACCGAGCGGTCCGGCCGCGGCGAGCGTCCGGCGCGGTCCTCCTCGCGGGTCTACACCCGGCGCGACGACCACAAGTTCCGGGCGAGCGCCCCGGCCCGCCCGGCCGCGCGCGACTTCCGCGACAGCCGCGTGCCGCGCGGCGGCGGCCAGGCCGAGCGCGACCTGTCCCCGGCGGCGCGCTCCCGGCTGAACACACTGCGGGCCGAGTACGACCCGCGCGACGACGACCGCGCCGACGACGACCGCGACACCTACACCGACGTCCCCGACGGCATCCGGCTGCAAAAGGCGCTCGCCCAGGCCGGGGTCGCCAGCCGCCGCGCCAGCGAGGAGCTGATCGTGGCCGGCCGGGTCACCGTCGACGGCCACACCGTGCGCCGCTTCGGCGCCCGGGTCGACCCCGAGTCCTCCGAGATCCGGGTCGACGGCATGCGCGTGGTCACCGCGCCCGACAAGCTGTACTTCGCGCTGCACAAGCCGCGCGGCGTGGTCAGCACCATGTGGGACCCCGAGGGCCGGCCCACCCTGGCCGACTACACCGGCCAGACCGAGGAGCGGCTGTTCCACGTCGGCCGGCTGGACACCGAGACCGAGGGCCTGATCCTGCTCACCAACGACGGCGAGCTGGCCAACCGGCTCACCCACCCGCGCTACCGGGTCGTCAAGACCTACATCGCCAAGGTGCCGGGTCCGGTGCCGCGCGAGGTCGTGCGCGAGGTGCGCGGCGGCGTGGAGTTGGAGGACGGCCCGGTCGAGGTCGACTCCTTCCGCGTCGTGGAGAACGGCGAGCCCCAGGCGCTCGTGGAGGTCCGGCTGCACGAGGGGCGCAAGCACATCGTGCGGCGGCTGCTGGACGCGGTGGGCCACCCGGTCTCCGACCTCGCGCGCACCCAGATCGGCCCGGTGGGGATCAACACCCTCAAGCCGGGCACGATGCGGGCGCTCACGGCGAACGAGGTCAGCGAGCTTTACACTGCCGCGGGTATGTGATCACCCCGGCGGCGCGCGGGCGCGGTCCGCGCGCCGCCGGGTCGGCGGCGCGCCCCAGCGGCGGCGCGGCCGGGACGAGAGTGCAAAGGACGGGCGAAAGTGGCAGTACGAGCGATCCGGGGCGCGGTCCAGGTCGAGGGCGACGAGCGCGACCTCGTGCTGGAGGCCACCGCCGAGCTGGTGGCCGAGGTCATGCGCCGCAACGACCTCACCACCGACGACGTGATCAGCGTGCTGTTCACGGCCACCCCCGACCTCAGCTCGGAGTTCCCCGCCCTGGCGGCGCGCAAGATCGGGTTCACCGACGTCCCGCTGATGTGCGCCACCGAGATCGCGGTGCCGCACGCCCTGCCGCGCGTGGTGCGGCTGATGGCCCACGTCGAGACCGACCGGCCGCGCGCGGAGTTGCAGCACGTCTACCTGCGCGGCGCCCAGGCGCTGCGGCTGGACATCGCCCAGTAGGACCGGCACGGCCGGCCGGACCGGCGGCGCGCGGGAGCGCGAGGGGACCCGCGGCGCACCCTGAGGGGG
>NZ_JAJAQC010000117.1 GCF_027604915.1 Streptomonospora mangrovi
GCACCCCGGCCGCCTCCGGCCGCCGTCGGCGTCGGCGGGCCGCACCCGGTTCCCAGGTTCGACCGCCGCGCGTGTTACCGTTTCGAGACAAACGGGTGCCCGCCGCCCCGCCGCAGCCCCCGCGCGGACGGGCGCCCACCTGGCGCGCATCACCCTGCACGACCGCTTCGCCACCCACCGGGGTGACTGGACCGCGTCGCAGCGGGTAGGGTGTGCGCTCTCAGGATTCTCAGCGAATTCACAGGATCGAGCACGACGTGCGGACCCAGGGCCGGCCCGCCCCCGCCCGGCCCCCGCAGCGCCCCGGCGCACCCCGCCCGCGCGTCCTGCTGGCAAGCGCACACGAGCGCGACACGCGCGCAACCGGCGACTCGGAGTCCACGTGGCCTCAACCACCACACTGCCCCATGACCGTTCCGACCGCGGCGCCACCGGTGCGGCCCCGGCCGACCGGGCCGACCCCGGCGGCCGGCCCGGCAAACGCCGCGACGCGCTGCTGGACAACGCGAAGTTCCTGCTGATCGTGCTGGTCGTCGTCGGCCACACCATCGAGCCGCTCACCGACACCCGGCTGGGCAACGCGGTCTACTACTGGATCTACCTGTTCCACATGCCCGCGTTCGTGCTGATCAGCGGGTACCTGTCGAAGTCCTTCGACGGCTCGCCCCGGCGCATCGACAAGCTGCTGACCACCATCGCGGCGCCCTACGTCATCTTCTGGGGCGTCTACGCGCTGGTGTCGCTGGCCGTGGGGCGCAACCTGCCCGACGGCCCGCTCGACCCGCTGTGGCTCACCTGGTTTTTGGCCGCGCTGTTCGTGTGGCGGCTGACCGTGCCGGTGTGGCAGCGGCTGCGCTGGCCGCTGGCGGTGGCCGTGGGCGTCTCGCTGCTGGGCGGCCTGGTCGGCACCGGCGAGGTGCTGAGCGTGTCGCGGATCATGAGCCTGCTGCCGTTCTTCGTGGCGGGCCTGCTGCTGGAGCCCCACCACTTCGCGTTCCTGCGCCAGACCTGGGTGCGGGTGTGGGCGGCCATCACCATGGTCGCCACCGCCGTGGTCAGCTACGTCTACCTGGAGCAGCTCAGCCGCGAGTGGGTGTACTGGCGCGAGAGCCTGGCCGACCGCGACATGGACCTGCTGCCGGTGGGGATCCCGGGCCGGCTGCTGTTCCTGGTGCTGGCCTTCGCGCTGACCGCCGCCGTGCTCTCGCTCACCCCCGGCCGCACCACCCACTTCACCCGGCTGGGCGCGCTGACCATGTACGTCTACCTGCTGCACGGCCTGTTCGTGCGCGGCGCCGACGCGCTGGGCTACTACGACGCCGTGGCCGGCCTGCTCGGCGACCACGGCGCGCTCGCGCTGACCGGGGCGCTGTCGGTGGGCCTGGCCTACCTGCTGTGCACGCCGTGGGTGCGCCGCGCCACCTCCTGGGCGGTGGAGCCCCGGGTGGACCGGCTGCTGCGCCGCGACCGCGGCCCCTCGGGCGGCGCGGGCGGCGCGGCGGGCGCTGCGGACACGAGGGCGGCGGCCCCGGCCGCCTCGGGCGCCGGCACCCGGTAGGCGCACCGTTCCTTCGCTCCACCCGCTCCACCCGGCTCCCCCGCTCACGGCGACGGCCCCGCGGCCGTG
>NZ_JAJAQC010000118.1 GCF_027604915.1 Streptomonospora mangrovi
CCCCCGTTATCTTCTTCGCGGTCCTGCAAGAGGGCCGCTGGCCTTCGGGCCCGGCATGACTGTTCCCCCCTGTCGAACCAATGACCTGGGGGGTGGTGTCACCGGGCCCGAAAGGCGCCGTTGGAGACGCTGATGAGAGGTCCGACTACCGCCTGGCCTGGCGCAATGCCCGGCCGCTTGTGGGCGACAGGTCTGCATAACGTGGATGCGCGCATACGACGCCAACGCCCTGGCCAGCACCGCACGAACCCTGCTCGGGAGGATGGGTTGGACGACATCGACGACGTGGGCGTCTTCCTCGGCCTGGACGTCGGCAAGAGCACCCATCACGGGCATGGCCTCACCCCGGCCGGCAAGAAGGTCTTCGACAAGCAGCTGCCCAACAGCGAGCCGAAGCTGCGGGCCGTCTTCGACAGGCTGGCAGCGAAGTTCGGCACCGTAATGGTGATCGTGGACCAGCCCGCCTCGATCGGAGCCCTGCCCCTGACCGTCGCCCGGGACGCCGGCTGCAAGGTCGCCTACCTGCCTGGCCTGTCCATGCGGCGGATCGCCGATCTCTACCCGGGCGAGGCGAAGACCGACGCGAAGGACGCTGCGGTGATCGCGGACGCCGCACGGACCATGCCGCACACCCTGCGCTCGCTGGAACTGACCGACGAGATCACCGCCGAGCTGACGGTGCTGGTCGGCTTCGACCAGGACCTCGCGGCGGAGGCCACTCGCACCTCCAACCGCATACGCGGCCTGCTCACCCAGTTCCATCCCAGCCTGGAACGCGTCCTGGGCCCGCGCCTGGACCACCCCGCCGTGACCTGGCTGCTTGAACGCTACGGCTCCCCAGCCGCCCTGCGGAAAGCCGGACGCCGCAGGTTGGTTGAGGTGATCGGGCCCAAGGCTCCGCGCATGGCCCAGCGGCTGATCGACGAGGTCTTCGATGCGCTCGACGACCAGACCGTCGTGGTCCCGGGCACCGGCACCCTCGACCTCGTAATCCCTTCTCTGGCCCGTTCGCTCACGGCCGTCCACGAACAGCGCCGGGCCCTGGAAGCGCAGATCGGACATCTGCTGGAGGCTCACCCTCTTTCCGCGGTCCTGACCTCGATCCCCGGGGTCGCGGTCAGGACCGCCGCCACCTTGCTCGTCACCGTCGGCGACGGCACCAGCTTCCCCACCGCTGCCCACCTGGCCTCCTACGCCGGCCTTGCCCCGGCGACCAAGTCGTCGGGGACCTCGATCCACGGCGAACACGCGCCCAGAGGCGGCAACCGGCAGCTGAAGCGCGCGATGTTCCTGTCAGCGTTTGCCGCGCTGCACGATCCCGCATCGCGCACCTACTACGACCGATGCCGGGCTCGCGGGAAGACCCACACCCAGGCCCTCCTCCGACTCGCCCGACAACGGATCAACGTGCTGTTCGCGATGCTCCGCGACGGCACCTTCTACGAACCCAGAACCCCACGCCTCGCTTGACCAAAGACATAGAGGCACCCCCCCGC
>NZ_JAJAQC010000011.1 GCF_027604915.1 Streptomonospora mangrovi
GGCCCGCGCCGCCACCGGGGGAGCGGCGCGGACCGGGGAGCGCGGCGCTGCCCGGCACGGGGGACCGGGCGGCGCCGCGCCGGCGGACCCGGGCGGCGTCCGGGACCGGGGGAGCGGCCGGGGCGCGGGCGGCGTCCGGGGGCCGCTGAGGGCGGTCCGGGCCGCTCGGCCCGCACCAGACCGACGGCGGGCGGCCGCGCCGCCGCAGCGCGCGGCCCCACCACCACAGCCAAGCGAAGGGACGAAACCAACCGTGTCCGTCGAAGCCAGCATCGATCCGCGCACCGGCCGCCAGGTCGAGGAGGTGGCCGCCACCTCGCGGCCCGAGGAGGTCGCCGCCGCCGCGCGGGCGGCCGAACGCGCCGCGCCCGGCGTGGAGCAGATGGGCCGGGCCGGGCGCGCCGCGCTGCTGCGCGCCCTGGGCACCGCCCTGGAGAACAGCCGCGAGCGCATCACCGCCGCCGCCGACCGCGAGACCGCCCTGGGGCCCGACCGCCTCAACGGCGAGCTGACCCGCACCGTCGCCCAGGCCGAGCACTTCGCCGACGTGCTGGAGGAGGGCTCCTACCTGGAGGCCGCCGTCGACCACGCCGACGGCCCCGGCCGCCCCGACCTGCGCCGCATGCTGGTGCCGCTGGGCCCGGTGGCGGTGTTCGGGGCGAGCAACTTCCCGCTGGCCTTCTCGGTGCCCGGCGGCGACACGGTGTCGGCGCTGGCCGCCGGCTGCCCCGTCGTCGTCAAGGCGCACGAGTCGCACCCGGCGACCAGCGAGCTGGTGTTCCGCGTGATGGCCGGCGCCGCCCGCCAGGCCGGCGCGCCCGAGGGCGTGCTGGGCCTGGTGCGCGGCCGCGAGGCGGGCGGCGCGCTGGTCGCCGACCCCCGCATCAAGGCCGTCGGGTTCACCGGCTCGGCGGCCGGCGGGCGGGCGCTGATGGACATCGCGGCCGCGCGCGCCGAACCCATCCCCTTCTACGGCGAGCTGTCGGGCATCAACCCGGTCGTGGTCACCCGGGCCGCCGCCCGGGGCCGCGCGGCGGAGATCGCGGCCGGCGTCCTGTCCTCGGTGACCGGCAGCGGCGGGCAGTTGTGCACCAAGCCCGGCCTGGTCTTCGTGCCGGCGGGGGCCGAGGGCGACGCCCTGGCCGAGCGGGTGCGCGAAGGGTTCGCCGCCGCGCCGGCGGCGGTGCTGCTCAACGAGCGCGTGCACGGCGCCTACACCCGGATCGGCGACGGCCTGGCCGGGCTCCCGGGCATGTCGCTGCTCGCCGAGGGCGAGACCGCGCCCGCCGAGGGCTACTGGGCGGCGCCGCGCCTGCTCACGGTGGCCGCCGCCGACCTGACGGCCGAGGCCGCCGAGGAGTGCTTCGGCCCGCTGGCCGTCCTGGTCCGCTACACGGGGGAGGAGGAGCTACGCGCGGCCCTGCGCCGCCTGCCGCCCTCGCTGTCGGCCGCCCTGCACACCGGCCCCGCCGAGGAGGAGGACCCCACCGAGGTCGCCGCCCTGACCGCCCTGCTGCGCGCGGGCTCGGGCCGCCTGGTGTTCGGCGGCTTCCCCACGGGCGTGCGCGTGTCGTGGGCCCAGAACCACGGCGGCCCCTGGCCCTCGACCTCGACCGTCCACACCTCGGTCGGCGCCACGGCCATCCGCCGCTTCCTCCGCCCGTTCACCTGGCAGGACGCCCCCGAGTCCGTCCTCCCTTCCGAACTCCGCGACGGCGACCCCCTGATCCCCCGCCGCGTCAACGGCCGCCTCGTCCTCCCCGCCGCCTACTGACCCCGGCGGGCGCCGGAGTCCCCGGTGGCGGCCCTGCCACCGGGGACTTTCTCGTCAGTCCAGGAAGTGGACGCGGGAGGTATCCAGGTCGTAGCGGGCCGCGACGATTCGGACGGTGCCGGATTGGACGGCCTCGGTGAGTTCGGGGTCCTCGGCGAGTTCGGTGGCGATGTGGCGGGCGTTGGCGGTGACGCAGGTCTTGACGTAGTCGCCGCCGGTATCGGGGGTGGCCTCCACGACGGGGAGGATGTGCTCCACGAGGTAGCCGATGTGGCCCTCGGGCATCGGAGCGCCCCGGTGGACGTCGACGGCGGCGGTGACCGCGCCGCAGGAGGAGTGGCCCAGGACGACGATCAGCGGGATGTGGACGTGCTCGACGCCGTAGACGACGCTGCCCAGCACGGACTCGTCGAGCACCTGGCCCGCGGAGCGGATGTCGAAGATGTCGCCGAGGCCCTGGTCGAAGACGAGTTCGGGCGGGACGCGGGAGTCGGCGCAGCCGACGACGAGGGCGAAGGGGTGCTGGCCGGCCACGAGGCGGTCGCGGGTGGCCTGGTCTTCGTGGGGGTGGCGCTGGTGGAGGCTGCGCCAGCGGTGGTTGCCGGTCTTGAGGCGCTCAAGCGCCTGCTCGGGGGTGAGGCGGCGGGTGCTGGGCGCCTCGTCGGCTAACGCGGGGAGGGCGCCGAGGCCGCCGACGAGTAATCCGGCGCCGCCGGCCGCTGTCGCGGCGAGTGCGCCACGGCGGGAGATCGCCATGGGGGTACCTGCTTTCGGCATCAGGACCGCCCGTTGTGGATGGGGTGGGCGGTGCGATGCAGAGCAACATATTCCCGTAAGCCCGAAAACGGTAGAAGGCGCCATTGATAGTGACTTGGTAGACATTGTAATAATTGTGAATTTTGATCGCGCCTCCTCGGTTCTCCCACACGTCTCCCGCGCGCGGGATCGCCTGCCACCACGGGGCGCACGCGTCGTAGCCGGTCGGCCACCGAAAACACGTGACGGATGGGGCAATGGTGGCCGGAAGTGTTCACGGGAGCCGTTCGGAGCTTTTACGATGAGTTGCCGACACTTGCGGCGTGTGGTGGATTTCCGGGCCGGAGAACGCCCGCCGCCGCCCCGCCCCCCGCCCCCCGCCCCCCGCCCCCTTCCTGGGAAGTTCCCGATGACCGACAACGACACCTCCGCCGCCGGCGGCGCCCCCGCCTCCATCGACACCTCCGTGCCGCACTCGGCCCGCGTCTGGAACTACTGGCTGGGCGGCAAGGACAACTACGCCGCCGACCGCGAGGCCGGCGACCAGTTCCGCCAGACCTGGCCGCAGGTGGCCACCTTCGCGCGCCAAGGGCGCGGCTTCCTCAAGCGGGCGGTCGGCTACCTCGCCGCCGAGGCCGGCGTCCGGCAGTTCCTCGACCTCGGCACCGGCATGCCCACCGCCGAAAACACCCACGAGGTCGCCCAGTCCCACGCGCCCGACGCCGAGATCGTCTACGTCGACAACGACCCCCTGGTGCTGGCCCACGCCCACGCCCTGCTCGTGGGCACGCCCGAGGGCCGGACCGACTACATCCACGCCGACATCCGCGAGCCGGAGGCGATCATCGCCATGGCCCGCGAGCGCCTCGACTTCGAGCGGCCCATCGCGCTCATCCTCATGGGCGTGCTCGGCCACGTCGAGGCCGACAAGGTGCCCGGGATCGTGCGCACCCTGGTCGACGCGCTGCCCAGCGGCAGCCACCTCGCGCTGTGGGACGGCACCGACACCGACGCCGAGGTGCTCGCGGCCCTGGAGGAGTACAACCAGAACGCGCCGCTGGCCTACCGGCACCGGGACCCGAAGTGGATCGCCGCCCTGTTCGACGGCCTGGAGGTCGTGGAACCGGGCCTGGTGCCCTGCCCGCAGTGGCGGCCCAGCGGCCCGACCACCGCGTCCGGCTGGGCCAACCCGCCCTCGCTCGCCGGGGTCGGCCGCAAGCCGTGACGACGTAGACCGCCCGCGCCCGGCTTTCGCCCGGCCGGGCCGGGACGCTTCCCGGCCCTCCTCTGACGGGGCCGGGGAGTGCCCCGGCCCGGCCGGCCTCCCGCGACCGGCCGCCTGCGCGAGCCGCACCCTCCGGCCCGGTCGGCCGCGCCCTCCCCGCTCTGCGCCTCAGCGGTGGGCGCGCGGGTCGCATGGGATGCGGCGCGGCTCGTGTGTCCCCTCCACACCTCCTTGCGCCCTACAGGTCCGACGGTATACAAAGTTCCGGTCGGTGTTCCGGGCGGTAGTCCGCCCGGTACTCTCCGCCTACTGAGCGAGGCCGTATGGCGCATCCCCGCCCGTCCCAGCCCCCCGCCTCATCCGACTCCGACACCCCCGGCGCCCCCGCCCTTCCCGGCGAATCCGCCCCCGCCGCCGGCTCCCCCCTCACCGCCTCCGCGCCGCCCCCCGCGCCCGGCGGTCCCGACGCGCCCGGCGGTGCCCTCACCCGGCGCGACCTGTTCGAGACCGGCGGCAAGGCGTCCCTCGCCGGCGGCGCCGCGTGGCTGCTGGCCCCCGGAGCGCCCGCCGCCGCCGACGACACCCAGGACGCGGACTCCGCCACCGGCGGCGAGGTCACCGTCACCCAGGGCACCAACATCTCCGCCGCGCCCTCGCCCGACGGGAAATGGATCGCCTTCGACCTCTACACCGCCATCTGGCTGGTTCCCGCCGCCGGCGGCACCGCCCGCCGCCTCACCGGCGACCTCGTCGACGCCACTCGCCCCCGCTTCAGCCCCGACTCCTCCCGGCTCGTCTTCCAGGCCTACCGCGACGGCAACTACCACCTCTACCTGCTCGACCTGCCCGACGGTAAGCCGCGCCGCATCACCGAGGGCCCCCACGACCACCGCGAACCCGCGTTCTCGCCCGACGGCACCCGCATCGCCCTGGCCAGCGACCGCGAGGACGGCTACGACATCTGGGTCTACGACATCGCCTCCGAGGAGCTGACCCGGATCCCCGGCGACACCACCGACGCCGGCGAGCCCGCCTGGACCCCCGACGGCGAGCGGATCGTCTACACCGTCGACCGCGCCGCCATCCGCGCCACCGACCTCGACGGCAACAGCGAGGAACTGGTCCCCGCCGCCGACCACACCACCGTGTACTCCCCGGCGCCGGGACCCGGCGGCCGGCTCGCCCACGTGCGCTTCCACGCCGACACCAGCCGCCTGGTGGTCGACGGCGAACCCGTCAGCGGCGACGAGGACGTCTTCGTCGGCACCGTCACCTGGACCGGCGAGGACCGGCTGCTCTACACCGCCGACGGCGCCGTCCGCCGCCGCACCCTGGGCGGGGGCGCCACCGACGTCGACTTCCGCGCCACCGTCCCCTACCTGCGCCGCCGCCCCCGCCCCGCCCGCCGCGACGTGGACGACCACCGCGAGCACCCCGTGCGGGGGATCGCCGGCCCGGTCCTCTCGCCCGACGCCTCCCGCGTGGCCTTCCGCGCCATGGGCGCGCTGTGGATCATGCCGATCGGCCGCAAGCCGCGCGCCGTCGTGGACGACGGCTACTTCAACTCCGACCCCGACTGGCATCCTGAGGGCACCAGCCTGGTCTACTCCGGCGACCGCTCCGGCGCCCCCGCCCTGTGGCGCTACGACCTGGAGTCCGGTGACACCACCCGGCTCACCCACCTCGACGGCGCCCAGGTCACCCCCCGGTGGTCGCCCGACGGCACCCGCATCGCCTACCAGGACCAGGACGGCGCCACCTGGGTCTACGACGTCGCCGACAACACCACCCGCCAGGTCCTGCCCGCCCTGTTCCAGCCGGGCCGCCCCACCTGGTCGCCCGACGGCCGCGTGCTCGCCCTGGCGGCGGTCCGTCCCCGCTCGCGCCGCTTCCGCGAGGGCACCAGCCAGATCCTCACCGTCGACCTGGAGACCGGCGCCACCCGCTACACCGAGCCCGCGCCCTACCGGTCGCTGTCCACGCGCGGCGACGACGGCCCGGTCTGGTCGCCCGACGGCCGCCACATGGCGTTCGTCATGGAGAGCGTGCTGTGGACCGTCGAGGTCGACGCCGACGGCCGCTTCCGCACCGAGCCCCGGCAGTTGACCACCGAGCCCACCGACGCCCCGAGCTGGAGCGGCGACTCCCAGACCCTGCTCTACCTGAGCAGCGGCCGGCTGCGCACCGTGGACCGCGACGGCGGGCGGTCCGCCGGGGTCGCCGTGCCCCTGCGCCGGCGCCGCGCCCGCCCCTCGGGCCGCACCCTGGTGCGCGCCGGCGCGGTGTGGGACGGAACGTCGGACCGGCTGCGCCACGACGTGGACATCGTCATCGACCGCAACCGCATCACCGACGTGCGCCCGCGCCGCCGGGGCGACGGCGGCGCCCGCGTCGTGGACGCCACCGACCTCACCGTGATGCCCGGCCTCATCGACGCCCACAACCACTGGCACCTGCGCGGTCGGCACTGGGGAGCCCGCCAGGGGCCGCTCTGGCTGGCCTACGGCGTCACCACCACCCGCTCGCCCGGCGACCCCGTCTACCAGATGCTGGAGACCCGCGAGGCGCTGGACTCCGGCAAAATCGTCGGCCCCCGCTACCTGGCCACCGGCGAGGCCGTCGACGGCACCCGGATCTACTACAACTTCATGCGCCCCACCCACGACGAGGAGGGCCTGGAGCGCGAGCTGGAGCGCGCCTTCGAGCTGGACTACGACCTGATCAAGACCTACGTGCGGCTGCCGGTGCGCCTCCAGCGCACCGCCGTGGACCGCGCCCACCGCGCCGGCCTGCCGCTGACCTCCCACTACCTCTACCCGGCGGCCCACCTGGGCATGGACGGCATGGAGCACATGGGCGCCACCAACCGGCTGGGCTACTCCCACACCGCCAGCCAGCTCGGCCGCGCCTACGGCGACGTCCGGGCGATGTTCGCGGCCTCGGGGCTGGCCATCACCCCCACGCTGTTCAACGCCTCCGCGCTCTACGCCGAGGACCGCTCCCTGGTCGAGGACGAGCGCACCCGCCGCCTGTTCCCCGCCTGGGAGTACCGGGCACTGGAGACCAAGGCCGACGACGCCGCCGCCGGCGGCCCCGACGCCCGGCGGGCGCGCGCGGCGCTGCCCGACAACGTCGACACGCTGCGCGCCGTCCACGACAACGGCGGCCTCATCATCGGCGGCACCGACGCCCCGCTGGACAACATGGCGGTCAGCCTGCACCTGAACCTGCGCGCCATGGTCGCCCACGGGTTCACCCCGCGCGCGGCGCTGACGGTCACCACCTCCACCACCGCCCGCTGGCTGGGCCTGGGCCGCGACCTCGGCGCGGTCGAACCCGGTCGGCTGGCCGACCTCGCCGTGGTCGAGGGCGACCCGCTGGCGGACATCACGGCCGCCGCCGCGGTCCGCATGGCGGTCGTCAACGGCGTGGTGCACCGCGTCGAGGACTTGATGAAGCCCTTCGCCGAGGACGCCACCCGCCCCCAGACCCGCTCCGCGCCCCCCGAGACCCGGCGCGGCGACCCGCTGCCCTCGGCGGGCGCCGGCGGCGACGCCCCCTGGTGGCACGGGGAGTCCGAGCGCACCGCGCCCCACCGCTGCTGAGGGCCCCGCGCCCGCGCCGCCCGGCGCCCGCTCCGCGCAGCGGAGCGGGCGCCGGGGGCCGGACGGGATGCTCCTATGGATGTCAGTCCAGCACCGGGAAGTTGGCGCGGAAGACGCCGCGGGGGTCGCGGGCGCGCTTGACCTCGCGCAGCCGCGCCACCGCCTCGGGGGTGAAGGCGTCGGCCGCCGACTCGCCCGGCGCCAGCAGGCTGTAGGGGCGGCGCGGGCTGACCCGCTCGCCCAGGGACTCCCACAGCCGCGCGCAGCGCTCCCGCAGGCCCGCCGCCAGCTCGGGCGACAGGGGCAGGCCGAACGCGTACACCAGGTAGGGCTCGGCCAGCGCCCCGGCGGCGGAGTCCGACGGGCGGGCCAGCGCCCCGCCGACGTGGCGCACCTGCGCCAGCAGCAGCGGCGCGGTGTCCTCCTCGGCCAGCACGGCGGCGGCCGGGCCGTCGAGGCCGGTCAGGGTGCGGGCGCGGCTGAACCCGGGGGAGGGGTCGGTGGGGTCGGACGTGATCGAGCCCAGTTCGGCGGGGGACAGCAGCCGGCGGGTGTCGGCGATCGCGGTGCCGACCTCCTCCAGCGGGCGCAGCAGCTCCTTGGCCTCGGCCTCGCCGCCCAGCAGCGCGACGTCCACCGCCACCAGCGGGTCGCCGCCGGGCGGGTGCAGCCGGGTGAACCACGTCGTCAGCGACTCCGGCGCGCCGGCGGTGACGGCGCGGTACGCCTCGAACGCCCGCGCGGCCAGCGCGCCGGGGAACAGCACCCGCCCGCCGTACAGTTCCGGAGCCGGGTGCAGGTCGAACTCCACCGCCGTGACCAGCGCGAAGTCGCCCCCGCCGCCGCGCAGCGCCCAGAACAGGTCGGGGTCGGAGGCGGCGGTCACCCGGCCGCGCTCGCCCTCGGCGTCGACCACCTCGAAGGCGGTCACGCTGTCGGCCGCCCACCCGTGGGACCGGCCGAACCAGCTCAGCCCGCCGCCCAGCGTGTAGCCGACCACGCTGACCCCCGGCGCGCTGCCCGCCATGCCCGTCAGCCCGTGCGGGCCGGCTTCGGCCTGCACCCGGCCCCAGGACACGCCCGCCCCCACCCGCGCGGTGCGGGCGGCGGGGTCGACCGCCAGCTCGTCCAGCGCCGCGGTGCGCAGCAGCACCACGCCGGCGGTGTTGCCGGAGGCGCCGTGCCCGTTGGGCTGGGCGGTCACCGTCAGGCCGGCGGCGCGGGCGTGGCGCACCGCCGCGGCGGCGTCGTCGGCGTCGGCGACCTCCACCACCGCTGCCACGGGCTGCTCCACCGCCCGGTTCCACGGGGCGCGGGCCTCGGCGAAGCCGTTGTCGCCGGGCAGCAGGACCCGGCCGCGCACCTGTGTGCGAAGGTTCTCCACAGCAGCGTTCACGAAAAATCCCCGAATCTGTGCCTATGTCATCAGGGGCCGGTCCCACCCGCCCCATTCGGTCCGTCACCCCTATGACGGACCCCGGAGAGGAGATGTGACCGGTGATGGAAAGTTTTCTGCTGGCGGACCGGTTCCAGGAGCACCGCGAGCGGCTGGGGGCGGTGGCCTACCGGATACTCGGCTCGCGGGCCGAGGCCGAGGACGCCGTGCAGGAGACGTGGCTGCGGCTGAACCGCGCGGAGTCCGCCGAGATCGACAACCTGGGCGGGTGGCTGACCACCGTCGTGGGCCGCGTGTGCCTGGACATGCTCCGCTCGCGCAGCGCCCGCCGCGAGGACCTCGCGGGGGACGACTTCCCCGACCCCGTCCTCGCGCCGCTGGACACCCCCCAGGACCCCGAGCACCAGGCGCTGATGGCCGACTCCGTGGGCGTGGCCCTGCTGGTGGTGCTGGACACCCTGCCACCCGCCGAACGCCTGGCGTTCGTCCTGCACGACCTGTTCGGGGTGCCCTTCGACGAGATCGCGCCGATCGTGGAGCGCACGCCCGCCGCCGCGCGGCAACTGGCCAGCCGCGCCCGCCGCCGCGTGCGCGGGGCCGCGCCCGCGCCCGACCCCGACCTCACCCGGCAGCGCCAGGTGGTCGAGGCGTTCCTGGCCGCCGCGCGCGGCGGCGACCTCGCGGCCCTGGTGGACCTGCTGCACCCCGACGCCACCACGCGGATCGACTGGGGCACGCTGCGGCCGGGCGCGGCCGCGTCGACGGTGCGCGGCGCCGAGCAGGTGGCCCGCCAGGCCGCGCTCCACGCCCGGCCGGCCGAACTGGTGCGCATGGTCCTGGTGGACGGCCGGGTCGGCATGCTCACCCGCACCGAGGAGGGGAAGCTGTTCTCGCTGATGGCCTACACCGTGGTGGACGACCGCATCACCCGCATCGACGCGCTGGCCGACCCCGAGCGCCTGGCCCGGCTGGACCTGTCGGCGCTGGAGGTCTGAGCGCCCCGGTGCCGCCTCCGGGTCAGGGCGCGGGGGCGGTGTCGGCGGCCAGCGCGCGGCCGAGCACGGCGCGGATGCGCTCGACGTCGGCGGAGTCGGGGTCGAGCAGCACGCCGGCGCACAGGCCGTCGGCCGCGGCGACCAGCGCGGCCACCGCGTCGGGGTCGGCGCTGCGGGCGCGGGCGAGTTCGGCGACGTTGTCCCGCCAGCGCCGGGCCACCGGCCGCAGCGCCGGGCGGCGCGCCGCCAGTGTGGACAGTTCGCGCTCGGCGAGCGCGCGCTCGCGGCCCGGCCCCGCCGACTCCGCGATCAGCTCCGCCAGGCCGCGCAGGATGTCGCCCCCGGCGTCGGCGATGGCGCGGATCCGCGCGGTGTAGGTGTCGGCGACGCTGGACAGCGCGGCCACGAGGAGGTCGTCCAGGGTGGCGAAGTAGTAGGTGGTCAGGCTGGTGGGGATGCCGGCCTCGCGGGCGACGGTGCGGTGGGTGACCCCGGCCGCGCCGTCGCGGCGCACCACCCGCAGGGTGGCCTCGATGATCTCCGCGCGGCGGCGCAGGCCCCGCAGGCGGCGGCCGTCGGTGACGGGCGCGTCTTCACCCATGGTCCCTCCTCGCCGCCCAGGCTAGCGGCTCCTCACGGCGGGGAGCCGGCGGCGGGGCCGACCCGGCGCAGCGTGACAGCGCACAGCACGGCGGCCACGACCGTGGCCGCTCCGGCGGCGCCGGCGGCGGCGTTGAGGCCGGCGGTGAACGCCGCCTGCGCCTGGACCACCGCCTCGGCCGGCAGGCGGTCGGACACCGCCAGCGCCCCCGACAGGCTGTCGCCGGCGCGCTCGGCCGCGCCGGCGGGCGCACCCGCCGGCACCGCCGCGGCCGCCCGGTACACCGCCGTGGCGAGGCTGCCCAGCACCGCCACCCCCACCGCCAGCCCCAACTCCTGCACGGTCTCCGACATCGCCGCCGCCGACCCCGCCTTCTCGCCCGGCGCCGCGCCGACGACCAGGTCGGTGCCCAGCGCCGCGACCGCCCCCAGGCCCAGGTAGACCAGGGCGAACCCGGTGACCACCGCGGCGCGCTCACCGGGGTCGGCGGTGGCCAGCAGCCCGTAGCCGGCGACGGCCGCCAGCAGCGAGGCGGCCATCACGGTGCCGGGGCGCACGCGCCGGGCGGCCAGGGGCGCGCCGATGGCGGCGGCCAGCATCGCCAGGGCGGGCGGTGCCAGCCGCACCCCGGCGGCCGCGGCCGACAGCCCCTCGACCAGTTGCAGGTACTGGGTCACCAGGAACATCACCCCGCCCACACCGGTGAGCCCCACCAGCAGGACGACCAGCGAGCCGGTGAAGGCGCCGCCGCGAAACAGCGTCATGTCCAGCAGCGGATCGGCCAGCCGCAGTTGGCGGCGGACGAACACCGCGCCCAGCACCGTCCCGGCGACCGCGGCCGCCCCGGCGGCGGTGTCGGGGCCCTCGGCGGCGGCGTGCTTGACGGCGTAGACGAGCGAGACGATCGCGGCCACCGACAGCGCCACACTGGGCAGGTCGAACCGGCCCCGCGCGGGCGCCCGGTACTCAGGCAGCAGCACCGGCCCCGCGATCAGCACCACCGCGGCCACCGGCACGGCGACCAGGAACGCCGAGCCCCACCAGAAGTGCGCCAGCAGCGCGCCGCCCAGCACCGGGCCGGCGGCCATGCCCAGGGCGAAGGACGTGGCCCACACGCCGATGGCCAGCGCCCGCTCCCGCGCGTCGGGGAACATCGTGCTGACCAGGGCCAGGGTGGAGGGCATCAGGGTTGCCCCGGCCACGCCCAGCAGCGCGCGGGCCGCGATCAGCAGCGGCGCGGTCGGCGCGAACGCCGCCGCCACCGACACCAGCGCGAACGCGGCGGCGCCGATCATCAGCAGCCGGCGGCGGCCGATCCGGTCGCCCAGGGTGCCCATGGTGATCAGCAGGCCGGCGACCAGGAACCCGTAGGCGTCCATGATCCACAGCGTCTCGGTGGCGGTGGGCCGCAGATCGGCCGCCAGGCTCGGCACCACCAGGTACAGCACGGTGACGTCGGCGCCGAGCAGCACCGTGGGCAGCGCCAGCAGACCCAGCCCCGCCCACTCCCGCGCGCCGGCGCGCGCCGCCGTATGCGTCTGGACCACGTTCTCCCCCTCGGATCGGCAATTAGTTGGACGGTAATACAACTAGTACTTTCGTTCAACTAGTTGCCCACGGCGCGGTCGGGGGAGTGGGTGGGTCGGAAGGGCGGAACGGTGGTGGTCGGAGTGCCGCGGGCGCACGGTGACGCCAAGATCACCGCCGTTGCGCACGGCGGGAACGCTAAGGCTAGCCTTACCTTATGAAACCTGGCCGCCTCCTCCGCCGCGCCGCCCCCGCCGCCGTGCTCGCCCTGGCGCTCGCCGCGTGCAGCCCCCCGGAGACCGAACCGGAGAACCAGTCCCGCCCCCTCGCCGAACCGGTCCGCGTCGAGCACCAGTTCGGCACCACCGAGATCGACGCCGTCCCCCAGCGGATCGTCGCCATCGACCTCCAGTGGACCGACATCCTCCAGGCGATGGGCGTGGACCCCGTGGGCTACACCCTCGACCCCGGCATGCCCGAGGGCGGGCCGCCCTGGCAGGACCTCCCGAAGTCGGCCGAGGTGCTGCACGTGGACGACGGCCTGCCGATCGAGCAGATCGCCATGCTGGAGCCCGACCTCATCCTGGGCACCTACTCGATCGCCGACCAGAACACCTACGACCGGCTCTCGGAGATGGCCCCCACCGTCGCCACCCTGGACGAGCGCCAGGTCACCCCCTGGGAGGACATGGTCGAACTCGCCGGGGAGATCCTGGACGACCCCGGCACGGCCGAGGAGGTGGTCGACTCCGTCCACCGGCGGGTGGACGAGGCGGCGGCCGACCTGCCCGGACTGGAGGGCGGGACGTTCGCGCTGGCCCAGTACATCGTCGGCGACGGCATGATCATCGTCGCCGACGAGGAGGACGGCTCCAGCGTCTTCTTCCAGCGGTTGGGCATGGAGATGTACGGCCCGGTGCGCGATCGGGGGCAGGAGACCGGCCGGCCGCGCATCGAGGTCAGCACCGAGCGCTCGGACCTGCTGCGCGCCGACTTCGTGGCCTTCCTGGTCAACGGCGGCGACGAGGACGACCTCGCCGACATCCCCGGCTTCGACGACCTGCCCGGCACCGTCGCCGTGCTCGACTACCCCACCGTGGCCGGCCTCAACACCCCCACCCCGCTGTCGGTCGTGCACGCCCTCGACGCCATGCGCCCCCACCTGGAGGAGGCGTCGCAGGCCGCGTCGGCCTGACGCGCCGCGCCGGCCCGGCCCGGCCCGCCCGGACCGGCGCGGATGACCGGCCCGCGCCCGCCGCGGGCCGGTCCGCTGCGCCCGCCCTGCCTCTAAGCTGGTCGGCGTCGATCGCGGCCGCTGCCGGGCGCGGACCCCCGGCGCGCCAGGAGGCCGGGCGGGTGCACAGCCGTGAGGAGCGGGTGCGGGTGGGCGAAGGAGCCGGTGGGGGGCGCGGGGCGCCCCGCGCCCCGGTGGCGACGGCGCTGGCGATGCGGGTCGTGGACCTGGCGCTGCGCCACGACCTCGCCGAGGGCGCCCACGTCACCGAGCAGTGGGTCGCCGACGAACTGGGGGTGTCGCGCTCGCCTGCCCGCAAGGCCCTGCTGTTCCTGGCCGAGTTGGGCATCGTGGAGCGGATCCCCAACCGCGGGTTCTTCCTGCGCCGGCCCGCCGCCGAGCTGGGGCAGGTCGACCTCGACGCCGCCGCCGAGGCCGAGGAGGCGGGCTACTTCCGGTTCGTCGACGACCAGCTCAGCGGGCGGTTCGGCCCCGAGTTCACCGCCGCCGACCTCGCCCGCCGCTACGGGTTCACCGCCCGCCAGGCCCAGCGCCTGGTGACCCGCCTGGAGGGCGAGGACCTGGTGCGGCGCCGCCCGGGGCGCGGCTGGGAGTTCCAGCAGGTGCTCTCCACCGCCGAGGGCCACGACCAGAGCTACCGGTTCCGGATGATCGTGGAGCCGGCGGCGCTGCTGGAGCCCGGGTTCGCCGTGGACACCGGCGCGTTCGCCGAGCACCGCGCCCGCCAGGAGGCGCTGCTGCGCGGGCGCATCCTCACCTCCCCGCGCACCGAGCTGTTCCGCACCGGCGCGGAGTTCCACGAGATGGTGGTGGGCTGCTCCAACAACGCCTTCCTGCTGGACGCGCTGCGCCGGCAGAACCGGGTGCGCCGGCTGATCGAGTACCGCCACCAGTTCGACCGCTCGCGGCTGGTCGGCCAGGCCCGCGAGCACCTGCGCCTGCTGGAGCTGCTGGAGCGCGGCGAGCGCGAGGCGGCGGCCGAGCTGCTGCGCGCCCACCTGGACCGGGTGCGCTGGCTGAAGACCGGGATCGGTCCGGAGCCTCCGCCGCCGGTTATGGAGCCCTAGGAGCGGTGCGGCGGCCCGCCGCCGGGCCGCCGCCCCCGTACAGCCGCACCCGTGGGCGGCGGGGCTCAGCCCCGGGCCGGCGCGCCCCGCCCGGCCGGCTCCCCGGCCGCCCCTCCCCCCTTTTCCGCCCCGCCCGCCTCGGGCGCCTCGGGCAGGAAGCGGCGCACCACATAGGGCATGGTCCCGCCGTGGCGCAGGTAGGCGGCCTCGTGGCGGGAGTCGATCCGCAGCCGCAGCGGCGTCTCCGCCACCGAGCCGTCCGCGCGGCGCACCCGCAGCACGGCGGTGGCCGTGCCCGGCCGCGGATCCGCAAGCCCCGTGATCGACAGCGCCTCCTCCCCGGTCAGCCCGAGGTCGCCGGCGCCGCGCCCCGGCGGGAACTCCAGTGGGAACACGCCCATGCCGATGAGGTTGGCCCGGTGGATCCGCTCGAAGCTCTCGGCCACCACCGCGCGCACCCCCAGCAGCGCCTGGGCCTTGGCCGCCCAGTCGCGGCTGGAGCCGGCGCCGTAGTTGCGCCCGGCCACGACCACCAGCTCCAGCCCGGCCTCGCGGTAGGTCCGCGCGGCGGCGTACACCGGCTCCACCCGGGTGCGGTCGGCGGTGTAGGCGCGGCCCCCGCCGCCGCGCGCCTCGGGCGGCAGCAGCAGGTTGGCCACCGCCGGGTTGGTGAAGGCGCCTTGCAGCATCACCTCGTGGTTGCTGCGCCGCGTGGAGTACTGGTTGAGGTGGCGCGGCGGGGTGCCGGCGGCGACGAGGTGGCGCCCGGCCGGGCTGTCGGGCGGGATCGCGCCGGCCGGCGAGATGTGGTCGGTGGTGATGTCGTCGCCCAGCCACAGCAGCACCCGGGCGTCGGCGACGTCCAGTCGGCGCGGCGGGCGGGGGTCCACCCCGGTGAGGTAGGGCGGGCGCCGGACGTAGGCGGACTCCGGGTCCCACGGGAAGCGCGTGGTGCCCTCCGCGCTCAGCTTGCGCCACTGGGCGGTGCCCTCGCGGATGGCGGCGCTGTTCTCCTGGAACATCTCGGGGGTCAGCACCGAGGCCGCCAGCTTCGCGACCTCGCGGTCGCCGGGCCACAGGTCGCGTAGGTAGACGGGTCGGCCCTGCGGGTCCAGCCCCAGCGGGTCGGCGGCGAGGTCGCACAGGACCGTGCCCGCCAGCGCGTAGGCCACCACCAGCGGCGGCGAGGCCAGGTAGGCCAGCGACACGCTCGGATTGACCCGGCCGGGGAAGTTGCGGTTGCCCGACAGCACCGCCACGGGCCGCGCGCCGGCCTCCACCAGTTCGGCCATGCGCGGCTGGAGCGGACCGGAGTTGCCGATGCAGGTCATGCAGCCGAACCCGACCGTGTGGAACCCGGTCTCGGCCAGCGGCTCCAGCAGGCCGGCGGCCTCCAGGTAGCGCGTCACCACCCGCGAGCCCGGCGACAGCGACGCCTTGACCCAGGGCCGGGCCGCCAGCCCGCGCTCGCGCGCCCGCCGCGCGAGCAGCCCCGCCTGGATCATCAGCGCGGGGTTGGCGGTGTTGGTGCAACTGGTGATGGCGGCGATGGCCACCGCGCCCTCGGGCACGGGCACGCCGAAGACAGGGTCGGGCGCGGGTGAGGACGCGGGGGCGGGTGCCGGTCCGGGGGCGGGTGCGTCCGCCGGGCCGGACCCGGGCTCGGCGGGGGCGGAGGAACCGGTGCCCCCGGGTCCGGCGACGGCGGCGCGGTAGGAGCGCGGCACCTGGGACACGGCCAGGCGCTGGTCGGGGCGGTGCGGCCCGGCCAGGGAGGGCTCCACCCCGGCCAGGTCGAGTTCGACGATCCGGTCGTAGTCGGGCACCGGGCTCGCGGGCGTGCGCTTGAGGCCCTGGGTAGCCAGGTAGGCGTCGACCACCGCGCGGTGCTCCGCGTCGCGCCCGGTCAGCCGCAGGTAGTCGGCGACCTCGTCGTCGTAGGCGAAGAAGGTGCAGGTGGCGCCGTACTCGGGCGCCATGTTGGCCACGGCCGCACGGTCGGCCAGCGACAGCGCGTCGACCCCGGCGCCGAAGAACTCCACGAACGCGTCGACCACCCCGGTGCCGCGCAGCACCTCGGTCAGCGTGAGCGCGAGGTCGGTGGCGGTGACCCCTTCGCGCAGCCGCCCGCTCACGTGCACCCCCACCACCTCGGGGAAGCCGAACAGCACCGGTTCGCCCAGCAGGGCGGCCTGCGCCTGGAGGCCGCCCACCCCCCAGCCCAGCACGCCGATGGCGTTGATCATCGGGGTGTGGCTGTCGGTGGCCACGAGCGCGTCGGGGTGCAGCAGGGGCGGGGCCTGCGCGGAGTCGCGCCAGACCACGCGGGCCAGGGTCTCCATGTTGACCTGGTGGATGATCCCCTTGCCCGGGGGCACCACCCGGAACCCGCGCAGGCTGCGCTCGGCCCACTTGATGAACCGGTAGCGCTCGCCGTTGCGCTCGAAGTCGACGCGCAGGTTGCGCTCCAGGGCGGCGGCGGAGCCGTGGGCCTCGGCGATCACCGAGTGGTCCACGGTGAGGTCGGCGTCGATCACCGGGTTGACGGCGGCGGGGTCGCCGCCCAGTTCGGCCACCATGTCGCGCAGCGCGGCGAAGTCAGCGAGCGTGGGCAGGCACGTGGTGTCGTGCAGCATGATCCGGTTGGGGTGGAAGGGGACCTCGCAGTCCCCGGTGCCCGAGCGGATCCGGCCCACCACGTCGGGCAGGGCCTCGGGCGCCCGGCGGGCGACGTTCTCCAGCAGGACGCGTACGGAGTAGGGGACGGCCGCCAGTTCGCGCCGGGTCAGCAGGTGCTCCAGCGGGACGTAGCGGTAGCGGCTCCCGCCGATGTCCAGCGCCGACGTCTCCGCTCGCGCCTCGTTCGGACCGGTCATCGTCCCCCCAGTGTGGCTCGGCATGGCTGTAATTGTTCCATATCGCAGATAAGTACAATCCTTTGCCCCGTCCGGGTTCCGTTGGGCTGCGGGCGTCTCCCGTCCGTGCCGCGATCGGTCCCGGTCCACCTTTGTCGAACGGCGGGGCTGGGGTGCCTCCGGCTGGGTGTGGCGGGTGGATGTCCTGAACAGGGATTGCACTTAAAGGCGTTTTCATACAATATGGCTCCCGTCACAGCGCACCGCGACCCAGGCCACGGTGCGTCCGCGCCCCCGTGGGGCGCCCTCCCCACCCACCGCGCCGCCCGCGCGCACCGACCCCCGGGAGAGCGATGAGGATGCCCGCCCCAAGCCGCCGCGAGATGCTCGCCGGAGTGATCGGCGCCGCCGCGCTCGGCGGCGGCCTGCTGGAGGTCCGCGGCAGCGAGGCCGGACGCGACCGCACCGGCTCCCGAGTCGAGGTGGTGGTGCCGGCCGCCGCCGGCGGCGGGTTCGACACCGTCGCCCGCCAGGCCCAGCACGCCCTGCGCGAGAACGGCCTGGCCCGCACCGTGGAGGTCCTCAACCTGCCCGGAGGCGGCGGCACCGTGGGGCTGTCCCACGTCGCCCAGCAGGCCGGACGCGCCGACCTGCTGATGGTCATGGGCACCTCGATCCTGGGCGGGATCCGCATCACCGGGTCGGCGACCACGCTCGCCGACATCACCCCGCTGGCCAAGCTCGCCGAGGACTACGTGGTGGTGGCCGTGCGCGCCGACTCCCCGATCGGCTCGATGGCGGAACTGGCCCGGAGGTGGCGGGCGCGGCCCCGCGAGACCGCAGTGGCCGGCGGCGCGGTGGGCACCGCCGACCACCTGCTCGCCGCCATGGCGCTGCACGGCCTGGGCGCCGACCCCGCCGACCTCAACTACATCGTCTACTCCGGCGACGGCGAGGTGCTGACCGCGCTGCTGTCGCACACCGCCGACGTCGCGGTCTCCAGCCTCAACGGCTTCGCCGCCCAGATCGAGGCGGGGCAGGTCCGGGCGCTGGCCGTCTCCTCGGCGGAGCGGCTGCCCGGCGTGGACATCCCCACCGTGCGCGAGGGCGGGATCGACCTCGACCTCGCCAACTGGCGGGGCCTGGCGGCGCCGCCGGGCCTGGACCGGCGGGCGCGCCGGCGGCTGGACGCCCTGGTCGCCGACCTGGTGGAGACACCGCAGTGGCGGTCGGCCCTCCAGCGGTTCGGGTGGCGGGACGCGCTGCTGACCGGCGCCGACTTCACCGACTTCCTCGCCGAGGAGGACCGGCGACTCACCGGGATCATCGAGGGATTGGGACTGTCATGACCACAGCGGAACCCCGGCCGACCGGGGCGCCCGAGGCCGCTCCCGAGGCCGCGCCGGCGGCCACCGCCGCCCCCGAGGCGGCGCCGGCTCCGGCCCGCGCGGGCGGACGGCGCGCCGCACTGGCCGTCCCCGCGCTCACGGCCGCGATCACGGTGTGCTGCCTGGCGGGCGGGGCGCTGATGGAGGTGCCCGCGGCCGCGGGCTTCCTCGGGCCGCGGTTCTTCCCGCTGGCCGTGGGCGCGCTGCTGCTGGCCACGGCGCTGGCCTCGGCCGCGTGGGCGCTGCGCCCGGGCGCCCGGGCCGCCGCACCGGACGCCCCGCCCGCGCCGCCCGCGTCCGAGGGCGGCCCGGCCGCCGCCCCGGACGGGGCGGCACCTGCCCACGACGGCCCAAGTGCCGCCGATGCCACTGCGCCCGCCGGCGGCAATGCCGCGCCCGGCGCCGCGCCCGTCCGCAGCGACTGGCGCGCGCTGGGCACCATGGCCGCCACGTTCACCGCCCACCTCCTGCTGCTGGAACCGCTGGGCTGGCTGGTCGCCGGCACCCTGCTGTTCTGGGGGACGAGCTTCGCGCTGGACCGCCGCCGCCCGCTGCTGGACCTGTGCGTGGCCGCCGCGCTGTCGGGCACCGTGCAGCTTCTGTTCTCCGGCCTGCTCGACGTGCCGCTGCCCGCCGGCCTCCTCGGAAAGGTCCTGTGACCCATGGACGCGCTCTCGCTGCTGATGGGCGGCTTCGCCGACGCCCTCACCCCCGTGAACCTGCTGTGGTGCCTGGCCGGGGTGGTGCTCGGCACGGCCGTGGGCGTCCTGCCCGGCCTGGGGTCCTCCATGGCGGTGGCCCTGCTGCTGCCGCTCACCTTCCTGCTGGAGCCCACCGCCGCGTTCATCATGTTCGCCGGCATCTACTACGGCGGGCAGTTCGGCGGCGCCACGACCTCGATCCTGCTCAACACCCCCGGGCAGAGTTCCTCCATCGTCACCGCGTTCGAGGGCCACGCCATGGCGCTGCGCGGGCGCGCCGCCCAGGCGCTGGCCGCCTCGGTCATCGGGTCGTTCGTCGGCGGGATCATCGCCACCACCGTGGTCGCGTTCTTCGCCCAGCGCATGGTGGCCTTCGCGCTGGGGTTCGGCCCGGCGGAGTACTTCGCGCTGGCCATGCTCGCCTTCGTCTCCACGGCCGCCGTGGTCACCTCCTCGCCCGCCCGGGGGATCGCGGCACTGGGCATGGGGATCGCCCTCAGCGTCGTGGGGATCGACGACCAGAGCGGCGCGGTGCGGATGACCCTGGGCATCCCCCAGCTCCTCGACGGCGTGGACATCGTCGTGGTCACCGTGGGCCTGCTGGCCGTGGGCGAGGTGCTGCACAGCGCGTTCCGCCCCGGCGGCGACGCGCCGGCCCGCGCCCTGGACAGCGGCACGCCGTGGCTCAGCCGCGCCGACTGGCGCCGCTCGTGGGGGCCGTGGCTGCGCGGCACCGCGCTGGGGCTGCCCTTCGGGGTCGTGCCCGCCGGCGGCGCCGAGATCCCCACGTTCCTGTCCTACGGCGCGGAGAAGGCCCTGGCGCGGCGGCGCGGCCGCAGCGAGTTCGGCCGGGGGGCGATCGAGGGTGTGGCGGGCCCCGAGGCGGCCAACAACGCCACCACCGCCACCGCCATGATCCCGCTGCTGGGGCTGGGCCTGCCCACCTCGGCGACCGCCGCGGTCATGCTCGCGGCGTTCCAGCAGTACGGGATGCAGCCCGGCCCGCTGCTGTTCGAGAGCGAGGGCGACCTGGTGTGGGCGCTGTTGGCCAGCATGTTCGTGGGCACGGTCCTGCTGCTGGTGATCAACCTGCCCTTCGCGCCGCTGTGGGCGCGCCTGCTGCGGCTGCCCCGCCGGCACCTGTACGCGGGCCTGGTCGTCTTCGCCACGGTCGGGGTCTACGCGGGCAAGGGGTCGGTGTTCGAGGTGGGGCTGCTGTACGCGGTGGGCGCGCTGGGGCTGCTGATGCGCCGCTACGGGATCCCCGTGGCGCCCGTGCTGATCGGCGTCATCCTGGGGCCGCTGGCCGAGGGGGAGTTGCGGCGGGCGATGGCGGCGAGCCAGGGCGACCTGGCGATCCTGGTGGACAGCGGGATCGCGGTCGGGATCTACGCCGTGATCCTGGCGGTGGCGGTCGGGCTGGTGGCCAAGCGGGTCCGCGACCGCCGGAGGGCGCGGCCGACCGGGCGGGCGGCCGAGGAGGCGGCGCCGAGCGGGCGGGGCTGACACCGAGCTGACACCGAAAGACCCGGGCGTCGCGCGGGCGCCGGGCGAACGGCAACGCGCCCGCGCGGCCGGTGCGGGCCGCGCGGGCGCGGGCGGTGGGGACGGCGGTGACGTGCGGTGCGGGCGACGGTCGGCGCCGTCCGCACCGCACGGCGGTCAGCCGCGGGTGTCGTCGTCGGCGGGGCGCTCGGCCCCGCCGTCCGCGCCGTCCTCGGAGTCGGTGTCGGCGGAGTCGGCGGACGCGCGGTCGGCCTGGGCGCGCTCGCGCATCTTGCGCAGCAGTTCCTCCTTCTGCGCGGCGGCCGTGGGGCGGCCCCCGGCGCGGCCGGCGGCGGAACCGGACTGCTCGGCGGACATGTGCTTGCGCTGCCCTCCGATGCCCAGAAGGCTGTTATGGCGTCTGGCCACGGGATTCTCCCTTGCTCGGCGGTGGTGCGGGGACTTGGTCGGGGGGTGTGTGCGGCCCGCCAAGCTTTCGTTTGTGAAGGCGCTGGGCGTGCAGGGCGCGACAGATAACGGTAGCGCGCGCCGAAAGCACTCGGCATCCGCTTTTTCGGGCGCCGGGCGCGCGGGAGCCGCTCCCGGGCGCCCCGCCGAGCCCCGCCGTCCCTCAGACGCCGTACTGCCGGGTGTCCGGGTGCTCCACCAGGACGACGTGCGCGGGCTCGTCGGCCACCGGGCGGTGGCGGACGCCCCGGGGCACGACGAACAGGTCGCCGGGGCCCAGCGCGACCGGCGCGCGGTCGGCCAGTTCGATGCGGAAGGCGCCGTCCCAGCAGAGGAACAGTTCGTCCTCGTCGTGGTGGTGCCAGGGGAACGCGCCCTCCAGACGGGCGAGGCGCAGGACCGTGGTGTCGTTGACCGCCGCCAGGGTGCGCTGCTGGAAGGGCCCCGGCAGGTCCGCGGCGGCCCGGGGGATCGAGACCGCGCCGCCTGGGCGCGGTGCGTCGTGTGCTGTGGTGTCGTGTGCTGCGGTCATGGCACGATCCTGGCCGCCGGAGCGTTCGCCGCACAGGGCCAATGCGCCACAATTGGTCCACCGAACGAACCAATCCCCCCGAAAGAGCGCGCTCATGTCGATGGACCCGGCCGCGCTGGCCGACCGCCTGGGCCGCTGGTCGGCCGGCCGCGCCCTGGCCGCCGCCCTCACGGTGGCGCGCGGCACCGTCGTCGCCGCCTACGAGGAACTGCGCCTGGAGGGCCGCATCCTGCGCCGGCAGGGCAGCGGCACCCGGGTGGCCGGGCCGCCGCGCCCCGGCCCCCGCGAGAGCACCGGCGCGCCGGTCTTCCTGCACCTGCTGGAACCGCGCGAAGACGACGTGGTCCTGCTGGCGTGCGCCGCTCCCGACGCGCCGCCGCCCGCCCTGCTGGCGGCCTACCGGCGGGCGCTGGCCCGGCTGGAGGACATCACCGGCGACATCGGCTACCACCCCCTGGGCCACGCCCGGCTGCGCCGCGCGGTGGCCGAGCACTACACGCGGCGCGGCGTGCCCACCGAGCCCGACCAGGTGCTCGTCACCAACGGCGGCCAGCAGGCGCTGTCGCTGCTGGCCCGCGCGTTCGTCGGCCCCGGCGGCACGGCGCTGGTCGAAGCGCCCACCTACCCCGGAGCGCTGGAGGCGTTCCGCGAGCAGGCCGCCTACGTGCGGACGCTGCCCGTGGGCCTGGACGGCTTCGAGGGCGCGGTGCGCGACCGGGGCCGCCGCCCCGACCTCGCCTACGTCACCGCCACCCACCACAACCCCACCGGCGCGGTACTGCCGGCGCTGGTGCGCCGCCGGCTGGCGGCCGCGGCGGGCGCGGCCGGCGTGCCGCTGGTCGACGACGAGGTGCCGGCCGACCTCGCCTTCCCCGGGCAGGAGACGCCCCCGCCGCTGGCCGCCTACGGCGAGACGGTGGTGTCGGTGGGCTCCCTGAGCAAGAGCGTGTGGGGCGGCCTGCGCGTGGGCTGGATCCGCGCGGCGCGCCCGGTCATCGACCGGCTGGGCCGGCTGCGCGCCGTCCACGACCTCGGCGGCAACGTCGCCGCGCAACTCGCCGCCGCCGAACTGCTGCCGCACGTGGCGGAGCTGTGCGGAAAGGTCGCGGCCGAGCGCCGCGCCCGCCACGACCACCTGCGCACCGAACTGGCGCGCCGGCTGCCGCACTGGGAGGCACCGCCGGTCCCCGGCGGCCAGACCCTGTGGGTCCGCCTCCCGCACGGCGACGGCGACTCCTTCGCCCAGGCGGCCCTGCGCCACGGTGTCGCCGTCCTGCCGGGCAGCGGCCTGGACGCCTCCGGCGGCAGCCGGGAGTTCGTCCGCGTCCACTTCCTGGCCGACCAAGCCACGCTCACGACGGCGGCCGAGCGCCTGGCCCGCGCCTGGACCGCCTACGGCGCGGGGGACACCGAGCCCGGCCCGCCGCCGTCGCGGGCGCTGGCGGTGTGAGGCGAAGACAGGCGCCGGCGCCGCCAGTAGGCCCAGGTGACGGCGGCGAGCAGCGGACCCCACAGGAGGAGCGGGAGGTAGCAGGCGTAAAACACTGCGGCCTGCCAGCCGCCGGCCTGGGTGGGGTAGTCGGCGGGGATCGGATCGCCGCGCAGGGTCAGCCCCGCGAAGTGGGCGGCGAAGATCCAGGTCCACAAAGCCGTCAGGAGCACGGCGCCGACGGAGGCCGGGAAGACGGCCACGGGCGTCGGCACCCGGCGGCCGCGCAGCCACGGGACCCAGCGCGGGAACCGCTCGCCCCACCCGGCGACCATCCCGACGGCGGTGAACGCCAGCAGCTCCGACACCACTGACAGCAGCACGACGTAGGCCGCCTCACCGGGACCGGCCTCCTCGGAGAAGACCAGCGGGAGCCGCCACAGGGTGGCCGGCAGCACGACGAGCGGAACGGCGTAGGCGGCGCGGCGCGCCCAGCGGGGGGCGCCCGGCACCGGCTCGTGGGCGGCCCGCCACGCGGCCCGGATGCGGTCCGCGGAGGCGGCGGTCGGTGTCGACATCGGTGATCTCCCTTTCTCCCGGGCCCGGTTCCCGGCCCGCGTCAACGGTGGCAACCGGCCCGGCCGGTGGTCCTCACCCGCGCGGGGGAATCCGCGCCCCGGTCGGGGGAGGGGCGCGGAGCGGCCGGGCGGGCGGGTGGCGGGGAAGGCGCGGGCGCGCGGGCGGACTGTACGGTCGTCGGCATGGCGACGGACTACTTCGCAGACGACCCCCGGACGAACCTGGAGCGGATGCTCGCCGGCGACCTCTACATCGCCGACGACCCCGAGATCGCCCGGCGCCAGCAGCGCGCGGTGCGGCTGGCCGCGCGGTTCCAGGCCGCGTTCGTCGAGGACGCCGAGGCCGCGCAGGCGCTCCTGCGGGAGCTGCTGGGATCGGTGGGCGAGGGGGCGCACGTGCGGCCCCCGCTGCACGTCGACTACGGGAGCAACATCGCCATCGGCGCGCGCACCTTCGTCAACTACAACCTGACCGCGCTGGACGTCGCCGCGATCACCATCGGCGCGGACTGCCAGATCGGCCCCAACGTCCAGCTCCTCACCCCCACGCATCCGCTGGAGCCGCGGCCCCGGCGCGACAAGCTGGAGGCCGCCCGGCCCATCACGATCGGCGACAACGTGTGGATCGGCGGCGGCGCCATCGTGCTGCCCGGTGTGGCCGTCGGCGACGACAGCGTCATCGGCGCCGGGGCGGTCGTCACCAGGGACGTCCCGGCCGGCGTCGTGGCCCTGGGCAACCCGGCCCGCCCGGTCCGCGCCCTGCACGAGGGGGAGTAGGGCGCTGCGGGCGGCCGTGTCCGGCCCCGGCCCGGACACGGCCGGAGCGCGGCCAGACGCGCCCTCCGCCCCGCCCACCCCTTGCCGGCAGCCGGCGGGCACCGGGAGGATCGGGGGCACGGCGAGGGACGGAGACGGCGGCGGTGACCGGTTCGGCGGCGAGGGCATGGTGGTGACGGCGCGGCACCCGGCGGTGTGGGCCGCCGCCGTGGCGGCCGGAGCCGGCCTGGTGGTCGCGCTGGCCGTCAGCGCGCCCCGGTGGGGCGGCGACGACCGACCCGGCGGCCCGAGCGCCGCCTGCCCGGTCGCCCCGGCCCCCGGCGAGCCCGCCGCGCGTCCGCGCCCCTACGACCCGGACAGCCCCGACTACGCCGGCGACCCGCCCCACCCGACCACCGTGGTCGACACCATGGACTTCGCGCCGCGCACGCGCGACGGCGCGCCGCTGGACGCCGAGATGGCCGTGGGCGACGACCCGCCGTGGCGCGCCTACGACCTGCCCGCGCAGTGGCGGCCGCCGGAGAACGGGGACGGGGAGGAGGACCGCTCCCAGGTGCGGCTGGTGGCCTGCGTGTACTACGACGAGGTCGAGGAGCCGCTGGCGCACTGCTCCTACCAGACGGAGGACGGCACGTTCGCGATCTCCGCCGTCCGCATGACCGTGGTCGTGCGGGAGGCCGCCACCGGCCGCACCGTCGGCTCCTTCCCGCTGCGCAGCGACCCGTCGAAGGTGGAGGGCGCCGGCACCGGCTACCTCGACACCGAGTACTGCCCGTCCGGCATCACCCACACCGAGGGCCCGCGCACCTGGCTCGTGCCGCCGCGCAACGCCGACGTGGTGGAGGGGCTGCGGCCGCTGGTCGAGAGGCGGGTCGAGGGCGGCGGGAACAGGGGCAGGGGATAACCGCAGGTCACGGCGTCGCAGTCCGCGCTGGCGCCGCCCGCGCGGCCTCCGCGCGAAATTCCTGAGAAAAAAATCCACCACTGTGTCGATCGGGGGTCGTCCCGTTCGACGTCTTAGTCAGAGGCGCCGAACACGGCGCCGGACACCAGGGCCGCACGGCCCGCACGAAGGAGAACGACCATGAAGTACATGCTCATCATGCGCGCCGACGCCACCGCCGCCGACGCCGCCAAGGACGTCCCGTTCGAGGAGATCATCAACGCGATGGGCGCCTACAACGAGTCGATGATGAAGGCGGGGGTCCTGCTGTCGGGCGAGGGCCTGAGCGACGCCGAGGAGGGCGCGGTCGTGGACTTCTCGGGTGAGGAGCCCATCGTCACCGACGGCCCCTACGGCGAGATCCACGAACTGTTCAACGGCTTCTGGATCATCCAGGTGGCGGGCAAGGAGGAGGCCGTGGAGTGGGCCAAGCGCGCCCCCCTCGGCGCCGGGGCCAAGATCGAGGTCCGCCGCGTGACCGACGAGAGCGACTTCGAGGAGTTCTCCGGCAACGAGTACGTGGAGAAGGAGAAGGGCTGGCGCAAGGACCTCGGCACCGAGTGACCAGGCGACCGGGACCAGAACGGAGCGGAGCCCTCAGTGCGGACGGCAGTGCGGACCGCGGAGCGGACGGCGGCGTGGAGCAGGGTGCGGAGCGCGGTGCGGACGGCGGTGCGGAGCCAGGCGCGGACGGCGGCGGTGCCGCCGTCCGCGGGACCGGGGGAGCGGATGTGGGCGCGGTGAGCGACGCCGGGCCCCGCCCCCGCGGGGCGGGGGGGCGCCGCGAGGGCGCGCCG
>NZ_JAJAQC010000012.1 GCF_027604915.1 Streptomonospora mangrovi
GGGGGGGGGGGGGGGGGGGGGGGGGGGGGGGGGGGGGCGGGCGGCCGCGGGGCGGCCCGCCCCCCCCCCCCCCCCCCCCCGGGACCGGGGGAGCGGATGTGGGCGCGGTGAGCGACGACGTGCGCCGCACCGTCGAGGCGGTGTGGCGCATCGAGGGCGCGCGTGTCGTGTCCACGGTGGCGCGCATGGTCGGCGACGTCGGCCTCGCCGAAGACCTCGCCCAGGACGCGCTCGCCGACGCCCTCGCGCAGTGGCCGGAGTCGGGCGTCCCGCGCAACGCGGGCGCCTGGCTCACCGCCGTGGCCAAGCGCCGGGCCATCGACACCTGGCGCCGCAGCGAGCGCCTCGACGATCGGTACCGCACCCTGGCCCACGACATGAGCACGGCGGCCGAGCAGGAGTGGGAGCCGATCGAGGACGACGTGCTCAAGCTCGTCTTCGCGGCCTGCCACCCGGTGCTGAGCCGCGAGGCGCAGGTGGCGCTCACCCTGCGCGTCGTCAGCGGTCTCACCACCGAGGAGATCGCGCGGATGTTCCTCGTGCCGGTGCCCACGATGCAGCAGCGCATCGTGCGCGCCAAGAAGACGCTCTCGGCGGCCCGGGTGCCCTTCGCGGTGCCCGAGCCGCACGAGTGGGGGCGGCGGCTGGCGGCGGTGCTGGCCGTGGTCTACCTCGTCTTCACCGAGGGCTACGCCGCGACGTCGGGCGACCGTGTCCTGCGCACGGACCTCGCCGGGGAGGCGCTGCGGCTCGGGCGCATGGTCGCGGCGCTGGCGCCGCGCGAACCGGAGGCGCACGCCCTGGTCGCGCTGATGGAGATCCAGGCGTCGCGCTTCGCGGCCCGGGTGGGGCCTGACGGCGCGCCGGTGCTGCTCGCCGACCAGGACCGCAGCCGGTGGGACCGAGGGCAGATCACGCGCGGGCTCGCGGCCCTCGCGCGGGCTGACGCGTTCGGGCGCGGGCGCGGCCCCTACGGGTTGCAGGCGGCGATCGCGGCCTGCCACGCGCGGGCGGCCGACGTGGCGGACACCGACTGGGAGGAGATCGTCACCCTGTATACGGCGCTGGAGCAGCTCACCAAGAACCCGGTGGTGACGCTGAACCGCGCCGTCGCGGTGTCGATGGCCGCCGACCCGGCCACGGCGCTGCGCATCCTGGACGAGGAGTTGGACGCCAAGCGGCTGGCGGGCTCCTACCTGCTGCCCAGCGCACGCGGCGAACTCCTCGCCCGCCTCGGCCGCCACCAGGAGGCCCGAGAGGAACTGCGCCGCGCGGCCGACCTCGCGGGCAACGAGCGCCAGCGGGCCGTACTGCTGGAGCGCATCGAAGGGCTCGAAGGGCTTGAAGGGCTTGAAGGGCTTGAAGGGCTCAAGGGGTTGGAAGGACCGGACGATCCGGATGGCTCGGAGGAATCGAAAGGTTCGTAGGGAGCGCGGCGGGTGGCCCGGGTGGGTGGTCGTCGGGCCGCTCGGCGATGGTCGGGGTTGCGACGGGGCGCGGCGAAGGCGGCGGCGGCCAGGGTGCGCGGTTGTCGGTTCTCGGGGCGGTTGGCTGAGGTTTCGACGGGGGCGGCGAAGGCGGCGGGTGGGCCGGGTTCGCGTTCATCGCTGATTTGGGCGGATGGCCGAGGTCGCGACGAGGCGGCGAGGGCGGGTGGTGGCCGGGGGCGCGCCTTATCGGGCTGCTCGGCGGGTGGTCGGGGGTGCGACGGGGCGCCGAGGGCGGCGGATGGTCGGGGTGCGCGGGCGCCGGTTCTCGGGGCGGGTGCCTGAGGTTGCGACGAGGGGCGGGCGCGCGTGGTGACGGCGTCGCGGCGGCACGAGGCGCCGGTTCGGTGGGGGTGGGTGAACGGAAGCCGAGTGTCGACGGTATGCAGGCGGTCTTTTTGGGGCCAATGCCTGTTTTGTACTTTCACTCGGCTGTCAGGTGAAGGACTGGGGGTCATCCGGCGGGGCGATTTGACCACATGGTGAGACGCCTTGGGGCTTCTGGGTGCCGGTTTGCCCGCTATGACGGTTTCTGGGGGCGGCGAGGCCCGTCTACCGTTCGATTGCGGCGGCCGTAGCCGCACCTCGTGGTGAAAGAGCCCTTTCTTGTCTCATCATGTGAGATGGGCAGAGGTGTGTGCCCGGCCTGCGTCTTTTGTCCACCCCGGGGTGAGGGGCAGAAGACGGCTGGCGTGGCGTCGACCGCCAAGTCTGATCCCGGTTGACCGGTTGACCGGTTTACCAGTGGCCCGGGTCACCGGGCCTCCCATCCTCAGTCAGAGTCGTGCGGCCCCAGGTTGGTGCGCGCCGTTGCGCCCGCGTTGCCTCCTCTGTCACGCGCGCGCAGAACCGATGGCCGCACGCCTCCGCCCCGCGCCGCCTTCGGTGCCCCGTCGCTGCCTGTGCCACGCGCCCGCAGATCCGTTTGCCGCGCGCCCCGTGCCCCTGCTGTCCTCGCCGCCCCCGTTGCCTCCTTTGTCATGCCGCCGGGTGTGGTGCCCGCGGCCCTGACCACCCGCCGCCCTCGGTGCCCCGTCGCCACCTCCACCCCGCGCCCGGCAGGCCGCTGGCCGCCGCCCCCGGTCCCGCCCTCTCCCCCCGTCCTTGCGGTCCTCCCGCGTGCAACCTGCCGGAAAAAAATAATTAATTAGTATTTATCATTGACGAGACCTGGCCCACAGTGGCATGCTCTCAGCCAGTCAGGACGGCATCCTCCCAGGTGAGGCGGGTGCCTGTACCCCAGGGAGGTCCCCCATGTCTCGATGGCCGCAGCGCCCGCCCGGAGGCGGCCCGGTCCGCGCTCGCGCACACACGGACGCCCGCGCCCGGGAGCGAGGCGAGGGCCGGAGTCAGGGCCAGGACCGGAATCAGGGCCGGGATCACGGCCGGGACCACGGCCGGAGCCGGGGCCGCCTGGGTGTCCGGGCGGTCGCCGCCGTGGCGGCGGTGCTGTGCCTGGTGAGCCTCGCGGGGTGCGCCGGGGGCAGGCTCGGTGAGAACGGGCGCGTCGGCATCGTCTACATGGACGCGCAGGGCTACTACGCCGGGGTCCGCGAGGGGCTGCGCGACCACGCCGAGGAGCAGGGGCGCGGGTTCCAGCTCCTGGAGCTGAACGCCCAGGGCGACGCCTCCGAGGAGAGCACCTTCGTGGACGTCACCTCCTCGGCCGGTGTCGACGCCCTCGTGCTGTCGCCGGTCTCGGCCACCGCCTCCGTCCCGGCGGTGCGGCTGGCCCACGAGAGCGGCATCCCCGTCGTCTGCTACAACACCTGCATCAACGACGAGGCGGCCCGCAAGTACGTCACCTCCTACATCCTGGGCGACCCACACGAGTTCGGCCGCCTGCTCGGCGAGGCCGCCGCCGACCACTTCGAGCGCGAGGGTGTCACCGACCCCGACATCGCCGTCCTCAACTGCGAGTTCGTGGAGGTCTGCGTCCAGCGCCGCGAGGGCTTCGAGGAGGCGCTGTTCGCGCGCCTGCCCGACGCCGAGATCGTCGCCAACCAGCAGGGCGCCACCATCGACGAGGCCGTCGAGGTGGGCGAGCGGGTGCTGACCGCCAACCCCGACGTGGACGCCTTCTACGGCGAGGCGGGCGGGGCCACCATGGGCGCGGTGCGCGCGGTCAACGCCAGCGGGCGCGCCGGCGAGGTCGTCGTCTTCGGCAGCGACATGTCCACCGACGCCGCCCGCGCCCTGGCCGACCACACCGTGCTCAAGGCCAACGTCGACATCTCCGGCCTGGTCGTGGGCCGTATGGCCGGGGAGACGGTCGAGGCCATCATCGCCGGCGACGCCCCCGAGGAGTTCGTCACCGACGCGCCCATCGACCTCTACACCACGCCCGAGGACGGCGCCCGGTGGCTGGAGGAGCACCCGGACGGGATCCCCTAACCGGTCGCGCGCGACCGCCCTCCCGCCCGCACCTCGCCCACGAGTGGAGACACCCATGAGCAGCGACACCCCGTCCTCGCCCGCACCCGACCCCGGTACCGCACCCGACCCCGGTACCGCGCCCGACGCCGGTACCGCGCCCGACGCCGGCGCCGCCGCGAACCCGGGCACCATCCCCGCCCCCACCTCCGCCGTCGTGGCCGCCACCCGCGGCGCGACCAAGACCTACCCGGGCGTGCGCGCCCTGGACGGCGTCGACTTCGAGGTCCGCGCCGGCGAGGTCCGCGCGCTGCTGGGCCGCAACGGCGCCGGTAAATCCACTCTCATCCGCATGCTCTGCGGGGTGGAGACCCCCGATGAGGGCACCGTCGAGATCGGCGGCACGCCGCTGGCCGGCGGCGGGGTCCGCCGCGCCGCCGAACTCGGCGTCGGCACCGTCCACCAGGAGCTGAGCCTGGTGCCCCAGCTCTCGGCGGCCGAGAACCTGTGCCTGGGCGCCTGGCCCACCGCCGGCGGCCGCATCGACCACGCCGCCGTCCGGGCCGGCGCCCGCGAGGCGTTCGCCGAGCTGGGCGTGGACATCGACCCCGACACCCCCGTCGGTGAACTGCCGCTGGCCCAGCAGCAGCTCGTGGAGATCGCGCGGGCGCTGCGCTCGCGCCCCCGGCTGCTCATCCTGGACGAGCCCACCAGCGCCCTGGCCGCCGGCGAGGCCGAGATCGTGCTGTCGGCGGTCACCCGCGTGGCCGGGCGCGGCGTCGGCGTCGTCTACGTCAGCCACCGCCTGGACGAGATCCGCCGGGTCGCCGACACCGTCACCGTCATGCGCGACGGCGCCGTCGTGGAGACCGCGCCGGTGCGCGGCGCCACCACCGCGCGCATCGTCTCGCTCATGCTCGGCCGCGACGAGGCCGAGGAGGCGCGCCGCCCCGCCGGCGCGGTCGACCGCTCGGGCACCCCGCTGCTGTCGGTGCGCGATCTGGCGGTGCCGCCCAAGGTCGACGCGGTCTCCTTCGACCTCTACCCCGGCGAGGTGCTGGGGCTGGCCGGGCTCATGGGTTCGGGCCGCACCGAGGTCCTGCGCGCCCTGGCCGGGTTCGCCCCCTCCACGGGCACCGTCGCCGTGGAGGGCGCCCCCGTGGCCCGCCGCACGCCCCGCGCCATGAAGCGCCTGGGCGTGGGCATCACCCCCGAGGACCGCAAGGGAGAGGGCGTGGTGCCGCTCCTGGGCGTCTCGGAGAACATGGTGCTGACCTGGTTCGGCGGCGCCTCCACCGCCGCGACCGTGCGGCCCTCGCGGGTGGCGGCCATCGGCCGCGGCCTGGTCGAGCGCCTCTCCATCAAGACCGCGCGGCCCGACACCCCCATCGTCAACCTCAGCGGCGGCAACCAGCAGAAGGCCGTCATCGGCCGCTGGCTGCACGCCCGCAGCCGGATCCTGCTGCTGGACGAGCCCACCCGCGGCGTCGACGTCGAGGCCAAGGCCCAGATCTACCGGATCGTGCGGGAGCTGGCCGACCAGGGGGCGGCCGTCGTGTTCGTCTCCAGCGAGCTGGAGGAGCTGCCCCTGGTGTGCGACCGGGTGCTCACCCTGCGCGCGGGCCGGCTGGAGCAGGAGCTGACCGGCGACGACATCACCCTGGACAACATCATGACCGCCGCGATGGCGGCCTGAGGCGAGGTAGCAATGACCACCACCACCGCAGTCCCCGGCGCCGCCGCCCCCGCGCGGCGCGGCCTCGGCCGCTACGGCCGCCGGCTCAACGAGATCGGCCTGCTGGCCGCCATCCTCCTCCTCTACGTCGTGCTCGGCGCCTCCGCCAGCGGCTTTCTGAGCCTGGACAACCAGCTCGGGCTGCTGCGCAACGCCGCGACCATCGGCATCGCCGCCTGGGGCGTGACCCTGGTCATCGTCGCCGGCGAGATCGACATCAGCATCGGCCCGGCCGTGGCCTTCGCCTCGGTGCTGGTCGCCAAGGGCGCCGCCGAGTGGAACCTCGGCGTGGCCGGCGCGATCACCCTCACCCTCCTGCTGGGTGTGGCATGGGGCGCCCTGGCCGGGTGGCTGCGCGCCCGGTTCAACGTGCCCTCCTTCATCACCACGCTGGGCCTGTGGAGCGTCCTGGGCGGGCTCGCCCTGTACATGACCGACGCGCTGCCCGTGCCGCTGCCCGAGAGCGCGGTGTTCGACGTCCTCGGCGGATCGGTCCTGGGCGTGCCCACCTCCGCCCTGGTCATGCTGGTGCTGTTCGCGGTGTTCGCCTACGTCGCCCGCTACACCGCCTACGGGCGCTCGGTCTACGCCATCGGCGGCAACGCCGCCGCCGCCCGCCTGGCCGGGCTCAACGTCACCCGGGTGCGGGTGGTGCTGTTCGCCACCACCGGCCTGCTCGCCGCCGTCACCGGGATCCTGCTGGCCGCCCGCCTGGGCTCGGGCAACGGCGGCGCCGCCGCCGGCCTGGAGTTCGACGTCATCGCGGCCGTGGTGATCGGCGGCACCGCGCTGGCCGGCGGGCGCGGGTCGCTGCTGGGCACGTTCCTGGGGGTGGTGTTCATCAGCGTCATCGCCAACGGGCTGGTGCTGCTGGGGGTCAACCCCTTCTTCCAGGACGTGGTGCGCGGCCTCATCATCGTCGCCGCCGTCCTGGTGAACGTCCTGGTCAACAGCCGCTCGGCCGCCAACCGCCTCACCTGAGCGACGCGCATCAGCAAGAGGCATTCCAGAGAGGGAGGAACCGCGTGAACGCGACCACCACCGCGCCGACGCCCGCGACCATGCGCGGGGTCCGGCTGCCGGGCGACTCCACCGCCGTGGTCGACACCCTGCCCGTGCCCGAGCCCGGCCCCGGCCAGGTGCTGCTGCGGGTGGGCGCCTCGGGCATCTGCGGCAGCGACATCGGGTTCATCTACCACGAGCACAAGACCCACCGCGGGATCGACGGCCCCGCCTACCGGGGCGTCGTCGCCGGCCACGAGCCCTCGGGCACCGTCGTGCAGGCCGGGCCGGGCTGCCGCCGGTTCGGCCCCGGCGACCGGGTGATCGTCTACCACATCGCCGGGTGCGGGCTGTGCGACAACTGCCGCCGCGGCTACATGATCAGCTGCACCGGCCCCTCCCGGGCCGCCTACGGCTGGCAGCGCGACGGCGGCCACGCCCAGTACCTGCTGGCCGAGGAGGCCACCTGCGTCCCGCTGCCCGACGAGCTGTCCTTCGTCGACGGCGCCCTCATCGCCTGCGGGTTCGGCACCGCCTATGAGGGGCTGCGGCGCATCGGCGTCAGCGGCGAGGGCGACCTGCTCGTCGTCGGCCTGGGGCCGGTGGGGCTGGCCGCCGGGATGGTGGGCCGGGGCATGGGCGCCGCCCGCGTCATCGGCGTGGAGCCCTCCGCCCGGCGCCGCGAGTGGGCCGCCGGCCTCGACGTCTTCGACGCCGTGGCCGCCCCCGAGGATGCGGCCGAGACGGTCGCCGCCGCCACCGCCGGGCGCGGCGCCGCCACCGTGATCGACTGCTCGGGCTCGCGCCCCGGGCGCTCCCTGGCGCTGGAGCAGGCCGCCGAGTGGGGGCGGGTGTCGCTGGTGGGCGAGGGCGGCACGCTGGAGACCGAGGTCTCCGACACCCTCCTGCACAAGCAGTTGACCCTCTACGCCTCCTGGGTCACCTCCCTGCCGGCGATGGCCGACCTGGCGCGCAACCTGGTGCGCTGGGGGCTCTCGCCCGAGCGGGTCGTCTCCGACCGCTTCGACCTCGCCGACGCCGACGCCGCCTACCGCCTGGCCGCCGGCGAGAGCCGCGGCAAGGTCGTACTGACCGCCGCGGAGGAGCGGTGACCGGCCGGGTGCGCGTCACGCGCGAGGGCGCCGGGCCCGACGAGCGCGTGGTGCTGGACAACGGCGCGCTGCGCCTGACCGCCGCGCCCGGCCTGGGCGGGCGCGTGCTGTCCCTGCGCCTGGCCGGGCGGGAGTTCCTCTACCGCAACCCGCGCCTGCTCGACGCCGACCTGCGGCGCCGCGAGGGCGTTGTGCTGGAGCCCACCGAGGGGCCGATGAGCGCCTGGAACAACGTCGGCGGCGACAAGACCTGGCCGGCGCCCCAGGGCTGGTCGCACCCCGGCGAGTGGGCCGGGCCGCCCGACCCCGTGCTGGACTCCGGCGCCTATGCCGCCGAGGCCGGCCACGGCGCCGCCGGCGCCGCCGTGCTCACCATGACCAGCGGCGACGACCCCCGCACCGGCCTGCGGCTGACCCGCCGGATCACCCTGGAGCCCGGCGCGCGGGGCTACCGGCTGGAGCTGACCGCGCGCAACACCTCCGCCGCACCCCGCACCTGGGCGCTGTGGAACGTCACCCAGCTCGACGGCGCCGCCGCCCCGGCCGACGGCACCGGCGGCGTCTACGTCGGCGTGCGCGGCGAGGGGCCCCACACCGTGCCGCTGGTGGCCGGCGACGCCAACCCGCGCGTGGTCGAGCACGCGCCCGGCGTGCTGCGGGTGCCCGCCCAGGACGTGGTCGGCAAGGTCGGGTTCCCCACCGCCGAGGGCTGGCTGCGCCACGTCGGCCGCGCCGGCACCCTCACCCAGACCTTCACCGTGGCCCCCGGCACCTACCCCGACCAGGGCTCGCGCGTGGAGGTGTGGCTGGAGTACCCGCTGGAGCGCCCCCTGGAGCACCTGGGCGGGCTGCGGCCCCGCGACCGGGTGGTGGAGTGCGAGGTGCTGGGGCCGCTCACCGACCTGGCACCCGGCGCCCAGACCACACTGAGTATCGCGTTCGACCTCGCGCCCGCGGGGGACTAGCACCGACCGGGAGAGACATGGCACACAAGCGACACGAGGGGGCCGCCGCCGTCGTCACCGGCGCGGCCCAGGGGATCGGCGCGGCCGCCGCCCGCCGCCTGGCCGCCGAGGGCGCCGCGGTGGTCATGACCGACCTGTCCCCGGCGGTGGAGGAGGCGGCCGAGCGCGTGCGCGCGAAGGGCGGGCGCGCGGTCGCGGTGCGCGCCGACGCCGCCGACGAGGCCGACTGGGCGCGCGTCGTCGACACCGCCCGCTCGGCGTTCGGGCCCGTCGGGACGCTGGTCTCCAACGCCTACACCGTGGAGGTCGCCCCCGCCCACGAGACCTCGCCCGCCTCCTGGGAGCGCCAGCTCACGGTCAACCTCACCGGCGCGTTCCTGGGCGTGCGGGCCTGTCTGGACGACCTCACCGCCACCCGCGGCTCGGTGGTGCTGGTGTCGTCGGTGCACGCCTGGTTCGGGCTGCCGGGCCGGCCCGCCTACGCCGCCACCAAGGGCGGCCTCACCGCCCTGGCCCGGCAGTTGGCCGTGGAGTACGGGCCCGACGTGCGGGTCAACTGCGTGCTGCCCGGCCCCGTCCTCACCGCCGCCTGGGACGGGATCGGCGAGGACGACCGCCGCGACAGCGCCGCCCAGACCGCCGCCGGGCGCCTGGGCGACCCCGACGAGGTCGCCGCCGCGGTGGCGTTCCTCGCCTCCGCCGACGCCTCCTACGTCACCGGGGTGAGCCTTCCGGTCGACGGAGGATGGAGTATCTACAAGGCGTCGTCCTGAGGCGCTGGAGAGGAAGGACATGATGGCGGCCTACTCCGAACGCGGGGTCCACGGGCAGATCGTGCAGCTCCTGGGCGAACGCGTGCTCTCCGGCGAGATCGCCGAGGGGGAGACCATCGACCTGGCCGCGCTCAGCACCGACCTGGGCCTGAGCCTCACCGCGATCCGGGAGGCCATCCGGGTCCTGGCCGCCAAGGGGCTGGTCGGGTCCCGGCAGCGCAAGGGCACCTTCGTACGGCCCCGGGCCGACTGGAACCTGCTGGACCCCGACGTCGTCAAGTGGCAGGTCGCCACCGGAGCCGGCGACCTGTTCTTCCGCGACCTCGCAGAGCTGCGCGGCGCCCTGGAGCCCACCGCCGCCCGGCTGGCGGCGCTGCGCCGCACCGACGCCGACGTGGCCGAGCTGCGCGCGGCGGTGCGGGCGATGGCCGACACCCACGCCTCACCCGAGGACGCCGCCGCCAGCGACCTGCGCTGGCACCGCGCCCTGCTCGCGGCCACCCACAACGAGCTGTACACCCGCACCGACATCTTCCTGGCCGCCGGGCTGGTGGAGCGCGACCGCCTGGTGCACGCGGGCGCCCACAAGGACCCCGTGCCCAGCCACACCTCGGTCACCGAGGCCGTCGCGGCGGGCGACGCGGCCGCCGCCGAGACCGCGATGCGCTCGCTGCTGGAGCAGGCCGAGGAGGACCTGTTCCGCGCCACCGGCGACGGCGCCGACGACGAACTGGAGAGACCCGCATGAGGATCACCCGCATCGAGACGTTCCTGGTCCCCCCGCGGTGGCTGCTGTGCCGCGTGGAGACCGACGAGGGCGTCGTCGGGTGGGGCGAACCGGTGGTGGAGGGCCGCGCCGCGACGGTGCGCGCCGCCGTCGAGGAGCTGTCCGACCTGCTCCTGGGCGAGGACCCCACGGCGATCGAGCACCACTGGCAGCGCCTGACCAAGGCCGCCTTCTACCGGGGCGGCCCGGTGCTCTCCAGCGCCGTGGCGGGGCTGGACCAGGCGTTGTGGGACATCGCCGGCAAGCGGCTGGGGGTGCCGGTGTACCGCCTGCTGGGCGGGCCGGTCCGCGACCGGGTGCGCGTCTACGGCTGGGTCGGCGGCGACGACCCCGCGCAGTTGGGCGAGGCCGTGGCCGCGCGGGTGGAGGCGGGGTTGACGGCGGTGAAGATGAACGCCGCCGGGGTGGTGAGCCGCTCGCCCACCGCCCGCGAGATCGACGCCGTGGTGGACCGGCTGGCCCAGGTCCGGGCGGTGCTGGGCGAGGACCGCGACGTGGCCGTGGACTTCCACGGCCGGTTCAACGCCGCCGCCGCGCGCCGCGTGCTGCCGCTGCTGGAGCCGCTGCGGCCCATGTTCGTGGAGGAGCCGGTGCTGCCGGAGTACGGCCACCTCCTCGCCGACGTGGTGCGCTCCAGCCCGGTGCCCATCGCCACCGGCGAGCGCCTGTACTCGCGCGGCGACTTCCTGCCCGCCCTCCAGGCCGGGATCGCGGTGGCCCAGCCCGACCTCTCCCACGCCGGCGGCATCTCCGAGGTGCGCCGGATCGCGGCGCTGGCCGAGACCTACGACACCCTGCTGGCCCCGCACTGCCCGCTGGGCCCGGTGGCGCTGGCCGCCAGCCTCCAGGTCGCGTTCGCCACCCCCAACTTCCTCATCCAGGAGCAGAGCATCGGCATCCACTACAACCAGGACGCCGAACTGCTCGACTACGTCGTGGACACCGGGGTGTTCGCCTTCCCCGACGGCCACATGCGGCGCGGCGAGGCGCCGGGCCTGGGCATCGAGGTGGACGAGGCCGCGGTGCGCGCGGCCGACCGGGCGGGGCACCGCTGGCGCCCTCCGGTGTGGAGCCACGACGACGGATCGTTCGCCGAATGGTAGGCAAATGGTAGGGACAGGAGCACACGCGGTGGAGACACCCCCCGAGACCTGGACACCGGACCGGTTCGACCTGGGCGAGGGGCTGCGGTGGACCCGCGCCGGCCTGCTGGGGGTCGACATCCTCGCGGGCCGGCTGTTCGCCCTGGACCCCGCCCGGCCCGGACCGGTCCGCACGCTGGCGCAAATCGACGTCCCCCTGGGCGCGGTCGCCCCCGTGCGCGGGGCCGAGGACACCTACGTCGCCGCCGCCGGCACCGGGGTGGCCCTGCTGACCGTGCGCGAGGGCCGCGCCCCCGGCGTGGAGTGGCTGGCGCGCCCCGAGGAGGGCGCCCCCACCGCCATGCGCATGAACGACGGCTGCTGCGACCCCGCCGGGCGCTTCTGGGCGGGGTCCATGGCCTACGACGGCACCCCCGGCGCGGGCGCGCTGTACCGGGCCGACCCCGACGGCGCCGTGCACCGCGTGCTGGAGGGCTACACCATCCCCAACGGCCCGGCGTTCTCCCCCGACGGTCGGCTGATGTACCTGGCCGACAGCGCCGAGGGCCGGATCGACGTGTTCGCTGTCGACGCCGAGGGCCGGCCGGGCGGCCGCCGCGTGTTCGCCCGCCTGGCCGAGGGCAGCCCCGACGGCATGCAGGTCGACGACGCCGGGCACCTGTGGACGGCCGTGTGGGGCACCGGGCGCGTGCACCGCTACACCCCCGAGGGCGCCCTGGACCGCGTGGTGCGCCTGCCCGCCGCCCAGCCGGCGAGCGTGTGCGTGGTGGGGGAGGACCGGCCGCACCTGTTCGTCGCCACCGCGGCGATCGGGCTGGAGGCGCCCGGACGGGCTGACGGCGCGGTGTTCCGCGCGGCCGCCGACGCGCCCGCCCGCCCCGCCGCGGAGTTCGGGGGCGCGGCGTGAGCGGGCCGGTGGTGTGCGTGGGCGAGACGATGGCGCTGCTGGTGCCCGCCGACCCGGTGCCGCTGGAGTCGGCGCCGCGCCTGGCCCTCACGGCGGCCGGGGCGGAGTCCAACGTCGCCTGCACGCTGGCCGGGCTGGGGCACGGCGCGGCCTGGCTGAGCGCGGTGGGCGACGACCCCTTCGGCCGGGTGGTGCTGCGCGCGGTCGCCGGGCGCGGCGTGGACGTGTCGGCGGTGCGCACCGACCCCGACCGCCCCACCGGCCTCTTCGCCAAGGACCCCGCGCCGCAGGGGAGCACCGTGCACTACTACCGGGCCGGCTCGGCCGCCTCGGCGCTGGGCCCCGAGGCCGCCGACGACCCGCTGGTGCGCGGGGCGGCGGGCGTGCACCTGTCGGGGATCACGCCGGCGCTGTCGCCGGAGTGCGACGCGCTCGCCGAGCGGCTGCTCACCGACCCCGCGCTTGTGGTGAGCTTCGACGTCAACCACCGGCCCCGGCTGTGGCCGCCGGGGCGGGCGGCGGCGCGGCTGCTGGAGCTGGCGCGGCTGGCCGACGTGGTCCTGGTCGGCCGCGACGAGGCCGAGGCGCTGTGGGGCACGGCGACCGCCGAGGAGGTCCGCGCCCTGCTGCCCGACGTGCCGCGCCTGGTGGTCAAGGACGCCGAGCACGGCGCGACCGAGTTCGCCGAGGGCCGCACGCACGTGCCCTCGCCGGTGGTGGAGGTGGTGGAACCGGTCGGCGCGGGCGACGCCTTCGCCGCCGGGTACCTCGCGGGCGGGCTGCGCGGCCTGGACGCGGCGGGCCGGCTGCGCCTGGGGCACCTGTGCGCCGCCCGGGTGCTGCGCGAACTGGGCGACCTGGCCCCGCCGCCGCAGGCGGGGGAGTGGGACGCGGCGCTGCACGCGCCGGAGGAGCGCTGGGTGGAGCTGGCGTCGGCCCGGTCAGTGAGCGGGCGGGTCAGTGAGTGAGCGAGTCAGGGAGTGCGCGGGGGAGCGGGGGCGGAAAGTGCGTGAGCGAGAGAGGGAGCACCGGATGAGCAGCGGCAACGACAGCGGCAGCGGCCTGGACCGGCTGTTCGAGGGCCACCGGGTGATGGCCATCCTGCGCGGCCTGTCCCCCGAGGACACTGTCGCGGTGGCCACCCGGGCGTGGGACCTGGGCATCACCGTGGTGGAGGTGCCCGCGCGCGACCCCGGCGGCCTGGAGGCGATGCGCGCGGCGGTGCGGGCGGGCGCGGAGCGGGGGCTGCGGGTGGGCGCGGGCACCGTCGTGGACGTCGACCAGGTCCGCGCGGTCGCGCGGGCGGGCGCGGCGTTCACCGTGGCCCCCGGCTTCGACCCCGAGGTCATGGTGGCCTCGGAGGAGGCGGGCATGCCCCACCTGCCCGGCGTGGCCACCCCCTCGGAGGTCCAGGCCGTCCTGCGCGCGGGCGGGCACTGGGTGAAGGCGTTCCCCGCGTCGGTCCTCGGCCCGGCCTGGATCCAGGCTCTTCACGGCCCGTTCCCCGACGTCCGCGTGGTGGCCACCGGAGGCGTCGACGCCCGCAACGCCCCGGCCTTCCTCCAGGCCGGAGCCGCCCTGGTCGCCGTGGGCTCGGCCCTCAGCGACCCCGACCAGATCCCGGCCTTGAAGGACCTGTAGGCGGGGCGGGGGCGAGAGTCCTCGCCCTCCAGAGCACGAGACCAACGGATCTCGGGGCGCGTGGTGCAGGCCGTAACAGGGCAGCGAGGGCGGCTGGGGTGGCGGGCGTGCGGCCACCCATGCCGCCCTCGCCGCACCTCGGTCATCTCCTCGGTCATCCGCCCCGATCTGCGGCGACCGCACTCCGGGACCATCCACCGCCCGTGGCGTCCCGCCGACCCCTGACTGCCCCCTCCGGCCCCGCTTGTGGCGTTTGGAGCTGGTTAGATTAGCCTGCACTAACCTTCACTTTCGGTTCGGGCGAGCGGAACCCGCCCCACCCCCTCCACGGGCGGCGGGTGGCTTGCGGTGCCCGGGCGCGGTGGGGGAGGCGGCGGCGAGTAGGGGAGTAGGGAGAGGGACGCGATGGCAGGTCGGACGAGGCGGCCCTGGGCGCGGGTGCCGGAGGAGCCGGTGCCGGTGGAGCTGCCGCCGACAGGGCCGGAGCAGACACCCCGGCGCTTCACCATCGGGGTCATCCTCGCGGCCAAGCGCTACACCCTCCCCGCCGCCGGGCTCATCGTGCTCTGGCAGTTGGGCGAGGCGCTGGTGCCCGTCCTCATGGGCGTGGCGATCGACCGGGCCATCGGCGGGGCCGACCCCGTCGAGTTGGTCCTGTGGATCGGGGTGCTGGTCCTCAACTACCTCATGTTCATGCTGTCCTTCCAGTTCGGCTCCCGCATCGGGCTCTTCGGGATGCAGGCGGTCCAGCACCGGCTGCGCACGGCCGTGTCCGAGCGCCTGCTGGACCCCGGCGGCCTCGAAGGCGCCGCGCGGCTGCCCGGCGTCGGGCTGTCCGTGGCCTCCTCCGACGTCTCGCGCCTGGCCATGGCCGTCGCGATCGCGGTCTACCCCCTCGGGGAGTTCGCGGCGATCATCTTCGGCGGGGTCGTCCTCTTCACGCTCTCCTGGCCGCTGGGGCTGGCCGTGTTCGTCGGCGCCCCGGCGATGATCCTGCTCATCGACCGCGCGGGCGGGACCCTGCGGCGGCGGTCGGGCCGCGAGCAGGCGCTCGCCGCGTCGGCGGCGGGCAAGGCCGCCGACCTCATGGCGGGCTACCGGATCGTCACGGGACTGCGCGCCGGACCGGAGGCGGCGGCGCGCTACCGGCGGTCCTCGCGCGACGCACTCCAGGCCACCCTGCACGCGAAGTCCGCCCAGGGGGTCCTGCTCGGCTCGATGAACGCCGCCACCGGCGTGTTCCTCGCCGCGATCACCCTCACCGCCGGGTGGCAGGCGCTGTCCGGCTCCCTGAGCGTGGGCGCGCTCATCACCGTCGTGGGCCTCGCACAGTTCCTCGTCGGGCCGATGACCATGGTCGCGACCAACTTCGGCACCATCTGGGCGTCGGCGACCGCCTCGGCCGAGCGCGTTCTCGACGTCCTGCGCTCCCCGAAGCCCTACGAGCGGCCCGCCGCGTCCGCAGCCTTCGCCAACGGCACCACCGAAGCCGCCCCCGCCCCCGGCCACGGCGCGATCGGCACCGCACCCGGGGCCGGGCAGCCGACCGGCGGGGACACCGCCGCCGACGGCGACGCGGACACCGACGGCCGCCACCCCACCGACCCCGAACCCCTCGACCTCGATCCCGACCACCTCCACCTCGACCTCGATCTCACCCTCGGCGCGGCGGCCCTGCGCGACCGCGTCGCCCCCGGCGAGTGCGTGGCGGTGCCCGTTGACGGCACGCAGGCGGCCGAACTCGTGGCGGTGCTGTCCGGCCGCGCCGAGCCCGGGGGAGGGGAAGGCGTGCGGCTCGCGGGCCGCGCCCTCGCCGACGCGCCACCCGGAACCCTCCTCGTGGCGCCCCACGCCGCCGACCTCTTCGACGGCACCGTCCTGGACAACGTCGCGGTCGGCGGCGCGGACACCGACCGCGCCCTGGCGGCGCTGGAGGACGCCGGTTGCGCGGAGTTCCTCCGCGCCATGCCCGAGGACGTGCACACCGCCGTCGGCGAGGGCGGGCGCCGCCTCTCCGGCGGGCAGCGCCAGCGGGTGGCGCTGGCCCGGGCGCTCGCCCAGGACACCCCCGTCCTCGTGCTGCACGACCCCACCACGGCGGTCGACTCGGTGACCGAGCAGGCGGTGGCCGCGCGGCTGCGCACGTGCCGGCAGGGCCGCACCACGGTTCTGCTCACCCGCTCGCCCGCGCTGCTGGCGGCCGCCGACCGGGTGCTGCGGCTCGGCAGCGCCCAAGAGACCCAAGAGACCCAAGAGACCCAAGAGCCGCAGGCGGCACAAGGCCACGAGTACACCGACGCCCCCGGCACCGGCACCCCCACCACCGCCACCACCCCCACCACCGCCTCGACCGCCACCACCGCCCAGGGAGGCACGCGATGACCGCGCGCGACAGCGACACGGCCGCCGAAGCGGGAGCGTCCCGCGCGGGGCGGCGGCTGCCCGTCGCCGACGCCCGCCAGGTCGCCCGCGCGGTGCGCGCGGCGCTGGGCGGGCGGTGGTGGTCGCTGGCCGGTGTGGTCGCCATTCTCACGGCGGGAGCGGCCGCCGACCTCATCGCTCCGGCCGCGCTCGGCGGGCTGGTCGACGCCGTGGAGTCCGGCGAGACGGGCACCGCCTGGCTGTGGACCCTGGGCGCGGCCATGGTCGGCGGCGCCCTGGTCGGCGCCGTCCTGACGGCCGTCGGCGTGGTGACGGCCTCCCGCCTGTACGAGACGGTCATCGCCCAATTGCGCGAGCGCATGGTCGCCCGCGCGTTCGAGCTGCCGCAGGGCATGGTCGAGGAGGCGGGCAGCGGCGACCTGGTCTCGCGCGCCACCGACGACGTCGCCGAGATCTCCCAGGCCGCGCCGCGCATCGTGCCCGCGCTGACCAGTTCGCTCTTCACCATCGCCGTGACGCTGGTCGGCATCGCGGTCGTGGACTACCGCTACGCGCTGGCGGTCGCGGTGATCGTGCCCATCCACGTGTTCGCCGTGCGCTGGTACCTGCGCAACGCCCCGCAGGTGTACACGGCGCAGCGCGCCGCCATGGCCGAGCGCGCCCACCACCTGCTGACCTCCCTCCACGGGATCGACACCGTGCACGCCTACCGGTTGCAGGACCGCCACAACGCCCGCATCGCGCGGGCGTCGTGGCAGGTGGTGGGGTGGGAACTGCGGGCCCGCGTCGTGCAGAACCGGTTCTTCGGGCGGCTCAACGTGGCGGAGTTCCTCGGCATGACGGGGCTGCTGGTCGTGGGCTACCTGCTGGTGACCAACGACCTGGGCACCCTGGGCGGCGCGACGACGGCGATCATGTTCTTCATCCGGCTGTTCAACCCGATCAACAGCCTGCTCATCGTCATCGACGACATGCAGTCGGCGCTGGCATCCCTGGCGCGGATCGTCGGGGTCATCGACGCCACGCCCGAACCCCAGGAGCCGGGGCACGACGCGGTCAGCGCGCCCGGCGACGCGGACGACCGGGAGGACGCCGCGGACAACGGGGAGGACGACGCCGTCAGCGCGCTGGCGGACGCCGGCGCTCCGCCCGTCCTGGCCCTGCGGGACGTCGCGTTCCACTACGACCCCGACCGCCCGGTCCTCAACGGGGTGAGCCTGGAGATCGGCCGCACCGAGACGGTCGCGCTCGTCGGGCCCTCCGGCGCGGGCAAGAGCACCGTCGCCGCACTGGCGGCCGGCGTGCACGAGCCGACGGCGGGCTCGGTCCGCCGCCCTCCGGCGGCGGAGGGGCGCGACCGCGACCTGGTCCTCATCACCCAGGAGGTGCACGTCTTCGCCGCGACCCTGCGCGAGAACCTCACCCTGGCGGCCCCTTCGGCCGACGACGAGCAGGTCAGGGCGGCGCTCGCCACGGTCGGCGCCGACGGCCTCCTGGCCCGCCTTCCCGAAGGACTCGACACCGTGGTCGGCACCGAGGGGCACAGCCTGACACCGGCCGAGGCCCAACTGCTGGCCCTGGCCAGGATGGTCCTCGCCGACCCGGCCGTGGCCATCCTCGACGAGGCCACCGCCGAGGCGGGGTCCGCCCACGCCGGCACCCTCGACAGCGCCACGGCGGCGGCCCTGTCGGGCCGAGCCGGCCTCGTGGTCGCCCACCGCCTGGACCAGGCCAAAGCCTGCGACCGCATCCTCGTCATCGAGTCCGGCCGCATCATCGAGGAGGGCAGCCACACCGACCTCCGCGCCCTCGGCGGCACCTACGCCGCCCTCTGGGAGGCCTGGAGCCGCCAGACCGCGCCGCGTTAGCGGACGGCGGCCGCCCAACACCCCCGATCCCCGACTCCGCCTCCCCGAATCCGCTTCAATCCCCGAACCCCCGGATCCCGGGGGCCGTGCCGCGCGTCGTAGGCGACAGCGGCGGACACCCCCCGCCCGCCGCGCCGGTCCGGCAGCACGCCGACCCGGCAGGCCCCGCAGGCCCCGGGGCCGAACGGCCCCGCCGGACCATGGCCGACCCGTCGACTCCTCGCCCCCGCGCCGACAGCCCGCAGCGGCGCGGCGGCCGGCGGATCCGGTGAAAACGGGATGACCCCGGACGGGTCTGTCCGCAAGGGTGGGGGCGGACCAGGAGGCACACATGCATGACGCGACCGACCACGGCGGGCTGGAGGCCCGCCTCATCCAGGCCACCCTGCGCGTCCCCGCGCGCGCCGGTGCGCCCTCCGGCCGGGCGGAGAACGTGGCCCGACAGGCGGACGCCGCGCTGCTGACGGCGGGGTTCGCCTGCTCCCGGGAACTGCTGGAGCACATCGCCGGGCTGGAACCCGGCGCCGCGATCGACACCGCCGTCGCCGTCCTCGCCGCCGTGCGAGGCCTGGCGGGCGGCCACGTCGACCACAACGTCTACTTCGCCGACTTCCCGGCCAACGTGCCCGACACCCTGGACTTCTGGGCGGACTGCCTGGCCCGCGCGCTCGTCGGCGCCGCCGAAGGCGACGACGAGGACGCCGCCGCCGGGACGGACGCCGTCGTCGCGGACCCCACCAAGGCGGACGCCGCCGCCGAAGGCGCGGACGACGCGGCCGAGGACGGGCACCCCGGCGCCGACCCCGCGCCGCGCCCCGACGGGGTGAACCTGCTGGGCCTGCCCGCCTACGGGCGCTACCAGCACACCTACGCCGACCTCCTCCTGCGCCACGACGACCTCGTGGCCTCGGCCAAGGACCGCGTCACCGTGCTGCACCTGGGCGGTCCCCTGCCCGAGGAGGCGCACCGCCACTACCTGCGGCTGGCCGCCTCGCCCGTCCCGCTGGGCGAGGCCGACCGCGACCTGCTGGGGCTGCTGGCCGCCTACTGCGTCGACGACCCCCAGCCCGAGGAGATCGGCATCCGCGAGAACCGGGCGCTGGTCAACCGGGTGCGCCTGGCGCACGGCCGCCCGCTGCTCGTGGACACCGCCACCGACGTCCTGCGCCTGGCGTGCGCCCTGTCGGGAGGCGACGTCACCCTCGCCACGCCCACCCGCTTCACCTCGCTGCCGCGCGCCGACCGCCGCGCGCTCATGGCCGCTCTGGACCGGGTGGTCGCCGGCCAGCCCGCCAAGCTCGGCGACGTCAACCGCCACGCGGGCCGCTGGAAGCGGCTCGGCGAGCGGCTGCACCCCCACGAGCACCCCGAGCACCCGCACGCCCAGGAGGTGTTCGCGGTCGCGCGCGGCGACCGGCGCGCCGTCTCCCTGGCCGGACGCATCGAGGCCGCGTTCGCCGCCGGCGACACCGCCGAGGCGGTGCGGCTGCTCGCCGCGTCGCCCGGGCAGCTCGTGCGCAACCTGGACCGACTCCTGCGCACACCCGGCACCCCCGCCCCGGACGCGACCGCCTCGGGAAAGACCGCTCCGGGAGGGACCGCCCCGGACGCGGTCGGCCTGATCGCCGGTGCCCTGGCCGAGGCCGCCCCGCACGTCGCCGGGCGGGTGCTGGTGGGCGCCCGCGAGCACCTGAGCGGCCGCACCGGGCTCGGCGGGGCGCGGCTGTTCGCCAACCGCTCCGCCCGCGCGTGGGTGGCGCCCGACGACCGGGTACCGCTCGGCACCGAGGCCGTCGCGCGCGTCACGGCGGTCCTGGACGCGGAGATCGCCGCGCGCCTGCCGGCCGCCGAGCGGGTCCTGGTCGACCCCGACGTCCTGGAGGTCGCCGTGCCCAGCGCCCGCGCGCCCGAGGGCGGGCTGGGCATGCTGCCCCGCGGCTCCACCACCCGGGTGGACGGCGACCACCTGCGCTTCTTCGTGTACTGGCGCCAGGCCCGGGAAATCACCGACCTCGACCTGTCGGTGCTGTTCCTCGACGCCGGCTTCGGCTTCCAGGGGCAGGTGTCGTGGACGTCCCTGTCGGGCTACGGCGGCACCCACTCGGGCGACATCGTCGAGGCGTCCGAGGGCGCCACCGAGATGATCGACCTCGACCTGGCCCGGGTCTCCGCCGCCTACGTGGTGCCGCAGGTCAACGTCTTCCAGGGGGAGGGCTTCGCCGAGCTCGCCGAGGGGTTCTTCGGCTACATGACCCGCGACGCCGATCAGGCCGGCATGCCCTTCGAGGCCCGCACGGTCCGCGTCAAGTCCGACCTGGTGGGCACGGGCCGCGTCGTGCTGCCGCTGGTGTTCGCCCGCGACCCCGACACGGGCGGGTGGCGGGCGCGGTGGATGCACCTGAGCCTGTCGGGCCAGGCGGCGTTCAACCGGGTCGAGGACAACCACGCCGACACCGGCGCGCTCGCGCGCGCCATCGTGGAGTACCGGTACCTGACCATCGGCCACCTGGTGGAATCGATGCGCCACCGCGGCGCGCGGGTGGAAATCCGCAAGGAATCTCCCGGCCGGCTGAGCCCCGGCGACGTCTACCTCGGCCTGGAGCACCCCGAAGACCTGGGAGACGACGGAGAGGTCTTCACCCCCGCCCGCTTCCCGGAACTCATTGGCGGCTGAGCCCTCGGGTGCCTTAAACTCGGGGGCGGTGAGGCCATGGCGGCGCTTCCTTCTCATCCTTTCTTATGGTCTAGCTCCGCCACTCTCCTCACCTTCACACTTCGAGGGGTCGGCCACCGCCGGCCCCTCACTCGTTTCCTTGCGCCGGAGGGGTGACGAGACGGAGGGTGGCCGACACACCCCGAAAGAGCGAATGAGGAAGCGGCCACCGCCCGCGAGGAACGCGGGGCTGATGGGGTCCGGTCCGGTTCCAGGTTGGCGACCATGCGATGAAGGGCGCACGCCGAAGGCGCCGGCCTTTCGACGTCAACTCGCCTGCCGCTCCGGAGCGCCATCGCGTCCTGTTGCGCCGCGCCGCCCGTGCAGCAGCGAGATGGGCAGCAGCAGGGTCGCGGCCAGACCGCCGAGCAGGGCGAAGGCCATCCGGAAGTCGCCGGCGGCGTCGCGCAGGATCCCCACCAGCACAGGGGCCAGCGCCGCGCACCCGTAGCCGACGATGAACGCCATCGCGCTGAATCGCCCGGCTTCGGCGGAGTCGCGGCCGACCACCGCGGGCAGCGCCAGTACCAGGGTGAACAGGCCGCCATGGCCCACACCGACGAGGGCGATCCACAGCCAGGTCACCGCGGTGGGGGCCAGCCCCAGCCCCGCCAGGCCGACGGCGGTCAGGGCGGCCGTGAGCGCCAATCCGATCCGCGGGTCGCGCTTTTCCCCGAGGAGGGCCGGGACGGCCACCATCGCCGCGACCTGGATCGAGATCATCACGGTCAGCAGCGCGCCGGCTGCCGCCGGAGTGTGGTCGGCGTCGTCGTGCAGCAGCGGCGCGACCCAGGCCAACTCGCAGTAGTACAGCGCGGAGTTGGCGGCTGCCAGGGCGGTGACGCGCCAGGCGGTGCCGCTGCGCCAGGGAAGGCCGCGAGGCGCAGGGGCGGAGCCGGCCGCGGCTCCGTCGAGGTCCAGTGGCCCCCGGGCGGCGGACCACAGCACCATCCCGGCCACCGCCAGCACCGCCCAAGACGCCAACGCACCGGGCCAGGAGCCGAGCGCATCGGCCAAGGGCGCGCTGACCCCCGCCGCCACCGCGCCACCCAGGCCGAGGCCGGCGGTGTAGACGCCGGTCACCAGGCCCACGCGTCCTGCGAACCGCGACTTCACGACGGCGGGCAGGAGCGTCTGCGCGATCGCGATGCCCGCTCCCACGACCGCCGCGCAGCTCAACTGCACCCAGGTGGAGGGGCCCGCGGCGCGGGCCGCGGTGGCGACTGTGATGACGGCCAGGCCGAGCAGGACGCCGCGGTGCAGGCCGAAGCGGCGGCCGGCGACCGCGGCGAGGGGGGCGCACACGCCCATGGCGAGTGTGGGGACGGTCGTCAGCAGCGCCGCGGCCGTGGCGGGGAGGTCCAGGTCGGCGCGGATGCGGTCCATCAGCGGGGACACGGCCGCGATCGCGGGGCGCAGGTTCGCGGCGGCGACGAACAACGCGGCGGCTCCCAGCACCGCGGGTGCCGCGTCGACTCGGGAGGAGGCGTGGGTCACAGAGGGCTCCAAGAACGATCTCGGACGGTTTTTATCCGGAATGCTTGGAGTTCTACCACAACCCGGACACTAAACGTCCGAGATAGACTCGCCCCATGAAGCTGTCCAACGGGGTGGAATGGGCCCTTCACTGCTGCGTCTCGCTCAGTCAGAGCCGGACGCCGGTGCCGGCGGCGCGGCTGGCCGAACTGCACGGCATTCCGCCGGCCTACCTGGCCAAGCACCTCCAAACCCTGTCCCGGGCCGGGATCGTGCATTCGACCGCGGGCCAGGTCGGTGGCTACCGCCTCACCAGGTCGGCGGAGGCGATCAGCGCCTTGGACGTGGTCCGGGCCATCGACGGAACCGAACCCGCCTACCGCTGCGCCGAGATCCGGCAGCGTGGACCGCTCGCCGTTCCCGCCGAGCAGTGCACACGCCCGTGCGCGATCGCCCGCGCCATGGCCGCCGCCGAGGACGCCTGGGCCGGCGTCCTCTCCCGCATCACCATCGCCGACCTCGCCTCCGCCATCGACACCGACTCCGACGGCGCGGCGCTCGCCGACCTCCGCCGCTGGCTGGCCGCCGCTCCCCGCTGACGCGGACGAGCGCCGCCGCGTCGCGGCCTAACCGGCGAAGTCGGCCGGGATCAGGCTGTAGGCGGCGAGGTCCCCGCGTCCTGAGCGGGTCAGCGCGGCGTTGCGCAGAACGCCCTCGAAGCGGAACCCGGCGGCTTCGGCCACGCGGATCGACGCGGCGTTGTCCACCATGGCCAGCAGGGCTACGCGGGTCATGTTCCGGGTGTTCAGCGCCCATCGGGCCACGGTGCGCACCGACTCGGCGGCGTAGCCGCTGCCCCGCCCCCAGGGCGCCGTCCAGTAGTGGATCTCGGTGACCATCGCGGTCCAGTCCGTGCGGATCAGCGCGACGTGCCCCACCAGTCGCCCGTCCTCACGGCGCTCGACGGCGAAGACCGGCCCGCTCGAACACCACTCGACGGCCCGTGGCAGATCGGCCCCTGCCGTGGACAGCCCGACGGGCGCGAAGCGCAGGTAGGTTTCGTCGTTCCACACCGCGTGCACATCGGCGGCGTCCTCCGGTCGGAACGGGCGCAGCGTCAGGCGCTCGCTTGTCAAGCCTGCTCGGGGGCACGCGTGCTCGGTCACACTGTGAGCCTACGGCGCACGCCACCCGTGGAGGAAGCGAAGGGTGCTCCCACGGCCCGCCCCTCTCGACCCGCGGCCGCTCGTTTGGGCGCCCGCGTCGAGAAGGCCCTAGCCGTCGTCGAGCGCACCGTGGGCCGCTAGTGGGGCATGGGCCCGGACCGGCGGCGCAGGTAGTAGGCGCCGGCGAGCACGAGGACGACCGGTCCCCACACGCGGAGCGGCGCGGTGCACACCCGTGCGAGCGCCCGCCACCAACCGTTGTCGTAGGTGATGTCCTGGCTCACGCCGAGCAGGGACAAGGACTGTCCGCCGCCGATCGGCACGGAGCAGAACAGCACGGTGAGGGCCAGCCCGCCGAGCACGGCGGGCACGGCTGCCGCGAGGGGAGGGACGCGCCTCCCGCCGATGACGGGCAGCCAGACGGGTACGACCTCGCCCCAGCGGCGCACCAGGCCCAGGCACAGGAACGCGACCAGTTCGGTCACCAGACTCAGGCCCAGCACATAGGGGATGCTTACCCACAGGGCCGGCAGGGTGGCCTCGTGCTGCTGCCCCATGTCGAAGTGGAAGGCGAACGGCAGCCGCCACAGGCACGAGGGCAGGAGCAGGAGCGGCATCGTGTAGGCCAGCCGCAGCACCCAGCGTGGAACGGGCCGCTCGGTGTCGGCGCTGTCGGGAGGGGTGTGCGAAATCGCGCGCAGGAGCCGGGTATTCGTCATGGCCGACAGTCTCGCCACCGGCCCTGGACCTGGTGATCCCCCGTGCGGGTGAAGAGGCTCCCCTCACGGGGGATCCCACCGCCGACGCGATGGACAGAGGGCGGATGAAGGCGGCGGCGCGGGCCGCGCAATCCCAGCTCAGCGACGGGAGCCATGTGCACCGAATGTGCACCGGCGGCCCTCAGCCACCGGACCCCGGAAACGACGAACGGGCGCTCACCTGTGTGAACGCCCGTTCCTATGTCGGGACGGCGGGATTTGAACCCACGACCCCTTGACCCCCAGTCAAGTGCGCTGCCAAACTGCGCTACGTCCCGGTGTCCTGCGGGTTTCCCCTTCGGACGAGTAAGACTCTATCGCATCCTGAGGGCTGGTTGGGACGGGATTTCCGGGCCGGGCGAGGGCCGCCGGTGGCGGTGGTGAGGGGTGGGTGTCGCTGCGGGCGCGCTTGGCTGCTGCGTGGCGCCGCCGAGCCGGCGGCGCCGAGGTCGGCCGTGCTGCTCGCCGGGGGACCCCGCGCGCGTTTGTGCGGTGGCATGACGTGCCGCGATGCGGTTGGGGCCGGGCTAAACGGGGGGTGAACGGGCACCTCGCGCGGGGCGCCTTACGTTGTTGGCCATGACGAAATACGCGTTGATGTACCGGCTCGGCTTCACCCCCTGGGAGCGGTACGGGGCCGCGGGCGGGGCGCAGTTGGGGGCGCTGCTGGACCGCGAGGCGGCGGAGCGGCCGGCCGGGCCGGGGCGGGCGTTGGACGTGGGGTGCGGGCGCGGGCAGTTCACGCCCGTGCTTGCCGCGCGCGGGTGGGCGGCGGTGGGCGTCGACATCGTGCCCGAGGCGGTCGAGGCGGCTCGGCGCAAGGGCCCGGCCGAGGTCAACTACGTCGTGGGCGACGTGACCGACCTTGAGTCGGCCGGCCTCGGGACTTTCGACCTCTTCGTTGACATCGGCTGCTTCCAGGGCCTGGACGCCGGCCAGCGGGCCGCCGAGGGGCGCGGGATCACGGCGCTCGCCGCCCCGGGCGCCGGACTGCTGATGCTCGCCTTCGGGCCGTCGCGGTACCGGGGGCTTGTCGAGGGCGTTTCGCAGGCCGAGGTCGAGGCCGCCTTCCCGGGGTGGGACCTCCGCGAGGTCGAGGACGCCGACACCGCCGGGCTGGGGTGGCCGATGAACCGGACCTCGCCGAAGTGGTACCGGTTCCGGCGCGCCGCCGGGTGACACGGCGGGGACGCGGGGCGTTCCCGTCCCCGTCCCCCCTCTCCTCCGGCCACGCCCCTTCGGCTCCCCTCCGGCCCCGCCCCCCGTTTTTCGGCCCCGCCCCCGCCCTTCGGCGTCCTCTCCGGCCCCGCATCCCCGTCTTCCGGCGTCCTCTCCGGCCCTGGCGGCGGCGGGGCGCCGTATCTTCCCCGAGCGGGGACGGGGCCACTTCCTTGGATTGGCTGTTGTGCGGACGGTCCCGAGCCGGTGGGATGGCTTCAGTGGGCGGACGACGCGGAGGCGGTGGGCATGGCGGGGATCGGTGAGGCGCCGGGCGGCGGTGCGGCCGCGGTGGGGTTTCTCGGGCTCGGCATCATGGGACAGCCCATGGCCCTCAACCTCGCCCGGGCGCGCGTCCCGCTCGTGGTGTGGAACCGCACCCCCCAGCGGTGCGCGCCCGTGGCCGCCGCCGGGGCGCGCGTCGCGGACGGGCCGCGGGACGTCCTCGCCTCCTGCCGGACCGTGATCCTGATGCTCGCCGACGAATCCGCCGTCGACGAGGTGCTGGGGCGGGACACCGAGCGGTTCGGCGACGTGCGCGGGCGCACCCTGGTGCAGATGGGCACCTTCCGGCCCGCCTACTCCGCCCGCCTGGCCGCCGACGTGCACGCCGCCGGCGGCGCCTACGTCGAGGCGCCCGTCTCCGGCTCGCGCGGCCCCGCCGAGGACGGGCGGCTCGTGGCCATGCTCGCCGGCCCGGAGGAGGAGGTGCGGCGCGTGCGGCCCGTCCTCGACCCCATGTGCTCCGCCGTCTTCGAGTGCGGGCAGGTGCCCTCCGCGCTGGAGACCAAGCTGGCCGTGAACGTCTTCCTCATCACGATGGCCACCGGCTTGGCGGAGTCCTTCCACTTCGCCGAGCGCCACGGCATCGACCCGGCCCTGCTGGAGCGCATCCTCGACGCCGGCCCCATGGCCTCGGCGGTCTCCCGTGCCAAGGCCCGCAAGCTCACCACTGGCGACTTCGCGCCCCAAGCCGCCATCGCCGACGTGCTGAAGAACAGCCGCCTCGCCGCCGAGGCCGCCCGCGAGCGCGGGGTCTCCGCGCCGCTGCTGGAGGCCGCCCACGCCCTCTACGCCGAGACCCGCGAGCTGGGGTTCGGGCGCAGCGACATGGCGGCGGTCGTGCACGCCCTGCGCGCGCGGGCGGCCGCACCGCCCGACTCCGCCGCCCCGGCCTGACCGGATTGACCGCTCCCCGCTCCCCGGGGCGCGCCCCGCCGCCCCCGCGCCGCTCAGCCGTCCTGGGCGCGCAGGTGGGCGTCGGCCTCGGCCAGCGCCGTCTCGGGGAACACCGCGATCCCGTGGTCCAGCAGGAGCCGGGTGGTCACCCCGGGCCCGGGCGCGGTGTGCCCGCTGAACGTGCCGTCGTAGACCCGCAGCAGCCCGCACGACGGGCTGGACTCCTTGAGCACGGCCGTGCGCACGCCCTGCCGGCGCGCGGTCTCCAGCGCCGCGCGGGCGCCGGCCACGAAGTGGGCGGTGACGTCGGCCCCCTCGGGGGTGAGGATGCGCGCCGCCCCCGCCAGGACGTCGGCGGCGCTGGCGCCCGGCTCGATCTCCGCCGGCGGCCGGGGCACCGGCAGCCCGCCCGCGACCTCGGGGCAGTGGGCGACGACGCGCCGCTCGGCCCGCCAGCGGTCCACGACCGCGTCGGCCACGGTCTTGGCGCGCCCGTCGAAGCGCACCCGGCTGCCCAGCAGGCACGCGCTGACCAGCACGCGGGCCGCCGCGGCGGGCTCCGGCGGCCCGCCGGGCGCGGCGAAGGCGTGGCGGCGCATCGTCCCTCCTTCAGCGCGGGCGCGGCGGCTGTCGACTCCTGCGACCGACTCTAGCGCCGCGCCCCGCCCGGGGCGCCCGCCCGTTTGAGCCCCCGCCCGCGCGGTTACTGGGCCTGGGCAAAGACCGTCGGACGAGCGGACGGGGAAGTGGTGCGCCATGGGCGACGACACGCGCGCGAGGTGGCTGAGCCCCCGGCTGGAGGCGGCCCGCCACCACCCGGAACTGGTCCCCGCGCAGGCGCGGCCGGTCGACCTGGTCGTGCGCTCCTGCGGCACCATGGCCGACGACACCGGCGCCCAGCGGGAGATCGCGGTGGCCGCCGCCCGGACCGCCGTGGCCGAGGAGATCGAGCGGCGCCGCCCCGGAGAGCCCTACGTGGTGCGCCAAGGGCGCGTGCACGACTTCTGCGACGTGGTCCCCGAATGCCCGCTGGAGGAGTTCGTCGTGGTCGGGGTGGTCTACCGGCGCTGAGGCCCGGGCACCTCGCGGGCGCCGCCCGCGCGGCGTGGCGAGGTCCACACCGCCGCCCGCCGCGGAATGCGCGGCCGGGAGCGCTTGGTTGGTGCCCACTGGAAGATCGTGCACTTGAGCAACGTGGAGGATTCATGTCGACGGTTCCCGAGGTCACCCTCAACAACGGCGTGCGGATCCCGCAGTTGGGCTTCGGCGTCTGGCAGGTCGACAGCGGCGACGTCGTGGACGTGGTGCGCACCGCCATCGAGACCGGCTACCGCAGCATCGACACCGCGGCCGCCTACGGCAACGAGGAGGGCGTCGGCGAGGCCATCCGCCGCTCGGGCGTGCCCCGCGAGGAGATCTTCGTGACCTCCAAGCTGTGGAACACCGACCAGGGCTTCGACAGCACCCTGCGCGCGTTCGACGCCACCGTGCGGCGCCTGGGCGTGGAGGTCCTCGACCTCTACCTGATCCACTGGCCGATGCCCGCGCGCGGCACCTACGTCGAGAGCTGGAAGGCCATGGAGCGCCTCTACGCCGAGGGCCGCGTCCGCGCGATCGGGGTGTCCAACTTCCACGCCGACCACCTCACGCGGGTGCTGGAGGAGGGCGGGATCGTGCCGACCGTCAACCAGATCGAGCTGCACCCGCGCCTGACCCAGGAGCGGCTGCGGGAGTTCGACCGCCGGCACGGCATCGCCACCGAGGCGTGGAGCCCGCTGGGCCAGGGCAACGTGCTGAGCGACCCCACCGTCGGCAAGATCGCCGAAGCCTACGGCAAGACCCCCGCGCAGGTGATCCTGCGCTGGCACCTCCAGATTGGCAACATCGTGATCCCCAAGTCGGTGACGCCCGAGCGCATCCGCTCCAACTTCGACGTGTTCGACTTCCAGCTCTCCAGCGGCGACGTCGACACGATCTCGGGGCTCAACACCGGGGAGCGGTTCGGGCCCGACCCCGACACGCTCAACTCCTGAACGCGCGGCACCGGCCCGCAGCGGTGATCGCGGCCGGTCGCTCCCCGACGGGGCGGCCGGCCGCCGCGCTGCGCGGGGCGTGCGCCGCCCTCAGGCGAGTTCGCGGCGCTTGGCGGCGTCGGCGAGGGTGGCCTGCGTGCCCCGCCGGGCCAGCCGGACGACGTAGACGATGGCGCCCGCCAGGATGGCGACCGGAACCCCCACGATGACGACGAGCGCGAGCAGGCTGATGATGCCGAGTTCTCCCATGCCCCCATCGTAGGCAACACCCCGTGGCGCGGCGAGGCGGGATGTGTCACCCGCCCACCTCGGGCCGGCGTGCCAACCGGACCGGCGGCAAGCGCGTCGTGCCCCGATGGGCGGCGGTTGCCCCGCGGCCCGGCGCGGGAGGCGGATTCGCGCCGACAAACCGGCTAGTGTCCCGGTATGCGCAGCTCAGCCCGGCTGCCGGGGGAGTGGCGACGGGCTGGTGCGGCGCCGCCGACGGGTTCGCCGGGGCCGGGACCCGCCATCGGCCGAGCGGCCCGACCACCCGTCCCGCGCGGGCGGGCCGCTCCAGCGGCCACCCGGCCGCGCCGACCCACCGGCCCGCGGTCGCGCGCCGCCGCACGGCGCGCACAGCGACTCTGCGTTCGCCAGGAGTGGCCGGCCGGAGTGGAAAGGGGCGCCAGATGGGTGCGGACGCGCACCGGATCGTCAACCCGCTGACCTTGGCCCAGCCAGTCGGCTTCGCCCATGCCGTCGTCGCCGCGCCCGGCCGCACGGTCTACCTCGGCGGCCAGACCGCGCAGCGCCTCGACGGCGTGATCCCCGAAGCCGGCCTGGTCGAGCAGTTCGACCTGGCCCTGGAGAACGTGGTCAAGGCCCTCGCCGCGGTGGGCGGCCGGCCTCGGCACCTGGTCAGCATGCAGGTGTTCACCACCGACATCGGCGCCTACCGCGCCAACACCAACGCGCTGGGCACCGTCTACCGTCGCCATTTCGGACGCCACTATCCCGCCATCGCCCTGCTGGGCGTCTCCGCCCTCATCGTGCCCCAGGCCAAGGTGGAGTTGATGGGCGTGGCCGTGGTGCCCGACATCGAGGCGTGGGCCGCCGACACCTGACCCGGCGCGCCCCGCCCCCCGGTGCGGCCGTGCCCGCCGTTGGCGGGGGGTGACCGCACCGTCGCCGACCGCGTCCGCCAGGATGGGCCCACCACGCGGCGGCGGAGCCAGGGGGAGGAGCCCATGGGCGGTGCGAGCACGACCCGGCGGCACAGCAGGCACGTCTTCGACTACGGCGGGCACGCCGGCCAGGTCGTGCACATCCACCAGCCGGTGGCCGACGACGACGCGCCCTTCCCCGTGGCCGTGCTGCTGCACGGCGGCTGGTGGCGCGCCGCCCACGACGCCCGCCTGATGGATCCCGTCGCCGCCCACCTCGCCGACCGGGGATGGCTGGTGTGGAACGTGGAGTACCGCCGCACCGGCGGGGACGGCGGCGGCTGGCCCCAGACCCTGGAGGACGTGCGCGCCGCGCTCGCGCTGCTGGGCGCCCGGCTGGCCGACGGCGCCGAGCCCGGCGACCCCGCCACCGTGGTGGCCGTCGGCCACTCCGCGGGCGGCCACCTCGCGCTGATGGCCGCGCCCGGGTCGCCGCTGACCGGGGTGGTGGGCCTGGCGCCCGTCACCGACCTGCGCGCCGCCGCGCGCCTGCGCCTGGGTGAGGACGCGGTCGCCGACTTCCTCGCCGCGGACCGCCGGAGCGGTGCGGCGGACAGCGGGACCCAGGCGGCCGGAGCCGGCGGCGCCCGCCCCGCTGCCGGGGGCACCGGCGGCGCCGAGCAGGAGGCGGCGGCCGTGGAGGGTGCTGCGGCCGCGGCACCCGCCGACCTCGATGCCGCGTCGCCGCTGCACCGGCTGCCCCTGGGGACACCCCAGCTCATCGTCCACGGCGCCGCCGACACGCGCGTGCCCGTCGAGCAGAGCCGCGCCTACGTGGAGGCGGCGCGGGCGGCCGGCGACGCCGTGGACTACGTCGAACCGCCCGACGCCGACCACTTCGCCGTGATCGACCCCGCCCACCCGGCGTGGAAGGCGGTCCGCACCTGGCTCGACCGCACCCGGCCCTGAGCCCCTCGGGCCGGACGGTCCGCCCGGTCCGGTCGGCCGCCGCACCGGCGCGCGGCGGCGGTTGTCCGGCGGGGGCGGTTTTCCACAGGCGCGCACGAGCGCTGGATCCGGTCGGGCGGTGGTCCCTAGATTGGGGTGCGCAGCCGGACGTGTGCGGCGGTGCCGTCCACCGCAGGCGTCCGGGCCGTCCATCCTGTGGAGGTGCAGTCCCATGTCCGTCGCCGGCATCGGCCCTGTGGGCCGTCCCGAGGCCGCCGAGGCGGTCCTCGACGCCAAGCGCCGCAAGAACGTCTCCTGGCAGCGCATCGCCGACGAGATCGGCCGGTCCAAGGTGTGGACCACCGCCGCGCTGCTGGGGCAGCACCCGGTGAGCCAGGAGCAGGCCCGCGCGGTGGCGCGGCTCCTGGGGCTGGACGACGTCACCGCCGAGGCCCTGCGGCTTCCGCCGGTGCGCGGCGAGGACTCCGTGGACCCCACCGAGCCCGTTGTGGCCCGCCTGGAGGAGATCGTGCAGGTCTACGGCGGCGCCGTCAGCGAGCTGATCCGCGAGGAGTTCGGCGACGGCATCATGAGCGCCGTCGACTTCACCATGGACCTCCGCAGATCCGACACTCCCGAGGGCACGCGCGTGGTCATCACGCTCGACGGCAAGTACCTGCCCTACCGGGAGTTCTAGGCCGCGTCCGCACGAGCCCGCGTCGGCCCGCGCCCACCGCGCACCGCTCCGCCGCTAGTGCCCCTTGGCGTAGCCCAGCCGCGACAGCTCGGCGCCCGCCATGGTCCGCACCGCCTCGCGCTCCTCGGCGCCCAGGCGCTTGCGCCACGTGCCCACACCCGTGTCCTCGCGCACCAGCTCCACCGCCGACACCCGCGCGCCGGTGAACTCCCGCAACTGCTCCGCCGCCTCCACCTCGCCGCCGAACACGTCCTCATAGCGCAGCGTCATCAGCCGGTCGGGCCCCAGCGCCCCGCGCAGCCGCGCCGACAGCCGCACCGCCCCGCGCCAGCGCAGCGCGCACTTGGCGGCCGTGGACAGCCTCGGGTAGTCCGCGCGCTCCTCCTCGGTCTCGATCCCGAAGAACGGGTTGGGCAGCTCGTGCTCCAGGTTGGCCAGGGCGGGCCGGAACCACGCCAGGGCGTGCTCGTCGGCGAGCATGTCGGCCACCACGTCGCGGCCGTCGCGGATGATCTGCACGAACGCCGCGTCCTCGAACGCCGAGCTGAGCGCGGTCGCGCAGTAGAGCAGGTCGGGGCTGGCGTCGCCGTAGTGGGTGGTCTCGGCGGCGTGCCGGCACGGCGCGGCCGCCTCGCGGGCCGGCACCGGCCCGCCTGGGCACATCGGACACGTCAGGGGGGTGAGCTGCCAGGACTCCGCGAACGCCGCCCGCAGCAGGCTCGCCGTGCCCGAGGCCCGGTCCTCGGCGATCGAGGGCCGCCGGGCGAGCGCGTAGACCGAGTCCAGCACCGAGGGGTGGCCCGAGCCGATGTGGAAGCCGGGGGCGCGGTCCAGCGCGTGCGCGATCAGGTCCACACCGGAATGCGGGGCTCCCAGGACGAACACCGGCCGGTGGACCTTCGTCCCGTTCACGATGAGGATGTAGGGCGGCTGTTTCATGACTGAGGAGATCTTTGCACTCTTCGCCGGATTCCGGGTGATTGCGGTCCCGGTGCGGCCGGGCGCGGCCTCGGCCGCCGTTGCGTCGCAGCGAACCCCATCGCCCCTGAGCGCCCTCGTCTTCCCCGGGTGTCGGCGCGGCGCCGAACGTCCCTCGGCCGTGTGCCGGCGAGTCCTTCTCGCTCCCCACTGGCAGGTGAGATTACCGCGAAGCACCACTCGCCCAGGTATGTCCGGTGCGGTGTGCGATGAGAAGTGCTGGATACGTGGTCGATGTGTGATCCCGCCGTGAGCCGGCTCACCACCACACCCGCTGGCCGCGCCCTTCGGCCCGGCGTTTCCGCGCCGCCCGGCGGCGCTGCGACAATGATCGGCATCCTCAGTCCCCGCAGCCGAGCACCCGCCGCGCCCGACCGTTCCCGACCCGAGGACCGACCGCAATGACCGCAGCCGCCCGCCCCGCCGACGTCGCCCCGCTCCTGGCCGGAGCCGACCGGCTGACCGTGCTGACCGGCGCGGGGATCTCCACCGACTCCGGCATTCCCGACTTCCGCGGCCCGCAGGGCGTGTGGACCCGCGACCCCGGTGCCGCCGCCCTGTTCGACTTCGACATCTACATGTCCGACGCCGACGTCCGCCGCCGGGTGTGGCGCATGCGCCGCGACCACCCCGCCTGGACCGCGCGGCCCAACGCCGCGCACCGGGCGCTGGCCGACCTCGACCGCGCCGGGCGGCTGCGCGCCCTGATCACCCAGAACATCGACGGCCTCCACCAGGCCGCCGGCACCGACGACCACCACGTCATCGAGGTCCACGGCACCATCCACTGGGTGGTGTGCATGGGCTGCGGCGCCCTCACCCCCACGCCTGAGGTGCTGGCGCGCCTGGAGGAGGAGTCCGACCCCCGCTGCGCCATCTGCGGGGGCATCCAGAAGGCCGACACCGTCTCCTTCGGCCAGCGCCTCAAGACCGAGGTGCTGGAGCGCGCCGTGGACGCCGCCGCCACCTGCGACGTGTTCGTCGCCGTGGGCACCTCGCTGTCGGTGCACCCGGTGGCGGGCCTGTGCGACATCGCCCTGGACAGCGGTATCCCGCTGGTCATCGTCAACGCCGAGGAGACCCCCTACGACGACCGGGCCGAGGCGGTGCTGCGCGACCCCATCGGCGAGGCCGTGCCCGCGCTGGCCGCCTACGCCCTGGGCGCCGCGCGCTAGCGCCGCCGGGCGGCCCGGCCGCGCGGGCGGGTCAGCCCGCGCCGCCCGACCCCGAGCCGTTGTTGCCGTAGAACGGATCGTAGGGGCGGTGGCGGGGCCGCGGGCTGCGCCGCGGCGGTCCGCCCGCCGACGGTCCCGGTTCGCCCGCCGAGGACATCACGGCCCCGCCGCCCGCGGTGGCGGTGCCCGCGTCGGCGGGGGAGGAGACGGTCTGGTCGGAGTCGGCGCGGGGGCGGACGCGCCCCGACCATCCCTGCGGGGTGGGCTCGGCGCCGGGGTTGAGCAGCCGGTCCAGTAGCCGGTCCAGCGACTCCTGCGGCCACCCCAGCCCCGCCACGATGCCGGAGGGCCCGCGGGTGAGCTGGTGGAGCACCCGCTCCACCACCTCGGGTGCGGCCGCCACATCGGGGGACAGCCCCTCGAACCGGTAGAGGCCGGAGTACACGGTCCGCCACAGGACATCGCCGTAGGAACCGCGCAGTTGCCCCTCGCCGACCCTGAGCAGCGACAGGTCCTCCGCGGCCTGCCGCAGCACCAGCACATGGGAGCTGTCCAGCCGCTCGCCGGACAGCAGCCGCTCATAGCACCGCACCCGGCGTTCGGCCTCGGCCTCGGTGGCCGGCCGGGGCGGGCCCAGCCGCAGCTCCAGGATGTCGTGCGCCTCCGACCACGGCTCCCCGCCCTCCGGGTCCGCCAGCCAGGCCACCAGTTCGTCGCCCACATGCGTCAGATAGGGCAGCAGCATGAGCACCAGCCGGCCCACGGTCCCCTGCACGCGCATCGCGCTGGACCGCAGCAGGGTCCCGGTGAGCCCCCGGCCGGGAATGACGATGTCGTAGGGGCTGCGGACCGCGACCTGGCCGCGCGTCTCCGAGACCAGTTCGAAGCCGACGCACTCGCCCACGTTGACCGGCTCGCCCTCGTCGGGCACCAGCACGCTGCGCGGCTCGGGGCCGTCGAAGCCCAGGTGCCGCAGCCGGATCGCGTCGACCTGGCCGTGCCACTGGGAGTTCGGCAGCCGGCGCCATTGCGAGGCGAGCCCGCCCCACTCATGGAGGACGCCTCGCTCGGTCCCCAGCAGCTCGCTCAGCTCGACCCCCTCGGGGCACACCCGGGTGACCAGCAGGGCGAGGTTGGCGGTGTAGGCCGCCTGGCGCCCGGTGACCGGCATGCGGCGCGGCTGGTAGGCGGTGTAGGACCGGCCGGCCGCAGGATAGGGCGCCTCGCGGAACAGCTCGACCAGCAGCTCCCGGTAGGCCGCCCGCTCCTCCTCGTCGCCCGCGATCCGCCGGTCGAGCAGGTCCTGGGTGAACTCCACCATGGGCCGGGTCCCCGCCAGCAGCGCGAACGACGTGAGCGCGTAAAGCAGGCCGTCGTCCAGCGGCGGCGCGCCCCGGTGGCGGCGCGCGGCGAACCGCCGCGCCTCCAGCAGCTCGGCCAGCTCGGCGGTGACCGCCCGCGCCACCAGGTACTCGCCGAACGTGGCGTGCAGGAACTCGAACACGCTCGCGTCGCGGGTGTCGGTGCGGGCCTGCGACTCGTGCACGAAGAAGAACCGGCCCAGTACCTGGTGGGCGTCGCTGAGCGCGCCGTGCAGCCCGGGGTCGGCCGGGCGCACCCCGGCGTCCGGCATCAGCACCGCGAGGTCCTGGTCGAGTTCGGCCGCCGTCACGTACTGGCGCAGCCGCGCGAACATGGCCAGCGCCACGACCTCCAGGCGGTGCAGTTCGTCCTCGACCGCGCGCGCCAGCTCGGCCGGGCCCAGGTGCGCGTGGTGCTTGCGCACCTCGCGCTCGGCGAACATGGTCAGCAGTTGCTCGTAGAGGCCGCTGCGCGACAGCCCCGCCGCCGACCGCGCCAGCGCGTTGTCGGCGGAGTCGTAGACCAGCAGCATGAGCAGCAGCAGCGGCTGCTCGGCCAACTCGCGGAACCGCAGGACCGCCTCGGGGGAGAGGGGCACCAGCCCGCGCGCCCGCAGCGCGGCGGCGTTGGCGTCGTTCCAGATCTCCACCATGCGCGCCACGCGCCGGGCGTCGAACGGCTCCAGCCGCACCGCCGGGGTCAGGGCGGGGAACCGGGCGCGGTCGGCGACCACGGTGCGGCTGGTCACGATCACCGCCACCGGCTGCCCGATGGCGCGCTGCCGGTCCTGGAACTCCTGCACCTGCTCCAGGTAGTCCGAGCGGTTGACACCGGTGGCCTGGAGCAGTTCGTCGAACCCGTCGAGGATCACCACCGGCAGCGCGCCCTCGGCCGCGTCGGCGAGGTCGCGCCACCGCACCGACGTGTTCAGGGTCGCCGCCATGCCCTCCTCGATCTGGGCGTGGATGGGCGCGTTGGGCCGCACACCGCGCAGTTCCACCCGCAGCGGCAGGAAGTCGGCCGCCGACAGCCGCGCGGCCAGCATCTGGGTGAGCACGGACTTGCCCGCGCCGGGGTGGCCCAGGATCACGATGGGCCGCAGCACCGCACCCGGCTGGGTGAGCAGGCCGGCAAGGACCGTGGGCAGGTCCTCACGCACCGGCAGGTGCTTCCAGGCCGACTCCGACGACGGGACCGACCCGGTGGTGACCACGTCCAGCCGCCCGGCCGGCGCCAGGTAGGAGGACTCCAGGGTGGGCAGCCGCAGGCCGTCGGGCAGGTCGGCGGTGCGCAGCAGCGGCTGGTTCAGCACGGCCTGGTACACGGCGGCGAGTTCGGTGCGGCGGCGGTCGGCCGCCGCGCGCGGCTCCATCGCGGCGAGCGTGTCGCGCAGGCCGCCCAGCCCGGTCTGGACCTCGGCCACCCGGTCGCGGGTGGCGCGGTGCTCGGCCATGGCCGCCCACACGCCGAACTCCGGGACGTCGGCGGCCAGTTGCCGGAAGAGTTCGGTGAACTGGCGTTCGGCGTGGTGGGAGAACGCGGAGCCGACCTGCTGCCAGGCGTCGGCGTCGGCGTCGGCGCCCGTCGCGCGCACCCGGCCCTCCAGGGAGCCCAGCAGGTCGCCCTCCAGCGCCATCCACTCCACCGCCCGGCCCTCGGGGTCCAGCCACGCCGACACGGCGTCGGCCGCCGAGGGGCGGGCGGCCAGGGCGGCGGTCTCCCACCGCTCGGCGGTGGTCAGCCCGATGTCGTCGGCCGACAGCAGGTCGCCGGCCTCCTCCAGAGCCCGGCCCAGCCCTTCGAAGGTCGCCACCACCACCAGCACGTCCAGCGCGGCGGCCACGCGCTCGGTGCGGTCCATGCGGCTGACGCCGGTGACCTTCTCCCGCAGCCCGGTGAGGGCGCGGCGGCCCAGGCGCACCATCTCGGTCCGCAGGCCGAACAGGTCGGGCACGCCCAGCGCCGCCAGGCCGCCGTCGGCCAGCTTCTCGCCGGCGTCCAGCACGGCGGAGTCGTCGCGGCCCAGGAGCTTGAGGGCGTCGGCGTAGCGGAGGCGGCTGGCCATCGGCAGGGCCTTTCACATCGGGGGGTGGGCGGTGCGGCGGGGCGGAGCCGCACCCATTCAAGTACGGCGCCGCCCCGCCGCTCAAACCCCCGGCGCGCGCCGCTGCCGCGCCGCGCGGACCCTCCGGCTAGGGCAGGCGCCAGTCGACCGGCTCGGCGCCCTGCTCCTGGAGCATGGCGTTGGCGCGGCTGAACGGGCGCGAACCGAAGAAGCCGTTCTTCGCCGACATCGGGCTGGGGTGGGTGGACTCCACGCACGGCACATCGGGCATCAGCGGCCGCAGGCTGCGGGCGTCGCGGCCCCACAGGATGCCCACCATCGGGACGTCGCGGGCGGCCAGCGCGCGGATGGCCTGGTCGGTGACCTCCTCCCAGCCCTTGCCCCGGTGGGAGGCGGGCCGGCCCGGCGCGACCGTGAGCACGCGGTTGAGCAGCAGGACGCCCTGCTTGGTCCAGGGCGTGAGGTCGCCGCTGGAGGGCAGGGGCAGCCCGAGGTCGTCGCTGTACTCCTGGAAGATGTTGCGCAGGCTGCCCGGCGGCTTGCAGTCGGGGGCCACCGAGAAGCTGAGGCCCACCGCGTGGCCGGGGGTGGGGTAGGGGTCCTGGCCCACGATCAGCACCCGCACGTCGGAGAAGGGCTGCTGGAAGGCGCGCAGCACGTTCTCGCCGGCGGGGAGGTAGGTGCGTCCGGCGGCGACCTCGTCGCGGAGGAAGTCGCCCATCTGGCTGATCCGGTCGGCCACCGGTGACAGCGCCTCGGCCCAGCCGCCGTCCATGATCTCGTTCAAGGGTTTGCCTGACATGGCAGCACCCTAGCGGTCGCCTGTGACGCGTCGGACCACGCCAAAGCCCGCGTGCGCCGGGCTTCGCGCGCCGGGCGCGTGCCGCGCGCCGGCCCTCACTCCTCGTCGCCCGGCTCGCCCGTGCGCACCGACAGCACCCCCTCGATCTCCGGCAGCGCCTCCGCCAGCCGCTCCACCTTGCCGCTGCCGCGCACCTGCACGATCAGGTGGATGACGGCGCCCCGGGCGTGCACCCCCTCGGCGCGCTCGGTGGCCACCGAGCGGACGTCGAACCCGCGCCCGGTGATCTCGGCGAGGATGGCGCGCAGCGCCCCCATGCCGTCGAGGTAGGACACCCGCACCGGCGCCGTGGCCGGCCGGGCGCGGGTGATCAGCCGCAGCAGCGGCGGGTAGCCCACCGCCACCAGGAAGTGCGCCGCCGTCACCGCCGTGGCCACCAGCCACAGCCCGCCGCCCGCCGCGGTGCCCACGGCCGCCGACACCCAGATGGTGGCCGCGGTGGTGAGCCCGCGCACGATGTCCTGGCGCACGAAGATCACCCCGGCGCCGATGAAGCCGATACCCGAGGCGATCTGCCCGGCCACCCGGGAGGGGTCGAGGGTGACCTCGTCGCCCAGGACGTCGGAGAAGCCGTACTTGCTCACGACCATGAACAGCGCCGCACCCACCCCCACCAGGGTGTGGGTGCGCAGCCCCGCGGTCTTCTGCCGCAGTTCGCGCTCCAGGCCGATCAGCGAGCACAGCACCAGCGCGACGGCCAGGGCCAGCAGTTGCGGCCAGCCCTGGCCCTCCAGACTCCCCATGAATTCCGCCATGGGGCAGGGGTACCCCCGCCGGGCCGGGTCTCCCGGCGCGGAAGGGTTAGTCCTCGGTGCCCGCGGCGCCTTCGGAGGGGTCGGGGCCGCGCCGGTGCCCGTTGTGGTGGGAGAGGTTCAGCGCCGTGGTGACCAGCGGCACGTGGCTGAACGCCTGGGGGAAGTTGCCCACCTGCCGGTTGTTCTTGGCGTCCCACTCCTCGGCCAGCAGCCCGACGTCGTTGCGCAGCGCCAGCAGCCGCTCGAACAGCTCGCCGGCCTCCTTCTCACGCCCGATGGACAGCAGGGCGTTGGCCATCCAGAAGCTGCACGCCAGGAACGCGCCCTCGTCGCCGGGCAGGTGGTCGGCGGTGCCCTCGCGGTCGGTGCGGTAGCGCATCACGAAGCCGTCGACCATCAGGTCCTCGCGAATCGCTTCGATGGTGCCGATGACGCGGGGGTCGTCGTAGGGCAGGAACCCGACCTCGGGGATCAGCAGCAGGGCGGCGTCCAATTCCTTGCTGCCGTAGTACTGGGTGAAGGTGTTGCGCTTGGAGTCGAAGCCGTACTCGCAGACCTCGGCGTGGATGGTGTCGCGCAGCGCGCGCCACCGCTCGATCGGGCCCTCCTTGCCGAAGTCCTCGATCATCCGCACCGCGCGGTCGGCCGCCACCCAGGCCATCACCTTGGAGTGCACGAAGTGCTGGCGGGGGCCGCGGACCTCCCACAGGCCCTCGTCGGGCTCGTCCCAGCACCACTCCAGGTAGTTGACCAGGGAGCGCTGAAGGCCCCACACGTGCTCGCCGCCGTGCAGGCCGCTGCGCCGCGCCAGGTGCAGGACGTCCATGACCTCGCCGTAGACGTCGAGCTGGTACTGGCCCACCGCGGCGTTGCCGATGCGCACCGGCCGGGAGTTCTCGTAGCCGGGCAGCCAGTCGGCCTCCCACTCGGCCAGGCGGCGCTCGCCGCGCACGCCGTACATGATCTGCATGTGCTGGGGCTCGCCCGCCACCGCGCGCACCAGCCACTCGCGCCACGCCTGCGCCTCGTCGGTGTAGCCGCTGCGGATCAGCGCCTCCAAAGTGATGGTGGCGTCGCGCAGCCAGCAGTAGCGGTAGTCCCAGTTGCGCACGCCGCCGATCTCCTCGGGCAGCGAGGTGGTGGGCGCGGCCACGATGCCGCCGCTGGGGCGGTAGGTCAGCGCCTTGAGGGTGATCAGGGAGCGGACCACGGCGTCGCGGTACTGGCCCTCGTAGGTGCACTGGTCGACCCACTGGCGCCAGAAGCGCTCGGTGCGAGACAGCGCTTTCTCGGCGTCGAGGTGGTCGGACTCCTCGACCTGGGAGGGGTGCCAGGTCATGACGAAGGGGACCCGCTGGCCGGCGCTCACCGTGAAGGTGGCGTCGTGGACGAAGTTGTGGCCCTCCAGCGGCACCGGCGAACTCATCCACACCGCGTCGGGGCCGGCGATGGCCACCAATTCGGTGCCGCTGCGGTGGATCCAGGGCACCACGTTGCCGTAGTCGAACCGCAGCCGCAGCGCGGTCTGCATGCGCACGGTCCCGGCCACGCCCTCGACGATGCGCACGATGTGGGGGGCGCCGCCGCGCGGCGGCATGAAGTCGATGACCCGGACGGTGCCCTCGGGGGTGTCCCATTCCGTCTCAAGGATCAGGGTCTCCTGGCGGTAGCGCCGCCGGGCGGCCCGCGGCTCGCCGTTGGCCGGGCGCATCCACCAGTTGCCGTTCTGTTCGTCGCCCAGCAGCGCGGCAAAGCACGCGGGGGAGTCGAAGTGGGGAAGGCAGAGCCAGTCGATGGAGCCGTCGCGCCCAACGAGAGCAGCGGTCTGCATGTCGCCGATCAGCGCGTAATCCTCGATCAGGCCGGACACGCGACTCACCCCCTTGAAACCTCGTCAATCAAGATCACGTCTACGCGGACGTACCGTATCCAACTCCCGGCCACCCTGTGGACACGCGGCGGCGACGTGGTTTCCGGCCGGGGCGGGGTTGTCCGCGCCGTCGACCGGTTCCGCGAAGGGGTGATGGCCCGCAAACGCCTTTGTGTGCCGCTGCGGTCACGTTACCGGCTGGCGGGCCTTCGCAGGTGGAAGCCGAAGCAAATGTGCGTCAGGTGATAGTCGGAGGACGGTGGGGGACGGGTCGGCAAATGGCGGACGCGCTCGGTAATGCCCGTATGCGGGAGGGCGGGGGCGGATTGCCGGTGCGCACCGCTGGTTTGTGTCTGAGAATCCGTTATTGCGCCGTAATCGGTGGCCGGGGGAGGACCGGTGTGCCCGGCCGCGCGGTGACCGCTTCCGGACGCCGCGAGGCCGGCCGGCCCGGTGGCCGGGTCGCCCGGCCCGGCCGCCCGGACGGCCTCGACCGGCGGGCGGAGCGGCGGGCGGCCCGGCCCGCGCGGAGGCGCTCAGGGGGCGGGGGACCGCTCCGGTGCGGGCGCGGGCGCCGGGACGGCCCCCAGCGGCATGAGGACCTGGGTCAGCGGGCCGATCACCACCGCGAACAGCACGGTGCCCACGCCCAGGGTGCCGCCGAGCAGCACGCCGGCGGCCACCACGGCGACCTCGATGACGGTGCGCGCCACCCGCAGGGAGACGGGCAGTCGCTCGGTCAGGCCGACCATCAGGCCGTCGCGTGGCCCCGGTCCGAGCCGGGCGCCGATGTAGAGTGCGGTGGCGCCGGCGATGGCCAGGATGCCCAGGGCCAGCATGAGGCAGCGCACGGGCAGCGCCTCGGGCTCGGGCAGCCACCGCAGCCACAGGTCGGTCCAGACCCCCACCAGCAGCACGTTGGACAGCGTGCCCACACCGGGGCGCTGGCGCAGCGGGATCCACAGCAGCATCACCGCCGCCCCGACCAGGATCATGCAGGCGCCCACCGACAGCCCGGTGATGCGCGCCAGGCCCTGGTGCAGCACGTCCCAGGGCATGGAGCCCAGGTGGGCGGCCATCAGCAGGGCGCAGCCCGCGCCGTAGAGGTGCAGCCCGACCATGAGGTGCACCAGGCGGCGCAGCCGGGGGCGCGGCAGCACGGGTGCGAGGAACACGCGGCGCGGCAGGCGGGCCAGGCGGGAGGTGAGGGACGGGCGGGACAGCGGGGACCGGGGTCCCGGTGCGGAGGGCTCCGCACCGCGAGAACGAGAGAACTTGTGAGCCACTCCGGTAATGTTGGACCGCTTCTGGGGCGAAGAACAGCGCCAATTCGGGAAAGTGGCACCTTCGTGGTCGGTGAACGACGTATCAATGGCCATCTGCTGGCCCGCCTGATCGGGGCCGCCGCGCGCGAGCGGCCCTACTACCTCGGGGTGGGGCGCGCCATCAGCGGCCTCGTGCTCGACGGCCGCGTGCCCACCTACACCCGGCTCCCCGCCGAACGCGACCTCGCCGCCGCGCTCAACGTGAGCCGCAACACCGTCACCGCCGCCTACGCCTGGCTGCGCGAGAACGGCTACCTCGACAGCCGCCAGGGCGCCGGGAGCTGGACCGTGCTGCCCGACTCCGGCCCCGGCGGCGGCCACCTGCTGCCCCACACCGAGCACGTGGACCTGGGGATCGCCGCGCCCTCGGCCATCGACGGCCTCCAGCGGGCCGCGCGGCTGGCCGTGGACCAGCTCGCCGCCCACGTCGGCGGCATCGGCTACAACCCGCGCGGCCTGCCCGAGCTGCGCCACGCCATCGCCCGCCGCTACGTCGAGCGCGGCCTGCCCACGGCACCCGAGCAGATCGTCGTGACCAACGGCGCCCAGCACGCGGTGGCGATGCTGCTGAGCCTGCTCGCCGACCCCGGCGACAGCCTGCTGGCGGAGTCGCCCACCTACCCCCACGCCCTGGACGCCGCCCGGCGCCACGGGCTCCAGGTGCGCGCGGTCGGGGTCACCCCCTCGGGCTGGGACATGGACCACGTCCTCGACGCGTTCCGCCGGTTCCGGCCCCGCCTGGCCTACCTGATCCCCGACTTCCAGAACCCCACCGGCGCCCTCATGGACGACGAGGAGCGCGCCGCCGTGGTCGCCGAGGCGCGCCGGGCCGACGCCGCGCTCATCGTGGACGAGAGCGTCGCCGAACTCGCCATCGACTCCGGCGACCAGCCCGCGCCCACCGCCGCCCACGACACCGACGGCCGGGTCTACACCGTCGGGTCGGTGGCCAAGACCTTCTGGGGCGGGCTGCGCATCGGCTGGGTGCGCACCACCCCGCCGATGGTGGAGCGCCTGGCGGCGGCCCGCCAGCGCGTGGACCTCGCCAGCTCGCTGATGGACCAGCTCACCGTCACCCACCTGTTCGCCGACATGCTGCGGGTGCGCGCCGAGCGCAGCCGCCAGTTGGCCCGCAACCGCGACGCCCTGGTGGCCCTGCTGCGCGAGCACATCCCGGAGTGGCGCTGCTCCCGCCCCTCGGGCGGCCTGGTGCTGTGGACGGGCCTGCCGCGCCCGGCGGCCACCGCCCTGCGCGAGGTCGGCGCCCGCCACGGCGTGCACCTGGCCCCCGGTCCGCTGTTCGGCGCCGACGGCACGCTGGAGCACTACGTGCGGCTGTCCTACACCCAGCCGCCGGAGGTGCTCGCCGACGGCGTCGAGCGCCTCGCCCGCGCCTGGGCCGAGACCGCGTCCCGGCCCGGCACCCCGCGCCACGACCTCTACGTGTAGGCGCGCGCGGGCGGGTCGCCCCGACCCCCGACCGGCGGCGGGAGCGCCGCCGGTGAGCCCCCCGCGCATCGGGGCTGAGGCCGTGCGCGGATGCGAGGGGCCGCGACCAGCCGGTGCCGACCCGCCCACCCCGGCCACCCCTGCCCCATGCGGTCCTCGGCGCCCGTGGAAGCCGTGGGAGCCGTCACGGAATGCCATCACCGCGTGCCACAGCGAGAGGCTTGAAAACCAGCCGGAAGAGGAGTTCGGACGTTTCCCGTGGAGCGGGCGCCGACCGGAAAACCGGGCCCGAGCGGTGCTTGCGGGTGTCGGCGCGCCGTGGTCCGATTACGCCAGGCGACGTGATGTGGAGCACACAGCGGGAGCGGCCATGGACCCCAGCGAGACTTTGCGCGTCCGACAGGGCGTCGAGGACGAGATCGGCGGACTCACCCTCGTGGACTGGTTCCGCGACACCGCCGAGCGGCACGGGGGGCGGCCCGCGCTGTCCTGGCGCGACTCCGCCGCCGCCGACGCGGAGTGGACCACGCTGACCTGGGCGGAGTACCGGCTGGCGGTCCTGGAGGCCGCCGCCGCGTTCGTCGTCCACGGCCTGGCGCCCGGCGAGGTGGTGGCCCTCATGCTGGGCAACCGCCCCGAGCACCTCGTCGCCGACCTGGGCGCGCTGCACGCCGGCGGCGTGCCGTTCACCGTCTACCCCACACTGGCGCCCGAGCAGATCGAGTTCGTCGCCGGCGACTGCGCCGCCTCCGTCGCCGTGCTGGAGGGCGCAGCCGAACTGGAGCGCTGGGCTGCCGCCCTGGAGCGGCTGCCCGGCCTGCGCACCGTGGTGCTGCTCGACGCCGACGCGGTGCCCCCCGACACCGGCGGCACCGGCCCGCGCTTCGTGAGCTGGGCGGAGTTCGTCCAGACCGGGCGGAGCGCCCACGCCGCCGACCCCGGCCCCGTGCGCGCCCGCATGGCGGCGGTGCGCCCCGAGGACAGCGCCACCCTGCTCTACACCTCCGGCACCACCGGCGCGCCCAAGGGCGTGCTGGAGTCCCACCACCAGGTGCTGTTCCAGGTGACCATCACCCTGCGCGCCAACGACCTGCCCTTCGGCGGCTCGTCGGTGTCCTACCTGCCCATGGCCCACATCGCCGAGCGGGTCCTCAGCGCCTACCTGCCCATCCGCATCGCCGGACACCTGCACTTCTGCCCCGACCCCAAGCAGTTGGGCGCCTACCTGCCCCTGGTGCGCCCGCACGGCCTGTTCGGGGTGCCGCGCGTGTGGGAGAAGCTCCAGGCCGGGCTCACCGCCGCGCTGGCGGCCGCGCCCGCCGAGCGGCGCGCCGCCGTGGACCGGGCCGCGGAGACCGCGCGGGCCTACCTGGAGGCCGGCCAGTACGGCCGCACCCGCGACCCCGACCTGGAGCGGCGCTTCGCCGAGGCCGACGAGGCGATGCTGCGGCCCATCCGCGCGCTGATCGGGCTGGACCGCTGCACGGCCTTCACCACCGCCGCCGCGCCGATGCCCGAGGAGACCCTGCGCTTCTTCTCCGGGCTGGGCGTCCTGCTGCGCGACATCTACGGCATGACCGAGAACTGCGGGGCGGTCACCGTCAACCGCCCCACCGCCTACCGCTTCGGCAGCGTGGGCCGCCCCTCCGACGGCATGGAGATCGCCCTGGCCGCCGACGGCGAGATCCTGGTGCGCGGGCCGGTCAACACCGCCGGCTACCTCAACCGCCCCGAGGAGACGGCCGCGCTCATCGACGCCGAGGGCTGGCTGCACACCGGCGACATCGGGCGGCTGGACGAGGACGGGTTCCTCTACGTCGTGGACCGCAAGAAGGAGTTGATCATCACGGCCGGGGGCGAGAACATCGCGCCGGCCGTGATCGAGAACCGGCTCAAGGAGCACCCGCTCATCGGGCAGGCCCTGGCCTACGGCGACCGCCGCCCCTACCCGGTGGCGCTGCTGACGCTGGACCCCGACGTCGCCCCCGCGTGGGCCGCCGCCCACGGCATCGACGCCGCCGGCCTGGTCGAGCTGGCCGAGCACCCCAAGGTGCTGGCCGAGGTCGAGACGGCCGTGGTCGCGGCCAACGCCCGGCTGGCGCGGGTGCAGCAGATCAAGCGGTGGCGGCTGCTGGCCGACGAGTGGACGGTGGAGGGCGAGGAGCTGACCCCCTCGCTGAAGATGAAGCGCCGGGTGATCCAGCGCAAGTACGCCGAGGCCATCGCCGCGCTCTACGCGGACTGAGGGCCGCGCGCCCGGCCCCGCCGACCCCGGCCGGAGGGGGCCGGGCGCGGCCGCCGGGGGCGCACCGCGCCCCCGCCCGCTCATCCCCGCCCGCTCATCCCCGGGCGGCGGCGCACCGCCGCGCGAAGCGCACGACCTCGGCCAGCACCTCGTCGCGGTTGGTCTCGTTGAACACCTCGTGCCGGGCGCCGGGGAAGATTCGCGCGGTCACGTCGTCGCCGGCGAACGCCTCGATGCCCACGCGGGTGTCGGAGAGCGGCACCAGGCGGTCGTCGGAGCCGTGCACCCACAGCAGCGGCGTGCCCGCCAGGCGGCCGTGCTCGGTGATGCGCCGCAACTCGGTGTCGATGGCCTGGAGCGTGGGGCGCTTGAAGGGGCCGTGCCAGATCAGCTCGTCGGCGGCGTAGGCGCGCCCCACCTCGGGGTCGCGCGAGAGCGTGTCGGTGTCGATGGGGGTGTCGGGGATCTCCGCGGCCGCCAGCAGGCGCTGCGCGGAGGTCCAGCGGCCCAGCACCGGCCCCGACAGCACCAGGCCGGCGAGGTCGGCCCCGTGTAGCTGGGCGTAGCGGGCGGCAATCAGCCCGCCCATGGAGTGGCCGACGAGCACCAGCGGCAGCGTGCGGTAGGCGGTGCGCGCCTGGGTCACCAGCCGGTGCACGTCCTCGACCACGCCGGCGAAGTCCTCGATCAGCACGCGCTCGCCGGAGGACCGGCCGTGCCCGCGGTGGTCCAGGCCGTAGACGGCCGCGCCGCCGGCGCACAGCGCCTCGGCGACGTGGGTGTAGCGCCCGATGTGCTCGCCGTAGCCGTGCACCAGCACCGCCAGCCAGTCCGGCTCCCCGCGCTCGGGCGCCCACGCCCGCGCGGCCAGCCGCCCGGCGCCCCCGGGCCCTCCCGCCAGTTCCCATTCCCGCGTGCTGACCACCTGCGACTCCTCCCGTACCCGCCGACGACACGTGACCGGCAGCCTACGGGGTCGCGCTTGTCGGCCCCCAGCCCGGGCCGGACCGGCGGCCCCGCGCGCACTCAGCCCGGGGCGGCGTCGGCGGCCGGTTCGGGGCGGGGGCGGTCCACCAGGAAGGCCGCCACCGGGCCGGCGGTGGCCAGGATGACCACGTAGGCGGCGGCGAAGGGCACCAGTTGCGGTGCCACCCCCGCCGCCAGGCCCGCGATGACCACGGAGAACTCCCCCCGGGGGATCAGCACCGCCCCGGCGCGCAGCCGGCCGCGCCGGCCGACCCCGTCGCGCCCGGCCGCGTAGTAGCCCACCGCGACCTTGGTCAGCGCGGTGGCGGCGGCCAGCGCGGCGGCGGCCGGCAGCACGGGCAGCAGGTCGCGCGGATCGATCGTCAGGCCGATGGCCAGGAAGAACACCAGGGAGAACAGGTCGCGCAGCGGTTCGACGGCCGACCGGACGCGCTGGGCGAGCTGGCCGCTCAGCGCCAGGCCCACCAGGAACGCGCCCACCGCCGCCGAGGCGTGGGCGGCCTCGGCGGCCCCGGCCACCAGCAGCGCCAGGCCCAGGATCCGCAGCAGGAACTGCTCGGAGTCGGCGGTGTCCAGCAGCCGGTTGAGCGGGTCGCGCAGCCGGTGGGAGGCGAACAGCGCCACCGCCACCGCGCCCAGGGCCGTGGCCAGCGCCAGCGCGGTGCGCCCCGGTGAGCTGCCGACCAGCGCCGCGCCCAGCAGCGGCAGGTACACCGCCATGGCGATGTCCTCCAGGACCAGCACCGACAGCACCGAGGGGGTCTCGCGGTTGCCCAGCCGGCCCAGGTCGGTGAGCAGCCGCGCGACGATCCCCGAGGAGGAGATCCAGGTGATGCCGGCCAGCGCCAGGCACCCGCGCCAGTCCAGGCCCAGCAGCCACCCGGCCAGCGCGCCCGGGGCGGCGTTGAGCACGGCGTCCAGCACCGAGGAGGGCAGGTGCAGCCGCAGGCTCTGGGTGAACTCCTCGGGGGAGAACTCCAGTCCGAGGAGCAACAGCAGCAGCACCATGCCGATGGCGGCGCCGGTGCCGATGAAGTCGCCGGCGGCCGGCACCGGCGCCACCCCGCCCTCGCCCAGCGCCAGGCCCGCCAGCAGGTACAGCGGCACCGGCGACAGCCCCACGCGGCGGGCGGCGGCCGAGGCGACGCTGACGATCAGCAGCACGGCCCCCAGTTCCACGAACAGGGCGACGGAGATCTCCATGGCGCCGCGCTATGCGCCGACGATGTGCTCGACGCCGGCGATGCCCTCGGCCGTGCCGACCACCACCAGCACGTCGCCCGCGCGCAGGGTCTCGGCGGGTGTGGGGGAGGCGATCACGTGGTCGCCGCGCACGACGGCCACGATGGAGGCGCCGGTGCGGGTGCGCGCGCGGGTCTCGCCCAGCGCGCGGTCGCGGTAGGGCGAGCCGGGGCCGACCTCGACCTGGCCCGAGACCAGGCCGGGGACCTCGCGGGTGAGGTCGGCGAAGCGCTCGGCGATGCGCGGCGCGCCCAGGATCTCGGCGACGGTCTCGGCCTCCTCGCGGGTCAGGTGGAGCAGGTGGCGGGGGGTGTCGGGGTCGCCGCCGCTGTAGCTGAGCAGTTCGGTGTCGCCGTTGCGGCGCGCCACCACCCCGATGCGCGCGCCGCGCGCGGTGGTGAACTCGTAGCGGATGCCCACGCCGGGCAGCAGGACCTCGGTGACCTCCATGGCGCACCTATTCCCGGCGGCGGGGCGGCGTACCCGCGCCCGCGCACCCGGGGAGACGGCGCGGGCACCGTGCGTGGCGCCGCCGCGCGGCCGACGCGTACGCCCCCGCTGAGGTGGCGGGCCGGTTCCGGTCAGAGCGGGACGGGTTGGCGGGCCGCCGGAGGGGAAGCGGGCCGTCCCACCGGCCGGACGGAATTCGCGAAATCGACGAACGCGACAATCGTCCGCTATCGCTCAGGATTCCCCAGACAGGGCGAAGAAGGCATCTTTTAGGCTGGAAGCGCTGCGGGCATGAGTCAGGTGACGTCACCACCGACGCATCCGCACCTGTCGACGCCCGGCAGCCAACGAATCAGAGAGGTGACGCCCCATGCTGGCCGATTCCTACGGCAGAGTCGCCACCGACCTACGCGTCTCGCTCACCGACCGCTGCAACCTCCGCTGCACCTACTGCATGCCCCCCGAGGGCCTGGAGTGGCTGCCCAAGGACGACCTCCTGACCGACGACGAACTCGTCCGCCTCATCGGCATCGGCGTGACCCGCCTGGGCATCGAGGAGGTCCGCTTCACCGGCGGCGAACCCCTGCTGCGCCGCGGCCTGGTCGGCATCGTCGCCGCCACCACCGCCCTGCGGCCCCGCCCCCACACCGCCCTGACCACCAACGGCATCGGCCTGGCCCGCACGGCGCCCGCGCTCGCCGAGGCCGGCCTCGACCGCGTCAACGTCTCCCTCGACACCCTGCGCCCCGACGTCTTCGAGAAGCTCGCCCGCCGCCGACGGCTCACCGACGTCCTCGACGGCATGGCGGCCGCCGCCGCGGCCGGGCTCACCCCGGTCAAGGTCAACAGCGTGCTGATGCGCGGCGTCAACGACGACGACGCCCCCGACCTGCTGCGCTACTGCCTGGACCACGGCTACGAACTGCGCTTCATCGAGCAGATGCCGCTGGACGCCCAGCACGGCTGGCGCCGCGACACCATGGTCACCGCCGACGAGATCCTGGACCGCCTCGGCGTCCACTTCGACCTGGAGCCCGCCGACGCCGACACGCGCGGCAGCGCCCCGGCCGAACTGTTCCACGTCGACGGCGGCCCGGCCACCGTCGGCATCATCGGCTCGGTCACCCGGCCCTTCTGCGGGGCCTGCGACCGCGTGCGGCTGACGGCCGACGGCCAGATCCGCAACTGCCTGTTCGCCCGCGAGGAGTCCGACCTGCGGCCCCTGCTGCGCGGCGGCGGCACCGACGAGGAGATCGCCGACCGCTGGCGCGCCGCCGTGGCCGCCAAGCTGCCCGGACACGGGATCAACGACCCCAGCTTCCTGCAACCCGCCCGCCCGATGTCGGCCATCGGCGGCTGACCCCGCCCCGCGTCCGTCCCCGGTCTCCCCGAAGGGGGAAGCGCGCCCCGGGGGCGCACCGCACCACGGCCCGCCCGCCGCACCCCGCCCCGCCGCATCTCGGGCGCCGGACGCCGCCCGCCGCCCCCGGCGCTCAGGCTCGGTCCGGACCGCCCCTGCCCCCGGCGCCCGCCGCGCTCAGCGGCCGCGGTCCGCCACGGGGACGCGCCGGCCGCGCTCGCCGCGCCCGGTCGCCATCCACACGCGCTGGCCCGCCGGCCCCACCGTCACCCCGAAGCGCGAGTGCGCGGGGCGCCCGGCACCCACCCACCAGGCATAGGCCGCGGCGACCTCGTCGAACAGGCGCCGGCGCCCGTGCTGGCGCACCCGGTAGGCCCCCACCGTGTCGGGGGTGACGCGCCACGACGCCCACGAGTCCGCCTCCGGCGCCGCCAGGTACACCGTGAAGCACTCCGATGCGGGGTCGTCGCCGTCGCAGACCACCGTGCACGCGGTGTCGGGGACGCGCAGCCCCACCGCGAACGACGCGTCGAAGTCGCCCACCGCCTCGTAGGGGTGCAGCGCCGTGGCGGTCTCGGCGTAGTCGTGGCCGGGCAGGACGCGGTCCTCCACGGCGCCGTGCGGGGTGCGCTGGCCGCGCACCCACATGAAGCCCGCGTCGCCGTCGAAGTGCCCGTGCGCGGTGCCGTCGCCGGCCACCTCCAGGCGCAGCAGCGTGCCGTTGTGGAAGGCCGTGCCCCACGGCGTGAGGATCCTGCCGCCGGGCCGGGTCTGGGCCACCCAGGCGTGGGGCACCCACCGCACCGCCGCCGTGGCGATCACCCGGTCGAACGGCGCCCGCTCCGGCCACCCGGCCGTGCCGTCGCCCACCACCGCGCACGGGTGGAACCCGGCGGCGGCCAGGGCGGCGCGGGCGCGCCCGGCCAGCGCCGGGTCGACCTCGACGGTGGTCACCCGCTCGTCGCCGAGGCGGGCGCTCAGCAGGGCGGCGGTCCACCCGGTGCCGGTGCCGATCTCCAGCACGCGCATGCCCGCCTCGACCGCCAGCTCCCGCAGCATCAGCGCGACGAGGGAGGGCATGGAGGCGCTGGAGGTGACGTAGCCGCGACCGCTGCCGTCGCCGTCGTCGAACTGGGTGACGATCGCGGCGTCGGTCTCGACCAGTTCCCGCCACCGCTCGGGGGCGGCGGCCCGGTCGACGCGGTTGCGCCCCAGGTCCCACACGGTGTCGGGGATGAACCGGGCGCGGGGGGCGTGCGCGAACGCCTCGGTCCAGTCGGGTCCGATCGCGCCGGCGGCGCGCAGCCGGGCGACGAGGTCGTCGGCCACTACGCCGCCCCCGGCCCGGCCGGGGGCGGGCCGGCGGCCGCGCCGGTCGCGCGGCCGCCGCGGTCGCCGGTGTCCTCGCGTTCTCCCATGTCCGCCTCCCGGGCCGGCGGCCCCGGCCCTCGGCGCCGCCGCGAGCACGGTAACCCGGTGCGACCGCGTGTGACGGGGCGTGTGCGCGTCGGCCCTCGTCACAGGGGGCTCGGCCCGGCCGGGGAAGTGGCGGCGGGCGTCCGACCCGGTGGCCAGGTCCGGTGCGGAAAACCGGTTGCCCCGCCGGGGCCGCCTCTGGCGTCATAGGTGGGCGCGATCATGGGGTAGTCGCGCACCGCACCGGCATCCATCGAGGAGGTGGCCCCATGCCCTACACCGAGGTCCCCGGAGCGCGGGTTCCCATCCGCATGTGGGCCGACCCTGACACCGTCGAGTCCGCCGCCATGGACCAGCTCCGCAACGTCACCCGGCTGCCGTGGGTGCACGGCCTGGCCGTGATGCCCGACGTCCACTACGGCAAGGGCGCGACCGTGGGCTCGGTGATCGCCATGCGCGACGCCGTCTCGCCCGCCGCCGTGGGCGTGGACATCGGCTGCGGCATGACCGCCGTGCGCTCCACGCTGACCGCCGCCGACCTGCCCGACGACCTCGGGCGGCTGCGCTCGCGGCTGGAGGCCGCCATCCCGGTCGGCCCCCACGCCCACGACCGCCCGGTCGACCCCCGCCGCGTGCACGGCCTGCGCACGGCCGGCTGGGACGACTTCTGGTCGGGGTTCGACTCCCTGGCGCGGCCCGTGCACCACCGCCGCGAGCGCGCCGCCCGCCAGTTGGGCACCCTGGGCGGGGGCAACCACTTCCTGGAGGTCTGCCTGGACGACGGCGGCGCGGTGTGGCTGGTGCTGCACTCGGGCTCGCGCAACATCGGCAAGGAGTTGGCCGAGCACCACATCGAGCGCGCGCGGCGCCTGCCGCACAACCAGGACCTCCCCGACCGCGACCTCGCGGTGTTCGTCGCCGGCACGCCCGAGATGGACGACTACCGGCGCGACCTGTTCTGGGCGCAGGACTACGCCCGCCGCAACCGCGACATCATGATGGGCCTGGCCTGCGACGTCCTGCGCGCCACGGTGCCGGGCGTGCGGTTCGACCAGTGGATCTCCTGCCACCACAACTACGTCGCCGAGGAGGAGTACGACGGCGTCCGGGTGCTGGTGACCCGCAAGGGCGCGATCCGCGCGGGCACGGGCGACCTCGGGATCATCCCGGGCTCCATGGCGACCGGCACCTACATCGTGCGCGGGCTGGGCAACCCCGCCGCGTTCGACTCCGCCTCCCACGGGGCCGGCCGCCGCATGAGCCGCAACAAGGCCAAGCGGCGCTTCACCGAGGCCGACCTCGTGGAGCAGACCCGGGGCGTGGAGTGCCGCAAGGACGTCGGGGTCCTCGACGAGATCCCGGCCGCCTACAAGGACATCAGCGCCGTGATCGAGGCCCAGACCGACCTGGTCGAGGTCGTCGCCCACCTGCGCCAGGTGGTGTGCGTCAAGGGCTGACCCCGCTGCTGGGCGGGCGCCGGCCGATGGGAAGGAGTGAGTGAGCGGTGGAGGGCACGACCCCGCCGGAGGCGGCCGAACCGCTGTCGGCCGAGGACTTGCGCGCGCGGGTGGCGCGCGGCGAGCGGCACCGGTTCCTGTTCTTCTGGGGCCACCGGCCCGCCCGCGACGGATCGGTGGGGCCGGGCTGCCTCAGCCAGTGGTGGCCGGCCGGGTTCACCGTCGAGGGGGTGGCCTACCCCACCGCCGAGCACTGGATGATGGCCCAGAAGGCCCGGCTGTTCGGCGACGACGACGCCCTGCGGCGGGTCCTGGCCGCGCCCCACCCCGGCGCGGCCAAGGCCGTGGGCCGCGAGGTCCGCGGCTTCGACCAGGACGTCTGGGACGCCCACGCCTTCGACATCGTCGTCCGCGGCTCGGTGCACAAGTTCGCCCAGAACCCCGACCTCGGGGCGTTCCTCCAGGCAACCTCCGGCCGGGTGCTGGTCGAGGCCAGCCCCGTGGACCGGGTCTGGGGGATCGGCCTGGCCGCCGACGACGACCGCGCCGCCGACCCCGCGCGGTGGCGCGGCCCCAACCTGCTCGGGTTCGCCCTGATGCGCGCGCGGGCCGAACTCGCGACCTGAGGGGCCGGGGCGCCCGCGCGCGGGCGCCCCGGCACGGCCGCCCCCGCCGGTGGCATGCTGGGGGCGGGTGGCCCAGCGTTGAGGAGGGTGCGATGCCCGCAGCGGAGCCGTTCGACGCCGTGGTCCTGGCCGGGGGAGCCGCCCGGCGCATGGGCGGCGGCGACAAGCCCGGCCTCCGGGTCGGTGGCACGCCGCTGGTGGAGCGGGTGGCCGCCGCGGCGCGTGCGGCCGAGGAACTGGTCGTCGTGGGTCCGCCGCGCGACCGCCCCGCCGCGCGCTACGTCCGCGAGGACCCGCCCGGCGCCGGTCCGGTGCCCGCGCTGCGCGCCGGGCTCGCCTGCGTGCGGCGGCCGTGGTTCGCGCTGCTGGCCGGCGACCTGCCGTTCGTGCGGCCCGAGGACCTGGCCGCGCTGCTGGCGGCGGCCCGGCGCCACGGCACGGGCGCGGTGCTGCTGGACGCGGACGGCCGGGAGCAGTGGCTGCTGGGCGCCTGGCGCACCGAGCGCGTCCGCGCCGCCCTGGCCGGCTACACCGGCGGCTCCCTGCGCGGCCTGCTCGGGTCGCTCGGCCCCGCGCCGGTCCCGGCCGCCGCCCTGGCCGACGGCGCCCGCGCCGCGTTCGACTGCGACACCCCCGAGGACCTGGCCGCGGCCCAAACGGCGGTACCGGCCGATCCGCCCGAGGCGCCCGGCGGCCCCTCGGCGTGAGGGGGAGCGCCTCGGGCGCGCGCGGCGGTGGACGCCTGACGGAGGCGGCGGGTAAGAGGGACGGGTGCGGCCGTCAGCCGGTGAAGTCGGCGAAGGGGACCGTCTCCAGCAGGAACCCGCGCACACTCAGGAAGTCGGCGAGGTAGTCGCGGTGGTCGTCGCAGGCCGTCCAGGTCTTGCGGCGGTCCACGGTGTGGATGCGGGGGTTGTTCCACACCAGCACCCAGGCCGCCGGTGCGCGGCAGCCGCGCCGCGAGCACAGGATCTCGGGCTCGGGCGCCCCGGCGGGGCCGCCGCCCGGTGCGGGCTCGGTGTGCTCGGGGCGGTGTTCGCCGCCGTCCCCCGGTGCCGGTGCGCTGGTGTCCACGCCGCTCCCCAGTCGTAGCGGGGCGGGTGCCTCCGCTCGTCGGTCAGGTGCCGGTCACGAGCATGCCACGGCACGGTCTTTGGCGCACAAAAAAGCGACGTCGGGTGGCTACGGGGGCAAACCACCCGACGTCGCAACGGTGTTCCGACGGGGGCTCGGAACACCGGCCCAGCGCTTCGACGGGGGACCGAAGCGCTGAGGCCCAATCTACACCGACAACCCCCTGTGTACGTCAAGACTTAGTTACGACGTGGTCTCGGGAAAGTCCAGCAGGTCAGTACATCAATGGTCCTGAACAGGCAGGAAAGGTGCATTACCCACAGGAGTCACAGGGCGACGAAGCGGTCACCCGCGCCCCCGCCGACGGTCCGTCCGCAATCCGCCGCACCACCCGCGCCGACGCCGCATGCGTGCCGAACCGGTGATTGCCGCCACGCGCGGCGGGCAGTGTGCAACCGAGCACCTACGGAAGGGAGCCGCATGTCGCACCACACCTACCGCGTCACCGAGATCGTGGGTACCTCGACCGAGAGCGTGGACCAGGCGATCCGCAACGGCATCGAGCGGGCCGCCGCCACCCTGCGCGAACTCGACTGGTTCGAGGTCACCGAGATTCGCGGCCACCTGGAGAACGGCCAGGTCGGGCATTTCCAGGTGGGCCTGAAGGTCGGGTTCCGGCTGGACGAATAGCGCGCCGGCGCCCGCCGCCCGGCGGCCGGCACCGGCCGCCGCGCGGACGGCGCACCGCGACCCTGCGCCCGGCGGGGGCGGTGGCCGCGCCCTTCGCGGCTACCGCCGCGCCTCCCCTGCGCCGGGCGCAGCATGCCGCACCCGGGCAGCGACCCGGGCGGCCGCGACCCCCGCTCCCACCGCCGCAAGCACCGCCACCAGCACCGTCAGCGCCGGCCACAGCCCGAACACGTCCGCCGGGGTGTAGCTGTTGCCCTCCAGCGCGGGCGCGACCCCGAACAGCAGCACCGCCAGCGCCGGCGCGGCCGACTGGGGGAGCAGGCGCAGGCAGAACCGCCACCCGGGCCAGGCGGCGCGCCGCGCGGCCCACCGGCCCGAGCGCCGCACCCCCAGGACGCCCAGCCCCAGCCCCGCCGCGGTGAGCCCGCCCAGGACCAGGTCGACCACGGTGGCGGTCGGCGCGCCGGGGTCGGCGGCGCGCCCCTCGGTCAACTCGATGATCCCCGAACTGAGTTCGTAGGCCTGCTCGCGCGAGGGGGTGTAGCTGTTCAGCAGCACCACCACGCCGTAGCCGCTGCCGGTCACCAGGTCCTGCTGGGCGTTGAACCCCGGCACCACCCCGCTGTGCGAGACGCGCGCGGGCGCGACGCCCGGCCCGCTGTGCCGCCAGCCCAGCCCCGCGCGGCCCGCGCCGGGCTGGCGGGTGCGGGACTCCTCGACCAGTTCGGCGGACAGCAGCCGCCGGCCGTCCGGCGCGGTCCCGCCGCGCTGCTGCATCGCCAGCCAGGCGGCCATGTCGTGGGCCGTGCTGACCACGCCGCCCGCCCCGCTGTTCATCTCCTGCGGCCCGGTGAGGGGCAGCGCGCCGCCGTAGGCGGTGACGTGCCCCTGGGCCAGACCCTCGACCGGCTCGCGCGTGGTCGCGGTGCCGACCGTGTCCGCCATGCCCAGCGGCGCGAAGACCTGATCGGCCAGGAAGGCGTCGAACGGCTGCCCGGCGACCACCTCCACCACCCGCGCCGCCACCCAGTAGTTGGCGTTGCTGTAGGCGTAGGCCGCGCCGGGTTCGGCGGACAGGTCCCAGCCGTCGATCCGGGCGACGCCCTCCTCCAGCGACTCCGCAGGGGCCACGACGGTGGGGTTGGGCAGCCCCGAGGTGTGCGCCAGCAGGTGGCGCAGCGTGATGCCGGCGCCGGGCCGGAAGCCGGGCAGGTAGCGGTCCACCGGCGCGTCCAGTTCGACCTGGCCCTCGTCCACCAGCCGCAGGACGGCGAACGCGGTGAAGGACTTGGACACCGAGCCGATGCGCAGCCGGCTGTGCTCGGTGAGCCGGCCGCCGTTGCCGTCCGCGCCGTAGCCGGCCTCGTGGACGGTCTCGCCGTCGCGGACCACGGCGACGGCGGCCCCCGGCAGCCCGTGGCGGTCCAGGTAGGCGGTCACGAAGGCGTCCACCTCGGCCGTATCCAACCCGCCCGGTCCACCCGGCCCGCCCGGGTCGGCGGCGGCCGGCCCCGCCGGGGCCAGGGCCGCCGACACGGCCAGGAGGAGGGACAGGACAGCGGCCGGCACACGCATGGGGAGGCTTTCGTCGTTGAGGGTGGAGAGTGGGGGAGGCAGGGCGCGGGGGCCGCTCCCGGCCGCCCGCGCCCGGCGATCGGGTGCCACCCTCCCAGCGGCACCGGGCCGTCCGGGTCAGGGAGCGCCCCTGGCCCGGCCCCGGCCTTCCCCGCACCCGCCCCTGGGGGCCATCCCCGACCTCCGCCCCGGCCCGCCCCCCAAAAACGCCGCGAGGGCCGCCGACCCCAGGGTCGGCGGCCCCTCCCGCGCGTCCCGGCGGCCTCCTCCGGCGCGCCGGCGGCGCGCCTAGGACGCCTGGCTCACCGTGGACATGTTGAAGTCGGGCACGCGCAGCGGCGGCATCGCCGTGCGGGTGAACCCGTCGCCGAACTCCCGGCCCAGCGCCGGAACGGTGGCCCCCGCCTGCACCGCCCGCTCCAGCAGGCTCACCGGCGACTCGTTGAAGCGGAAGTTGTTCACCGCGCCGGTGACCCGGCCGTTCTCCACCAGGTAGACGCCGTCGCGGGTCAGCCCGGTCAGCAGCAGCGACTGCGGGTCCACGGTACGCATGTACCACAGGCACGTCAGCAGCAGGCCGCGTTCGGTCTGGGCCACCATCTCGTCCACCGTGGCCGCGCCGTCGGCCTGCCACAGCACCAGGTTGCCGATGAACGCCGTCAGCGGCAGCCCGGTGGTCTCGGCGGTGCGGCGGGTCTGCGTCAGCGCCGCCAGTTCACCGCTGGAGATCCACTCCGTGCGCCGCAGCGGCAGCCCGTTGTCGAACGCCGTGACGCGGCGCCCCGGCGCCGTCGCCGAGACGAACGGGGAGCACTCCAGCCCCGGCAGGTGGGGGTCGCTGAACAGCGTCAGCGGCAGCGTGGCCAGCCGGTCGCCGACCCGGGTGCCCCCGTCGGGCGCCGAGAACACCGTCCGCCCCTCGGCGGCGTCGCGCCCGTTGGCGTTGAGGTAGAGGAAGGCCATCATGTCCGCCACGGCGCTGGGCGGCAGGATGGTCTCGTAGCGCCCGGCCGCCAGGTCCACCCGGCGCTCGGCCCAGCCGATCCGCCGGCCCAGCTCGTGCTCCAGCGCGTCGACGTCCACGTCGGAGAAGTCCCGGGTCGCCTGACCCACCCAGGCGGAGTGGCCGGTGCCCGGCCCGGACTCCGCCTCCCCGGCGGACTTCGCGTTCACGTCGATCGTGCCGGTGGGCTGGTCGTGGCGCAGCCGCACCCCCGTCGAGGTGCCCAGGAACGTCGAGGTCACCGTGTGCTCGGCGTAGCCGTACAGGCGCCGCCCGCCCGCGCCGGCGCGCTCGAAGGCGCGGCCCAGGCCCGGCGCCACCCCCGAGAACGCGGACATGTCGGTGGCGGCCGCCGGCGCGTCCCACGGGGTCGCCTTGGCGGGCGCGCAGGCGTCCTCGGGCGTCAGCAGCGGCGACGCGTCGTCGGTCGGCAGCGCCTCCTCGCCGGCCGCCTCGGCCGCACGGACCAGGTCCTCCAGTTCGTCGTCGCGGACACCGGTGCGCGAGCGGGTGCCGACGGCCACGCCGCGCGAGGTGCGGTTGAGCGCGACCACGGTGACCGTGCGCCCGCGCGTGGCGCCGTTGGTCGTCAGCGAGTTGCCCGCCCAGCGCAGGTTGGCCGAGGAGGTCTCCTCCACCAGCACCATGCACTCGTCGGCGCGCGCCAGCTCCAGCGCCCGCTCCACCACCGCCTGAGGAGCGGTCCCGCTCATCGCCCTGCCTCCTGCACTGTGTTGAGAACCCGGATGTCGGAGAAGACCGCCGTGGGGCAGCCGTGGCTGACGGCCGCGACCTGCCCGGGCTGGCCCTTGCCGCACATGAACGACCCGCCCAGCTCGTAGGTCTGCGGCCCGCCCAGAGCGCGCATCGAGTTCCAGAAGTCGGTGGTGGTGGCCTGGTAGGCGACGTCGCGCAGCATGCCGGTCAGGCGGCCGTTCTCGATGCGGTAGAAGCGCTGGCCGGTGAACTGGAAGTTGTAGCGCTGCATGTCGATGGACCAGCTCTTGTCGCCCACGATGTAGATCCCGCGTTCCACCCCGGCGATCAGCTCGTCGGTGGAGGGGCCGTCGGGGTCGGGGGCCAGCGACACGTTGGCCATGCGCTGGATCGGCATCGTGGCGGGGGAGTCGGCGTGGGCGCAGCCGTTGGAGGACTCGTAGCCCTGGAGGCGGGAGATGCGCCGATCGCGCTGGTAGCCCACGAGCACGCCCTCGCGGATGAGGTCGAAGGAGGAGGTGGCGACCCCCTCGTCGTCGTAGCCGATGGTGGCCAGGCCGTTCTCGGCGGTGCGGTCGCCGGTGACGTTCATGATCGGCGAGCCGTACCGGAGGGTGCCGAGCTGGTCGGGCGTGGCGAAGGAGGTGCCCGCGTAGGCGGCCTCGTAGCCCAGCGCGCGGTCCAGTTCGGTGGCGTGGCCGATGGACTCGTGGATGGTCAGCCACAGGTTGGAGGGGTGGATGACCAGGTCGTAGCGCCCGGCCTCGACGCTGGGGGCGGCCAGCTTCTCGGCGAGCAGTTCGGGGAGGGCGTCGAGTTCGGGCTCCACCTGGGCGGTGTACTCCCAGCCGCGCCCGGCGGGCGCGGAGATGGTGCGCATGCTGTCCAGCCGCCCGTCGCGGGTGGCGACGATCTCGACCTCGGGGGCGATGCGCACCCGCTGCTGGGTGGTGACGGTGCCGGCGGTGTCGGCGTAGAACTTCTGCTCCTTGACCGCCTCGAAGGACGCGTCGACGTGGTCGACGCGGCTGTCCTCCAGCAGGCGGCGGCTCCAGCCGGCGAGCAGCGCGGTCTGCTCGCGCGGTGTCACGGTGAAGGGGTCGACCGTGTAGGAGGACACCCAGGTCACGTCGCGGTGGGCCGGCTCGGGCGCGAGTTCGACGCGCTCGGTACTGGCGGCGGCGGACACGGCCGCCACCTCGACCGCCCGGCGGGCCACGGCGACGGCGGCGTCGACGGTGAGGACGGTGTCGGCGGCGAACCCCCAGACGCCGTTGTGGATCACCCGGACGGCGAAGCCGAGGGTATCGGTGTCGCTCTCACTGTCGAGTTCGGCGTCGGAGAGGGAGATGTAGCGCCCCCGGATCCGCTCCAACCGGAAGTCGGCATGATCGGCCCCGAGTTCCCGGGCCGCCTGCAACGCCGCGTCGGCCAGTTGCCGCATCGGCAGGGCAAGGAAGTCAGCATCAATGTCAGGCACAGTCCCCCAACCTAACGAGAGACGCAACCCGGAGCCAGATTCACGGAACGAACAGGGCATTCGGGGCACCATCCCCGCGCGTGCGGGGAGCACGGAGAGGAACCCCGATGAGCGACGAGTACCGGGGGACCATCCCCGCGCGTGCGGGGAGCACTCGATCGGCCCGCACGCCGCGATGACGTCCGGGGGGCCATCCCCGCGCGTGCGGGGAGCACCCGCCGATGTCGCCGCGGTCGGCGGCGCCGGTCGGGCCATCCCCGCGCGTGCGGGGAGCACCCTTGTTGACCTGGGGGTTCTTCGGCGTGGGGTAGCGCTTTTGGTCACTTGCCGCTCCTGCGGCCAGGACGACGGTACTCCCTCCGAGGGGTGCGTGGGGGGAACGTGAAAGTCGCCTGAGGCCCGCCGTTCGTTTACGGGTCGGGGTGTGGCATGGGCCACCGAAATTCGGGGTTGCCATGGGTCGCGTTCGGCATTCCTCGGCTGTTAGCTTGGTTATGTCACGCGGTCATCACGGTCCACCATCGGTGGTCCGGGCCGGGTGAGGCTTTCCATCCCCAGGCGCGGACTCGGTCCGTGGTTGGGAAATCGGAGTGGCGCCACGGCGCATACTCGTCGTCCTACACGACAGCGCTTCTGCCTGCTGCGGTACGCCCTGGCAGGTAAGGGGCTCTGGGGCATGCCCACCGTAGGTCGGCGGGCACTCCGGCGACCGTTCACGATGTGAACATACTGCGACTCAGTCGGTGAACGCGATCAGCCATGCCCGAATTCGGGTGGCACGGGCAATCGCATTCGCGGGCTGAACAACCCTGCCCGAATTACCGACGGCGCGTTCGACAACGCCGCTCGGAATTCCGGCGACCCCTAAAACCCACCCACTGCATTTTTTGTCCGCAGGAGCCGCCATGTCGGTGAGGATTCTCGCCCTCGCTCTCGGTAACTTCGCCGTTGCCACCGGTGCCTATGTCATCGCCGGAATGCTCTCCGATATCGCCTCCCATACCGACGTGACCGTGTCCCTCGCCGGGCAACTCGTCACCGTCTACGCGCTGACCTACGCGCTCGCCGCGCCCGTGCTGTCCACCCTGTTCGGGCACTGCGACCGCCGTCGGCTCCTCGCCGCCGCCCTGGTCCTGTGCGCGGCGGGCAACCTGCTGACCGCGCTGGCGCCCGGGTTCGAGGCGCTCCTCGCGGCCCGTGTCGTCACCGCCATCGGCGCCGCGACGTTCACCCCGCTGGCCGTCGTCACGGCCGCCGACCTGGTCGCCCCGCACCGGCGCGGCAGCGCGGTCGCGCTCGTGGTCACCGGGTCCACCCTGGCCACGGTGCTCGGCGTGCCCGCCGGGGTCGCCCTCGCCGGGCCCGTGGGGCCCCAGGGCGTCTACGCCGCCATCGCGCTGCTGGGGCTGGCCGCCATGGCGACCCTGCCCGCCCTGCCGCGCACCGATCCGCTGCCCCGGATCCCGCTGCGCGCCCGGTTCGGCGTCCTCCGGGGCGCCACCGTGCCCGCCGTCCTGGGGGTGTCGCTCCTCGCCGCCGTCAGCGACTTCGCCGTCTACACCTTCGTCGTCCCGGTCCTGTCCGACCTGGGCAGCCCCGACCCCGGCGAGCTGAGCGCGCTGCTGGTCGTCTACGGCCTGGCCGGTGCGCTCGGCAACGTCGCCTCCGGCTGGGCGACCGACCGCATCGGCTCGGACGCGACGATGCTCGGCGCTCTCGTGCTCCTGGCGGCCGGACTGTTCGCGCTGCCCTTCACGGGCGGTGCGGTGGTGCCCACGGTCGCGGCCCTGGCGCTGTGGGGGTTGGGCGGCTGGGGCGTGCTGCCCGCCGTCCAGGCCAAGCTCATCGACGCCGCGCCCGCCGCCGCCGGGTCGGCGGTGGCGCTCAACGCGGCCGTGATGTGGCTGGGTATGGGCGCCGGAGGGATCGTCGGCGGCGGGGTCATCGAGGCGGCGGGCACCGGGACGCTGGCCGTGGTCGGCGGGGTGATCGCCGTCGCGGCCCTTGCGCCGCTGGCCGTGGCCGCCCGCGCCACCCGGCGCGGCGCGCCCGCCGGGCTCGCGGCGGCCGCCGGATGGGCGGCGGCGCCCGTGGCCGACGCCGGTACCGGGACCGGCGTTGTCTTCGCCACCGACCCGGTTCCGACGACCGACGCGACCGGCCCCTCGGTCCCGACGCAGGAGGGGTACGCGCCCGTCCGGGAGGAGGTCGGGGAGGCCGCTCCCTCGCCGGTCGGCGGACCGGCGGTCGCGGTCGGCGAGGCGCGCATGGCCGCCGACGTCTGACCCCGTGTGATCAACCCGGGCACTCGGCCCACGAAAGCGGCACGGCCGCGAACGCGAGACGCGTTCGCGGCCGTGCCCGGTTGCGTTGATTGCGGTGAGGGCGGCGGTTGCCCGGGTCGGGTGTCATCGGACCGTACGCCGATGCGCGAAGCACACGACGGGGTGGCGAGGCGGCGGATGGCATGGGTGAGCGGTGATCGGTTGGCGCGCCAGCGGTCGGCGCGGGCGACGGGGCGGCGGCGATGGGCCGGGTGGGCTGGGTCGGCTCGGCTTGGCGGCGGCCTCTCACGCGAACACAGCATGGGTGAGCCGGGCGCGGGGCCGGGGCGCTGTCCGGCCCCGCGCCGCGCTTGGTCTTGGTGCCTCGGTCCGACGCGCCGCAGTCCCGGCACACGCCCGGCCGCTCCGCATCAGCGTGCGCTGTCGCCGCCCTCGTGGACGTCCACGTGCACGTGGTCGAGGTGGCGCAGGATGTCGTTGTTGGGGTCGGGGGAGCGGTAAGGCCACCAGCCGCCGCGTGAACCCCGGGCGTTCCAGATCTTGTCGTCGAAGATGACGTTGGCGACGTGCAGTTCCTCGGCGTGGGCGACCAGCCAGTGCGCCAGCAGCCAGCCCTCCCGCCGGTTCTCCTCGGTGACCGGGCGGTAGAAGACGTCGATCGCGCGGCCGTCGTAGTGCGCGGAGTCCTCGCCGTGGCCGGTGCCGATCCCGCCCGGCTCGTAGCCGCCCAGGCTCATCTCGCCGAAAACCTCGCCCATCGCGTCGAGCACGGCTTGCGCGCGCGGCGTCAGCCCGGTCTCGGTGAGGCCCTCGCGCTCCAGGCCGTCGGCGACGGAGGCGCGGCAGGTCAGGCTCGGTCCGGCGTCGTCGGGCGGGCCTTCGCGGAGCCGCCGCAGGACCGCCGGATCGATGCCGGAGGTGTCGGGCCCCTCCTCGCCGCGCGCCTCCAGCGCCACCGCCGTCGTGGCGCGGCGGGCCTCGGCCAGGGTGAGCATGACCGTGCCCTCGTCGGTCTCGACCGAGCACGGGTCGGCCCACGGCAGCGCGGTGCGGTCCAGATCGATGCCCGCCTGCGCCAGCAGCCACGGCGCGGCGGCCGCCAGCCCTGTTCCGCACAGGGCGACGACCACGACGAGCACCAGGGCGCGGCGGGCCCGGCCGGGCCGCGACCTCCTGTGCGAGTGCATATGCCGGACTTTAGCGGGCTTGTTGGCGGAAGTCCCCCTTATGTTTGTTACGTTCGGTGATGGTTTGAGTCATCCGGGCTACCGCCGCAGGCCCGCGTCACGGCCGGTTCGCCGGACGGCCGGCACGTGAGGTGCGCCACGGAGCGTGTCCGCCCCGGCCGGGCGTCGTCCGCCGCGCGCCCGGGTGGCCCGCCCCGGCCGTGCCGGCGCGGGCGCGGCCCGGGGCCGCCACCGCCGCCCGGGTGCCGTTCCTCCCGCCCCGCAGGGGAATACCGGCGCGGCGGTGGCGGCTGTGCGAAGGGGACCGGGCGCGGCACGGACCGCACCCCAGGACGACGACCCGGCCGGACCGGCCGGCGGATGGAGGCGTGCGTGCGCACTTCGGCGGAGGCGGCAACCGGATTGGACGACCACGGCGAGCGGCGGCTGTCCCGCGACGGCGCGCTGACGGCCGACGCCTTCCGGAGCGTCATGGGCGCCCACGCCGCCGGCGTGGTCGTGGTGACGGCCGAGGGCGCCCGGGGACCGGTGGGCGTGACCGCGACCTCCTTCACCAGCGTCAGCCTCGAACCGCCGCTGGTGTCCTTCTACATCAACGACCGCTCGGGCAGTTGGCCCGCCCTGCGCCAGGCGTCCTCGTTCGCCGTCAACATCCTCGCCGAGGACCAGCGGGAGGTCGCCGCGCGGTTCGCCACGCCCGGCATCGACCGCTTCGCCCACCCCACCCGGTGGCGGCGCGGCGCCGACGGGCTGCCGCTGCTCCAGGGCGCGGCCGGGCACGTGCTGTGCCTCAAGCACGACGTGCTGGCGGTGGGCGATCATTGGCTGGTGGTGGGCCGGGTGGCGCAGGCGCACGTGTCGGAGGACACCGAGCGCCCGCTGCTCTACCACCGCGGGCGCTACGGCCGCTTCACGGTCTGATCAGCTCCCTCGGCCGGCGTTCCCGCCCGCCGGATCCGCGTGGTGTCCCCGTGCGCCCCGGTACCACGTGGTGTCCCCGCGCAGGGGGTCGGCCATGCCGCCGCTGGGCACCTGGCCCCGGACGCGTCCCGACCCCCGACGCGCCGCCGGGCGCGGGGGAGGACCCGGATCCGGGCGCCCCCGCGCCCGGCGCGCGGCGGTCTCAACGTGTCAGGGGCAGATGGTCTCCAGCGAGGTGGCGTCCTCGCCGACCTGGCGGCCCGGGGTGGTGGGGGAGGGCTCGGCCAGGCCGGTGTACTCCTGCCACTCGGTCGCCTGGCCCTGCTGCTGCCCCTGCCCCTGCTGGCCGTCCTGCCCGTCGGCGGGGCGCTCGTCGGCCGGGCCGCTCCCGCTGGGCGAGGCGTTGGGCGTCACGGCGTCGTCCTCGGCGGCCTCGTTGCCCGGCGCGGCCTGCGCCTCCTCCTGCTCGTTGATCGCGTCCTGGATGAGGTCGCGGATCTGCTTCCAGTCGGGGTGGGCGGTGTTGACCTGGGGCGGCGACAGTTGGAGGGTGGACATCTCGCCCTCGCTGGTGACCAGCTCGGCCAGGTCGATGAACGCCGGCAGCTTGGACTGCGGGATGTCGGTGCGCAGCGTCTGCTTGGTCGCCCCCGCCAACTCCTGGAAGCTGGTGAGCACGGTGGTCGGCTCGGTCTGCTCGGCCACGTACATCAGCAGGCAGCCCTGGCGGCCCATGCGCGCGTAGTCGTCGCTGTTGACCCGGCTGCGCCCGTACCACAGCGCCTCGTTGCCGTCGAGGTGCTGGTCGCCGGCCTCCAGGACGTCGCCCTCCTCGCCGTAGGGGATGGGCTCGTCGATGTGCACGTCGATGCCGCCGATGGCGTCGATCAGCGACTCGAACCCCTTCATGTCGACCAGGGCGTAGTAGTCCAGGTCCAGGTCGGTGAGGTTGGCGATGACGTGCTTGAGCGTGTCGGCCGCCGGGTCCTTGGCCGAGGGGTCGATGGCCAGCCGCTCGGGGTCCTCGGCCACCGTCTGGTAGACCTCGTTGAGCAGGTTGTCGAACCCGTAGGGCGGTGGGTACGCCTCGGCCAGCGCGGTGTCCTTGGGGAACTGGGCGTTCTCCAGGTTGCGCGGCAGGCCGATCAGCACGACGTCGCCGTGGGTGACGTCGATGCTGGCCACGATCATGCTGTCGGTGCGCATGCCGTAGCGGTTGCTGCCGGAGTCCCCGCCCAGCAGCAGCACGTTGACGCGGTCGCGGTCGCCCCACGGGTTGGCGGCGTCGTGCGGCGGGGCGTCCTCGTCCTCGGGGCCGAACACCGAGTTGATGGTGTCGTAGGCGGTGTAGGTGGTGCGCAGCGCCTGGGCGGCCGGCGCGGCGACGCACAGGCACAGCACCGCCACCAGGACCGCGCCGCCGGCGCGGGCGGCCCGGCCCGAGGACGGGGGCCGGGTGATCACCCAGGAGTGCACGACGACGGTCATCCACACCACGGCCACCGCGAACACCCCGACGGAGACCGCGGCCAGGTAGCGGCCTTGCACCGCCAGGCGGGCGCCCTGGGCGAGGTCGCCGCGCATCAGCAGCACGCCGGCCACCACCAGGGCGGCGATCAGGGCGAGGTAGCAGCCCAGCACGGTCCAGCCGAGCACGCGCCGGCGCATGCGCAGGTGGGCCAGGCCGGGCAGGGGGAGCGAACCCGCCGTCCACAGCAGCGCTCGCCAGGTACTCGCGGGCCGGGCGGCGGTCGCAGGCCCCCCTGGCTCCGATCGGTCCCCTCGCTGTGCCATGGGATTCCCTTCTGACCCGCCCGTCCCCTGAGGCGCCCTCACCCGATTCGCGGACGAACCACGGCGCGGAAGGACATACTTCCCCTTCTCCTACCGCACGGAGCGCCGAACATGCCGGACAACAGTGTCTCGCTTTGCCGGAGTTGTTCGCACACGTGAGGCGAACCACGGCCTGTTCGTTACGTGTCTGCGATGTCGGCATACGTGACTGAATGAAGCCGAATGTCGCTATCTCCGAGCATGGAGGGCCAAAGTCGTCCTTGTTTCTTTCGTGATCAGTAGTTAACCGTCGCCACAACTGCCATGATCTGGCCGCAGGGAGGGGCGGCGCCCGGGGGGAAAGGGCGCCGACATGCGAGGGAAAGGCATGCCATCGTGCTCGATGCGGTCGATGCCGCGCTCATGAGGGCGCTGCAAGCGGACGGAAGGGCGACATACCAGGCGCTGGCGGACGGAGTCGGACTGTCCCGGACGGCGGTGCGGGCGCGCGTCAGGCAGTTGGTCTGCGCGGGGGCGATCCGGATCGTGGGGGTCCTGCACGCCGGTGTCCTGGGAATGGAGGTGTTCGCCCACATTTCATTCCGTGTTTCCGGTCCGGTCCGGCCGGTCCTGGACGACCTGTCGGCCCGCGAGGCGGTCGTCTTCGCCGCGCAGACGGCCGGCCGGTTCCCGGTCGTGGCCCACGTCCGGGTGCGCGACGACGACGCGCTGTCGGCGGAGTTGGGCGACCTGCGGGCGCTGCCCGGCGTGGAGGGCGCCGAGACGTTCCGCGGCGGCGCCATCGTCAAGGACGCCTACAGCAGCGTGCGGCCGCTGCGCGAGATCGCCATCGACCCGCTGGACTGGCGGCTGGTGCGCCACCTCCAGCAGGACGGCCGCGCCTCCTACGCCGAGCTGGCGCGCCAGGTCGGGCTGTCGCAGGCCGCCGCCCGCTCGCGGGTGGTGCGGCTGATCGACGCCGGGGTCGTCCACGTCACCGCCATCGTGGAGCCCTCGGTGGTGGGCGCCAACGAGCAGGTCGGATTCGGTGTGCGCTGCCGCGGCGACGCCGCCGCGGTGGCGGCCCGGCTGGGTACGCTGGCGGGGGTGTCCTTCCTCGCCACCGGGTTCGGACGCTACGACCTCGTCGGCACCGCCACCGCGCCCGACCGCGCCTCGCTGGTGGAGGCGCTGGAGTCGGTGCGGGCCTGCCCCGAGGTCAGCTACGTCGAGACCTGGGAGCACCTGGTGGTGGCCAAGGAGCGCCGCGGGGGCGGCGGCGCCGCCCCCGCTTCGGGCGAGCCCGCCGCGCCGGCCGAGGCGGTGGTCGGCGCGGCGCGCTGACCGGGCGCGCGGGCGCGCCCGCCCGGTGCCGGAGGGGGTGCCGGGCGTCGATTCGGGCGCCGGCGGGGAGGGGTTCCGCGGCGGCGCGGAAAGGCGGACATGGCCGAGGGCTGTGCCCCCCACGGGGTGCTGCGGCTGCGCGGCCGGGAGTTCGGTCCCGGCCGCCCCGCCGTCATGGCGGTCCTCAACCGCACCCCCGACTCCTTCTACGACGCGGGCGCCACCTTCGGCTTCGACGCCGCGCTGCGCGCCGCCGACGCGGCCGTCGCACACGGCGCCGACATCATCGACGTCGGCGGGGTCAAGGCCGGGCGCGGCGCCCCGGTGAGCACCGCCGAGGAGATCGACCGCACCGCGCCGCTGCTGGCGCGGCTGCGCGAGCGCCACCCGGCCACCGTGCTCTCGGCCGACACCTGGCGCGCCGAGGTGGCGCGGGTCTGCACCGAGGCCGGCGCCGACCTGGTCAACGACACCTGGTCGGGCGCCGACCCCGACCTCGCCGCCGTGGCCGCCGAGGCGGGCGCGGGCCTGGTGTGCAGCCACACCGGGGGACTGGGGCCGCGCACCGACCCCCACCGGGTGCGCTACCGCGACGTGGTCGCCGACGTGGTGGCCAGGGTGACCGCCCTGGCCCGCCGCGCGGTGGCGCTGGGGGTGCCGCCCGACCGGGTGCTGATCGACCCCACCCACGACTTCGGCAAGAACACCTACCACTCGCTGGAGGTCACGCGCCGGCTCGGCGAACTCGTCCGCACCGGCTGGCCGGTGCTGGTGGCCGCCTCCAACAAGGACTTCATCGGCGAGACGCTGGACGCCCCGGTGGGCGACCGGCGCGCGGGCACCCTGGCGGTGCTGGCCGTTGCGGCGTGGCAGGGCGCGGCGGTGTTCCGGGTGCACGACGTGGCCGCCGCCCGCGCCGCGCTGGACGCCGTGGCCGCCCTCACCGCGACGGGCGGGCAGGACAGCGGGGTGTAACCGCCGGTAGCGTTTTTTGCGGATTTCCGCGCGGTATGTCTTGCGTCACGCTTAAGTTACCCATGAGTATATGAACAGCCGGGTCGCCGGGGAGGTGCCGTGGCCCTCCCCGCGCCGCGCGCCGCACGGGACCGCCCCCGGGGCGGTTCCCGCGGCCCCGCGGACGGGCGGCCCGCCAGGCGCGGTTGCAATGGGAGGCTGACGTGGCGCTTGCGGACACCTTGACGGCGATGGGGACGGCCGCGCTGACTCGGTCCGGCGCGCGGCCGCTGGGCTCGCACCTGTTCCCGGTCTGGCCCGGCGCGGCCTTCGCCGCCGCGGCGCTGCCCGTGCGCTGCGCCCCCGGCGACAACCTCGCCGTCCACGTGGCCGTCGCCCAGGCGCCGCGCGAGTCGGCGCTGGTCGTGGACGTCTCCGGCGAGCCCGAGTACGGCTACGTGGACGAGATCCTGGCGGTGGCCGCCCGCCTGCGCGGTGTCGCCGGGATCGTGGTGGACGGCTGCGTGCGCGACGTCGCCGCCATCGCCCGCACCGGGCTGCCCGTCGTCAGCGCCGGGGTCTCGGTGCGCGAACCCGGCCACGACGCCGGCGGCGCCGTGGGCCGCGAGATCGTGCTCAACACCGACCACCTGCCCGCGCCGGTGCGCCGCGGCGACTGGATCGTCTCCGACGACGACGGCGTGGTGTGCCTGCCGCGCGGGCGGGTCACCCAGATCGTGGCGGCGGCCGTGGAGTCGGTCTCCCGCGACCAGCGGGTCCTCGACGCCCTGGGCGCGGGCAAGTCCACCCTGGACCTGCTCAACCTCGACCCCTCGCGCGTGGCCGGCTGGGAGGGCGCCGCCGTCAGCGCCCCCCGCTCGGCCGAACGCGCCGGCTGAGGCGCCGGACCGCCGGCGGCGTATCGCCCGGCAACGGATCAAGCGCCGGCCGCCCGGCGCCCGCGCGGCGGCGGGGGCGCCCGGCCGCACCGCGCGGGCGCGGCCGGTAGGCGCCCCCGGGCCGCCCCGCCCGGGTCAGGTCAGGCCGACTGCACCACGCCCGGCTGCCCGTCCTCGACCACGAAGGTCGCCCGCGTCGACACCGGCGCGCCGGGCCGGCTCACGTAGGGCACCACCCGGAAGTCGGTGCGCCACTCGCGCGGCGTCAGTCGGCAGCGCACGTAGCCGCGCTGCTCGTTGACGAAGTGGAAGTGCGGGTTGGCCGCCAGGAACGCCCGCCCCTGCTCGCCGACGTCCTGGCCGTCGCCGCCGGTGGCCACCGAGGTCCCCACGAACTCCGCGGCCACCGTGGCCGCGTCCTCGTCGCGGTAGTCGGCCTTGAGGTCGGCCGCGTAGTTCTGGTGGCGGTCGCCGGTGACCACCACCAGGTTGCGCACCCCCTGGTCCACGGCGGCGGTCAGCACCCGCTCGCGGTCGGCGGCGTAGCCGTCCCAGGGGTCGGTCCACACCCGCTCGGCCTCGCCCTCCAGGTGGTCGGTCTGGGTCATCGGCGACTGGTTGCCCAGCACGTGCCAGCGCGCCTGGGACCGGCGGAACCCGTCGACCAGCCACTCGCGCTGGGCCTCGCCCAGGATGGAGTGGTCCTCGGCGAACCGCTCGGGGCAGTCGTCCACGATCCGGCCGCCGCAGGGCTGGTCGTCGCGGTACTGGCGGGTGTCGAGCATGGTGAAGTCGGCGAGTTGGCCGTAGGCCAGGCGGCGGTGCAGGCCCATGTCGGGGCCCACCGGCATGGAGGCGCGGCGCAGCGGCATGTTCTCGTAGTACGCCTGGAACGCCTGGGCGCGCCGGTCCAGGAACTCCGCGGGCGGGTCGTCGTCCTGGGAGATCTCGTCGGCCCAGTTGTTGTCGACCTCGTGGTCGTCGGGGGTGACCACCCAGGAGAACCGGGCGTGGGCGGCCTGGAGGTGGGGGTCGGACTTGTACAGCGCGTAGCGCACCCGGTAGTGCTCCAGCCGGGTGGTCTCCACCAGCAGGTGGTCGGGCACGCTGCCGCGCAGGTCGCCCTCGATGGGGTACTCGTAGATGTAGTCGCCCAGGTGCAGCACCAGGTCCAGGTCCTCCTGGGCCAGGTGCTCGTAGGCGGTGTAGTGGCCCTGGTCCCACTTCTGGCAGGACACGAACGCGAACGCCAGCCCGCCGGTCAGCGAGGTCGGCGGCGGCGCGGTGCGGGCGGTCCCCGCCGGGCTGACCTCGTTGAGCGCGCGGAACCGGTAGTGGTACTCCCGGGCGGGGCTGAGCCCGGTGATCTCGGGGTGCACCGAGTGGCCCAGTTCGGGGGAGGCGACGGCGGTGCCGCGCCGCACCACGCGGCTGAACTTGGCGTCCAGCGCCACCTCGTACTCCACGTCGACCGGCTCGGGCGGCATGCCGCCCGAACCGTCCTCGGCCAGCGGCTCGGGCGCCAGCCGCGTCCACAGGACGAACCCGTCGTGGGCGGGGTCGCCCGAGGCGACGCCGAGGGTGAAGGGGTAGCCGGGGGAGCGGCGGTTGTCGGCGGAGGCCGGCGCCGAGGCGAACAGGCCGGTGCCCAGCGCGACGGCCGCGGCCGAGGCGGTGCCGATTCCCAGGAACCGGCGCCGTTTCAGCCACGCGGCGGTGCGCGCGGACGGTAGGATGGCGGGCAAGACGAACCTCCAGCGGGGATGGGCGGGGTCCTGCGGTGTCCGCGAGTGATCGTCCGGTCCCGTTGTGTCCGCTTGTCGAGGCTACGTACACGCAGTGGTGAAGTCTGCGTGACACTCCGTCGCCGTCACCGACCCGCGTAGATCCGGTGCACCACCTCCTCGATATCGGGTTCGCGAAGTGTGATGTCGGCCACCTCGTGGTCCGCCGCCACCTGGGCGATCACCCGCGCCGGATTGCCGTTCAGCTCCAGCCACTGCCGCGGCCCCTCCACCCGCACGGTCCGCGCGCCCGCCACCGCGATCGGCGCGGCGGGCGCGGCCAGGTCCACCACCAGCGTCCGGGGTGAGGGCGCCACCGCGTGCAGCCCCGCGAGGCCGCCGTCGAACGCCAGCCGGCCGCCGTCGATCACCATGACCCGGCGGCACAGCCGCTGGACGTCGCCCAGATCGTGGGTGGTGAGCAGGATGGTGGTGCCGCGCTCGGCGTTGAGCCGCAGCAGGAACTCCCGGATCGCGGTCTTGCTGACCACGTCCAGCCCGATCGTGGGCTCGTCCAGCACCAGCACCTCGGGCGCGTGCAGCAGGGCGGCGGCCAGGTCGCCGCGCATGCGCTGGCCCAGGCTGAGCTGGCGAACCGGGGTGGCCAGGAACGGCCCCAGCTCCAGCACCTCGGTCAGCTCGGCCAGCCGCCGCGCGTGGTCGGCGCGCGGCACCCGGTACAGGTGCCGCGTCAGCGCCAGGCTGTCGCGCAGCGGCAGGTCCCACCACAGGGTGGTGCGCTGGCCGAAGACCACGCCGATCCGCCGGGCCAGCCGGGTGCGGGCGCGCACCGGCTCCAGCCCGGCCACCCGCACCCGCCCGGCGCTGGGCGCCAGGATCCCGATCAGCATCTTCAGCGTGGTCGACTTGCCCGCCCCGTTGGGCCCCAGGTAGCCCACGACCTCCCCGGGCGCCACCCGGAAGGAGACGTCGCGCACCGCGCTCACCCGGCGCCGCCTGCGGCGCGGCAGCGGGCCCTCGGCCACGGTGTAGTCCTTGCCCAGCCCCTCGGCCTCGATCACGGCCTCCACGGCCGCCTCCTCTCGCGTCGTCAGCTTCCCGTCGACCGGTACCGGCGCAGGCCCGCGCGCCACACCGCGGCGGCCACCAGCGCCAGCAGCGCGGCCACCGCCGGCGGGGCGAAGCGCAGCCACTCCGGCATGCCCAGCGGGTCGGGCCGCTCCAGCAGGTACAGCGCGGGCTGCCAGCTCACGAACGCCAGCGGCACCACGTAGGTGGCCGCCCGCGCCACGTCGCGGCCGTAGACCGCCAGCGGGTACTGCGCCATGGCCTGGCCGCCGTAGGTCACCGCGTTGGCGGCCTCGCGGGCGTCGAGGGCCACGAACTGGAGGCAGGCGCCGATCACCCAGACCGAGCAGCAGATGACCGTGCCCGAGGCCACCAGCACCGGGACGGCGGCGGCGCGCAGCGGCGTCCACTCCGCCGGCAGCGCCGCGAGCGCCCAGCCCAGCGCGGCGGCGCAGGGCACCACCTTGCCCAGCCGACGCGGTGAGAACTCCTCCACGGCCACCTGGAGCAGCGCGGGCACCGGCCGCACGAGCATGACGTCGAAGGCGCCGGTGCGGATGTGCTCGCCCAGCCGTTCCACCGACCCCATCAGCAGGTCGGCCAGCGTGAACGCCAGCCCGGCCAGGCCGTAGACCAGCAGCGCCTCGTGCAGCCCGAACCCGCCCAGCCGCCCGGCGTGGCCGAACAGGAACACCAGCGCGGCCAGTTCGCCGACCGTGGCCACCGCCTGCGCCGCCGTCAGCATCGCCAGCGACGCCGGGTACTGGGCCAGCGCGCGGGTCCAGGCCCACGCCAGGCGCACGTAAGTCGCCACCGCGCTCACCCGCCCTGCACCGCCACCCGGCGGGCCGCCCGCGCGGTCAGCAGCGCGCCCAGGGCCAGCAGCGCCGCTGCCCACGCCGCCTGGAACGCCAGGCCGCCCAGCACCGTGCCGCCCGGCAGGGTGGCCTTGCCCAGCACGATCTCGGCGGGCACCTGCACCATCGCCGACCACGGCAGCGCGCGCAGGACGCCCGCCACCGCGTCGGGGAACAGCACCAGCGGCAGCACCAGGCCCGAGCACAGCGGCCCGACCGTGCCGGCGAGCGCGGTCACACCGCGCGCGTCGCCGATCCAGAATCCCGCCAGCGCGTAGAGGTAGCGCAGGGTGAAGGAGACGAGCACGGCCAGCAGCAGCGCCAGGCCCGCGGCGGCCCAGCGCGCCGGCTCCTGCGGCAGCGCCAGGCGGAACAGCGCCAGGCCCACGCAGAACGTCGGCACGCTGCGGAAGACCACCGCGAACGCGGCCCGGCCCAGGTCCTGGGCGAGGAACCACGCCATCGGGTGCGCCGGGCGCAGCAGGTCCACGGCGACGTCGCCGGAGCGGATCCGCTCGGCCAGCGCCAGCGGGCGGCCGATGACGTCGACCGGACCCAGCAGCGCCTGGGCGACGTAGACCTGGGTGACCGCGTCGATCGCGGTGTAGCCGTTGATCTGCGGGCGCGCCGCGAAGACCGCGAGCAGCACCAGCGCGTTGATGACACCGAAGACGCTGTTGGTGAACAGTCCGGCCGCCGTGGCGGCGCGGTAGCCGGAGTACCGGCGCAGCGCGCAGCCGAACACCGATAGGTACACCCGCACCGTGCCGTGCCTTCCTTCGCGGGGATGGGAAAGTGGCACGGCCCTGGGTGACTCAGGTCCGGGACGCCGGAGCCGAAAACGCTAGCACACCGGCCATATTCGTCTCATCCCAAGCGGCCGCCGGGCGGAGCGGGCCACCCGGTTGGCCGGATCCGGCTAAGCCGGGGGCGGGCGGCGAGCCGGAGCGGCAGACTGGGCGCGGACGCGGCGGCAGGCCGCGCGATTGGGCACCGGCGGCACAGTGGGAGCTGGCGTGGACACGAACGGCGACGGAACCGGCACCGAGCGCGAGCGGCGCGGCGCGGGCGGCACCCGCGCCCGCGACCGCGCCGAGGCGGTGCCCGGCGCGGTCTCCCCGCGCGGGCGCGCCACCCGCGCGCGATTACTCGCCGAGGCCCAGGAGGTGATCCTCGCCGAGGACGGCCACCTGGAGGTCGCCGCCGTCGCGCGGCGCGCCGAGGTCTCCGCCGGGCTGCTCTACCGCTACTTCGGCAGCAAGGACGGCCTGGTCGCGGCGGTGGTCAACACCTTCTACGACGGCTACGACTCCGAGGTGTTCACCACCCGCCTCGACGGCGGCCTGAGCTGGCCCGAACGCGAGCACGCCCGCATCGCCCGCGAGATCGACTTCCTGTGCGACGCCCCGCTGGGCCGGATGATCGTGGGGCGCCGCCTGCGCGAACCCGCCGCCGCCCACGTCGACGCCGAGCGCGTGGCCCGCCAGATCGACATCGCCGCGCGCAGTATCGCCCGCGGCCAGGCCGACGGCGAGCTGGACACGGCGGTGGACCCCCGCCTGGCCGCGGCGGCGGTCCTGGGGGCGTTCCGCGAACTGATGGCCGAGGCGCTCAGCGGCGAGGGCGACCCGCCGCGCGCCGCCGTGCTCGACGCCATGTGGCGCGTGGGCAGCAGCCTGCTGCTGCGCCCACCCGCCGGGCCGCCGCCCGCCTGACAGCCCCCGGTCGCACCTAGTCGCCCGCCAGCGACAGCAGTTCGTCCAGGTAGCAGGCCGCCTCGCGCAGCGCCCGGTCGGCGTCGCCGGCCCGGATGGCCTCGGCCAGCCCGTTGTGGTCGATGCCCTCGTCGGAGAAGGGCTGGCCGTAGGCCGTGTGCGCGATGCTGTCGTAGACCACCTGGGCGATGTCGTCGTACAGCTCGATCAGCAGCGAGTTGTGCGTGGCGTTGACCACCGCGCGGTGGAACGCGAAGTCGGTCTCCACGAACGCGCTCATGTCGCGCTCGCGCCAGGCCGCCTCGCGCAGCCCGATGGCGCGGTCGATCTCGGCGAGGTCCTCCTCGGTGTGGCGCAGGGCGGCCAGCCGGGCGGCCTCCATCTCCAGCGCCCGGCGGACCTCCAGGTTCTCGCGCAGCCGGGAGCGCTCCAGGCGGCGGCGCAGCGCGCCCCCCAGTTCGCTGGAGGCGCGCACGAACGTGCCCGCGCCCTGGCGGATCTCCAGCAGGCCGGCGTGGGCGAGGGCGCGCACGGCCTCACGGACGGTGTTGCGCCCCACCTCAAGCTGCTCGGACAGCTCGGACTCGGTGGGGATGCGGTCGCCGACCGCCCACTCGCCGGAGTCGATCTGGGCGCGGAGCTGGCTGATGACCTGGTCGACAAGGCCGGTGCGGCGTGTCGAGGCGAGAGGCACGCGAACCTCCTACGGGCAGGCGGCCACGAGACGAAGGGGCCGGCGGTTGTGCGGGCGGTTAGGCCGGAGCTTAGACCAGTCTCGGCCGGGAATTGGCCGTCGCGGGCAATGCGTTACGGTCATGATGTAGATCCCGTGATCCCACCTCTAGGAGACCGCGTGACGGGCGCCTCAGTCGACTCCGCAGCCCCGCGGGCCGACGCCGAACCCTCGACCGCCACGGCCCGGCGTCCCCGCCGCGTCGTCTGGCTGCTCGTCGGCGGTGTCGCGCTGGCCGCGCTCAACCTGCGCACCGCCATCACCAGCGTCGGCCCGCTGCTGGACGAGGTCACCGGCGGCCTGGGCATGTCGGGCGTGCTGGCGGGCGTGCTCACCACGCTGCCGGTGCTGTGCTTCGCGGTGTTCGGCGCGCTCACCCCGCTGCTCATCCGGCGGCTGGGCGAACACCGGCTGCTGCTGTCGGCGCTCCTGGCGATCGCGCTCGGCCTGGCCACCCGGCCGCTGGTCGACAACGCCTGGCTGTTCCTGGCCCTGAGCACGGTGGCGCTCTCCGGCGGGGCGGTGGGCAACGTGCTGCTGCCCACCCTGGTCAAGCAGCACTTCCCCGGCCGGGTCGGGCTCATGACCACGGTCTACACCACCTTCCTGGCCCTGGGCACCACCATGGCCGCCGCCGCGACCGTGCCGGTGTACCAGGCGAGCGGCAGTTGGCGGCTGGCGCTGGGCGCTTATGCGGCCGTGGGCGCGCTGGCCGCCCTGCCGTGGCTGGGCCTGCTGCGCCACGACCCCCCGCGCTCGGGCGGCTCCGCGCCGATGGGGCTGCGCCAGGTGCTGCGCACCGGCATGGGCTGGCAGAGCGTGCTGTTCTTCGGCACGCAGTCCACGGTGGCCTACATCCTCTTCGGCTGGTTCGCCCAGATGCTGCGCGACCAGGGCATGGACGCCGCGCAGGCCGGGCTGATGCTGTCCTACCTGACGGCGCTGTCGGTGCCCACGTCGCTGGCGCTGCCCGGCCTGATGGCGCGGGTGCGCGACCACCGGTGGTTCGTGCTCGTGTTCTTCGCCTGCTACATCGCGGGCCTGGCCGGGCTGTGGCTGTCGCCGCTGGAGGGCACCTGGGTGTGGACCACGCTGGTGGGCGTGGGCATGGCCACCTTCACCCTGGCCCTCACCTTCTTCGCCGTGCGCACCCGCACCCCCGGCGCCACCGCCGCGATGTCGGCCAGCAGCCAGAGCCTGGGCTACCTGATGGCGGGCGTGGGACCGTTCCTGTTCGGCATGCTGCACGAGCTGACCGGCGGCTGGCACGCCCCGCTGGCGCTGGTCCTGGTGCTGGTCACCGCCAACGCGGCGGTGGGCATGCTGCTGGGCCGCCCGCGCTTCCTGGAGGACTCCCTCAAGGGGTAGAGCCGGCGCGGGCCGCCACCGCCCCGCGCGCCCGGAGGAACGGCTAGGACCCGGGCAGCCAGTCGACGCGGCCGATCAGGTAGACCGAACCGACGAAGGCCACGATGTCGATCAGCGAGTGCGCCACCACCAGCGGCATCACCCGGCCGTGGCGGCGGTAGAACCAGCAGAACACCAGGCCCATCACCAGGTTGCCGAAGAACATGCCCACGCCCTGGTAGAGGTGGTAGGTGGCGCGCAGCAGCGACCCGGCCACGGCCGCGCGCACCGGCGACCAACCTAGCTGGTCCAGGCGCAGCATCAGGTAGCCGACCACGATCACCTCCTCCAGCACGCCGTTCTTGACGGCCTGGAGCACCAGCACCGGCAGCGTCCACCAGTGCTCGTTGAGGGCGCTGGGCGCCACGGTGACGGTCAGCCCCAGCCGCCACGACACCAGGTAGACCACCAGCCCGCCGCAGCCGATGAGCGCGGCCAGGGCGGCGCCGCCCAGCAGGTCGCGGCCGGGGCGGCGCAGATCGAAGCCGATGGTGCCCGCCGTCTCGGCGCCGCGGTGCAGCAGGTGGACCACCAGGGCCACCGGCGCCAGGGCGAAGACCACGGCGGCGAGCTGGCGGGCGAGGTCCAGCCAGGGGCGCTCGGCCTCGGCGCGGGAGCCCACCAGGCTCGCGGTCTGCTCGGCCAGCGACTCCGGCGCGGTGATGGACCCCACGAAGGAGATGACCGCCGAGACCGCCGCCGCGGCCAGCGACAGCAGCAGCACCATGGCGACCTCGCCGCGCAGCAGGCGCGGGGTGAGCGCGGCGGCGGCGGGCAGCGGGGCGCGCGGCCGGGGTGCGGCGGGCTCGGGCGCGCCGGAAGAGGCGGGGGAGCCGGGGGTCGCGTGCGGCTCGGCGCGCTCGTCGGAGGTGGGCTCGGCCATGGACCCGATCATGGCATGTGCCCACCGGCGGTCCCGCACGCGGTCGGCCGCGCACGCAGAGGCGCCGGCCTCGCGGGTGACACGGTTGCCGCGAGGCCGGCGCGGGACGGCCAGCCCCCCGCGCCCCCGCCACGAAAGCGGGGCGGGCTGCCGTCAGGGAAGGAGGATCCAGTGTCAGTGAGCCGCTGAGAACTGGTCCTCTTCGGTCGATCCGGTGAGGGCGGTGGTGGAGGCGTCCGGCGTGATGGCCGTGCTGACCAGGTCGAAGTAGCCGGTGCCGACCTCGCGCTGGTGGCGGGTGGCGGTGTAGCCCCGCTCCTCGGCGGCGAACTCGTTCTCCTGGAGCTGGACGTAGGCGCTCATGCCGCCCTCGGAGTAGCCCTTGGCCAGGTCGAACATCGAGTAGTTGAGCGAGTGGAACCCGGCCAGGGTGATGAACTGGAACTTGTATCCCATGTGGCCCAGCTCGCGCTGGAACTTGGCGATGGTGGCGTCGTCCAGGTGCCGCTTCCAGTTGAAGGACGGCGAGCAGTTGTAGGCGAGCATCTGGTCGGGGTACTCCGCCTTGATGCGCTCGGCGAACTGCCGCGCGACCTCCAGGTCGGGGGTGGAGGTCTCCATCCACAGCAGGTCGGAGTAGGGCGCGTAGGCCAGGCCGCGCGCCACGCACGCCTCCAGGCCGTTGCGGACCCGGTAGAAGCCCTCGCCGGTGCGCTCGCCGGTGATGAACGGGCGGTCGGCCTCGTCGACGTCGCTGGTGATCAGGGTCGCGGCCTGGGCGTCGGTCCGCGCGATGACCAGGCTGGGCACGCCGGCGACGTCGGCGGCCAGGCGGGCGGCGTTGAGCGTCTTGACGTGCTGGCCGGTGGGGATGAGCACCTTGCCGCCGAGGTGGCCGCACTTCTTCTCCGAGGCGAGCTGGTCCTCCCAGTGCACGCCTGCCGCGCCGGCCGCGATCATGGCCTTCATCAGCTCGTAGGCGTTGAGGACGCCGCCGAACCCGGCCTCGGCGTCGGCGACGATCGGCGCCAGCCAGTAGGGGGCGGACTCGTCGCCCTCCGACCAGGTGATCTCGTCGGCGCGCTTGAGCGCGTTGTTGATGCGCCGGACCACCTGCGGGACCGAGTTGGCCGGGTAGAGGCTCTGGTCGGGGTAGGTGTGGCCGGAGAGGTTGGCGTCGGCGGCGACCTGCCAGCCCGACAGGTAGATCGCCTTCAGGCCCGCGCGGACCTGCTGGACGGCCTGGTTGCCGGTGAGCGCGCCGAGGGTGTTGACGTAGTCCTCGGTGTGCAGGAGGTCCCACAGCCGCTCGGCGCCCAGCCGCGCCAGGGTGTGCTCCTCGGTGATCGAACCGCGCAGGCGGACCACGTCCTCGGCGGAGTAGGTGCGCTCGATCCCGGCCCAGCGGGGGTCGGTCTCCCACTCCTGCCGCAGCTTGGCTGCCGCTTCCTGCTGACGACCGCTGATGCTCATGGCCTGTCACCGCCTTCGCGTGTATCCCCTGGATGTTGTGCCGGCTGGAGACCCGCCCCCGGGGCGGCCCGGGTGGTCCTGCGGCCTCCCCGGCGGCTTGTTCCCCGCCGGTAACAACGATCCTCGGCAAAGTTCCAGGGTTTTTCGAGACGTTCCGCGGTGAAGATCTTTCATTCTTTCTCTATGATGAACCCATGGCGTACTTCGGGACTGAAGAAATACCGTCTTTGCCGGGGGACCTCGATCTGGTCACCTTTGGCCAGCGGCTGCGGCACCTGCGGCGCACGCGCGGCATGACCCTGTCGGACCTGGGCGAGCGCGTGGGCCGCGCGCCCTCGCAGCTCTCGCTGCTGGAGAACGGCAAGCGCGAACCCAAGCTGTCCCTGCTCACCGCGCTGGCCCAGGCGCTGGGCGTCTCGGTGGAGGAGCTGCTGTCGCGCCAGCCCCCCAGCCGCCGCGCCCAGTTGGAGATCGCGGTCGAGGAGGCCCAGCGCGACCCCCTCTACCAGTCCCTGGACCTGCCCCACCTCAAGGTCGGCAAGCGGGTGCCCAACGACGTGCTGGAGCACATCGTGGGGCTCTACGACGAGCTGAAGCGGCGCAGCGCCAAGCCCACCGCCTCGCCCGAGGAGGCGCGCCGCGCCAACGCCGAGCTGCGGCGCCAGATGCGCGAGCGCGGCAACTACTTCGCGGCCATCGAGAAGGCCGCGCAGGAGACTCTCGACGCCGTGGGCTACAGCGGAGGCGCGCTGTCGCAGGGCCAGATCCTGGCGATCGTCACCCACCACGGCTTCACCCTGCGCTACGTGCAGGACCTCCCGCGCTCGGTGCGCTCGGTCACCGACACCCGCAACCGCCGCCTCTACCTCAAGCGGGAGTCGCTGGGCATGCACAGCCCGCGCACCATCCTGCTCCAGACGCTGGGCCACTTCGTGCTGGGCCACGCCCAGCCGCGCGACTTCGCCGACTTCCTGCGCCAGCGGGTCGAGGCCAACTACTTCGCCGCGGCCGTGCTCATCCCCGAGGGCACGGCGGTGCCCTACCTCCAGGAGGCCAAGAAGGCGCGCGACCTGTCGGTGGAGGACCTGCGCGACGTCTACTCGGTGTCCTACGAGATGGCGGCGCACCGGTTCACCAACCTCGCCTACCGGCACCTGGACCTGGTCTGCCACTTCATCCGCAACGACGAGACCGGGATCATCTACAAGGCCTACGAGAACGACGGCCTGATCTTCCCCACCGACGACACCGGCGCCATCGAGGGCCAGCGGATGTGCCGGTACTGGTCGGGGCGCCAGGTGTTCATGTCGCCGGACCGCTACTCGATCTACTACCAGTACACCGACAAGCCCAACGGCACCCACTGGTGCGTGGCGCACGTCGACCCCAGCCGCGAGCGCAACTTCGCCATCACCCTGGGCGTGCCCTACAAGGAGTCGCGCTGGTTCCGGGGCCGCGAGACCACCAACCGCACCAAGTCCAACTGCCCCACCGGCGAGTGCTGCGTGCGCCCGCCCGCCGACCTGGCGGCGCGCTGGGAGGGCAACGTGTGGCCCTCGGCCCGCGCGCACTCCCACGTGCTCTCGGCCCTGCCCTCGGGCACCTTCCCCGGGGTGGACGAGACCGACGTCTACACCTTCCTGGAACGCCACCAGGCCGAGTAGTCCGGCCGGAGGCAAAGGGTGCGGCGTCGGCCGGGGGAGCGGAGCGGCCGGTGCGGCGTCGGCCGGGGCAGCGGCACGCCTGGGGGAGCCGGGCCGGACGCACTTCCGTGCCGCCGGACCATCATGTTACCGTTGGTAACACTTGCGCGGCCGCGCGCGGCGCGCCCGCCCGCGCGCCGCCGGCCCCCGTGCCCGCCCCCTCGCGCCGCCGAGGCCCCCCTGAGCAAAGGACGAGTGCAGATGAGCGACACCGCAAGCGAGCCCCAGGAGCAGGCCGCCGCCGGGTTCAGCCTCGAACTCAACGAGGACGTCCGCGACGTCCGCGACTGGGCGCACGGGTTCGCCCGCGACGTCATCCGCCCGGCCGCCGCCGAGTGGGACGCGCGCGAGGAGACCCCCTGGCCGATCATCCAGGAGGCCGCCAAGATCGGCCTGTACTCGCTGGACTTCTTCGCCAACCAGTGGCTGGAGCCCAGCGGCGTGGGCATCCCCGTGGCGTTCGAGGAACTGTACTGGGGCGACCCGGGCATCGCGCTGTCCATCACCGGCACCGCGCTGGCGGCGGTGGCCGTGGCCGGGAACGGCACCCAGGAGCAGTTGTTCGAGTGGGTGCCGCAGATGTTCGGCTCGGCCGACGACGTCAAGCTGGGCGCGTTCTGCTCCTCCGAGCCCGACGCCGGAAGCGACGTCAGCGCCATCCGCACCCGCGCCGTCTACGACGAGGCCACCGACGAGTGGGTCCTCAACGGCACCAAGACCTGGGCCACCAACGGCGGCATCGCCGACGTGCACGTGGTCGTCGCCTCGGTCGACCCCGAACTGCGCTCGCGCGGCCAGGCCAGCTTCGTCGTACCGCCCGGCACCCCCGGCCTGTCCCAGGGCCAGAAGTTCAGCAAGCACGGCATCCGCGCCTCCCACACCGCCGAGGTGGTCCTGGAGGACGTGCGCGTGCCCGGCCGCTGTTTGCTCGGCGGCAAGGAGAAGCTGGACGAGCGCCTGGCCCGCGCCCGCGAGGGGCAGCCCTCGCGCGGCCAGGCGGCCATGCGCACCTTCGAGGCGTCGCGCCCCAGCGTCGGCGCCATGGCGGTGGGCTGCGCCCGCGCCGCCTACGAGTACGCCCGCGACTACGCGGTGCAGCGCGAGCAGTTCGGCAAGCCCATCGCCGACAACCAGGCGATCGCCTTCACCCTGGCCGACATGGCCACCCGCATCGACGCCGCCCGCCTCCTGGTCTGGCGCGCGGCCTGGATGGCCCGCAACAACAAGGAGTTCGCCCAGGCGGAGGGCTCCATGAGCAAGCTGTTCGCCAGCGAGACCGCCACCTGGGTCACCCAGAACGCCATCCGCATCCTCGGCGGCAACGGCTACACGACGGACTACCCCGTGGAGCGCTGGCACCGCGACGCCACGATCTTCACGATCTTCGAGGGCGCCAGCGAAATCCAACGCCTGATCATCGGCCGCGCGGTGACGGGCCTGCCGGTGCGCTGACGTCCGCGCCGGTCAACGGCGGGAACAGGTCCGGCATCCCCCCGGTGCCGGGCCTTTTCGTGTGCCCGGACCAGGTGGCCAGGTGGCCGCCACCGGCCACTCTCGGTGATGCGCCGTGGCCGCCGGTTACCGTCCTCTCGGAAACACCCCGCGACCCCGGGAGGACACCGTGGGGGACCACGGCAACCAGGACAAACCCACTGACAGCGGCAGGGGCGGCAGTTCCAGCACGGACGGCAGCAAGCCGTCCCGGCACGGCTCGGAGGGGGTGCCGCCGCAGAGCGGCGACGGCCAGGGCGGCAAGCCGCAGTGACCGCCGTGTACCCGGGCGCGGGGATCGCCCGCGTGCTCACCGCCAAGGGGGCGATCCAGGACCCGGCCTGGCACCGCGCCGTGCTGGCCGTGCCCCGCGACCGGTTCGTCCCCGAGGCCGTGTGGGCGCAGGACGGCGACGGCTGGTACACCGCGATCCCGGTCACCGACCCGGACCCCCAGCGGTGGCTGACCGAGGACGTCAGCATCGTCACCCAGGTGGACGACGGCCGCCCGCGCGGCGACGACGGCCGGGGATACTCCCCCTCCTCCAGCATCTCCCAGCCGTCCCTGGTGGTGGCCATGCTGGAGGCCATGGGCGCCCGCGACGGCGACACCGTGCTGGAGATCGGGACCGGCACCGGCTACAACACCGCCCTGCTGTGCGAGCGGCTGGGCGCGGAGAACGTCACCTCGATCGAGGTGGACCCCGGCGTGGCGGAGGCGGCACGGGAGCGGCTGCACCGGCTCGGGTACAAGCCCCGCCTCATCGTGGGCGACGGCGCCCACCCGCCAGAGGGGCGCTTCGACCGGGTGCTGGCCACGGTCGCGGTCACCCGGATCCCGGCGGCATGGGTGGCCGCCGCCGCGCCCGGCGGGACGATCGTGGCCCCGTGGGCACCGGGCGCCGGGTTCGCCGAATCGGTCCTGGTGCGGCTGGAGGGCGGACACGGGGAAGCGGCGGGCCGTGTCGTCGGCGACGCCGCGTTCATGCTGGCGCGCGACCAGCGTCCTCCGGTGGACGCGTGGCGGACCTGGGTCGACGAGGACGACCCCGACGCGGTCACCGGGTCCATGCCGCTGAACCCCCGATGCGTGGCCGACCGCGACCCCGGCTGGAGCGTCGTCCTGGGGTGGTCGGTGCCCGGCCTCGGCTACGCCGCCTTCGAGGCCGCCCCCGACAACCACCCGGCGGCCGGAGAAGCCACGGTGTACGTGTTCGACCGGGCCGGATCCTGGGCGGTCGCCGAGTACAAACCGCCGGGCGGACCCTACGCGACCCGGCGGGCCGGACCAAGAGACCTGTGGGCCGAGATCGCCGCAGCCCGCACGGCATGGTCCCAGTCGGGAAGCCCGGCCCGGGACCGCCTCGGACTCACCGTCACCGCGACCGGGGAACACCACCTGTGGGTGGACACCCCGGAAAATGCTTTGACCTGTATTCCCTGACGCGTATCGAAGCCCGTCCTATCCTGAAGACGCGAATCGAAGGATAGGACGGGCAACCATGGCCAACGATACCCTCCCCGAACTCACGCCCCCAGAGCCCTCTATCAGTCAACGCGTCGCGCACCTCCGGAAGCGTCGCGGACTCAGCCAGGAAAAACTCGCCGAACTGGCCGGGCTCAGCGTAGGAGTGATCCAGAAAATCGAGCAGGGCGGTAGCGCCCGAATGGAGACCTACCACGCCATCGCCCGGGTGTTCGGCGTCAGGACGATCTGGTTCACAGCCCCCGAAACGCCGGAACCCGAACCCACCGGCTACCGGAACACCGTCCTTCTCGATATCCGCAGCGCGATCAATCCACCGGCCGGACTCGGTGGTCGGCTTTTCTCCATCGACCCGTCTCCGCCCAATCTGCGCATGCTGGAATCGGTGGTCGTCACCATTGCGAACGACTACCAGGAGAACCGATACGACGATGTCGCCAGGACGGCCCCCGCTGCGGTCCGTTCCGCTCACGCGCACGTACAGGTGCTGTCGGGTGAGGAGCAGCAGAAAGCGGTGAGGTTGCGCGCCGACGCGCTCCAACTCACCGGCCGGTATCTGATCCAAATCCGCGAACACGACCTCGCCATGGTCGCACTGCGCGACGCTTTGGCCGACGCGGTCCAGGTCGGTGACCAGGCACTGGCCGCCGCCGCGATCGGGCAGCAGGGATGGGCGCTGCTCCGGCAGGCCAGGTTTGATGAGGTGGAACACCTGTGCCGGACGACGGCGGAGGCCATCGAGCCGCGCATGTCGAAGGCGACCCCTGATGAACTGTCGGCGTGGGGCTACCTCCTGATGAGGGCGGCGGCGGCAGCGGCGCGCAACAACCGCAAGGACGAGGCGGCCGACATGCAGAACCTCGCGGAAACGGCAGGGAGGCGGCTTCGCACCGAGCGTGAAGCGGTCGGACATATGCGGTTCGGGCCTGCCACGGCGGCTATCAACGGGACGCAGAACGAGTTGATAGCCGACCGGCCCGATGTAGCGCTCAAGAGGAGCAAGATGATCGACACTTCGGGGGTCACCCCGAACACGCGGCAGCGGCACGAGTTGGACAAGGCCAAGGCGAACGTTCTTCTCGGCGACGATGAAGCGGCTGAAACGACCTTGCATCGTCTTCGTGCCACTGCTCCGGCCTGGTTGCGCCAGCAGCGGGCGGCGCGAGAGATTGGGGAGGATCTTTGGAGGGAAGCCAACAAGAAGCGGACACCGAGTGCCGCACTGCGCGAACTGGTTGACTTCCTTGGGGTTCCCTTGTAGGTCCTACGCTGCGTGGTAGTTCTGAATCGGGCCGTGGTGAAAATGCCACGGCCCGATTCTGTTCTCCCAGGTAGTCGAGAATTAGCGTCGTCGCCACACGACTTTACGAGGTGGTGACAGCTATGGCGGACGCTTCCCGAGCGGACGAGCGCGACGCTCTACACGGGCCGTGGCCTACCGAGGCCGAAATTCTGGCGGGGGAATTCCCGGACTGGGAGATCTGGCGGGAGTTCCGCACTGACGGGAGGCACGGAGACTGGTGCGCCCAACTGGGCGACAGCCGCCCCCTCAGGGCCGCCACGTGCGACGAACTTCGTTCGCTGCTGAACGCCCAGTCGTGACCTCGTGACACAGAAGGTGGCGGGAAGGCGCCAACCATATCCCGCCACCTGAAATCAATTCCCTGATTCTGGTGGAGGATTCTAATGCTGCCGCTCCCCCGACGACGAGAGCGCGGCCGGGACCGCGCCAGGCGCACGCAGACACGGCGACCGCCCCGCGAGGGGGTGTCCCGGTGACGACCCCTGCCCGCGAGTACACGCCGCGCCCGCTCGACCGCGAGGCCTACGCCCGGTTCGTGGCCATTACCCTGGTGCACCCGACCTGGTGCGCGTGGTTCTCCGCCGACGAGTCCGGCGACGTCTACTTCCAGGCGATACACCACGAAACCGGTGACTCCGTGGGCTCCTACGACCTGGACCGGTTCGCCCGCCGCCTGGCCGACGCCGACAAGGCGGGGTGGTGACGGTGGCGGAGGCCATGCCCCCGGAAGTCGTCGTCGCCCATTTCCAGGCCCAGTACGGCGGCTGGTTCGAGTTCGCGTTCGGCCCGTACTCCGGCGAGTACTACGTGATCGGCGTCTACGGTGTGCGGTCGGCGCCGGACCCCGAGGCGCTGGCGGCGCTGGTTCGGGAGTACGCGGCGGCCGAGGAGCGGTGGCGCGCCGCGCATCTGGCGCCGGTCGCCGATGTGCTGACCGCCCGGAGCGCGGCATGACCCGATCCAGCCGGGGCCGCGCACTCGAGGACGACCGGGACGACAACGACGAGGAGGAGCGGATCCGGCTCCAGTACGGGCCGCCGCGCGGGATCGATGACGACCTCGACCATCCCGGAGTCGAGGAGCGCATCGAGCGGTGGCGCTACGCCGGGCCGCAGACCTGACGCGGCCCCCTCGAACGCCCGCGCGCCGGGACAGGAGCGGTCCTGAGGCGTCCCGGCGCGCGGGCAACCCGGCAAGGTCGTCCCCCCTGTGGTCTAGTGCGAGGATCCATGTCCGAGATAGCGACAACCCGTCATGACCAGCTCATACGCGCGCGAATGGCATCGCCAGCGGAGTACCTTTGGCGCATGCTTTCCGATCGGCCGCCCCTGCGCATCGGCTCCCGCACCTCACCCATGGCCATGTCCATGGCCCGCGCCGTGGCCGACACCATCACCTCGGTCATCCCGGACCTCAAAATCGAGCACGTGGGCATCCGCACCACCGGCGACCAGTGGATGGGCGACCTGTCGAAGCTCGGCGGGAAGGGCGCGTTCCTGAAGCAGGTCGAACGCGCGCTCGTCATGGGGGCCGTCGACGTCGCCGTGCACGCCATGAAGGACGTGCCCGGCGACGTCCCGCTGGCCGAGGGCACCGCGTTCGCCGCCTACCTGCCGCGCACCGACGTGCGCGACGTCCTGGTGGTGCGCGAAGGCTCGAAGTACAGGACCCTGGAGGAGATGCCGCCCGGCACTCGCATCGGGACCTCGGCGGTGCGCAGGAAGGCCCAACTGCTGCGGCACAGGCCCGACCTGCACGTGGACCGGATCCGCGGCAACGCTGACGCTCGCATCGCCCGGCTGGACGAGCGCGGCGAGTACGAGGCGCTCGTGCTCAACGCCTCCGGCCTCGGGCACGTGGGGCTCGCGCATCGCGCCACCGAGGTGCTGCCCACCGAGGTCATGTGCCCGCCGGTGGGCGCCGGGGTGGTCGGCGCGCAGGTCCGCACCGCGGACACGGGGGTGTGCGAGCTGCTGCGGCTCGTGGACGACCCGGTGACGCGGATCCACGTCACGGCGGAGCGGACGATGTTGCACGGCCTGCGCGGGCACTGCAACTCCCCGATCGCGGGGCACGCGAGCACCACGCGGGACGGGCAGCTCTCGCTCATGGGCATGGTGTTCACCAGGGAGGGCGGGCGGTTCGCCTACTCCCACGAGTGGGACTCGGTGGACCGGCCGGCCGAGCTGGGCGCCTACGTGGCGGCGGACCTGCTGCGCAAAGGCGCGCGGGGGATCATCGACGGCATCCCGCACTGACCCGCCGCCGTCGGCCGCCTCGCCGGACGCCCACGGGCGGGGCGCCCGGCGGGGGAGGGCCGCCCGGGTCGTGCCCCGCCCGCGATGCCCGCGAGTGCCGGGGCGGGGCTACAGCAGGGCGATCCGGTTCAGGATCTCGATGCTGTCGACCTCGATGTGGGCGTTCTCCAGCACGTCCTCGGCGGTGTCCTCCAGGGTGTCGTCGAAGAAGCCCTCGGCGTGCGCGGGGGCGGGGCCGAGGGTGAGGGCGGCGAGTCCGGCGAGGGCGAGCGCGGCCGTGAGTCGGTTCATGGGATCACTACTCCTGTGACGTTGTGTGGTTGCATCGTCTCGCTTTGTGGCCAAAGGGGGGAACTCGGCGCCGCGACCTGGTGGCCAGGTTGGCCGTCCCACGTGCGGCGCCTTGACTGCGGCCCGCTCCACCCCCGCGCGGCGGCGCCCGCCAGGCGCTACCGTCTGTCGGGTGGCTTCCGAACCCGCCCAGCACACCGCCCCCGCGCCCCGGGGCCGCAATCCCGAGCGCCGACGCGCCATCCTCGACGCCGCCGACCGGGTGATCCAGCGCGACGGCCCCGACGCCTCGATGTCGGCCATCGCCGCGGAGGCCGGGATCAGCAAACCCATCCTCTACCGCCACTTCGGCGACAAGAGCGGGCTGTACCGGGCGCTGGCCCGGCGCCACGTGGACCCGCTGATGGAGCGGGTGCGCGCCGAACTGCACGCCGACACCTCCCTGGCGCGCCGCACCCGCGCGACCGTGGGCGCCTACTTGGGCATGATCCGCGGCAACCTCAACCTCTACCGGTTCCTCATGGACCGCGCCACGTCGGAGGACCCGCGCACGCGCGGGGACCTGGGCATGATGGTGCGCCGCCTGGGCGAGGAGTTGGCCGGGGTGCTGCTGGCCGACGGCGAGGTCGCCGACCCCGTGCGCGCCCAGATCGTCGCCCACGCGGTGGTGGGCATGGTCCAGGCGGCGGGGGAGTGGTGGCTGGAGCACCCGGAGGTCGCCGAGGAGGCGATCATCGACGACCTCGCCGCCGCCGTCGCGGGGGCCATCACCGCCCAGCCGTAGGCCGCGCCGGTGCCGCGCGGGCGAAGCCGTCCGGTGCGCGGGCTTGACCTGGAGCGCGCTCCACCTCCCAGGATCGTCACCGACGGCGCGGCGCGGGCCGTGCTCGGAGCCGCCGCCGCGCGCCTCGGCAACGCCCCCACGCGGGGGCCGGTGAGAAACGGAAAAGCACCCCATGCGTACTCGCACCATCGGATCCCAAGACGCCGCGCGCCAGGTCAGCGCCATCTGCCTGGGCGCCCTGCCGTTCGGCACCACCGTCGGCGAGGAGGAGTCGTTCGCCATCCTCGACCGGTTCGTCGCCGCAGGCGGGAACTTCATCGACACCGCCAACAACTACGCCTTCTGGACGCCGGGCGGGCGCGGTGGCGAGAGCGAGGCGCTGCTCGGCCGCTGGCTGGCGGCCCGGGGCCGTCCCGAGGTCGTCCTGGCCACCAAGCTCGGCGCCCAGCCGACCGTGCCCGGCACCGGGCTGGAGACCGCCGAAGGGCTGGGAGCCGACACCGTGCGCGCCGCCGCCCGCGCCAGCCTGGAGCGGCTGGGCGTCGAGCGCATCGACCTGCTCTACACCCACATCGAGGACCGCTCGGTGCCGATGGAGGAGACCATGGGTGCGCTGGCCGACCTGGTGGACGAGGGCGCGGTGGGTCTGCTGGGCGCGAGCAACCACGCCACCTGGCGGCTGGAGCACGCCCGCGCCCTCGCCGCCGCGAGCGGCCGGCCGGGGTATGACGTGCTCCAGTACCGCTACAGCTACCTCCAGCCGCGCTACGACGTGCCCTTCCCCGAGGCGGGCCACACCCACGCCAGCAGCGAGCTGCTGGACTTCGCCCAGGTCCACGGGCTGCCCGTCCTGGCGTACTCCGCCCTCCTCTCGGGCGCCTACACCCGGCCCGAGAAGCCGCTGTCGCCGCCCTACGACCACCCGGGCACCCCCGCCCGGCTGGCCGCGCTGGACGAGGTCGCCAAGGAGGCCGGCGCCACCCGCAACCAGGTGGTCATCGCCTGGCTGCTGGGCCACGACCCGCAGGTGCTGCCCCTGGTCGGCGCCAGCTCCGTGGCCCAGTTGGACGAGGTGCTGGACGCGGTGGACCTGGAGCTGACCGCCGACCAGCGCGCCCGCCTGGACGCGGCCCGCTAGCCCGGCGGTGCGGGAAGGGCCGCAGCGCCCCGGCACCCCCCACAGGACCCACTTGACCCCCGGACGGGGCGGCTCTAGGTTAATGCCGTTAACTTAGGTTCGCCCCGGTTGGCGTCGTCCCTGGGCGGGCGCCGTCGACCGCGCGCTGAAGAGCGGAAGGAAAAAGGGGGTGGTCCCGATGGAGTCGTCCCGACGCCGGCACGGCGGCCGCCCCGCCGTGGTGTCGACCGCCGAGATCGTGCGCGCCGGCCGAGCGCTGGGCATGCGCCGCCTGGGTGTCAACGCCGTGGCCGTCGAACTCGGGGTCTCGGCCACCGCGCTGTACCGCCACATCGAGGGCCGCTGGGAGCTGGAGCGGCTGGTCGGCGAGAGCCTGCTGGCCGACCTCGTGCTCCACGACGACCCTGACCAGGACGTCGAGCACCACCTGGTGTCCTTCGCCGGCCAGTTGCGGTCGTTCCTGCTGGCCCACCCCGGGCTGGCCGGATACCTCCAGGTGCTGTTCCCGCGCGGCGAGTCGGGCATGCGGCTGCTCGCACACGAGATGGCGGCGCTGGAGCGGCGCGGGTACTCCACCGACGCGGCGATCGTGCTCGCCTCGGCGGTCGCCTCCCTGGTGACCTGGTCGGCGATCGCCGAGGAGCGCGAATCCGACGTGGACGAGGCCGGCTACCAGCGTGAGCGCGAGGCCGTCGTCAAGATGCTGCTCGACGACGCCCGCCTGGGCCCGGCGCACCTTCGGCTCCCCTCGGTGACCGGCGGGGAGTTCTCCCGCCTGCTGCTGATCGCCGAGATCCGGGGCCTGCTCACGGTCGCCCCGCCCGGGCGCTCCGTGCACGAGATCGTCGCCGACCTCGACGCCTCGGGAGACCCGTGGTGACCGGACGCGCGGCGCGAACCAAACCCCCCAGTTCATCCCGCACCCCCCAGGGAAGGCAACCGTGAACAAGCGGAACGAGGAGCCGGGTCCCGTCGGGCGCGTGGTCGGCTGCGCGGTGGCGCTTCTCGTGGTCGTCGGACTCCCCGCCGGCTGCGTCTACGGCTTCGTCCAGTGGTCCAACAGGCCCCTCCACCAGACGGCGGAGCGGATGGACGACTACAGCACGCTGTGCCAGGGCCGCCCGATCCCGGGAGCGGCCGAGTACACCCCCGGCTCCGGGCCGCACCCGATCGCGGTCTTCGAGGACGTCGGCAACGCCGACTCCACCACCCTCAGCCAGGTCTCGCTCAACGTGGACCGGCCCGGGGACCCGTTCAACCCCGAGTCTCCCGGCGACGTGCAGCTCGTCGCCTGCACCGAGCGCACCGACTCCGGCGAGGAGGTCGCCACCTGCGAGTTCACCGGCGAGTCCGCGCCGATGCGCAGCGCCACCGTGGAGGTCCGGGTCTATGAGGCCCGCACCGGCGAGGAGGTCGGCGAGCCGGTGGAGATGGTCGGCGAGGACACCGACTGCCCCTACATGGTGACCTTCGAGGGCTCGCCCAAGCTGTTCACGATCCCCACGGAGGAGCAGTACACCTCCGCGCTGGGCGCCGTGGTCAACGGCTGAGAGACGTCCGGGGCAACGCCCTTCGGCGCCGATGGACGGACGGCACCGAGGACCGCCCCGGCGACCGGCGGTGTCCCCGTCCGTCTCGGAGGGGCGGACGGGGGCGCCGCGCACGGGTGCCACGCCCTCGTGCCCGCGTGGTCGAGAGGGCGCAACGCGGCGGCGGCGACCCGCGTGTATTTCTTGACAGGCATATAACCGACTTGGCATATTACGGCCATGGAAGCGGTGTTCGAGGTCCTGGCCGAACCCAACCGGCGGCGCATCCTGGACCTGCTGCGCACCTCCGAGCGCCCGGTGGGCGACCTCGTGGTGCGCCTGGGGCTCAGCCAGCCGGCCGTGTCCAAGCACCTGCGCGTCCTGCGCGAGGCCGGCCTGGTCGGGGTGCGCTCCGACGCCCAGCGCCGTATCTACCGGCTGCGCACCGAACCGCTGCGCGCGGTCGACGCCTGGCTGGAGCCCTACCGGTCGCTCTGGGAGGACCGGCTGGACGCACTCGAGCGCCACCTCGACGCCATGCCCGACGACCCCGGCCCGCCCGACGGCCCGCACGGCCCTGGGTAGTCGGGACTGAGGGCGCGGCCCCACCGGGCCGCCGACGCCAACGCCAAGGGAGACCGACGTGTACGGACATCTGGAGCAGGCGGGCGACCGCTGGCGGGTGCGCATCGTGCGCCGCCTGGCGCACCCGCCCGAGAAGGTGTGGCGGGCCATCACCGAGCCCGAGCACCTGGCCGCGTGGTTCCCCAGCCGCATCGACGGGGAGCGCGCGGCGGGCGCCGAACTCCGGTTCGTCTTCGAGGGCGAGGACGGCGCCGAGGACGAGGTCATGGCCGGCCGCATGACCGCCTGGGAGCCGCCCCGCCTGCTGGAGTTGGACTGGTCCGGCGACCTGCTGCGCTTCGAGCTGCGGCCGGTGGGGGAGGGCACCGAGTTGGTGTTCACCCAGACCTTCGGCGAACTCGGCCGCGCCGCCCGCGACACCACCGGCTGGCACGTCTGCCTGGACGTCCTGGCCGCCCACCTCGACGGCGCCGGCCACGAGGTGGCCGGGGAGTGGCGCCGGCTCAACGCCCACTACGTCAAGGAGTTCGGCCCGGAGGCCGCCACGATCGGCCCGCCGGAGGGCCACCAGCCCGCGTAGCGGCCGTGGACCGGGCTCGCCGCCGTGCAGGAGAAGTCGGCGGAGGCGGGTAAGCGCGGAGACGGCGGGCGAGGGCGGGACGGGCAGGCGCCCGAGGCCGGGCACCGCGCGGCGGGCGGCGCCGCCCGCCCACTCCGCGCCGCCCGTGCCGCCGGTGCCGTGTTCTGTCGGCCGCACCCGTCGCCCTCTGCCCCGGCACGGGTTCGTTCTTCCCCGTGCTGGGGCAGGGCCGTGGGGCCGGATCCGGGGCGGCGGCCGACGCCCGGTCCCGGCGCGGAGCGCGCGGCTATGCTGGCCCCGTGACCACCGGCAAACCCCCCACCAGCCACGACGTCGCCCGGCTGGCCGGGGTCTCGCAGTCCACGGTGTCGCTGGTCTTCCGCGGCGCCGCGCGCGGGCGGGTCGCCCCCGGCACCCAGCAGGCCGTCCTCGACGCCGCGCGGCGCCTGGGCTTCCGGCCCAACGCCGACGCCCGGCGGCTGCGCGTGGGCGGGCCGCGCATGGTCCTCATCGCCGTGCCCGACATCGTGAACCCGTTCTTCGCCCGCGTCTTCACCGGCGCGCGCGGCGCCGCCCGCGAGGCCGGATTCCAGGTGGTGCTCTCCGTCCAGCGCGACCTCGCCTCGGTCGCCGCCGACGTCGCCGGGCAGCGGGTCGACGCCGTCCTCGCCTGCTCCCTGGACGACGGCGGGCGGCCCCTGGACGACAGCGTCCCGGCCGTCGTCCTCGACGCCGAACCTCCCGCCGGAATGGGCGCCGTCCGCTTCGACATCGCGCCCGCCCTGACCGAGGTCGTCGACCACCTGCACCGCCTCGGCCACCGCGACATCCTGCACCTGCGCGCCGACGTCGACACCTCCACCTTCCGCGAGCGCGCCGCCGCCGTCGACGCCGCCTGCGCCGCGCGGGGCATGCGGCGGGCGCGCGCCGCCGCATCCGTCGACCGCGACGCCGCACGCGACACCGCCCGCGCGGCCCTGGCGCGCGAGCGCGCCGCCGGACACCCGGTCACGGCGGTGGTCTGCGACGACGACATCCTCGCCGTCGGCGCCTACAAGGCCGCCCAGGCGGAGGGCCTGGCCATCCCCGGCGACCTGTCGGTGACCGGCGTGGACAACGTCGACCTCGCCCAGGCGCTGACACCCGAGCTGACGACCGTCGACCTGCCCGGCGAGACCCTGGGCGAGATGGGCATGCGCCGGCTCCTGGCCGCCGTCGACGGTGCCGACACCCAGCCCACCGAGGTCGTACGGCTGCCCGCCCGCCTGCTCATCCGGGGGTCGACGGCGCCGCCCCCGCGTCGCTCCGCCGGTTGAGCCGCCCCGCCTCGCCGCGCTCCCGCACCCGCAGCGACAACAGCGCCGCCAGCAGGGTCGCCGCGCTGGCCACGGCGAACGGCGCCACCGGACCCGCGACCTCCACGGCGGCTCCCGCCGCCGCGCTGCCCAGGGCGTTGCCGCACACGAACATCGAGATCAGCCAGGCGAACGCCTCGGTCGCGGTGCCGACCGGGGCCGCCCGCCCCAGCAGCAGGAACGTGCAGGCCAGCGCGGGGGCCAGGAACACCCCCGACAGGGCGGCGAACACCGCCATCAGCGCGGTGCCGGGCATCAGCAGCATCGGGAGGTAGCCCAGGGCCAGGCCGCCCAGCAGCAGCCGGAAGCGCGCGGTGGGGGAGAAGGGCATCGGCAGCGCGCCGTAGAGCAGGCCGCCGACCAGCGCGCCCAGCCCGTTGGCGCTGAGCAGCAGCCCCGAGACGTCGCGCGACCCGGCGGCCTCGGAGTAGGCCACCGCGCCCACGGCCAGGGCGCCGAGCGCGGTGCCGACGAACACGAAGCACACGACGACGCGGCGCACCCGCGCCGACATGAGCGGGCCCAGCCAGTTGGTCCGGCGCGGCACCGGCCGCCAGCGCCGCACCGGCCGCAGCGCCGCGAACGCGGCGGCGCCCGTCACCGTGATCACGGCGGTGGCCACGACCGCCCCGACGGGGGCGAACGGCGCGGCCACCGCGACCACCAGCAGGGGCGCGGTGACGAAGATGACCTCCTGGAGCGCGGCGTCCAGCGAGTACGCGGTCTCGCGCTCCCGCTCGTCGGGCACCAGGTCGGGCCAGATGGAGCGCAGGCACGGCTCCAGCGGCGGGGTGGACGCCCCGGCCAGCGCCGACAGCGCGAGCGCCAGCGGCAGGGGGGCGTCGGGCGCGAGGGCGAGCCACATCAGCGTCCCCGCCGCCACCGCGCCGCTGACCACCAGCACGACCGGCTGCCCGTGGAAGTCCACGAGCCGCCCCAGCACCGGCCCGCCCACGGCCGTGCCGATGCCGTAGACGGCGACCAGCACCCCCACGGTGCCGAAGGGCACGCCCTCGTCGCGGAACAGCAGAGTGAGCGCGAGGGCCACCATCCCGTGGGGGAGGCGGCCCACGATGTTGATCGCCAGCGCCGAGGGAACATGCGCCCGCCGCAGCAGCGCGAGGTAGGAGCCGAGCACAAAGCCGCCTTTGCCTGGTGGGTGTGTGGTGGGGATACCCGGTAACCAAGTACTACGTAGTACTTCCCAGGTTTGAGCCTGGCACACCCGGCACCACGGCGGCAACCGCCTATCCCTCGCCGCCGAGGGCTGAGTCGGCGAGGGAGGTGGTGTAGCCGGGGATGCCGTTTCGGTGCTCTTGCGGTCGGCCGGGGTCGCGACGGGGAGGTGAGTCCGGCGGTGCCCGAGGCCGCCCCGGCCATCCGCCCCGCTGACCGGTGGGCGCGTGCCCCGCCCCGTGCCCGGCCTCGGCGCCCCGTCGCCACCTCGACCAAAGGTCCCGCAGACCGGTGGCCGCCCGCCTGACCCCCGCTTGCCGCCGGTGCCCCGTCTGGGGCCGAGCCACCTACGGGCTGCGCCGGTGGCCGCAGCGCCCGGCCACCGGCTGCCCTCGCGACTCGTCGGGCCTCACATTCCGCCGGTCGTACCGGTGGTCGCGGCGCAGGCGGCGGCGATCGTCGCCGTGTCCCAGTAGAACGGGCGGACCTCGCGGATTCTGCCGTCCTCGACCGCGATCGTCTGAAGGATGGGGAAGGCCAGTTCGCGGCCGGTGGCGCGGGCGCGGGCGTGGACCTGGGTGTGCACCACGGCGGTCGGTCCGGTGGCCAGGAACTCCTGCTCGACCATCGCGAACGACTCCCACGTCCGGCTCATCGCGTGGAAGAACCGCGCCAGGCCCGCGTGGCCGCGCCAGGTGCCGCCGTAGGGCAGCGCCGCCGCCTGATGCAGTTCCACGTCGGTGGCGAAGAAGGGGGCGAGGATGTCGAACGAGGCCGCACCGGGTCCTCCCGCCGCCAGGTACTTCGCCTCGGCCGCGTACATGCCGGTGAGGACAGTGGTCGAGTTGGTCTCGTCGGATGTCTTCGTCATGGTGCCCAGCGTGGACGGCGCGGACGGATCTGTCCGGCGGGGATCGGACACCGTCCTGCCGCTAGGCCCACTCCTCCCGCAGCCGGCGGAGCATCGGCGGCAGCGGGTCCTCGTGGACCACGGTCAGGCGGCGGGTGGCCCGGGTGATCGCCACGTACAGGTCGCGGCCGCCCGCCGCCGAGGACGCCGCCACCGCCGCCGGATCGACCACCACCACCGCGTCGAACTCCAGCCCCTTGCTCTGCCCCGGGGTCAGCACCGCCACCGCCGCGTCCAGCGCCGCCGGGCCGGCGTCGGCCGCCGCCTCCGGCAGCAGGGCGGCCACCTCGGCGTGGCGCCGCGCCGGGACGATGACCGCCACCCGGCCCTCGCCGATCGCCGCCAGTTCCTCGGCCACCAGCGCGGGCAGCCGCGCGGGCAGGTCGGCGGCCGCGACGCGGACCGCGCGCGGCGGGTCGCCCTCGGCGCGCACCGACTCCGGCACCCGCTGCTCGGGCGCCACCTCCGCCAGCACGTCGGCGGCCACCGCCATGATGGGCGCGGGCGTGCGGTAGTTGATCAGCAGCCGCTCCTCGTGCAGCCGCCCGCCGGCGTAGCGGCCCAGCATCGCGCTCCAGGTCCGCGCACCCGCCGGGCTGCCGGTCTGCGCGGTGTCGCCCACCACCGTGAGCGACCGGGTGGGCACCCGGCGCATGACCGCGCGCCAGGCCATCTCCGACAGCTCCTGGGCCTCGTCCACGATCACGTGCCCGTAGGTCCACTCGCGGTCGGCCGCGGCGCGCTCCGCCGTGGTGGCGGCCGGGGCCGCGCCCCGCTGCCGCTCGGCCAGCGTGTCGGCGGCCATCAGGCCGTCCTCGAAGAGCCCCGTGTACTCCAGCACCCCCTGGGCGTAGCGCTCCTCGTCGGCGCGGCGCCGGCGCTCGGCCCGCTCGGCGGCCAGGTCGGCGCTGTTGTCGACGCCCAGCAGTTCGGCCGCCTCGTCCAGCAGCGGCACGTCGCCCACGGTCCACGGCGCGCCGGCGGGGCGGTGCAGCGCGGCGCGCTCCCCCTCGGTCAGTCCGGCCCGCGCGCCGACGCGCTCCAGCGTGGCGCGGTCGCTCAGCAACTCCCCGACCAGCCGCTGCGGGGTGAGGTGCGGCCACAGCCCGTCGATCGCCCGCCGCACCGGCTCCTCCTGCCACAGGGCCTGGGCCGTGTACCGCAGGTCGGCGTCGTCGGCGGGGCGGTCCAGTTGCCGCGCCTGGTCGCGCGCCAGCGCCTCCAGCATGCGGTTGACCACCAGCTTGCGGGCGAGGTTGTGGGCCAGCGGCAGCGCGCGGGCGCGGTCGCGGATCGCGCGGCACACCGCGGCGGGCACCCGCAGCCGCATACCGTCGGTCTCGACCACCAGCGCCGACTCCGCCGCGCCGCCCGGTCCGCCCGCGCCACCCCTTCCGCCCGAGCCGTCCCGCCCGCCCGAGCAGCCCGGCCCGCTTTTCGCTCCGCCCGGCTCACCCGGCACCCGCTGGCGGTCGGCCACGGCGGCCTCCACCACCGCGGCCATGCGCAGCGAGCCCTTGACCACGGCCGCCTCCGGCGGGTCCTGGGCGGTGGCCGCGACCCCGGGGAAGAGTTCGCCCACCGTGCGCAGCACCACGTCGGTCTCACCCAGGGAGGGCAGCACCTCGCCGATGTAGCGCAGGAACGTGGGGTTGGGCCCCACCACCAGCACGCCCCGGCGCTCCAGCACGTTGCGGTGGGTGTAGAGGAGGTAGGCCGCCCGGTGCAGCGCCGCGACGGTCTTGCCGGTGCCCGGGCCGCCCTGCACCACCAGCACCCCGGCCAGGCCCGACCGGATGACCCGGTCCTGCTCGGTCTGGATGGTGGCGACGATGTCGTGCATGCGCCCGGTGCGCCCCCGGCGCAGTCCGGCCAGCAGCGCCGCCTCGCCCACCAGGGTGCGGCGGTCGGCGTCGCTGAGGCCGTCGAGGTCGAACACCTCGTCGTCCACGCCCGTCACCGTGCGGTCGCGCATGTGCAGGTGGCGGCGGCGCACCAGGCCGTCGGGCGAGACGGGGGTGGCCGAGTAGAACGGCCGGGCGGCCGGCGCCCGCCAGTCCACCAGCAGCGACTCGTGGTCGTCGTCGCGGATGCCGATGCGGCCGATGTAGAGGGTGTCACCGCCGTGGTCGGGGTCGTGGTCGATACGGCCGAAGCACAGGCCGTTCTCGACCGCCGAGAGCCGCGCGGCGCGCGCGGCCTGCTCGGCGACGGCGGCCTCGCGCTCCATCAGCGCCGCGTACCCGCCGGTGCCCCCGCGCGCGAACGCGGCGGTGAGCGCGGCGCCGGCGCGCTCCCGCAGCACATCCAGCCGGGCGTAGAGGCGGTCGACGCGGTCCTGCTCGGCGCGCACGGCGGCGGCGCGCCCGGAGCCGCAGGAGGGGGCGGTGCCGTGTCCGGGGGAGGAGGGGGAGGGCTGCCGGGGCGGTGCCGACCGCGCGTCCGCCCGGGAATCTTGACGCTGCTCCATGTCTGTGATAGACTCCTTAATGAGATATGCTCTCACTCCGAATCCGAGCCTAGAGAGCGTATCAGAGCAGCGCGCCGCGCGCCCAGTCGCACGTCTGCCCCGCAGACCCCCGATGCGCTATGCTTCTCCCCATGCGAACCGCACCGACCTCACCCCAGTGGTGGGGGCGCCCCCCAGGGGGGCCCCCCCGGGGGCGGGGGCCACCACCCCCCATGCGCTATGCTTCTCCCCATGCGACCCGCCCCGACCCCACCCCTGTGGTGGCGCCGCCTCTCGGCGGCGCCCGCAGGTTCGCGATTCCACCGACCAGCGCACGACCGCCCGCACCGGCGGTCGTTTTTCGCGTTCACGGCCCCGGTTCGGCGGCGCCAGATCCGCACCGTCCCAGTGTGAAAAGGACCGGCCGTGACCCCAGGTACTGACTCCGCACCGTCCGAGTCGAGCCGCATCGCCTACCGCACCGCCGGCGGGCTCGCCGTCGAGCGCACCGCCACGCCCTGCGACCCCGAAGTCCTCACCGCGCTCGTGCAGAGCGTCGAGCACCGCCGCGGCGGCGTGCTCTCCTCGGGAATGGAGTACCCCGGCCGCTACAGCCGCTGGCACCTGGGCTACGTCGACCCCTGCGTCGAGGTCGCCGCGCGCGGGCGCCGCGTCACCGCCGTGCCCCTCAACGACCGCGGCCGGGTGCTGATGCCGGTGATCGCCACGGCCTTCGCCGAGCACACCGCCCCGGGCGCCGACCCCGGCACCGCCGACCGCCTTGAGGTCACCGTGCCCGAACCCGGCCCCGGCGAGTTCTTCACCGAGGAGCAGCGCAGCCGCCGGCCCAGCGTCTTCTCCGTCCTGCGGTCCGTCGTCGCCCTGTTCTCCGCCGAGGAGGACCCCCACCTGGGCCTCTACGGCGCCTTCGGCTACGACCTGGCCTTCCAGTTCGAGCCGGTCGAACCGGTTTTGGAGCGCGATCCAGAGGACCGCGACCTCGTGCTGCACCTGCCCGACTCCATCGTCGTGCGCGACCGCAAGCGCGAGACCTGCCTGCGCTACACCTACGAGTTCACCCGCGAGGGCGCCGCCCCGGAAGCCGGCCCCGCCACCACCCACGGCCTGCCGCGCGAGACCGAGCCCACGCCCGCCGTGGTGCCCGCCGAGATCCCGCCCCCGCCCGAACCCGGCAGCTACGCCCGCATCGTCGAGAAGGCCAAGGAGCGGTTCGTCCGCGGCGACCTGTTCGAGGTCGTGCCCGGCCACCGCACCTACGGCGCCTGCGAGTCGCCCGCGCGCTTTTACGAGCGGCTGCGCGAACGCAACCCCGCCCCCTACGAGTTCTTCTTCAACCTCGGCGAGGGCGAGTACCTGGTCGGCGCCTCACCCGAGATGTTCGTGCGCGTCAGCGGCACCCCCGGCCAGGGCCAGCGCGTCGAGACCTGCCCCATCTCCGGCACCATCGCGCGCGGCGACGACGCCCTGGGCGACGCCGAGAACATCCGCGAGCTGCTGTCCTCCCTCAAGGAGGAGTCGGAGCTGACCATGTGCACCGACGTCGACCGCAACGACAAGTCGCGGGTGTGCGAGCCGGGCAGCGTCCGCGTCATCGGCCGCCGCCAGATCGAGCTGTACAGCCGGCTCATCCACACCGTCGACCACATCGAGGGCCGGCTGCGCCCGGAGTTCGACGCGCTGGACGCCTTCCTCACCCACATGTGGGCCGTCACCGTCACCGGCGCGCCCAAGACCTGGGCCATGCGGTTCATCGAGCAGCACGAGACCACCCCGCGCCGCTGGTACGGCGGCGCGGTGGGGGTCATCAACTTCAACGGCGCCATGAACACCGGCCTGACCCTGCGCACCGCCCACATCCAGAACGGCGTGGCCACCGTGCGCGTGGGCGCCACCCTGCTCTACGACTCCGACCCCGACGCCGAGGAGCGCGAGACCTTCCTCAAGGCGCGGGCCCTGCTGGAGACCCTGGCCCTGGACTCCGCCCCGCGCGCCGACCGCCCCGAGACCGCCCCCGCCGAACCCGAGGCCGCGCCCCTCCCGGCCGCCGGCGCGGGCATGCGGGTGCTGCTGGTCGACTACGAGGACTCCTTCGTCAACACCCTGGCCGACTACGTCCGCCGCCACGGCGCCGACGTCACCACCGTGCGCCACGGGTTCGACCCCGCGCTGCTGGACGAACTCGCCCCCGACCTGGTGGTGCTCTCGCCCGGCCCCGGCCTGCCCGCCGACTTCGACACCGCCGCCCTGCTGGACGAGCTGGACCGGCGCGGCCTGCCGGTGTTCGGGGTGTGCCTGGGCCTCCAGGCCATGGTCGAGCACGCCGGCGGCGAACTCCTCACCCTGGCCGAGCCCGTGCACGGCAAGCCCGGCCGCATCCGCGTCGAGGGCGGCGACCTGCTCTCCGGCCTGGCCGAGAACGGCCTGTTCACCGGCGCCCGCTACCACTCCACCTACACCACCCCCGAGCGCGTCAAGGGCTTCACCGTCACCGCCGTGACCGGCGACCCCGCCGCGCCCGTGGTGATGGCGGTCGAGGACCCCGCGGCCCGCAAGTGGGCGGTGCAGTTCCACCCCGAGTCCATCCTCACCGCCGCCGTGGGGGAGCGGATCATCGAGCGGGTGCTGCGCATGGCCAGGTAGACCCGCCGGGGCGCCCCGGCGCCGAAGCGGACGCGAACGCTCCGCCGCAGCCCTACGCTCGATGGCATGGACGCGAAACTGGGCAGGATCGTGATCACGGGAGCGGCGGGGCGGATCGGCTCCGCCCTGCGCGCGGGGCTGCGCGACGACGCCGAGCACCTCGTACTGCTCGACCGCGAACCGGTCGAGCCCGACGACGACCGCGAGAGCGCCGTGACGGCCGACATCGGCGACCGCGCGGCGCTGGTCGAGGCGTTCGCCGGCGCCGACGCCGTGCTGCACCTGGCCGCGATCCCCGACGAGGCGCCCCTGGCCGACCTCCTCGACGTCAACGTCCGCGGCACCCACAACGTCCTGGAGGCCGCCCGCCGCGCCGAGGTGCCGCGCGTGGTGCTGTTCTCCAGCAACCGCGTCACCGGCAACTACCCCATCCACCACCACGTGTTCCCCGACGAGCCGCCCCGCCCCGACGGCCTCTACGGGGTCAGCAAGGTCGCCGTCGAGGCGCTGGGCCAGCTCTACGCCGACACCTTCGGCCTGGAGGTGGTGGCCCTGCGGGTCGGCTCGTTCGAGGAGGAGCCCACCCAGACCCGCCACCTCGCCACCTGGCTGAGCCCGCGCGACTGCGTGGGCTTCGCGCGCGCCGCGCTCACCGCGCCCAACGTGGCCTTCGTCGCCGCCTACGCGGTCTCGGGCAACGCCCGCCGGTTCTGGGACCTCAGCGCGGGCGAGAACGAGCTGGGCTACCGCCCGGTCGACGACGCCGCCCGCTTCGCCGGGCGGTTCCCCGACGACGACCCCTTCTGGCACGGAGGCCCGCAGGGCGGCGCGTTCGCCCGACCCGAGTCCGTGCTGCCTCACCTGCGGGAATAACGAGATCTGCGACAATCTTGGCCCGGCCCGCGTTATGCCGAGGACCCCAGGGGCAGTCCATAGGCCATGGGTATTCTCTTGCTGATACTGGGGATCATCCTCATCGTCGCCGGCGTTTTCGCGCTGGTGCGCCGCCAGCTCCTCTGGGGCATCGTGCTGATCGTTCTCGGCGTGATCGTGGCGCCCGGGCAGTTCTACCTCGGTTGACGCGGACATCCCCCGTATCCCCGAACAAGACCGAAAGAAGAAGCCGACAACAGATTCGCCCGCAGGTCCCCGGCCCGCCACCGCGGCGGGCCGGGGACCTGCCCTGTGGGCGGGCGGTGCTACGTTCGACCTGTGCCGCCCGCCGAGGCCGCCGGCCGCCACCGCGCCGCCGCGTCCTCCCCGCCGGCCCGCGCACCGCGCGCGGGCCCACCGCCCGGGCGGCCTCGCCATGAGCAACCGCCGCGCCCGCCCACGGCGCGGCCCTGGGGGAGAGAACCACGTGAAGAGCGTCGAGCCCGAGGTCCACCTGATCGCCCGGCCGCAGTTGGACTACGACGAGATCGCCCGCTACCTCGCCGACGTCGGCGGGCAGAGCTGGCTGGAGCGGCTGGACCGCGGCGACCTGGACACCCCGCTCAACGACCCGCAGAACCTCGCGGAGTTCGCCGGCCGGCTGTGCTACCGCTCCTGGGAGCCGGGCCTCAACCCCAACGTCACCCGCATCCGCACCGACCAGGACGCCTACCTCGGCAACATCCTGGCCAGCATGCACGGATCGGTGCTGGAGCACGTCAGCTTCAGCTTCGTGCTGCACAACGTCAGCCGGGTGCTCACCCACGAACTCGTCCGCCACCGCCCCGGCACCGCCGTCTCCCAGGAGTCGCTGCGGTTCGTGCGGCTGACCGACATCCCGTTCTGGTTCCCCGAGTGGGCCAAGGACGACCCCGAGCTGATGAAGCGTGCCACCGACATGCTGGACCAGATGGAGCGGTTCCAGTTGTGGATGGCCGACCACTTCGGCCTGGACGAGGAGGGCGTGGCCTTCGCCGAGAAGAAGCACCGCACCTCGTTCATGCGCCGCTTCGCCCCCGAGGGGGTCGCCACCGGCCTGGTGTGGACCGCCAACGTCCGCACCCTGCGCCACACCATCGAGGCCCGCACCGCCCCCGGCGCCGAGGAGGAGATCCGCCTGCTCTTCGGCCGCATCGCCGAACTCCTGCGCACCGAGGCCCCCGCCCTGTTCGGCGACTACGAGGTCACCGACGGCGCGTGGGTCCCCACCTGGCGCAAGGTCTGAACCGGCCCGGCGGGGCCGCCCGCGCCCGCCGGTCGGGGCGGCGGGCGGCCCCCGCCCGGGACGCCGTTCCGGCGGCTCCGCCGCCGGGTTTCGGGCCGGCCCGCCGCGCGCGAGCCGGCGCCCCAATTCCCGGCCCGCCGGCCGCGCCCCGCCCGGCCGCCGCCGGGCGCGCCGCCGCCGGTCCGCGCATCGCCGCTGACCACGGCCGCGGCCCCCGGGCGCCGCGCCGCGGCCCCGACCCGCCCGGGGGCGCGGTGATCCGCGCCCCCGCCGGGTAAGCTCGCTATTCGGACACACGGGAGGTGGGGGTGGCGAGCCGAGGGATCCCGGCGCCGAGCGGCCAGCGCGCGCGAGGGTGCCGTGACTGAGATCACGACCGACCGGGTGTGGACGGTCCCGAACCTGCTGAGCATGCTCCGCCTCATCGGCGTCCCGGTGTTCCTGTGGCTGGTGCTCGTGCCCCAGGCCGACTGGTGGGCGCTGGGGGTGCTCGCCTTCGCCGGGGTCTCCGACTGGCTCGACGGCAAGATCGCCCGTGCCTGGAACCAGACCAGCCGGCTGGGCACCGTGCTCGACCCCATGGCCGACCGCCTCTACATCTTCGCCGCCCTGCTGGGTCTGGTGGTGCGCGGCATCGTGCCCTGGTGGCTGATGGCGGTGCTGGTGCTGCGCGACGCGCTGATCGTGCTGGCGCTGCCCGTCATGCGTTACTACGGCTACGGCACCCTGCCGGTGAACTTCGCCGGCAAGGCCGCCACGCTGTGCCTTCTCTACTCCTTCCCGCTCCTGTTCGTCGCCGGTTATGCCGGAATCGCCGGTGATGTGGCGCGGATTATGGGTTGGGCGTTCGCCATCTGGGGAACGGCTATCTACTGGTGGGCCGGACTGCTCTACGCGATACAGGCGACACGACTGATCGCGGAGTCCCGGCGGGTCGACAACGCAACGGGTGACGATTCCGTTTCCGGGGTAGCGGCCACGACCAGCGACAGAGCGACCGACTCCGAGCGGCCCGCCGACTAAGCACCCGGCCGCGGCCGTGCCGGCGACAGCCGCGCGGCCATGCGGCACGAGCAAGAGGAAGGGAGCGACATCCCCACCATGATTACGCGCCCCAGGGCGTCCGGCCGTCCATCACGCGGGGTCTGGGGGTGGCCCCGATGAAGGCCGTCGTCATGGCCGGAGGGGAAGGCACCCGCCTTCGGCCCATGACCGCCAACCAGCCCAAACCGCTGCTCCCGGTCGTCAACCGCCCCATCATGGAGCACGTGCTGCGCCTGCTGAAGCGCCACGGCTTCGACGACACCGTCGTGACCGTCCAGTTCCTCGCCACGCTGATCCGCAACTACTTCGGCGACGGCGAGGAACTCGGCATGAACCTCCACTACGTGGCCGAGGAGGTGCCCCTGGGCACCGCCGGCAGCGTGAAGAACGCCGAGGAGCACCTGAAGGGTGAGCCGTTCATCGTCATCTCCGGCGACGCGCTCACCGACATCGACCTGACCGACATGGTGCGCTTCCACCGCGAGAACGGCGCCAAGGTCACCATCGGGCTCAAGCGGGTCGCCAACCCGCTGGAGTTCGGCATCATCATCGTGGACGACCAGGGCCGGATCCAGCGGTTCCTGGAGAAGCCGACCTGGGGGCAGGTCTTCTCCGACACCGTCAACACCGGCATCTACATCATGGAGCCCGAGGTCCTCGACGACGTCGCCGAGGGCGAGGTCGTGGACTGGTCCAGCGACGTCTTCCCCAAGCTGCTCAAGGACGGCGCGCCCCTCTACGGCTACATCGCCGACGGCTACTGGGAGGACGTCGGCACCCACGAGAGCTACCTCAGCGCCCAGGCCGACGTGCTCTCCGGCAAGGTCGACGTCGAGATCGACGGCTTCGAGGTCTCCCCGGGCGTGTGGATGGCCGAGGGCGCCGAGGTCGACCCCGAGGCCGTCCTCAAGGGCCCCCTCTACATCGGCGACTACGCCAAGGTCGAGGCCGGCGCCGAGTTGCGCGAGTACACCGTGCTGGGCAGCAACGTGGTCGTGCGCTCCGAGGCGTTCCTGCACCGCTCGGTGGTCCACGACAACGTCTACATCGGCTCCAGCACCAACCTGCGCGGCTGCGTCATCGGCAAGAACACCGACGTGATGCCCAGCGCCCGGATCGAGGAGGGCGCGATCGTCGGTGAGGAGTGCGTCATCGAGTCCGAGGCGTTCGTCTCCAACGACGTCAAGGTCTACCCCTTCAAGACCATCGAGGCCGGCGCGGTCGTCAACACCAACGTCATCTGGGAGTCGCGCGGGCAGCGGTCGCTGTTCGGCCCGCGCGGGGTGTCGGGGCTGATCAACGTCGAGATCACCCCCGAACTCGCGGTGCGGCTGGCCAGCGCCTACGCCACCACCCTGAAGAAGGGGTCGGTCGTCACCACCTCCCGCGACGTCTCGCGGGCGGCGCGGGCGCTCAAGCGCGCGGTCATCAGTGCGCTGACCGCCAGCGCCATCGACGTGCGCGACCTTGAGGTCGTGCCGCTGCCGGTGGCGCGCTACCACACCTCCCAGAGCGGGGTGGCCGGCGGCATCAGCCTGCGCACCTCGCCCGGCGACCCCCAGTCCGTCGACATCACCTTCTTCGACGAGCGCGGCGCCGACCTCTCCCCGGCCGCCCAGCGCAAGCTGGAACGCGTGTTCAGCCGGGCGGAGTACCGCCGCGCCTTCCCCGGCGAGATCGCCGAGCTGTCCTTCCCCTCCCGGGGCGTCGAGAACTACGCGCACGAGCTGCTGCGCCTGGTCGACACCTCCGAGGTCGAGGAGGCCGGGCTCAAGGTGGTCGTGGACTGCGCCGGGGGCACGGGCTCGCTCATCCTGCCCTCCCTGCTGGGGCGGCTGAACGTCGAGGTGCTGACCGTCAACAACCGCCTGGACGAGGCGTCGCCCACCGACACCCTCGCCAAGCAGATGCGCGACCTCCAGCACCTGGGCGAACTCGTGTCCTCCTCCAACGCCGACTTCGGCGTGCGCTTCGACCCGGTGGCCGAGCGGCTGTCGCTGGTCGACGAGAACGGCGAACTGGTCGACAACGAGCGCGCCCTGCTGGTCGTGCTCGACCTGGTCGCCGCCGAGCGCAAGGGCGGCCGGGTGGCGCTGCCGGTCACCACCACCCGCGTGGCCGAGCAGGTGGCCGGCTACCACGGGGTGCAGGTGCAGTGGACCCCCACGGCGGTGGACGAACTGGCCAAGGCCGCCCAGGCCGACGACATCGTGTTCGCCTCCGACGGGCGGGGCGGCTACGTGGTGCCGGAGTTCTCGCGCACCGCCGACGGCATCGCCGCGTTCGTCCGGCTGCTGGGCCTGGTCGCCCGCACCCGCCTCTCGCTCAGCCAGATCGACCGGCGCATCCCGCAGGCGCACCTGCTGCGCCGCTCGGTGCCCACCCCCTGGGCCGTCAAGGGCAGCGTGATGCGGGCCGTGGTCGAGGCCGCCGGCGACCGCCAGGTCGACACCACCGACGGCGTGCGGGTGATCGAGTCCGACGGCGCCTGGGCGCTGGTGCTGCCCGACACCTCCGAGGCGGTCACGCACCTGTGGGCCGAGGGCCCCGACACCGACACCGCCCAGCGGCTGCTGGACGAGTGGGCCGAGGTCGTGGAGCGGGCCGAAGGGTGACCCCGGGCGGGCGGGGCCGGCCCCGCCCGCGCCCACGGCGGCCCGCGGCCGGATTTGGCCGCGGGCCGCCGTCGAACCGGGCGGTCAGCGGCCCCTCGCCGACGTCGATATGGTTTAGAGTCGAGTGTTCCCAGCCCCGAACAGACCGGGCTTCCCGGTGTTCGGAGGTGGGGGCGGTGAGAGGTGAGAGCAGCGGATGGCGGGGGATGACACCATGTAAGAATTCGCGGTGAACCGGGGGGAACATCACACTGCTCTGCCCCGTTTTCAGGAGGGGTGAGCGAAATGTCCGTTGCACCCTGGCGCGAACGACTACCAGCCGAATCAAGCACCGCCCCCGTGCGGTAGGAGGCCGAGCCGACCTATGTCGAGCGTTTACTGCACGCAGTGCGGTCACGCCGTTGCGGATGATGCCCGCTTCTGCTCCAACTGCGGTTCCCCCGTCCGTACGGCAGGAGGGGAGGCCCCGCGATCCGGCGAGCGCCGCGACTCCGTCGGCGAGACCACGTCCACCATCTCCATCTCCGGCATCCAGGCGCTTGAGGCCGAGGCCGACGCCGCCGACGACCTCCCCGGCGAGCCCACCAACGTCGACGCCCTTCCCCCGGGCACGGCGCTGCTGGTCGTCAAGCGCGGCCCCAACGCCGGCAGCCGCTTCCTCCTCGACAGCGACGTCACCACCGCCGGGCGCCACCCCAACAGCGACATCTTCCTCGACGACGTCACGGTCTCCCGCCGCCACGTCGAGTTCTTCCGCCGCGGCAACGGGTTCGGCGTGCGCGACGTAGGCAGCCTGAACGGCACCTACGTCAACCGCGAGCGCATCGACGAGGCCGAGCTGGGCGGCGGCGACGAGGTCCAGATCGGCAAGTTCCGGCTGGTGCTGCTGACCAAGCCGCGCCGCTGAGGCGCGGGTGGGCCCGGCCGCTCCCGGGCGCCCGGATCAGGTTTGCGCCACCCCTTCACCGGAGAGCTTTTCTAGGGAAGACCGCCACCGATGGCGCGATCGGACACATCGCGGTCATGTCGTCTGAACGCGGGATCGGGGGAGGGGCGACCAGCCCCGGTCCGGGCACCGAACCACCGCCCGGGACCGCCTCGGCCGCCTGCCGCCTGGGCGGTGTACCGTGAAGAAGACGGAGCGGAGCGCACCATGGCGGGTGCCCCTCCGGCACGACGAGTCGTGGGACGGAGCCGCAGTGAAGCACATGGAGGTTGTCGGCGTCCGAGTCGAGATGCCCTCGAACCAGCCGATCGTCCTGCTCAAAGAATCCGACGGCGAGCGCTACCTCCCGATCTGGATCGGCGCGGTCGAGGCCACCGCGATCGCCCTCGCCCAACAGGGCGTCATGCCCGCACGCCCGCTCACCCATGACCTCTTCCGCGACGTGCTCGACGCCCTCGACGCCAGCCTCAGCACCGTGAACATCACCGCGCTGAGCGACGGCATCTTCTACGCCGAACTCGTTTTCTCCAACGGCGTCGAGGTCAGCGCGCGGCCCTCCGACTCCATCGCCCTGGCGCTGCGGACCGGCGCGCCCATCTACGCCCACGACGACGTCGTGGACGAGGCCGGCGTGCCCATCCCCGACGAGCAGGAGGACGAGGTCGAGAAGTTCCGCGAGTTCCTCGACCAGATCACCCCCGAGGACTTCGGCCGCACCACCTGAGGCGGCGCGGGGCGCGGGCCGGCCCCGCCCGGGCGCCCGCCGGGCGGTGCGCGGCGGTAAAGCGCCGGTCAACATCGGCCCATGATCGGCCAGGGGGCCACTGGGCGCGGCGCGCGCCGGGCAGGCTCTGGCCGTGGACCCCATGCTCGCCCGCACCGTCGCGCGCCTGCCCGAAGGCCCCCGCTGGCGCTATGAGCCCAAGTGGGACGGCTACCGCGCCCTCGCCGAGCGGGGCGCCGAGCGCACCGCCCTCACCTCCCGGGCCGGCAACTCCTTCACCTCCACCTTCCCCGAGGTCGCCGCCGCCGTGCACGCGGCGCTGCCGCCCGGCACGCTCGTGGACGGCGAGATCGTGCGCTGGTCGCCCGAGGGCCGGCTGGACTTCGACGCCGTGCAGCGGCGCGGCCGCTCCGGACCGGCCGCCGCCCGCCGCCTGGCCGCCACCGAGCCCTGCCACTACATCGTCTTCGACCTGCTGGCCGAGGAGGGCACCGACCTCACCCGCCGGCCGCTGGACGAGCGCCGCGACCGCCTCACCGCGCTGCTGCGCGAGACCGCCCAGCCGGTGCTGATGCTGGGCTGGCACACCGCCTCCCTGGAGGTCGCCCGCCAGTGGTACGCCGAGATGCCGGCTGTGGGGGTGGAGGGGCTGGTCGTCAAGGACGGCCGCGCGCCCTACCGGCCCGGCCGCCGGGAGTGGCAGAAGTACAAGCGCCGCGTCACCACCGAGGCCGTCGTCGGCGGGGTCACCGGCTCGCCCGAGCGCCCCGGACAGCTCGTCCTGGGCCGCCGCGACTCCGCGACCGGCGAACTGCGGATCGTGGGCCGCACCGCCGACCTGGGCCCCGCCGAGCGCGCGGCGCTGAGCCCGCTGCTGCGCGCCGCCGAGGGCGACGACCACCCCTGGCCGGCCGTGCTGCCCGCCTCCTGGGGCTCCGACCGCTCGCGGGAGTACACCCGCGTGGTGCCCGAGGCGGTGGTGGAGGTGGCCCCCGACACCGCGGTCAGCGGCGGGCGGTGGCGGCACGTCGTGCGCTACGTGCGCGCCCGCCCCGACGTCGACGCCGCCGACGTGCCCGCCGACCTCGACCTGGAGTCCTAGGCTAGGCGGAGGCGGGCGCGGGCGGGCGCGCCGGCCGCGGCGGGGCGCCACTAGGAGGCGGAGCGGGCGCGGCGGCGGCCGCCGCCGGAGGAGGCGCCGCGGGCGCGGGTGACCGCCTCCTCCAGTTCCTCCCGGCTCATCTTGGAGCGGCCCGGGACGTCCAGTTCGGCGGCCAGCCGGGTCAGCTCCTTCTTGGACAGCTCGGCGACCGGTGCCTCGCGCGGCTCGGGCGCGGTGCGCGCTCCTGTGCCCTTGGCGCCGCCGGAGGAGCCCCGGCCCGCCGCGCCACCGCCGCCGCCCTTGGTGCGGCCCGGCCCCTTTCCGCCGCCCTTGCCGCCGCCTTTGCCGCCGCCCAGGCTGGCGCGCAGCGCCTCGGTCAGCTCCACCACGTTGGTCTCGCGCGGCGGTCCCTCCTCGGCGTAGCGCACCCGCTCGCCGGTGCTCTTGGCGCGCACCAGCTCGTCCACGCGCTCCTGGTAGTCGTCGGTGTACTCCTGGGGCCGCCACTCGTCGGCCATCGCCCCGATGAGCTGCTCGGCCAGCTCCAGGTCGCGGTCGGCCAGGTCGGCCTCGGGGATGGCGGGCAGGGTCTCGGCGGGGTCGCGGACCTCGTCGGCCCACCACAGCGTGCTCAGCGCCAGCACCCCGTTCTGCGGCCCGATCACCGCCAGGTGCTGGCGCTCGCGCAGCACCAGCGTGGTCAGCCCCAGCCGGCCCGCGCGCTCCAGGGCGGCGTACAGCAGCCGGTAGGGCTTGGCCGAGCCCTTGGAGTCGGGCGCCAGGTAGTAGGCGGAGTCGTACCACAGCGCCTCGACGTCGCCGGCCGGCACGAACGCGCTGATCTCCAGCGAGCTGGAGCGGCCCGGCGCGATCTCCTCCAGGTCCTCGGGCTCCAGGACCACGTACTCCTCCTCGCCGCCGGCGTCGTCCACCCGGGTGCCGCGCACGATGTCGGAGGAGTCGACCTCCTTGCCGGTGCGCTCGTTGACCCGGCGGTAGCGGATCCGGTCGGAGGTCCCCCGCTGGAACTGGTGGAACCTCGTGCCGTGCCGCTCGCGGGCGCTGAACAGCCGTACCGGCAGGCTCACCAGCCCGAAGCTGAGCGTCCCCTTCCACACCGGCGATGCCATCGGCCGCCTCCTCCCCGTTGGGCGCTTTACCCATCATGCCCCCTACCAGGTAAAACGCCCGGGATGGCGGGTAAAGGAGTACAACACGGGTGCCAACGGGGGAGAGGAGCGCCATGGCCGGGCGGGACACGGTGCGGGCGAGCGGGCGGGCGGTGCGCCTGAGCCGCCCCGACAAGTCGCTGTTCGGGGTGGGCGGCGTCACCAAGCGCGAACTCGCCGAGCACTACCAGGCCGTGGCCGAGCCCATGCTGCGCCACCTGCGCGGCCGGCCGCTGGCGCTCCAGCGCTTCCCCGACGGCATCGAGGACCCCGAGGGCGGCTTCTACGTCAAGAACCGGCCCTCCTACGCCCCCGACTGGGTGCGCTCGGTGACCGTGCCCAGCAGCCGCGACGCCGACAAGGAGATGATCACCTGCGACGACGCCGCCACCCTGGTGTGGCTGGCCGACCAGGCGGCGATCACCCTGCACCCCTGGCTGAGCCGGCGCGGCGCGCTGACCACCCCCGACCGGCTCATCCTCGACCTCGACCCGGCCGCCGACGACTTCCCGGCGGTGCGGCGCACCGCCTACGACGTCCGCGAGGTGCTGGAGGACCTGGGGCTGGTCGGCTACGTGATGACCACGGGCTCGCGCGGGCTGCACGTGGTGGCGCCCATCCGCCCCGAGATCGACGCCGGCCAGGCCCGCGACCTCGCCCACGTCATCGCCGAACTGGTGGCCCGGCGCCGCCCGGCGGAGCTGACCACGCTTGTGCGCAAGCAGCGGCGCGGCGACCGGCTGTTCATCGACTACCTGCGCAACGGCCACGCCCAGCTCGCCGTGGCGCCCTACTCGGTGCGGCCGCTGCCCGACGCCCCGGTGGCCACCCCGCTGGCGTGGGAGGAGTTGGACGCGGTGGAGTCGGCGCGGACCTGGACGGTGCGCACGTTCGGCGAGCGCGCCGGCCTGGACCCCTGGCACGACCTGCCGCGCCGCGCCCGCTCACCGCGCCGCGCCGTCGAACGGCTCGACGTGGGCTGAGGGTACGGCGCGGCAGGTCGCGGGCCGGGGCTTCGAGGGCTGCGGGGCGCGGCGGGCTAGTCCGCCGCGAAGAGGTGCCGCTCCAGGTAGGCGTTGCCGAACTTCCCGCGCGGGTCGTAGCGGCGGGCCAGGGCCAGGAACTCGGGCAGCCGGGGGTAGCCCGCGCGCAGGACGTCCGGTGCGGTGCCGAACAGCTTGCCCCAGTGCGGCAGCGCGCCGAAGGGCGCCAGCCGCTCCTCCACCAGCGCCAGCACCGGCCGCACCGCTTCGAGGTCGCGCACCAGGGTGAAGTGCACGCCCACCGTCGCGCGGCCGGAGTTGGGGCTCAACCACAGGTCGTCGGCCGCCACCGTGCGGACCTCGCAGACCTGGAGGACCGGCGCGATGCGGGCGCGCACCGCCGACAGCGCCTGGAGCGCCGCCACCGCGTGGCGGCGCGGCAGCAGGTACTCGGCCTGGAGTTCGTCGCCGGCGCTACTGGGCGGCGCGCCGGGGCGGAAGTGCGGCAGCCGCTCCGACCACGGGCCGGCCACCCCGCCCTGCTCGGTGCAGTTGGCGGTGTCCATGCCCGCCACCGGGTGGCGCGGGCCGTCGGCCTCGGCGGCGCCGAAGAAGCGCCCGCCCTCGGGCACCGGCGCGGGGTCGCCCACGCGCTGCTTGACCCAGACCTGGTCGATGCGCGGCGCCCGCCAGTCGGTGAACAGGCTGACGCTGTAGGCGCTGGACATCACGTCGTCGAAGTGGTCCGCCAGCACCTCCAGCGGGAGGTCCGCATAGACCCGCTGGGCGACGTCGAAGGAGGGCCCGGTGCGCAGGGTTAGCTCGGTGACCACGCCCAGGGCGCCCAGCGCCACGACCGCGCCGGCGAACTCCGCGTCGGCGCCGCGGCTCAGCCGGACGGTGTCGCCCTCGGCGGTGAGCAGCTCCAGCCCGGTGACCGCCGTGGCGAGGTTGCCGTTGGCGTCGCCCGAGCCGTGGGTGGCCGTGGCGCAGGACCCGGCGACCGAGATGTGCGGCAGCGAGCCCAGGTTGTGCAGCGACCGGCCGCGGCCGGTGAGCCACTGCGCCAGTTCGGCGTAGCGCACCCCGGCGCCCACGCGCACCTCGCCGGTGGCGCTGTCCAGCTCCATGGTGCGCGGCAGCGCGGCCAGGGAGACCAGGTCGCCGGTGGTGTCGGCGATGTCGTTGAAGGAGTGGCCGCTGCCCAGCGCGCGCACCCGCGCGGAGCGGGCGACGACCGCGCGCAGCTCGGCCAGGGAGGAGGGGCGGTGGACACGCTCGGCGGAGAAGCCGATGTTGCCCGCCCAGTTGGTCTCGCGCCGGTTCACCAGCAGGGTCCCTTCGCGCCGGGGGGATGGATGCACGGCGGTGCCCACTTAACCAGACCCGGCGCGGGCTGCGGCCGTCGGGAGGGGCGCCCGCAGTGGAAGCGTCAGCGGGTGCCCGGCGCGCCGGGCGCGGGAGCGGGGTCGCGGCCGGGGGCCGCGAGCAGCAGCACGGCGTTGGCGACCGCGACCAGCGTGGCCAGCAGCACCGCCCACATCTGCGCCTGGAGGGCGTAGGAGTAGAGCTGGAACACCTCGGCGGTGGACCAGCCGAACCAGCCGGTGGTGGGGGCGTAGGCGAAGATCCCGAACGAGGTGGTCATCGGCACCAGGGCCGCGGCCACGACCTGCACTGCGGCCGGCAGCAGCAGCACCGCCACCAGCACGCGGCGGCGCGGGCGCCGGGCCAGGGCCAGGTACAGCAGCAGTGCGGCGGCCACCCCGCCCGTCAGCGCCGCCCCGGCCACGGCGCGGCCGCCGTCGGCGGCCATGCCCAGTTGCCCGCCGACACCCAGCGCGAGGGCGCCGGCGGCGGCGCCCACCGCTGAGACGGCCAACTGGAGCCACAGCAGCGCGCGGGTGCGGGCGGGTGCGCGCCGGCGCGGGCGCGGATCGGGGACGTCGGCGGAGTCGGGCACGAGCCGGACCCTACCAGCGCCGAAACGGCACCGCGTGCCGCCGCGCAGGGCCGCGCGCGGCCGCGACACGCCCGGCGGCAACGGGATCCGCACCGCGTGTCGGCGCGCCCGCGCCCCCGCCGTCGCCCCTGTCGCGGGCCGGTCCGCCGACCCCGGGACGGTATCCTTGTCACCGCAGGCCACAGGAGGGGCGGGGGAGCGGCGGCCCCGCGTCCCGCCCGCGTTGCGGATGGTTCGTGCGGGGCGCGTGCAACACCCGAACAGGTTCCGCGACGCGCCGGTGAGTGTCGTTGACGCTGTCGTGCGACCGGCTTACCTTCAATGTCGAAGGAACCCGCGGCGCACCCTTCATGCCCCCTGTCAAACCGCCGTGGGCCGAGAAGCCGGAGGTTCGGCGTGGCGGTTACTAGCGGTGAGCAGCAGACCTCCGCTCTCAGGCATACAGCCATACGACGGGCTGGGGAGCAGGGCCTGCTGTGCGACGAGAACGTGGTGGCGCTGCCTATGGACGTCGGTTATCGCGGCCCCACCGCGTGTGCGGCCGCCGGAATCACCTATCGCCAACTCGACTACTGGGCACGGACCGGACTGGTCGGCCCCAGCGTGCAGCCGGACAGCGGCGACCCCCCGCTCTACAGCGTCCGCGACATCCTGCTGCTGAAGGTGGTCAAACGGCTGCTGGACACCGGCATCTCCCTCCAGCAGATCCGCACGGCGGTCGACCACCTGCGCTGCCGGGGCACCGCCGACCTCGCCCAGATCACCCTGATGAGCGACGGCGTCAGCGTCTACGAGTGCACCTCCCCCGACGAGGTGGTCGACCTCATGCAGGGCGGGCAGGGCGTGTTCGGCATCGCGCTGGGCCGCGTGTGGCGCGAGCTTGAGGGCACCCTCGACGACGTCCCCGGCGAACGCCTCAGCGAGCCGCTCGCCGAGAACCACCCCGCCGACGAACTCGCGCGCCGCCGCCGGGAGCGCAAGACCGGCTAACAGACCCGACCCTCCCACCCTCCCGGCCGCGTCCCGCCTCCAGCGCCCACCGCCCCCGGCGCGCCGCGCGGCCGGCGCTCCGGCGAGGACCCCCGCACCACCGCGCCCGTGCGCGGCGCACACCGCACTCGTGCGGGTGCCACTCCACCGCTCCCCGGTTTTCGAGTACCGTCGAATCGTGTGCCGCGCGCGGCCAACGGAGCCGGAACCACCCCGGACTCCGCGCGGCGCGCGCTGCCATGGATAATGCAGAACCGTCCGACAGCAACGACGGCCGTCGATACCACGCGGGAGAGACCCCATTCAGGGGCGCCGACGGGGCAATACTCCCCAGTAACCTCTCAGGCACCAGGGACCGCGTGGAGAAGGCCACTCTGGAGCGGTAGGCCACACGTGCCTGGGCCGCGGCCGACACGGCCGCGAGCGACAGAGGGGGAGACCACACAGGAGCAGCCGCGCCAGCGGCCACTGCCACCAGGAGGTCTCCATGACGGAGCAGCCCACCCGCGACCACGGCCGGGCGCCCGAGTCCGCGGTCCCGGCCCGCGCCTTCGCCGACCGGCACATCGGCCCCGACCCCGCGGCGCTGACCCACATGCTCAAGACGGTCGGGTTCGGCTCCACCGCCGAGCTGATGGCCGCCGCGCTGCCCGAAGGCATCCTCACCGGCCCCGGCAGACCCGCGCCGCTGAGCGCGCTGCCCGCCCCCGCCGGGGAGTCCGAGGCGCTGGCCGAGCTGCGCGAGCTGGCCGACCGCAACCAGGTGCTGACCTCCATGATCGGCCTGGGCTACTACGACACGGTGACCCCGCCGGTGATCCGGCGCAACATCCTGGAGAACCCGGCCTGGTACACCGCCTACACCCCCTACCAGCCCGAGATCTCCCAGGGCCGGCTCGAGGCGCTGCTGAACTTCCAGACCATGGTGTCCGACCTCACCGGCCTGGCCGTGTCGGGGGCCTCCCTGCTGGACGAGGCCACGGCCGCCGCCGAGGCCATGACGCTGGCCCGCCGCGCCTCCCGCGGCAAGGGCAGCGCGTTCATCGTGGACTCCGACGTGTTCCCCCAGACCCTGGCGGTGCTGCGCACCCGCGCCGAGCCGCTGGGGATCGACATCGTGGTGGCCGACCTGTCGGGCGGCCTGCCCGACGCCGACGCCTTCGGCGTGCTGGTGCAGTACCCGGCGGCCGGCGGCGCGGTGCGCGACCCCGCCCCCGTGATCGCCCAGGCCCACGAGCGCGGGGCGCTGGCGGTGGTGGCCGCCGACATCCTCGCGCTGACCCTGCTGCGCAGCCCCGGCGCGATGGGCGCCGACATCGCGGTGGGCTCCACCCAGCGCTTCGGGGTGCCCATGGGCTTCGGCGGCCCCCACGCCGGCTACATGTCGGTGCGCGAGGGACTGCAACGCCAGTTGCCCGGCCGCCTGGTGGGCGTGTCGGTCGACGGCGCCGGGCGCACCGCCTACCGGCTGGCCCTGCAAACCCGCGAGCAGCACATCCGCCGCGAGAAGGCCACCAGCAACATCTGCACCGCCCAGGTGCTGCTGGCGGTCATGGCGAGCATGTACGCCGTCCACCACGGGCCGCACGGCCTGCGCGAGATCGCCGAGCGGGTGCACGCCCGCGCCGCGCTGCTGGGCGCGCGGCTGCGCGCGGCCGGGTGCGAGGTGGTGCACGAGGCGTTCTTCGACACCCTGCGCGTGCGGGTGCGCGGCGCCGCGGCGGCGGTGGTCGAGGCGGCGGCCAAGCGCGGGATCAACGTGCTGCTGGTCGACTCCGACACCGTGGGCGTCTCTTGCGACGAGACCACCACCCCCGCCCACCTCGACACGGTCGTGGCCGCCTTCACCGAGGCCGACCCCGCCGCCGCGCCCGTGCCGCGCGACGCCGAGCCGCGGGAGGCGCCCGACCTGCTGCCGGCCGCCCTGCGCCGCGACGTCGACTACCTCACCCACCCCGTCTTCACCGCCCACCGCAGCGAGACCTCGCTGCTGCGCTACATGCGCCGCCTCTCCGACAAGGACCTCGCGCTGGACCGCACGATGATCCCGCTGGGCTCGTGCACCATGAAGCTGAACGCCACCGCCGAGATGGAGGCGGTGACCTGGCCGGAGTTCGCCGGACTGCACCCCTTCGCGCCGCTGGAGCAGGCCGCGGGCACCGTGCGGATCGTGCGCGACCTGGAGCGCTGGCTGGCCGACATCACCGGCTACGACGCGGTGTCGCTGCAACCCAACGCCGGCTCCCAGGGCGAGCTGGCCGGGCTGCTGGCCATCCGCGGCTACCACCGCTCGCGCGGCGACGAGGGCCGCGACGTCTGCCTCATCCCCAGTTCGGCGCACGGCACCAACGCCGCCAGCGCGATCATGGCCGGCATGCGGGTCAAGGTCGTGGCCTGCGACGACGGCGGCAACATCGACATGGCCGACCTGCGCGCCAAGACCGCCGAGCACGCCGCCGACCTGGCGGCGATCATGGTCACCTACCCCTCCACCCACGGCGTCTACGAGGACACCATCGTGGAGGTGTGCCGCCTGGTGCACGAGGCGGGCGGGCAGGTCTACGTCGACGGAGCCAACCTCAACGCCCTGCTGGGCTGGGCCAAGCCGGGCGAGTTCGGCGCCGACGTCAGCCACCTCAACCTGCACAAGACCTTCTGCATCCCCCACGGCGGCGGCGGCCCGGGCGTGGGCCCGGTCGCGGTGCGCTCCCACCTGGCCGGGTTCCTGCCCAACCACCCCGGGCAGGCCGACGCCGGCCCCTACACCGGGGTCGGGCCGGTCTCGGCGGCGCCGTTCGGGTCGGCGGGGATCCTCCAGATCTCCTGGGCCTACATCCGGATGATGGGCGAGGCGGGCCTGCGCGCGGCCACCGAGGCGGCGGTGCTCAGCGCCAACTACGTGGCCAAGCGGCTGGAGCCCTACTTCCCGGTGCTCTACACCGGCAGCGGGGGACTGGTGGCCCACGAGTGCATCGTGGACATCCGCCCCCTGGCCAAGCGCACCGGCATCAGCAACGAGGACGTCGCCAAGCGGCTGATCGACTACGGCTTCCACGCGCCGACGATGTCGTTCCCGGTGGCCGGCACGCTGATGGTGGAGCCGACCGAGAGCGAGGACCTGGCCGAGCTGGACCGGTTCATCGACGCGATGATCGCGATCCGCGGCGAGATCGACCGGGTGGCCGACGGCGGGTACGACCCCGAGGACAACCCGCTGAAGAACGCGCCGCACACGGCCGAGGCGCTGACCGCCGACGACTGGAAGCACGCCTACACCCGCTCCGAGGCCGGCTACCCCGTGCCCGAGCTGCGGCGGGCGAAGTACTGGGCGCCGGTGGGCCGCATCGACCAGGCGTACGGCGACCGCAACCTGGTGTGCGCGTGCCCGCCGCCGGAGGCGTTCGAGGGCTAGGCGCACCGGCCCGCCGGCGCCCGCGCGAGCGGCGCCGGCGGGCCGACGCCGCTCCGGTGTCCGAAATGGTTAATCTACGGCGTAAAGGTGCTGGTTCGGGTGCTATGCCCGGAAAGCGCGGGACCGCGCCGCCGCCCAGCGCCGGGACGGGCCGATTCGCGACGACCCGGCCCCGCCTCGTCAGCGCCGTCGTCCCGAGCCGCTAACCTCCCAGTGGAACCGCCGGTGCGGCAGGCGCCGCGCCATGCTCCCCCCGTGTGGAAAGTGGCTCTTCATGACAGCCTCGGTCGGACCCACCACCTTCGACGCCGCCGGCGACGAGCCGGAGTTCAAGAGCCTGTGCGACCAGGCCCGCGACCTCGCCGAGAACGGCCACCTCACGCGGGCGGCCCAGGTCTACGAGCAGGTCGTGGACGGCGGATCGCGGCGCTACCTCCCCATGGCCGCGATGGGCCTGGCCGTGGTCCGCCACGACATGGGCGAGGTCGCCGCCGCGCGGGCGGCCGCCCGCCAGGCCATCGACACCGGGCACCCCGAGTACGCGCCGCGCGCCGCCTACCACCTCGCCCTGTCCTACGAGCAGGAGGGCGCCGCCGAGCAGGCGGCCGCCGCCTGGCGCGCGGTCCTGGACTCCGGGCACAGCCGCTACGCGCCCGCCGCCCACCACGGGCTGGCCAAGCTGGCCGAGGACCGGGGCGACACCGCCGCCGCCGAGGACCACTGGCGCCAGGCGCTGGACGGCGCAGCGCCCGACATCGCCGCCGAGGCCGCCCACGACTACGCCGCCCGGCTGCTGGCGCGCGGGCGGGCCGACGAGGCCGCCGACGTCATCCGGCGCGGGCTGGAGCTGCGCGAGGACCCGGGGCTGCGGCTGCTGCTGGGCGCCGTGCACGTCGAGCACGCCATCAGCGCGTTCGGCGCCGTGGTCGCCGAGGCCGAGACCGACGCCGAGGGCGGCGGCGCCCGGGTGGCGCCCGAGGTCGCCGGCGGCGCGGTGGAGCTGCTGGCCCGGCTGCTGGCGGTGCGCGGCGACACCGTGTCGGCCGAGGGCGTGTGGGACAGCGGGCTGCGCCACCGCGACCCCGCCACCGCCGCCGAGGTCCGCGCGCGGCTGCGCCGGGGGTTCCTGGCGCCCGAGCCCGACCCGCGGGATCCCCAGGCCGGTGATGAGGAGGGCCGGGAGGAGCCCGAGGCGTGGTGGGAGCCCTACGTGGAGGCGGCCGTGGCGCAGGGCAGCGCCCCGATGCTGACCGGTGAGCTGTTCGTCGCGCTCAACCAGATGTACACCCACCTGGCCCTGCCGCTGGCCCAGGGCGAGGACCGGGCGGTGGAGCTGCGCCGGGCGCTGGAGGACGCGGTGCGCACGCCCGGCGAGTACGTGTGGGGCCGCGCGCTGCACGACGACTTCCGCGAGCGGCTGCGGCTGGCGGCGGGCGGCGGCGCCCACGTGCTGCCGGAGGGCTGGCCCGACCAGGACTGAGGCGGTCGGGGTGGCCGACGGTGCGGTCGGCGGTGGTGCGGCTCGCGGTGGTGCGGGGCAGACGGTCGGCGGTGGCCGGCGGGCGGGCGAAGGAGGGGACGGGGTGGAGATCGAGACGCCGCGAGGGCCGGCGCGGGTCGAGTTGGAGGTGCCCGGCACGGGCGCGCCCCGCTACCTGCTGGCCCTGACCCACGGCGCGGGCGGGGGAGTGGACGCCCCCGACATCGCGGCGGTGTCGGCGGCAGCCGTGGCCCAGGGCGCGGCGGTGGCCCGCATCACCCAGCCCTACCGGGTGGCGGGCCGGCGCATGCCGGGGCCGGCCACCGGGCCGCAGGACGAGGCATGGCGGTCGGTGGTGGAGCAGGTGCGCGCGCGGCCGGAACTGGCCGGCGCGCCGCTGGTGCTGGGCGGGCGCAGCAACGGAGCCCGGGTGGCCTGCCGCACCGCCGCCGCGCTGGAGGCGGCGGCCGTGGTGGCGCTGGCCTTTCCGCTGCACCCGCCGGGCAAGCCGGAGCGTTCGCGGGCCGGGGAACTGCGCGGGGCGGGGGTGCCCACGCTGGTCGTCAACGGCGACCGCGACCCGTTCGGGGTGCCCGATCCCGCTGATGCCACCACGCTGGTGGTGCGCGAGGGCGAACGCCACGACTTGGCCAAGGACGTGGAGTCCCTGGCCGCCGTGGTGGTGGGGTGGCTGGCCGAGCGCGTGGGCTGAGGGGGCGCGGTCAAGGTGCCCCGGGCCGCCCACGGGATGTGGGCGGTCGGGGCGCCGGTGCGCGGGCGCGCTCCCGTGGACGCCCGCGATGAGGCCGCCGAGGTGGGGCCGGTCAGAGCCGGTGGGGCGACGGCTGCGCCGCCGGCCGGGTGCCCGGGTGTGTGCGGGGGCGGACGGCTCGGGAGCCGTCAGGCCGCGGCGCGCATGTCGGTGGGGCGGCGCGGCGCGACGACGCCGCCGTTGGGCAGGAGTTCGCCGGTGTCGTCGAAGACCACGACGCCGTTGCAGAGGAGGCTCCACCCCTGCTCGGGGTGGCTGGCGACGACGCGCGCCGCCTCGCGGTCAAGGGCGGTGAACGAGGGGCAGGTGGGCTGGTGTCGGCACATGGCGCGTCTCCGATGGTGTCGTGTCGTACCCGTGCTGCGGCGGTCGGGCGCCGGACCTGTGCTGCCGCGCGGCGTCGCGGCCCGGCATCGCCGTCCGGGGTGGTGCGGGTCACAGTACATTCGGTTTCGCTGGTATTCGACGCAGCGGCACAGCGTGTCGGTGCGCTACGGAGCGGTATTGGCCGACTGCGGCCAGCAGACCAACCGGCGCGGCGGCGCGGGGATCACACTCGGGATCAGGCCGGGGTCGGGCGGGGGATCAATCCAGGGACCAGGCCGGGGGTCTGACCGGGGATCACACTGCGGCCAGGCGCGCGCGGCAGTGCCGGTCGGCCTCGCGCACGGGTTCGGGCAGGCGGTAGCGCGGGGCCAGCCGCAGCACCAGTTCGGTGGCGGAGTCCAGGTCCACCCGGTGCCCGACGGAGACGTAGACGGGCTTGACGCCGTCGCGGGTGCGCAGGCAGCGGCCCACCACCTCGCCGCCGTCCTCAAGGTCGCTCCAGGAGCCCCGGGGGGCGGCGGGGGGCTCGGCCCGGCCGATGAAGGGCGTCTTGCCCACGCCCAGGACCGGGCGGTCCAGGGCCAGCCCGATGTGGCAGGCCAGGCCGAAGCGGCGGGGGTGGGCCAGGCCGAAGCCGTCGCACACCCAGACGTCGGGGACGGCGCGGAGACCGGCGACCGCCTCCAGTAGGGCGGGCGCCTCGCGGAAGGCGAAGAGGCCGGGCACGTAGGGGAAGCGCGGTCGGGACACGGCGGTGGCGGTCTCCACGACGGTCCAGTCGGGCGCGGCGAGCACGACGGCGGCCGCCGCCAGTCGGTCGTCGCCGGGACTGTAGGCGACATCGAGCCCGGCCACCAGCGAGACACCCGCCAGGTCCAGCGGCTCCTGCCGGACCAGCGGCGCCAGGCGCTCCTGGAGCGCCTGCGCGTCCTCGACCGTCGCGGGCGGCCCGCTGCCGAGAGCGACGTCAGCAAGATCGCGGGCAAGGCGGTCGGCAGGATCGCCGACCCCGGCGGAGCCACCGCTGTCGGGGGTGCGCATGCGGAAAAGCTTAGAACCAACGCGCCGTCGTGCGGTCGGGTCGACGGTCATCGGGCCGCCCGCCGGGGGTGGAGGTGGGTGACCCGATCCCACGTCTTGTCTCAGCGCCCTGTCGTTATCCCGACCACCGCCCCCGGATCGGTGGTGTCGGTGCGATCAGGCAGAACGTGATGGAACAACATAGACCGGCCGCCCCGCGAGAAAAAGCGCGCCACCTGCGGGTCACGGCCGCGTCGCGGACCAGCGGGGGCGCCACTGGTCGCGGGTGCCCGAAGCACCCACAACGCACGACTGAGGGCGAGACGCCTGGTGTCGTCGGCGCTCGGTTACTAGACAAATGGGTGCGTTTGTCGGTTTCCGAGGAAGTGAATGAAATCGACCTATAGGCTCAACGAAGCCACAGGTCATGCAGTGTGGCCCCCGCGCACGCGGGGATGGCCCATGGCCGGGCACTGGCCCGAGGCGTTCTCCGGCGTGGCCCCCGCGCACGCGGGGATGGCCCTCAGTATGCGAGGTTTTATGTTACCCCGCTTACGTGGTCCCCGCGCACGCGGGGATGGCCCCGGGTACCTGCCCACGCCCGACCGGCCGTTCATGTGGTCCCCGCGCACGCGGGGATGGCCCCACGCCCAGCACCGCCTCCACGAACACCGGAACGTGGTCCCCGCGCACGCGGGGATGGCCCCGACGACACCACCAGCGGTGCGGCGCCGCGCCTGGGGTCCCCGCGCACGCGGGGATGGCCCCGACGACACCACCAGCGGTGCGGCGCCGCGCCTGGGGTCCCCGCGCACGCGGGGATGGCCCCGACGGCAAGACCATCGAGATCCGCGACGGCGAGTGCTCCCCGCGCACGCGGGGATGGCCCCCTGATCCAGGGGCCGGGAGAACTGTGGCACGGGTGCTCCCCGCGCACGCGGGGATGGTCCCTGCTGCACTGCGGCAAGGTCAGAGACGTCTACGTGCTCCCCGCGCACGCGGGGATGGTGCTGGCGCACTTCCGAGTCGCGTTGCGTGTTGCCGGACTCTGCTCGGCTCTGAGTAGTGGGAGTCTTCGGCTGGGACGAGGCCGCCGAACTGGGGCGATGTGGGCGATGTGCTGGTGGGGCGCTTGGGGAAAGCCCGGCCATGGGAGGCGCTGGGTGTCTAGGATGAAGCGCGTGGATCCGGGCCGGTGCCCGGGTTCGGCTGTGCCACCGGCATTTCCCGTGCCCCGGCTGGGGCGCAAGGAGCAGCGTTGCGCATCGGTCTATTCGTCGCCTGCCTCACCGACACCCTCTTCCCCGGCACCGCGCGGGCCACGGTGCGCGTCCTGGAAAGACTCGGCTACGACGTGGTGTTCCCGCGCGAGCAGACCTGCTGCGGCCAGGCGCACCACACCTCGGGCTACCGCCGCGAGGCCGCCGCGCTGGCCGGGCGGTTCGCCTCGGTGTTCGCCCGGTGCGACCTCGTGGTGACCCCTTCGGCGTCCTGCGCAGCCATGGTGCGTACCGGCTATCCGCGCCTGGCCGAGCGCGAGCGCCGCCTGGCGCGGGTGCCGCGTGTGCTGGAGTTGAGCGAGTTCCTTGTCGACGTCGCCGGGGTCACCGACGTCGGCGCGACCTTCCCCCACCGCGTCACCTACCACCCCACCTGCCAGTCGCTGCGCGCTCTGAAGGTCGGCGACCGCCCGCTGCGGCTGCTGCGGGCCGTGCGCGGCCTGGAACTGGCCGAACTCCCCGCCGCCGAGGAGTGCTGCGGGTTCGGCGGCACCTTCGCCTGGAAGAACGCCGACACCTCGGTGGCGATCGTCGCCGACAAGGTCCGCCACATCGGCGAGACCGGTGCCGAGGTCGTGTGCGCCGTGGACGACGCCTGCCTGACCCAGATCAGCGGGGCCATGTCGCGGCTGCGCGGCGGCGTGCGCACCCTGCACCTCGCCGAGATCCTGGCCAGCGACACCGGCGAGGTGCCCCGGTGAGCCCCGCGCCCCGGCCCGGCGCGGGTGCGGGTGGCGCGGGCGGCGCCCCCGCACCCGGTGCGGGCTACCCGTGGGGGCACCTGCTGGGCCGCGGCCCGCGCTCCCCGCGCGCGGGTGAGCCCCGGTTCGCCGACACCGCGCGGGCCAGCCTGGGGCAGAGCGCCGCGCGCACCTCGCGCGCCACGGCGGCGGCCGAGCAGCGCGCCGACCGCCGTGCTGGGCGCCGTGCCGAGCCCGACTGGGCGGGTCTGCGCCGCGCGGCCACCGCCGTGCGGGAGCGGGCGCTGGCCGACCTGGAGCGCCACCTCACCGAGTTCGAGAAGCGCGCCGAGGCGGCGGGCACCCGCGTGCACTGGGCGCGCGACGCGGCCGAGGCGGGCCGGATCGTGGCGCGTGTCGCGGCGGGCACCGGCGCCCGCGACGCGGTGCGGTCCTCCTCGGCCACGGCCGGGGAACTGCGGCTGGACGCCCACCTGCTGCGCGCCGGGATCACCGTCCACGAGACCGCCGTGGCCGACCTCATCGCGGGGCTGGCCCACGAACCGCCCGAGTCGGAGTCGCGCACGGTGCGCCGCCACGACCGGGCGGGCGCGCGGGCGGTCCTGGCGCGGCGGCTGCCGGGCGCGGCCACCGACCTGCGGGCCGACCCGGGCGCGCTGGTGGCGGTGGCGCGCGAGTACCTGCGCGAGACCCTGCTGGAGGCCGGGACCGCCATCACCGGCGCCAACGCGCTGGTGGCCGAGACCGGCAGCGTGGTCGCGATGGAGACCGAGGGCAACGTGCGGATGGGCGCGGCGATGCCGCGCGCGCTGATCACGGTGGCCGGGATCGACAAGGTGGTGCCGGCGTGGGCCGACATCGCGGTGCTGGCGCGGGTGTGGGCGCGCTCGGCCACGGGGGCGGCGCAGGCGCCGGTGGTCTCGACCTGGACGGGGCCGGTCGAGGGCGACGGCCCTGACGAGGTGCATGTGGTGCTGGTCGACGCCGGGCGCAGCGCCACCCTGGGCGACCCGGTGGGTCGCCAGGCGCTGCGGTGCATCCAGTGCACGGCGTGCCTGGACGTGTGCCCGGTGTTCGAGCGCACGGGTGCGGCGCCTTATGGGTCGGTGCACGCCGGGCCGATCGGGGCGGCGCTGGCGCCGCAGTTGCGGGGCACCGCCTCGGCGCGGGAGGCGTCGCTGCCGTTCGCCTCGACCCTGTGCGGGGCGTGCGCCGAGGTGTGCCCGGTGGGGGTGGACATCCCCGAGATCCTGCTGGAGTTGCGGGCGCGGGTGGTTGATGAGCGCCGCGCCAACGCGGTGCCCACGCCCGAGGCGCTGGCCGCGCAGAGCGCGGAGTGGGTGATGGCCGAGGAGCGGCGGTTCGCGCGGGCGCAGCGGGCGGGGTCGCGGTGGGCGCGGCTGCTGGCGCGCTCGGGTCGGCTGCGCCGGCTCCCGGGGCTGCTGGGGCGCTGGACGGAGGCGCGCGACTTCCCGGTCCCGCCGGCGGAGTCCTTCCGCGCCTGGTGGGCGCGCCGCCGCCGGGCGCTCCTGCTGGGAGCGGCCATCCGCCCGCCCCGGGCTGGCCCCGGCGCCTCGGCACAGCGCCCGCCGGCGGAAAAGCCCACGGCACCGCCGAATCCGATGGAGGGCGGACCGCCCCTCGCGGATCCCGGGGACGGCCGTGAGGGCGGGACGCCGTGACGGCCCGGGACCGCATGGGTGGCGGCGTATCGGGATTGCCGCGCGCCGGGGCCGCGCCTCAGGGCGGTTCATCGGGGGCGGGCCGGGGTGGCGGACCTGGCGAAACGGCCGATCGGAGCGCTGCGGGTGGTCGGCGAAGGCACGTCGAGCATTGGCCCGGCAGAACAGGGCCACAGCCGGCACAGTCCGTGCTCACCGCGCGCTTCGGTGCGGCGCGTACCGTACAGCGATCGGCGGCGCAGGATCCGGTGGCGCGCGCATCCGTGGGGCGGGCCGGTGGTGGCGCGGGCGACGGGACGGTCAGTCGAGTCCGGCTCCTGGGCGGTGGCCGGCGCGGTACGCCGGAAGGCAGGCCGAGGGGCGCTGGGTGGCGGCGGGACGGGCCGGGCGGAACGGCCGACCGCTGCGGCAGTGCGGGGTCGCAGGTGGAGACGGCTGATGGCGGCGGCGCGCTTCGGTACGGCAGGTATCGGACCGACAGCGAAGTACCGGCCGCCGGTGCGGCGGCCCGAACGGGGACGACCAGTGATGGGTGGGGGAGCGAGGCGGTGTGATGGCTGACGGGCGTGACCCCGCGCGGGCGCAGATCCTGGCGCGGGTGCGGCGGGCTGCGGCCGCCGCACGGCCGACCGAGGCGCCGCCCGGCGCGGAGGCGGCCTGGTCGGCGGCCGGTGCCGAGGGCGGGGACCCGGTCGCGCTGTTCACCGACCGCCTGGCCCGGCACGGGATCGGCGTGCAGCACGTGACCGACCTGGACGACCTGCCGAGGGTGATCGCCTCCTCGCTGTGGGGCTACGGGGTGCGCCGGGTGGTGGTGCCGCGCGACCTGTCGTCCATCTGGCTGTCGGACCTCGACGGCGTGTGGGCCATGCGTGACGACCCGCCGCACGCGCCGCTGTCGGCACGGGCGATCGAAAGCGCCGGCGCCGCCGTCACGCGTTGCGCGCTGGCCGTGGCCGACACCGGCACCCTGGTCTTCGACGGCGGTATCGGCCAGGGCCGCCGCGCGCTGTCCCTGCTGCCCGCCCGCCACCTGTGCGTGGTGGAGTCGGGCCAGATCGTGGACACGATGGCCGCCGCCCTGGCCGAACTCGATCCGGCACGCCCCACCACCTGGCTGACCGGCCTGACCTCGACCACGGCCGTCGACGGGGTGGCGGTGGGCAGCGTGCACGGTCCGCAGCGCGTGGACGTGGTCATCGTCGGCTGACCGAAAAGCGGCGCCAGGTCCGCCGCTGTCCGTATCCCCCGACCCCTGTCCGAATCCTCCTCGAACGCCGCCGAATCCGCCGGGGAGCACGGCGAAAAGGGCGGCGTCCGCCCTCATGGCTCGGTGCGCGTCGAATGACGGACGTGCTCGCCTGCCGGGCATGGGGACCGCGCGACGTCCCCGCCACGGGGAACGTCGCTGTCCGGGTGCCGGTGGGCGATGCGGCGCGTAGCCGTCGCGCGGGCCTTCCGGGCGGTGCGAGTGGCGCGGGGGCATCGATATACGCCAGGGGCGCCGTCGAGGCCGTCGTGTGCGTGCGGGTGCCGGGTCCCGTTGCTTGGTGTGCGTCGAATGTGGGACGTGTTCGCCTGCCAGGCATGGGGACCGCGCGCCGTCCCGCGACGGGAGCTGTCCCGCGGGTCGGTCAGGGGGCGGGCGGGCCGGGGGGCCGGAGGCGGAGTTCGGCGCGGACCAGTTCGAGGAGGCGGCCCATCCAGTTGCGGCCCCGGCCGTCGGGGTCGTCCAGCCAGTACGGGGAGTCGGAGAAACCGGTGTAGCTGATGGGCGCCTCGCCGGTCGAGAGCAGCACCTCGGCGAGGTCGGGGTGCTGGGTGAACTTTGCGCGCAGCAGGTCCGCCATCACGGCCAGGCGCACGGCCGGCCAGTCAGGGCGCCGACGCGCCCGGCCGCCGCGCTCCTGGGCCTCCCGGGTCGAGGGCGCCTCGCGCACGCGGGTCCGGTCGGCGGCCTGTGCCGTGGACAGCGCCCAGTAGGCGTGCTGGACCGAGGGGTAGACCTCGCCCTCGACGTCGATGGGCGCGGGGTAGTCGTTGCGCAGCGCGAACGTGCCGAGCCGGTCGGGCCACCCGCTCGGGAACACCGTCTGGTTCAGGGTTACCGCCGGGGGCGGCGGCTGCGGCGGGTCGTCGGCGTGCTGGACGGCGCGCTGCCTCCGTTCGCGTTCGACCGCCTCCTCGGTCTGTGTGAAGTACTCGTGCGCCTCGCGGCGCAGTTCCTCGGTCGCCACCGGGCCGTCGCCGCCGAGCACCGTGCCGAGGTCGGCGGTGAGGATCCGCAGGGGCCGGTCCTGGGCGTCCATGTCGCCCAGCACGTAGACGCGCCGGTGCGGCGGTACGGCGAGGTAGGCGGCGCGCACCTCTTGGCGGCGCGCTTCGACGGGGTCGCGCAGGTAGTCGCGGATCGCCGCCCAGCAGCGGTCGGCGGCGGTGGGCCGGCCGGCGAGCGCCTCGATCCGGTCGGCGACGTCGAGCAGGAAGCCCTCGGGGGTGAGCGGTTCGGGGGCGCGTGACCGCCATCCCCGCTGCCCGGTGCCCCCGGCGGGGGAGTGGTCGGCGGCGGGGTCGGTGAGGGCGATCTCGCCGGACTCCAGCATGCGGCGCAGCCCCGCCAGGTCGGTGGAGCGGCCGCAGTGGATCGTGCCGTCGGCGAACGCCAGCAGGTCCTCCACGGCGTGGGTGCCGCCCGCCCGCCGCAGCCACACGTGGCACCAGGCGCCGTCGATCCGCTGACCGGCCACCGTGCGGTGGGTGGGGCTCCGCCATCTCATGGGCGCAGGGTACTGGGCGGGCCCCGGGTGGGCAGGCCCCGGTCCGGCGGCGAACCGCGCTGGGCGCGGCGCCTGCGGGGCGGCGGCACCGGGCGGGGGTATTGCGGTGATCACGCAGTGCTGTTATGCATGATTCATGCATGATGTCGATCGGCTCGCGAACCTGCTCGGTGCGACGGCGCTCGCCGTCACGGACATGGCGCTGGCCGGGGCCACCGGCGCCGCCGGGGTGAGCGCGAGCGGCGCCGCGGCGCTGGTGGTGCTCACCGCCGCCCCGGGGATCAGCGTCACGGAGCTGGGGCGCCGGGTGGGGCTCTCCCAGCCCGCCGCCGCCCGGATGGTCGACTCGCTGGAGCGGCAAGGGCTGGCGGAGCGGCGCCCCGGTGTCGGGCGGCTGGTCGCGATCGTCTGCACGGCTGCGGGGGAGGCGACGGCGCGCCGGCTTCTCGCCGCGCGCGGTCGGCCGCTGAACGACGTGGTGTCGGTGCTCGACGCCGACGAGCAGGCAGCCCTTGCCGGACTCCTCGCCAAGCTGCTGCGGCGCCTCTACGGCGACGTCGGCGACCCGGACCTGCTGTGCCGCCTGTGCGACCGCGCCGCCTGCGTGCGCGACGCCGTATGCCCGGTCGGCCAGGCCGACCGCGAGGCTCAGGCGGCACGGCCCGCCGCCGAGCCGACCGCCGAGGACGGCGCTAACGCCGGGGGAGGCGGGGACGGCGACACGCGGGGGAGTGGCCGCGAGGGGACGGCTCCCGGCGCTCCGCCTTCCGGCGGCGGTGGTGGGGAGGCCCCCTCATGACGGCCCGCCGCGCGCGGCCGGTGCCCCGACCGCCCCTGGTGCGCACCGGACTCTACCCCTGGAGCACCGGCCCCTGCCGCCGGGATACCGGGCTGCGCCGCCGCCGTCCGGCGGGCCGCGGCACTCGCCGTGCCGGGGGCGGGGGTGAGTGCTGATGGGTACCGTCCTCGCGCTGGCCTCGGCCTGCTGCTACGGCGTCGTGGACTTCGGCGGCGGCCTCCTGGCGCGGCGGGCGCACTTCGCCGCCGTGGCCCTGCTGGGGCAGGCGGGTGGGCTGCTTGCCGCGCTGGCCGCCGCGCCGCTGGTGCCGGGCGGTGCGCCCGGCCTGACCGATCTCGCCTGGGGCGCCCTCTCCGGTGTGGGCACCGGCGTGGGCATGGTCTTCCTGTTCCGGGGGCTCACCCGCGGGGCGATGACCGTCGTTGTCCCCGTCTCGGCGGTGAGCGGAGTGGCGCTGCCCGTGCTCGTGGGGGTGCTGCTGCTGGGCGACCGGCCCACGGCGCTTGCCTGGGTCGGGATCGCGGCTGCCGCTCCCGCGCTGTGGCTGGTGGCGCGCCCGGGCGGCGGGGGCGGTCCGGTGGACTCCGCGCGGACGGCCGCCGCCGTGGACGCGCTGGTGGCCGGGGTGGGCGTGGCCGTGCAGTACGTGGCCCTGGCCCAGGCCGGGCCGGACGCGGGGATCTGGCCGGTGGCGGCCGGGCGGGTGACCGCCGTGCTGACCGTGCTGCCCCTGGTGCTGCCCGCGCTCTCGCGGTTGCGTATGAGCGCCCGCGACGCGCTCGCGGCGGGCGCGCTGGGGGTGGTCGCCGCCGTCGCCCTGGTCTTCTACCTGCTGGCGGCCCACGACGGGCTCATGGTGGTCGCCGTGGTCCTCGCCTCCTTCTACCCCGCGATCCCGGTGCTGCTGGGCGTCGCTGTGCTGCGCGAGCGCGTGGCACCCCCGCAGGTCGCCGGGCTCGTGGGCGCGGCGGCGGCGGTGGCCCTGCTGTCGACCGGGTGAACCACCCACCGCCGGGTGGCGCCCCAGCCCCCTGCCTCTGTTTGGGGGATCGGTCTGAACGCTCGATACTCCCGCCGCCGGCTTAGACGGCGCCTCGGCTGCGGCGGGCGGCGGGGCGGCTGCGGCGGCCGGCGCCGGCCAGGCCGCCGCGTTGGAAGGCTCTGACGAGTTCGCCGCCCAGGTTGACCCCGGCGCCCAGGGCCAGGCCGATGGCCACGGCCTCCGACAGGCTCAGCAGGCCCTCCACGGGCTGGTTGAGGGTGATCTCCAGCAGCCCCCGGTAGAGGACGCTGCCCGGCAGCAGCGGGGCGATCGCCGGAATTACGTAGGGCAGCACCGGCCGGTGGGTGCGCCGGGCCAGGGCGTGGCCGACCACGCCGACCGCCACCGCGCCGGCCACCGTGCCCAGGATCGGCGGCGCGTCCAGGAAGGCGCGCACACCGGCGTAGATCACCCAGATCATCACGCCCATGACGCCGATCCAGGGCAGCATGCGCGGCGGCACCGTCAGCGACACCGCGAAGGCCATGGCGATCCCCGCCGCGCCGATCAGCACCGGCAGCGCCACCGACGCGTCGGCGCCCGGCAGGTCCTCCAGGTTGACGTTGACGCCCAGCCGCACGGCGGTGTAGGCGACCGCGCCCACCCCGGAGATGATCGCGCCCAGGGTGAAGAAGACCTCCAGCAGCCGCGCAGAGGAGGAGACGTAGCTGCCGGCGATGGCCTCCTGGAGGCTGGAGACCAGGGGGCGGCCCGGCAGCAGGGCCATGATGTTGCCGGTGATGACCGCGCCCGCCTGGAGGTTGAGGTCCATGCGGTCGCTGGCCCACAGCAGCGCCACCCCGATGCACGACGCCACCACGGTGGCCGCCGTCATCTGGTAGAACTCCGCGACGCCGCGCCGCGCCAGGAACGCCGAGGCGCGGTCGCCCAGCACCGTCGCCAGGAACGCGGCGCCGGCCACCAGCAGTTGCCCGCCGACCATCAGGCTGGCGCTGGAGGCGATCAGCCCGAACCCGGTGACGATCAGCCAGTTGGGGTAGGGCGGGCGGGCGCGTTTGATGGCGCGCAGCCGGGCGATGGCGCCCTCCAGTTCCACGGCGCCCAGCGCCGCGTCCTGCACCAGGGTGTGCAGCTCGTTGACGCGGAAGTAGTCCAGTGTGCGGCGGCGCACCACGCGCTCGCCGGTGATCGGGGGCTGGTCGCCGCCGGGGTGGGTCGACAGGGTGATGGCGGTGAAGGTCACCGACACCTCGGCGCGCGGAAGCTCGAAGGCCACCGACAGGCTCAGCATCGACTCGCTGACCACCTCGGTGCTCTCACCGCTGGCCAGCAGCAGTTCGCCCACCCGCAGCACGAGGTCGAGCGCGCGCGGGTCGGGCAGCTCCACCGCCTCGTCGAAGAGGTCGGCGTGCATCTCCGACTCGCGCGCCGCCCTCCAGTCCCGCAGTCGGCTCAGCAGGTTGGCGTCGTTCAGCGGTGCGGGTCGCGGGTCCTGGGCCATGGCCTGGGGTGGCCACCTCCTCCGTGGTGTGCGGGCCGGCGGATGCGCGGCCGCGGCGGTCTGGCCGCGGCCACGCGTGAGACGCCCCGGTCGCGGCACCGGTTGGCGTTGGCGCGCCACGTCCACCGGTGAGGTCCGTCACCGGCCATCGTCGCAGGCCGGCCGCTGATTGGGCAGCAGCGCGGCGGTCCGAGTGGCGCCGGTGGAGGGCGGCCCCGCCCGTGGCCGCGACCGGGGCGCCGCCGGGCGGCGCCGGTCCCTCGACCGCTGAGCGTAGCCGGTCGGTCGCGGAGGCGACGGCGGCGGGGGACCGCCCGCCGCGCGCTCGGACGCGGCCGGCCCGGCCCGGGCGGCGGCTACTCGGTCGCGATCGCGCGCAGGACGTCCATGCGGGACGCCCGCCACGCGGGCCACAGGGCGGCCAGCACCCCGATCACCACCGCGAGGCCCAGCAGCCCCACGAGCTGGCCGGTGGGCACCTCCAGGACCGTCACCCCGCGTTCGGCCAGCACCTGTTGCAGCGCCCAGGCGAACACCAGGCCGATGCCCACCCCCACCACCGCGCCCAGCAGTGCGATCACCACCGCCTCCAGCCGGATCATGCGCCGCAGTTGCACCCGGGACAGGCCCACCGCCCGCAGCAGCCCGATCTCGCGGACCCGCTCGGCGGTGGCCAGCGCCAGCGTGTTGATGATGCCCAGCCCGGCGATCACGATCGACAGCAGCAGCATCGCGTAGATGGTGTTGGTGAGCAGGGCGAGGTTCTCGCGGTTGCGGTCCTTGAGTTCGCCGCGGTCCATCACCTCCAGCGCGGAGTGCTCCTCAAGCGCGGTGTCGACCGCCTCGCGCACCCGCGGCGAGGGGGTGTCGGCGGTGAGGTAGACGCCCATGGTGAGGTCCTGGGGGAAGTGCGCCCGGTAGGCGGCGGGGGAGACCAGGTAGTCCGACCGCATCGCCTGGGAGGCGGTGTAGACGCCCTGGAGTTCGAGGCGGGCCTCGCCGCCGTCGGGGAACACGAAGGGGACCTCGCGCCCCACCCGCCAGCCCCGGCGGTCGGCGACGCTCTCGGCCACCATGAACCCCTCGCCGTCGAACCCCGCCGCGCCGCGCACGACCTCCATGCTCACGGTGCGCTCCAGACCGCCGGGGTCGGCCGAGACGGTGATCGCGGGTTCGCCGCCGACCTGGGCCTGGCCCATGCGCATCGGCACCACGGCGTCCACCCCCGCCACGCCGCGCAGGCGTTCCAGGGCGTCCTCGGGCACGGTCTCGGTGGGGCTGTCGGTGGTGACGATGTAATCGGCCCCCAGCGCTTCGTCGATCTCGACGTCGACCGACCGCGAGGCCGACGCGCTCAGCGTGGCGATCGTGGCGACCAGCCCCAGGCCGATCATCAGCGCCGTGGCGGTGGCGGCCGTGCGCCGGGGGCTGCGCACGGCGTTGTCGCGCCCCAGGCGCCCGGCGATGCGGAACACCGCCGGGAACGGCGCCGCCATCAGCGCGATCAGCGGTCGGCTCACGTGCGGCATCAGCAGCGCCACCGCCAGGAAACCGACCCCGGCGCCCGACCCCACCAGCCACGGCGCCGCCTCGGCGGCGGGATCGCGCACTCCCGCCCAGATCAGCGCCGCCCCGCCCGGCAGCGCCAGCAGCCCGGCCGCCGCCCGCCCCCACCCGGTGGAGGGCGCCACCGCGCTGCCGAGGTCGTCGCGCATGGCCGCCACCGGCGGGATCCGGGTGCCGCGCCGGATCGGCGCGTAGGCCGCCAGCACGGTCACCCCGGTGCCCACCAGGAACGCCGCCGCCACGGTGAGCGGGGTGACGCGCAGCCCGGTGTCGGGCAGGTCGATGCCCAGCGCCTCGACCGCCGCGAGCATGGCCCAGGCCAGTCCGACGCCCCCGGCCAGCCCCAGCCCCGAGCCCGCCAGCCCCACCCCCAGCGCCTCGCCGGTGATCGCGCCGCGCACCTGCGCCTGGCTCGCGCCGATGGCCCGCAGCAGCGCGAGTTCGCGCCCGCGCTGGGCCACCAGCATGGCGAAGGTGTTGAAGATCAGGAACGAGCCCACGAACAGCCCGATCCCGGCGAAGGTCAGCAGGAACACCCCGAAGTAGTCGAGGACCTCGCGCATGGGGCCGAGTTGCTCGTCGCGGACGATGTCCATGGGCAGCGACTCCATGCCCGGCTCCAGCAGCGGCGCCGCGGCGTCGGCGATCTGCCACTGCGACTTGCCCGGCACGCCGTCGAGGTAGTAGGCGTTGACCCGGTCGGGGTCGCCCAGCAGCAGCCGCTGCGCGGTGGGCAGGTCGAAGGCGGCCACGGTGGAGCCCGCCGTGCTGCCCAACTGGCCCGAGCGGAACACCCCCACCAGCCTCATGTCGCGCTCCTCGCCGCCGGCGCGCACCGTGACCTCATCGCCCACGGAGAACCCGGCCGCCTGGGCGCTGCCCTGGTCCAGGACGAACTCGCCGCCGCCCCGGGGGCCGCGCCCGCCCACGATCTCGCTGCCCGAGCCGGGGCGGTCGTGCCAGGTGGTGCCGACCTGCGGCGGGCCCTGGCCGCCGATCTCCTCGCCGTCGCGGCCGAGCACGGCGGCGGTGCCCTCGGCCATGGGGTAGACCGCCTGGACCTCCTCGACCTCGGCGAGGTCGTCGGCGAGGTGGTCGGGCAGCAGGGTCGCGGGGTCGGCCTGGGCGGCGAAGCCCTGGGCGAACTCCTGCTGGGGGCGGACCACGGCCGCGATGTCGGCGTCCATGCCCTCGAACATGCGGGTGAAGGCGCGGTCCATGGTGTCGGTGAGGATGAGGGTGCCCGAAACGAACGCCACGCCCAGCACCACCGAGAAGCCGGTCAGCAGGAATCGGAGCCGGTGGGCGGCCAGGCCGCGCAGGGTGAGCCGCAGCATCATCACGGCCGCCCACCCCCGGGGCCGCCGGAGGAGGCGGGGTCGGCGGGAGCGGAGGCGGCGGGGCCGCCGGCGCCGTCCAGGTGCTTCATGCGCTCCAGCACGGTGTTCTGGTCGGGGTCGGCGAGCTGGCCGGCCACCCGGCCGTCGGACAGGAAGACGACGAGGTCGGCGTAGGCCGCCGCCGAGGGGTCGTGGGTGACCATGACGACGCTCTGCCCGGTGCGCCGCGCGGAGTCGCGCAGCAGGCCCAGCACCTCGCGCCCGGAGCGGGAGTCGAGGTTGCCGGTGGGTTCGTCGGCGAAGACGACGTCGGGCCGCGCCGCCAGCGCCCGCGCGCACGCCACCCGCTGCTGCTGGCCGCCCGACAGCTCCGAGGGGCGGTGCCGCAGCCGGTCGCGCAGGCCCACGGAGTCGACCAGTTCGTCCAGCCACGCGCGGTCCAGGCGCCGCCCGGCGATGTCGGCGGGCAGGGTGATGTTCTCCAGCGCGGTGAGGGTGGGCACCAGGTTGAACGCCTGGAAGACGAACCCCACGCGGTCGCGCCGCAGGCGGGTCAGGGCGCGTTCGCCCAGCCGGGTGAGGTCGGTGCCGCCCAGCACCACCCGGCCCGAGGTGACGCGGTCCAGCCCGGCCAGGCAGTGCATCAGGGTCGACTTGCCCGACCCCGACGGACCCATGATCGCGGTGAACCGGCCCTTGGGCACGCCCAGGGTGATGCCGTCCAGCGCCGCCACGCGGGAGTCGCCGCGGCCGTAGACCTTGCTGACCTGGTCGGCGTAGGCGGCGAGGTCGCCGGGGTGGCCGGCGGCGAGCAGGTCGGGGGTGGTGGGAGCGGTGAGGGTCACAACAGACCGTCCTCTCCGGCTGAGGTCGGGCGCCGAGGTGCGCGCACAGCGCCCGCACCGCGTTTCTCAGCTCGAAGCTAGACGGCGCCGGCCCCCGAGCGCATCCCTCAATGGAGGGATGTGGAAAACCCGCGCCCTTCGGCGCGCCCCGCCTCCGGCGCCCTACTCCTCGCCCGGGCGCACGATCCCCGTCTCATAGGCGTGCACCACCGCCTGGACGCGGTCGCGCAGCCCCAGCTTGGTGAGCACGTTGCCCACGTGCGTCTTGACGGTGGTCTCGCTGACCACCAGCCGCCGGGCGATCTCGGCGTTGGACAGCCCGCGCGCCAGCAGCCGCAGCACCTCGCGCTCGCGCTCGGTCAGCAGCTCCATACGCGGCTCGGGCCGCTCCCGCGTGGTCGGCAGGTGGTGGGCGAACCGGTCGAGCAGCCGCCGGGTGATCGTGGGCGCCACGATCGCCGCGCCGTCGGAGACCACCCGGATCGCGCCCGCCAGCTCGTCGGGCGGCACGTCCTTGAGCAGGAACCCGCTGGCGCCGGCCCGCAGCGCCTCCACCACGTACTCGTCCAGGTCGAAGGTGGTCAGCACCAGCACCCGCACCTGCTGGCCGGCGCCCGCCGCCCACTCCAGGATCTCCCGCGTGGCGTCGATGCCGTCCTTGCCCGGCATGCGGATGTCCATCAGCACCACGTCGGGCAGGAGGCGCTTGGTGTCGGCGACGGCGGCGTGGCCGTCGGCGGCCTCGCCGATGACCGAGATCTGCGGCTCCGACTCCAGGATGAGGCGGAAACCCGTGCGCAGCAGCGGCTGGTCGTCGACCAGCAGGACGCGGATGGACATGATCAGATTCTGGCCGACTCCGCGACCCCCGCCGACCCCCCCCCCCCCCCCCCGCCCCCCCCACCCCCCCCCCCCCGGCCCCCCCCCGGCCGCGCACCGGGCGCACCCACCTCCCGCCCCCGGCCACAACCGGCCGCCCGGCGGCGCCCGGCGGCGCCCGGCGGCCGGCCGCCCCCGGGCGCTCAGCCCTGGCCACGCCGGTCCAGCGGCAGCCGCGCCCGCACCTCGAACCCGCCGCCCGCGCGCGGACCCGTGACCAGGTCGCCGCCGTACAGCGCCACCCGCTCACGCATCCCGACCAGGCCGTGCCCCGGCTCGTCGGTGGCGCGCGGGGCCCCCGCCGGCTCGCCCTCGGCGCCCGGCGGCGCCCCCTCGTCGGTCACCGCCACCTCCACCGACTCCGGCGTGAACCGCACCTCCACCGCCGCCCGCGCACCCCGCCCGGCGTGCTTGAGCACGTTGGTCAGCGACTCCTGCACGATCCGGTACAGGGTCAGCTCCAGGCCCGGCGACAGCTCGGGCGGATCGCCCACCACGCGCAGCTCCGTGCGCGTCCCGGTGTCGCGGACCTGCTGCACCAGCTCGGCCAGCCCCGCCAGGCCCGGCTGCGGCCCCCGGTCGGGCGCGTCGGCCTCGGTCGTGCGCAGCACGTCCACGATGCGCCGCATCTCCGCCATGGCCTGGCGCCCGGTCTCCTCGATCTCCACCAGCGTCTGCCGCGCCCGCTCGGGGGAGCGGTCGATGACCCGGCGCCCCGCCGTGGCCTGCACCGTCATGACGCTGACATGGTGGGCCACCACGTCGTGCAGCTCGCGGGCGATGCGGCCGCGCTCCTCGGCCAGCACGGCGCGGGTGTGGGCGTCGCGCGCCCGCTCCAGGCGCTCGGCGCGCGTGGCCAGCTCCTCCATGTGGAAGGCCCGCATGCGCACCAGGCGGCCCACCCACCACGCCGCCAGGATCCACCCCAGGTAGAACCCCTGGTTGATCCACCACGGCTCCCCGGGGTCGCCCGCCTGGGCGGGGCTCAGCGTGGTCGCCAGCACGTTGACGGCCACACCGGTGCCCAGCGCGATCAGGGCGCGCGTCAGCGGCAGATACCGCCCGACCGAATAGGCGGCGACCGCGATCCCCAGGCTCGCGCTGCCCCACACCAGGACGTGGGCGTGGTCGCCGACCAGCCCGCCGAGCGTCAGGACCAGCAGCACGGTGAAGGGCAGGCGCCGGCGGGCCAGCATGGTCAGCGCCAGCAGCGCGCCCCCGACGTGCCCGGCCGCGAACTCGCCCCATAGCTGCGCCATGGTCGGCACGGTCCGCGCCAGCTCCACCAGCGAACTGTTCAACACCACCAGCGCCGCCACGATGAACACGTCGGTCAGCAGCGCGGGCAGCGCCGAGCGCAGCCGCGAGCGCGCCGGCCCCGGCGGCGCCGGACGTCCCAGGCCCGCGCGCGCGTGAGCGCGGCACGCACCGGGGGAGAAGCGGTCGGCGGCGGAGGCGGCCGGGCGGGCGCCGGCGGCGCGGGACCTCGGCGGCGCGGGAGTGGACCTCACACGTCAACGCTAGAAGGGGGACCGCCGCGCGCGGACCTCCGCCCGGTTGATTCGGCCTCCTACGCCCGGATGAGTTTCGGCTACACCACTGGAAGTGAATCGGGCATCGGTGGAGGGGTGCCGCCGAACTCGGGGCAGCGTTCGCGGTGGTCGCACCAGTCGCACAGCCTGCTGCGCCGGGGCGCCCACACCCCCGAGCGGGCGGTGTCCTCGATCTGCTGCCAGATGCCCAGGATCTCGGCCTCGGCCGCCAGCAGCTCCTGCTCGGTGGGCTCGTACCAGCGCACGCCGCCGTCGCCCAGGTACATCAACTGGAGGCGGGTGGGGATCTCGCCGAGTTCGCGCCAGAGCATCACCGCGTAGAAGAAGATCTGGAACCGCGCCTTCTGCTCGAAGCGCGGCTGCGGCGACTTGCCGGTCTTGTAGTCGACAATGCGGATCTGGCCGGTGGGCGCGACGTCGATGCGGTCGAGGTAGCCGCGCAGCCGCAGGCCCGAGGCCAGGGTGACGTCCAGGCGCATCTCGCGCTTGTGGGGTTCGAGCCGCTGCGGCTGCTCCATCTCGAAGTAGCGGCCGATCAGCGTGCGCGCCTCGGCCAGCCAGGCCGCCAGCTCCTCGTCGGAGGCGAACAGCCCGGCCACCGCCTCGGCCCGGGAGGCGCGCAGCCGCTCCCACTGCGGCTCCAGCAGCGACAGGGCGGTGCGGGGCGTGCGGGTGTCGGCGGGCAGCTCGAACAGCCGCTCCAGCACGGCGTGCACGAGGGTGCCGCGCAGCGCGGCGGCGCTGGGCTTCTCGGGCAGCCGGTCGATGACGCGGAACCGGAACAGCAGGGGGCACTGCAAGAAGTCGGCGGCCCGGGAGGGCGACAGCGCCGATACCAAGGGGGTGGCGGGCGGCGAATCCATGCTCCAACAGTACGAGCCGGGAGGGACGCCGAAATCCCCTGTCCACAGCCCCCGGAGGCGGGGGAGGGGACCCGTGGATTAATTTCCCCTCATAATCCGCAGTTTTTTCGGGGCACTTCGGGAGGGCGACCCGCGCGCCCCAACGGGCGGACCGGGCCGACCGCCGAGTGCGCCCGCACCGCTCGCGGTTCATCCGGGTGGCCCACTTGCTGCGCGGGGTCGGCGTTGGGGGCTGCGCGTGGGGCGGACCCCACTCCGCTCGCTCGGCGCCCTCACTCACAGCACGTAACCTGAACACGTGACCGAACACGGCAACACCACCTCCTCGGAGCCGCCCGCGACCCCCCGGCCGCCTGAGCGGGGCTCGGGGTGGCTGATGGCGCGCCCGTTCGGGATCCCGGTCTACGTGACGCCCTCCTGGCTGGTCATCGCCGTCATCATCACGCTGCTCTACCAGCCCATGGTCGACCGCACCCTCGCCCTTGGGCCGGCGTCCTACCTGGTGGCGTTCGTCTTCGCGGTCCTGCTCTACGTCTCCGTGCTCATCCACGAACTCGCCCACTCCGTGGTGGCCCGGATGTTCGGCCTACCCGTCCGCCGCATCACCCTCTACATGCTCGGCGGGGTCTCCGAGATCGAGCGCGAGGCCCGCAGCCCCGGCCGCGAGTTCCTGATCGCCTTCTCCGGCCCGCTGCTGTCGCTGGTGCTGGCCGCCGTCGGTTTCGTCGCCTACTGGTTCGTCGAGCCCCAGACCATCGTGGGCGTCCTGATCTGGCAGTTGTGGGTGGCCAACCTCCTGGTCGGCGTGTTCAACCTGCTGCCCGGCCTGCCGCTGGACGGCGGCCGCATGGTGCGCGCGGCCGTGTGGGGCCTGACCCGGCGCCCCGCCGCCGGGACGGTCGTCGCCGCCTGGGGCGGGCGGGTGCTGGCCGTGTGCGTCGTGGCCCTGCCGGTGCTCCTCGCCCTGCGCGACGGCACCTCGCCCAACCTCTTCGGCCTGCTGTGGGCCGTGCTGCTGGCCTCCTTCATCTGGATGGGCGCCGGCTCGGCGCTGCGCGCCTCCCGGCTGCGCGAGCGCGTGCCCACCCTGCGGGCCCGCGCCATGGCGGCGGCGGCCGTCCACGTGCCCGCCGACACCTCCGTCGCCGAGGCGCAGCGCCGTATGGCCGAGGCCGGTGCCGGGGCCATCGTGGTCACCGACACCGCCGGCACGCCCACCTCGATCGTCAACGCCGCGGCCGCCGCCGCCGTGCCCGAGGCCCGGCGCCCCTGGGTGCCGGTCTCCAGCGTGGCGCGCGCCATCACGCGCGGCGCCGTGGTGCGCGCCGGACTGGAGGGCGAGGACCTCCTCGACGCGATGCGCGCCCACCCCGCCTCGGAGTACCTCCTGGTGGAGGACGACGGCACCGCCATGGGCGTGCTGCGCACCGCCGACGTCGAGGCCGCCTTCACCCGCCGCTGACCCCCGCGCCGGCTAGCGCCGCGCTCCCTCGGGCCAGACGACCGTCACCGCGCGGCCCTGCCGCCGGGCGTAGTCCACGATGTCGGCCGTGCCGCCGAGGCCGCGCGGCGGCTGCCCGTCCCACACCGCCACCAGTTCGTCGGAGTGCTCCACCAGGTAGCGCCCGGCCTCCAGATGGGACTCCGGAGTGGACTCCACGTGGGGCAGGTGGTGCACCAGCACCGACGCCGCCAGCAGGGTGTCGTAGACCGGGCGGTGCTCGGCCGGCAGCCCCTCGCGGTAGCGCTCGGCCGGCACCACCGCCTCCAGCGCGCCGCCGCGCTCCAGCACCGCCCGCGCGAACAGCGTGTCGGCTCCGTCGGCCAGGCACGACAGGCCCGTCACCGGCCCGGTGACGCGCCCCAGCCGCTCGCGGAGGTCCGCCGCCACGGCGCGCTCCACCTCCGCCGGAAGTCCGCGGTGCCCCGTGATCGCCACTCGCCGCATCCGTCGCCTCCTCCTGCGTCGTCCGCCCCGGGTGTGCCGGAGGTCTACCCCCGGTCGCGCCGCCTACAGCGCCAGCGCGTCGGCCAGCCGGTCGTCCAGGTCGCCCAGGCAGCGCGCCGGGGCGCCCCGGTAGCTCCGGCGCAGGCCGCGCACCCGCGAGACCAGCCGGTCCGACCCGTGGCGCAGGCCGACGTCCAGCGCCTCGCCGGCCAGCCGGAACGCCTCGTCGACGTCGCCGGCGGCGAGGTGGGCGCGCGCCATCTCCACCATCAGCACCCCGCGCTGCTTGGCGGCGGGCGCCGCCTGACCGAACGCCTCGGTGAAGGCGCGCCGGGCGTCGGCGGGCCGGTCCAGCCGCACCGCCGCCAGCGCCCGGTAGCCCGCCACCTTGGCCGCGTCGAAGGGGAACACCCACGGCCACGGCGGGTCGGCGTTGTCGCGGCGGGCCACCGCCGCCTCGGCCGCCGCGATCGCGCGGTCGGCGGCGCGCGGCTCGCCCAGCGCCGCGTGGGCCACCGCCCGCACGCACGCCAGCCACGCCGCGGCCGTGGGGTGGGCGCCGGCGCCCACCAGCCGCCCGGCCTCGCCCGCCAGCTCCAGCCCGGCCGCGGCGTCGCCGTTGTCGGTCTCGAAGAAGGCCAGGCTGCCCAGCATGTAGGCGCCCAGCAGCGGATGGCCGGCCAGGCGGGCGGCGCGCACCGCGGAGCGGTAGTGGGCGCGCGCGGTGCCGGTGTCGTCCATGTCGGCGTGCAGCCAGGCGGCGAACCCGGCGGCCTCGCCGGCCGCCGCGGCGATGTCGGCCGCGAAGGGCGTGCGCCGGGCCCGCGCCAGGGTGCGCGCGGTCAGCTCCACGTGGGCGCGGGCGCCCGCGGCCAGGTCGCGTGCGGGGCAGGAGGCGTCCAGCCGCCGCTGCCCCCCGGTGATGGCGCGCAGGGTCGGCGCGGTGTGGTCGCCGATGTCCCCCGGCGGCGGCGCCACCGGCACCGCCAGCGCGGCCGCCGTGATCACCCTGCCGAATTCCCGTCGCTTCGTCGGACCGGCCCCCCTCTCCGGCGCTGCGGTGTCCGCGAACCGGAGGAGGTGGATGGGGATCCCCAGCCGTCCGGCGAGGTCGCGGACCTGCTCGACGGTGAGCGACTGCTGCCGGTTGACCACCCGCGACACCCAGCTCTGGGAGTAGCCGACGGCCGCGGCGAGTTCCTGCTGCGACCACCCCTGGGCCGCGCGGACCCCCTCCAGGACCCCGGGGAGGTCGCAGGTGGCCAGTGCGGCCGCGATGTCGGGGCGCGCCCAGAATTCCCGCGGCAGAGCGCTGTCACGTCGAGGCATGAGCCTAGGCTAGGGTGACGACCTGGTTTTGGTGGCTATGAGTGAGAGGATTACTGCTATGCGTAATATGCATGGAAGGGTTCGCGAGGGCGGTCGGTGAGGCAGATTCAAGGGACTAAAGTCCCCCCGGTGCTGGGGATACCCCCGAACAGTCAGGAGCGCCGATGACCGTCGAGACCCCGCCGTCCGGCATCCCCGGCCTGGCCGCACACGGCCACCGACTTGACAACGCCCCGGTCGAGCTGCTGTGGGTCCGGGCGCTCAACGCCCTGCGCGCCGAACTGCGCTCGTGCGGGGTCGAGGCGCGCGTCGACGGCGTCATCGGCACCGTCGAGGCCGTGGCCCGCGACGGCGCCCCCCGCGTCCAGCGGGCGGTCCTGCGCCCCCACCGGGGCCGCCTGTGGTGGTGGCTGCACTGGCACGGCGACCCCTCGGTGCCCCCGCCCTACCGCGCCCCGCTCGCTCCGGCGGCGCGCACGGCCGACGCCGCCCGCAGGATCGCCGGGGTCCTCGCCCGCACCGGCGCCTGAGGCCCGTCCCGCCCGGCCCGCGCCCGGGCGGGACAGCCGCGCCGGCCCGCCGCGGGCCGGCGACCGACCCCGCCCGCCCGCCGGCCTGCCGCGCACCCGCTCCCGGCCTGCTCCGCTTGCCGGCCTACTCCGCGCCGAACCGTTCGGCGGCCAGGCACGCCGCCCCCACGATCCCGGCGGTGTTGCGCAGTTCGGCCGGGATGATCGGCGCGTTGAGCTTGAGGTGGGGGAGGAACTCGTCGGAGACGCGGCTGACCCCGCCGCCCACCACGATCAGGTCCGGCGACAGCAGCTTCTCGATCACGTCGTAGTAGCGCTGGAGGCGCTCGCGCGCCCACACCTCGTAGGTCAGGCCGTCGCGGGCCTGGGCGCTGGCGGCGGCCCGGGTCTCGGCGTCGTACCCGTCGATCTCCAGGTGCCCGAACTCGGTGTTGGGCACCAGGCGGCCGTCCACCAGCAGCGCGGTGCCGATCCCGGTGCCCAGGGTCGTCATGAGCACCACCCCGCTGACCCCGCGCGCCGCGCCGTAGCGGTGCTCGCCCACCGCCGCGGCGTCGGCGTCGTTGAGCACGTAGACGCGCCGGCCGGTGGCCTCGGCCAGCAGCTTCTCGGCGTCGGTGCCGATCCAGGACCGGTCGACGTTGGCCGCGCTGCGCGCGACCCCGTGCTGGATGACGGCCGGGAAGGTCACCCCCAGCGGCACCGAGGGGTCGACGTGCTCGGGGAAGGCCGCCGCGATCTCGGCCACGACCTCGGCCACGGCCGCCGGCGTGGAGGGCTGGGGCGTGGCCCGCTTGACGCGGTCCACCACGAACGTGCCGGTGGCCAGGTCCACCGGTGCGCCCTTGACCCCGCTGCCTCCGATGTCGATCCCCAGACCGACCTGCGGTTTCGTGACCGCCATCATCATCCCGTCCTTCCGATCAAGTCCGCGGACCCGGCAGGCGTCCGCCGCCGCGCTCCCGCCGTCCCAATTGTGGCGTGCCCGCGCGGGCGAGCGCGCGTCCGCGCGCGGCCCCGCCGGGGGCGGCGGCGCGATTACGCCGAGCGGCGCGGGGGCCGCTACCCTGGGCGACTGCCCCGCCCGCACCTCCCACGACCTGTAGAGACGAGCACCAGTGACCGGCATCCACGGCCGCCGCGGCCCCTTCGGCGACGGAGACATCGTCCAGTTGACCGACCCCAAGGGCCGGATGCACACCATCACGCTGCGCGCCGGCGCGGCGTTCCACACCCACCGCGGGCGGCTGGACCACGACGACCTGATCGGCCGGCCCGAGGGCAGCGTGGTGCGCTCCACCTCCAACACCGCCTACGTGGCCCTGCGCCCCCTGCTCGCCGACTTCACGCTGTCGATGAAGCGCGGCGCCACCATCGTCTATCCCAAGGACGCCGCCCAGATCGTCGCCGAGGCCGACATCTTCCCCGGCGCCCGCGTGGTCGAGGCGGGGGGCGGCTCCGGCGCGCTCACCTGCTGGCTGCTGCGCGCCGTGGGCGAGCAGGGCCTGGTCTCCTCCTACGAGCGCCGCGCCGACTTCGCCGAGATCGCCCGCACCAACGTCGAGCGCTTCTTCGGCGGCCCCCACCCCGCCTGGAAGCTGACCGTGGGCGACCTGGCCGCCGACATCGACGACACCGGGGTCGACCGCGTCGTGCTGGACATGCTGGCCCCCTGGGAGTGCCTGGAGGCCGTGGCCTCGGCCCTGGTGCCCGGCGGCCTGGTGTGCGTCTACGTCGCCACCACCACCCAGGTCTCACGGGTGGTGGAGGACCTGCGCGAGCACGGCGCGTTCTACGAGCCGCGCACGTTCGAGACTCTGGTGCGCACCTGGCACGTGGAGGGCCTGGCCGTGCGCCCCGACCACCGCATGATCGGCCACACCGGGTTCCTGGTGACGGCGCGGCGGCTGGCCGACGGCGCCGAGGCGCCCGAGCGCCGCCGCCGGCCCGCCAAGGGCTCCTACGGCGAGGACTGGCAGCGCGAGCAGAAGGCGCGCGAGGCGGCGTCGCCGGGCGCGCCCGGCCGCGCCGAGGGCGCCGGACAGGCCGCCGACGCCTCCGACAACCCGGTCGAACACTAGTCGCAACGTTACTTTCTCATTACGTCCAGCCCGCCTTTACCAGTGTGACCTAGGCGTTCACAAGATCAAGAAGTGAGTGCTTCGACACTCGCCGAGTACTGGAGGTTAGGAATAGTCCATGGGTAGGTAGGGTTTCGAGTAGTCGTCCTTCTTATTGGGAGGTGGCGGACGTGGCCGATCGCGACGACGAGCGTCAGACCGAGCGCGACCGTGAAGTCGCAGAACTCACCGCTCAGGTCTCCTACTTGGAGAAGGAGCTCAGCGTAGTCCGGCGCAAGCTCGCCGATTCCCCCCGCCATGTGCGGCTGCTTGAGGACCGGTTGCGCGAGGCGCAGGCCAACCTCGCCGCCACCAATGGCAAGAACGAACGCCTCGCGGCCACCCTCAAGGAGGCCCGCGACCAGATCACCGCGCTTAAGGAGGAGGTCGACCGGCTCTCGCAGCCGCCGTCGGGCTTCGGCGTGTTCCTCGAGGCGCGCGACGACGACACCGTCGAGATCTTCACCAACGGGCGCAAGATGCGCGTCAACGTCAGCCCCTCGGTCGACGTCGACTCCCTGCGCGCCGGCCAGGAGGTCATGCTCAACGAGGCGTTCAACGTCGTCGAGGTGCAGTCCTACGAGACCATCGGCGAGGTCGTGCTGCTCAAGGAGTTCCTTGAGGACGGCGACCGCGCGCTGGTGATCTCCAACCACGACGAGGAGCGCATCGTGCGCCTCGCCGAGCCCCTGCGCGACCAGCCGGTGCGCCCCGGCGACTCCCTGCTGCTGGAGCCGCGCTCGGGCTACGTCTACGAGCGCATCCCCAAGTCGGAGGTCGAGGAGCTGATCCTCGAGGAGGTCCCCGACATCTCCTACACCGACATCGGCGGCCTGGGCGGCCAGATCGAAATGATCCGCGACGCCGTCGAGCTGCCCTACCTGCACAAGGACCTCTTCTACGAGCACCGGCTGCGCCCGCCCAAGGGCGTGCTGCTCTACGGCCCGCCCGGTTGCGGCAAGACGCTCATCGCCAAGGCGGTGGCCAACTCGCTGGCCAAGCAGGTCGCCGAGAAGACCGGCCGCGACGTCGGCAAGAGCTTCTTCCTCAACATCAAGGGCCCCGAGCTGCTCAACAAGTACGTCGGCGAGACCGAGCGCCACATCCGGCTGGTGTTCCAGCGGGCGCGCGAGAAGGCCGGCGAGGGCACCCCGGTGATCGTGTTCTTCGACGAGATGGACTCCATCTTCCGCACCCGCGGCTCGGGGGTCTCCAGCGACGTCGAGAACACCATCGTGCCCCAGCTCCTCAGCGAGATCGACGGCGTGGAGGGGCTGGAGAACGTCATCGTGATCGGCGCCTCCAACCGCGAGGACATGATCGACCCCGCGATCCTGCGGCCCGGCCGGCTCGACGTCAAGATCAAGATCGAGCGCCCCGACGCCGAGGCCGCCCGCGACATCTTCTCCAAGTACATCACCCCCGACCTGCCGCTGCACGACGACGACCTCGCCGAGCACGGCGGCTCGGCCAAGGCCACCGTCGACGCCATGATCCAGCGGGTCGTGGAGCGCATGTACGCCGAGAGCGAGGAGAACCGCTTCCTGGAGGTCACCTACGCCAACGGTGACAAGGAGGTCCTGTACTTCAAGGACTTCAACTCCGGCGCGATGATCCAGAACATCGTCGACCGGGCCAAGAAGATGGCCATCAAGGACTTCATCGACAACCAGTCCCGCGGCATCCGGGTCTCCCACCTGCTCCAGGCCTGCGTCGACGAGTTCAGCGAGAACGAGGACCTGCCCAACACCACCAACCCCGACGACTGGGCCCGCATCTCCGGCAAGAAGGGCGAGCGGATCGTCTACATCCGCACCCTGGTCTCGGGCAAGAAGGGCGCCGACTCCGGCCGCTCCATCGACACCGTGGCCAACACCGGCCAGTACCTCTAGCCGCCCGCGCCACGTCCACGGCCGGTCCCCGCAGCCGATGCGGGGGCCGGCCGTCGGCGTCGCGCCCGCCCGGTCCGCGCCCCAAGCCGTCACCCCGCGTGTCGGGCCCGCGCGCGCCGGCGCACCCCGCCCAAACCGCGCGATCCCCGGTCAGCCGGGCTTTTGGGACCGCGGACGCGCCGGCGGCGACTCCGGAGGAGAGCGGCTGTTGGGCCACAATTCGCCATGGAGAGTTCAAGACCCCCCGTCGATGGATAACCTTCCACCATGAGTGTGCAGCGGATTATGGGCATCGAGACCGAGTACGGCATCTCCGTGCCCGGAAACCCCGGTGCCAACGCGATGGTGACCTCCACCCAGGTGGTCAACGCCTACCTGGCGGCCTCGGCCGCGCGGGCGCGCAAGGCCCGCTGGGACTTCGAGGAGGAGAACCCGCTGCGGGACGCCCGCGGATTCGACCTCGCCCGCGAGGTCGCCGATCCCACCCAGCTCACCGACGAAGACCTCGGACTCGCCAATGTCATCCTGACCAACGGCGCCCGCCTCTACGTCGACCACGCCCACCCCGAGTACTCCGCGCCCGAGGTCACCAACCCGCGCGACGCCGTGCTCTGGGACAAGGCCGGCGAACGCGTCATGGCCGACGCCGCCCGGCGCGCCGGCGCGGTGCCCGGGGTCGAGCCGATCCAGCTCTACAAGAACAACACCGACAACAAGGGCGCCTCCTACGGCTGCCACGAGAACTACCTGATGCGCCGCTCCACGCCGTTCGGCGACATCGTCCGCCACCTGATCCCGTTCTTCGTCTCCCGCCAGGTGGTGTGCGGCGCCGGCCGGGTCGGGATCGGCGCCGACGGCCGCGACACCGGCTTCCAGATCAGCCAGCGCGCGGACTTCTTCGAGGTCGAGGTCGGCCTGGAGACCACCCTGAAGCGGCCCATCATCAACACCCGCGACGAGCCGCACGCCGACCCCGACAAGTACCGGCGCCTGCACGTGATCATCGGCGACGCCAACATGAGCGAGATCTCCACCTACCTCAAGCTGGGCACCACCTCGCTGGTGCTCGCCATGATCGAGGACGGCTTCATCAGCGTCGACCTCTCCCTGGAGACCCCGGTCGCCGACCTGCGCGCGTTCTCCCACGACCCCGGCCTCACCCACACCGCGCGGCTGCGCGACGGCCGCCGGATGACCGCCGTGGAGATCCAGCGCGAATACCTGGAGCAGGCCCGCAAGTACGTCCAGGACCGCTTCGGCGCCGACGTCGACCCCCAGACCGCCGACATCCTCGACCGCTGGGAGTCGGTGCTGGACCGCCTCACCGAGGACCCCATGAGACTGGCCGAGGAACTGGACTGGGTGGCCAAGCTCAAGCTGCTGGAGAGCTACCGCACCCGCGACGGCCTCGACTGGGGCCACCACCGCCTGCAACTGGTCGACCTCCAGTACTCCGACGTCCGCCCCGACAAGGGCCTCTACAACCGCCTGGTGGCCCGCGGCCGGATGAAGCGGCTGCTGGACGAGGCCGACGTCGAGCGCTCCATCACCGAGCCGCCCGAGGACACCCGCGCCTACTTCCGCGGCCGCTGCCTGGCCAAGTACGCCGACTCCGTGGCCGCCGCCTCGTGGGACTCCGTCATCTTCGACCTGCCCGGCTACGACTCCCTCCAGCGCGTGCCCACCCTGGAGCCGCTGCGGGGCACCCGCGAGCACGTCGGAGCGCTCCTGGACCGCTCTCCCACCGCCGCCGACCTGGTGTCGGTGCTCACCGGGGACCGCCGCTGAGGCCGTCCGCCGCGCCGCCGCCGGCCCGCCGGGGAATCCGCCCCGGCGCCGGGGCGTTCGTTCGTGTGTACGGGCTCACAGCCCGTGCCACCGGTAACGTGCACACAACGGGCGCCGCGATCAAGGTTGAGGCGCCTGTGCGCGGGCCAAGATAAGGGCGTAGGCCCATCGAGGAGGTTGCATCCATGGCGACGAAGGACACCGGCGGCCAGAAGCACGGCACCCGACGCGACGAAGAGGTCGAAGAGGTCGAGGCCGGCACCGAGGCCCAGGAGCGCAACGAGAAGCTCAGCGAGGACGTCGACGACATCCTGGACGAGATCGACGAGGTCCTGGAGAGCAACAGCGAGGACTTCGTGCGTCAGTTCGTGCAGAAGGGCGGTCAGTGACCGCCGAGCCGGGACGCTCCTCCCGGAAAACGCGGCCGGCGGCGGGGGCAGCGGCCCCCCCCCCCGGCCCCCCCCCCCGACACCGGGGCCGGCCCCGCCGCGTGAGCCCGCCGCACCCCCGCCGGGTTCGCTCTCAGCGGATACCGGTCGGCGCGTGCGCCAAGTGGGGCCTGGGTCAATAGGGTCTTCTGTACCTGCCAACCGAACAACCTCGCGCGCCCCGTCCGCCCCCCCAGCCGGACGGGCCGCCTGCCGAAGGGAGTCGCGTGTCCGAAGCGTTCGACGGCGGAGCACACCTGCCCGCCGCGTTCATGAATCCGGGAACCTCCTCGTTCTCCGAGTTCCTCGGCATGGTCGCCCCCGACCTCCTGCCGGGCAACCGGGAGCTTCCGCAGGGCGTCTCCTCCACCCGCCTCACCCCCGAGGCCACCACCATCGTCGCGCTGACGTTCCCGGGCGGCGTGGTGCTGGCCGGTGACCGCCGGGCCACCTCGGGCAACGTCATCGCCAACCGCGACATGGACAAGCTCTACCGCACCGACGAGTTCTCGGCGATCGCCATCGCCGGGGCCGCCGGCATCGGCATCGAGCTGGCCAAGCTGTTCCAGGTCGAGCTGGAGCACTACGAGAAGATGGAGGGCCGCTCGCTGTCGCTGGAGGGCAAGGCCAACCGCCTGGCCACCATGATCCGCGGCAACCTCCCCATGGCCCTCCAGGGCTTCGTCGTGGTGCCCCTGCTGGTGGGCTACGACGAAGCGCGCCGCGAGGGCCGCATCTTCAGCTACGACCCCGTGGGCGGCCGCTACGAGGAGCACAACTTCCACTCCATCGGCTCGGGCTCGGTCTACGCGCGCGGCGCGCTGAAGAAGCTGTTCGCCGACGACCTCTCCGAGGAGGACGCCGCCACCGTCGCCATCCAGGCCCTCTACGACGCCGCCGACGACGACTCCGCCACGGGCGGCCCCGACCTGCACCGCAGGATCTTCCCGCTGGTCGACGTGATCACCGCCGACGGCCACCGGCGCCTGCCCGCCGAGGACGTCGCCCGCCTGGCCACCCAGGTGGTCGAGGACCGCGCCGACCGCCCCGACGGACCCCGCGCCCCGGTGCGCTGAGGTCCCGCCCCCACGACTTAGCAAAGGAACGATCCGCGGTGTCGATGCCGTTCTACGTTTCGCCCGAGCAGAGCATGAAGGACAAGGCCGACTACGCGCGAAAGGGCATCGCGCGCGGCCGCAGCGCCGTCGTCTTGCAGTACGACGGCGGCATCCTGTTCGTGGCCGACAACATCTCCCGCACCCTGCACAAGATCAGCGAACTCTACGACCGCATCGCCTTCGCGGCGGTGGGGCGCTACAACGAGTTCGAGAACCTGCGGCAGATGGGCGTGCGTCTGGCCGACGTGCGCGGCTACGCCTACGACCGCAGCGACGTCAGCGGGCGGGTGCTGGCCAACATCTACGCCCAGACCCTGGGCACCGTCTTCAGCGAGAGCAACAAGCCCTGGGAGGTGGAGATCGTGGTCGCCGAGGTCGGCGAGGACGCCGCCGCCGACCAGATCTACCGCATCACCTTCGACGGCTCCGTGGTGGACGAGCAGGGCTTTTTGGCCATGGGCGGCTCCGCCGAGCAGGTCACCACCGCCCTCAAGGAGCGGTTCAACAAGGACGCCGGCCTGGGCGAGGCGCTCAGCGCCGCCGTTCACGCCCTGCGCCACGAGAACGGCGAGCAGCGCGACATCGAGGCCGCCGGGCTGGAGGTCGCGGTGCTGGAGCGCGCCCGCCGCGAGCACCGCAAGTTCCGGCGCATCCAGGGCGAGCGGCTCAGCGCCCTGCTCGCCGACCGCTCCGCCACCGCCACCACCGACACCGACACCACCGCCGGCGGCACCGGGTCCGCCGGCACCGAGGACGAGGGCTGACCGTGCCGCGCCGGGCGGGCGCGGGCGCCGGCGCACCTGCGCGCAGGGGCGCCGGGCCGGTGCCCGCCGGGGTTTCCGCGGCACGCGGGCGGCCCATAAATAGGCTGGGAGTCGTTGCAGCGCTCCGGCAACGGCCGGGAGCGGCGACCACGGACCGAAACGGGTGAGGCCAATGGAACGTCGGATCTTTGGACTGGAGAACGAGTACGGCGTCACCTGCACCTTCCGGGGCCAGCGCCGGCTGTCGCCCGACGAGGTCGCCCGCTACCTGTTCCGCCGCGTGGTCTCCTGGGGCCGCAGCAGCAACGTGTTCCTGCGCAACGGCGCCCGCCTCTACCTCGACGTCGGCAGCCACCCCGAGTACGCCACCCCCGAGTGCGACTCCCTGGCCGACCTCGTGGCCCACGACAAGGCCGGCGAGCGCATCCTGGAGGGCCTCCAGGTCGACGCCGAGCAGCGCCTCCACGAAGAGGGCATCGCCGGCGAGATCTACCTGTTCAAGAACAACACCGACTCCGCCGGCAACTCCTACGGCTGCCACGAGAACTACCTGGTGGGCCGGCACGGGGAGTTCGGCCGCCTGGCCGACATCCTCATCCCCTTCCTGGTCACCCGCCAGATCATCTGCGGCGCCGGCAAGGTGCTCCAGACCCCGCGCGGCGCGCTGTACTGCGTCAGCCAGCGCGCCGAGCACATCTGGGAGGGCGTGTCCTCGGCCACCACCCGCTCCCGGCCCATCATCAACACCCGCGACGAGCCGCACGCCGACGCCGAGCGGTTCCGCCGCCTGCACGTCATCGTCGGCGACTCCAACATGAGCGAGGTCACCACCCTGCTCAAGCTCGCCTCCACCGACCTCGTGCTGCGCATGGTCGAGACCGGTGTGGTGATGCGCGACTTCACCCTGGAGAACCCCATCCGGGCCATCCGCGAGGTCAGCCACGACATGACCGGGCGGCGCAAGGTCCGCCTGGCCAACGGCCGCGAGGCCAGCGCCCTGGAGATCCAGCGCGAGTACCTGGAGAAGGTGCAGACCTTCGTCGACCGCAACGGCACCGACGCCACCGGCAAGCGGGTGCTGGAGCTGTGGGCGCGCACCCTGGAGGCCGTCGAGACCCAGAACCTCGACCTGGTGGCCCGCGAGATCGACTGGGTGGCCAAGTACAAGCTGCTGGAGCGCTACCGCGCCAAGCACAACCTGCCGCTGTCCTCGCCGCGCGTGGCCCAGCTCGACCTCACCTACCACGACATCTTCCGCGACCGCGGGCTGTTCTACCTGCTCCAGCGCCGAGGCCAGATGGACCGGGTCGTCAACGACCTCCAGATCTTCGAGGCCAAATCGGTGCCGCCGCAGACCACCCGGGCGCGGCTGCGCGGGGAGTTCATCCGCAAGGCCCAGGAGAAGCGCCGCGACTTCACCGTCGACTGGGTGCACCTCAAGCTCAACGACCAGGCGCAGCGCACCGTGCTGTGCAAGGACCCGTTCAAGGCGGTCGACGAGCGCGTCGAGAAGCTCATCGCCGGGATGTGAGGCCGCGACTCCGGCTCTTACACTGTTCTCACCCCGCCGGGGCATTATGGGCTCTCCGATAGTGTGTCGGGGACCCGAGCCGGATATTTGAGGTTGTGACCTATGCGACTGCGTGCCGCCGCCCTTGCGGTGCCGTTCCTAGCCGTGCTGCTCGCGGCGTCGAGTTGTAGCTCCATCCCCGAGGACTGGCGCACCCCCGCCTTCCTCCAGTCGGAGGAGGACGACTACGACTCGCGGCTGCCCACGGTGCGGGGCGAGCTCGGCGAGGAGCCCAAGGTCGACTTCAGCGACAAGGCGCCTCCCCAGGACGAGCAGATCTCCGACGTGGTCGAGCAGGGCGACGGCGAGAACGAACTGGTGCGCTCCACCGACATCATCCAGGCCGAGGTGGTGGAGTACCAGTGGACCGCCGAGGGCAAGGCCGAGAAGACCCAGTCCACCTACGAGGCCGGCGCCCCCATCCTGCTCAACCTCTCCCAGTTGGGTGAGGAGCTGACCGAGGGCCTGGTCAACCAGCCGGTCGGCAGCCGGGTCATCTACGCCTTCCCGCCCCAGGACCCCGCCGAGGCCCAGGCCATGGGCCAGCCCTCCCCGGCCCCCGGCGCCTCGGTGTCGGTGCTGGACATCAAGGAGCGCTACGGCGAGGGCCAGGTCGTGCCCGGCGAGCAGACCGCCCACGGCGGCGACGGCCTGCCCACGGTGCACCAGCCCGGCCACGAGCTGCCCGACATCGAGATCCCCGACTCCGACCCGCCGGCCGACCTGGAGACCCAGGCGCTCATCGAGGGCGACGGCCCCGAGGTCGAGGAAGGTCAGCAGCTCGTCGTTCAGTACACCGGCATGCGCTGGGACGACAGCACCGTCTTCGACTCCACCTGGAACCGCGAGGGCGCCGAGGGCGTGCCCTCCACCTTCATCATCGGCGCGGGCCAGGTCATCGAGGGCTGGGACGAGGGCCTGGTGGGGCAGAAGGTCGGCAGCCGCATGCTGCTGGTCATCCCCGAGGACATGGCCTACGGCGAGAACGCCGAGGAGTCCGGCTCCCCGGCGGGCACCCTGGTGTTCGTGGTCGACATCCTCGACGCGGTCGACAGCGCTCCGGCCCCCGAGGAGGAGGGCGGCGACGGCGGCGGCAGTGGTGACGGCGGCGGCGACAGCTCCGAGGAGACCGCCGAGCCCGAGAGCGAGTAGCGCGGCGGCGCGGGGCCGGTGCGGCGTGCGCCCACCGGCCCCGCGCGCGTTCCTCAGCCCAGCAGGGCCGCCGCGTGCCGGCCGGCGGCCCCCGCCGCCAGGAACGCCGCCCGGTCCTGGTCGTAGGTACGGCCCATCGTGCTCAGCCGCACCGGCAGCGCCCGCAGCGCCGCCTCCAGCCCGGCCGTGCCCACCTCCACCAGGCGGTGGCGCCCGCCCAGCCGTGCCGCCTGCGCGCGCACCCGCGCGCCCAGTTCACCCCCCAGCACCGGCACCGCCACGTCGGCCCGCGCCAGCGCCACCCGCCCGTAGGCGGTCAGGCTGTGGTGGGACACCCCCCGGTGCCGCTCGCGCGGGTCGGCCTGGCTCACCCGCAGCGCCGCCACCGGCCGCCCGCCCAGCACCGCGGCGGCGTTGACCGCCTCGCCCGCCGCCACCCCCGAGAACCCCCACCGGGTGCCGGTGCCCAGGTTGCCCGGCCCCTGGGCCACCACCGCCACGTCGGCGCCCGCCGCGTGGCGGGCCGCCAGCAGCCCGCTGTGCACGGTCACCGCCTCCAGGTCGCCGCCGAAGGACTGCCCGGTGGTCACCACCGCCGCCAGCAGGCCCGCGCCGCGCAGCGCCGCCAGTGTCTGGGAGAACGCCGCCGGCAGCGCGCCGCCGTCGAGCATCACGTAGGCGATCCGCGCCGCCGGCGCCGCCTGGCGCACCCCCGCCACCACCGCCGGCAGCGCCGAGTGCAGGTCGGCCACCACCACCGGCATGCCGCCCACGTCGTCGGCGTCGCGCAGCAGCGCGTGGTGGGGCGAGCCCTGCTCGTCGGCGCCGGCCACCGTCGCCTGGAGCGGGGTGTAGCGCGCCTTGACCAGATGGCCCGGCCCGGCGGGGTCGGGCGGCAGCCGGTCGGGCAGCGCCGCCACCAGCGCGTAGCCGCCGGTGCCCAGGCCCATCTCCAGGGCCGTGGCGTTGAGCAGCACCCGGTCGCCGACCTCGGGGGTGCCCACCAGGGCGGTGTAGGCCAGCGCGCGGCACGGCGCGGCGGGCGGCCCCGGCGGCCCTGAGGCCCGCTCGGGCACGGCCTCGACCTCCACCGCACCGGGCCAGGAGCGCAGGAGCGCGGTGACATGTGCACAACGCCAACGGATCACGCCAGGCACGGTACCGTCGTGCCTGACACAACTTCGGGGACGGCGCGCCCACGGCGGGAAAGGGACCGGCGATGTCGCGGAGGAAGACCGAACGGCAGCTCAACCTGGTGATCTGCCTCCTGGCCACCAGGCGCTTCCTCACCGCGCGCGAGATCCGCACCATGGTCGCCGGCTACGAGGAGGCCGACTCCGACTCCGCGTTCAAGCGCATGTTCGAGCGCGACAAGCGCGAACTCCGCGAAAGCGGCATCCCCATCGAGACCGGCGGCAGCGACCCCTGGAGCGACGACGAGGGCTACCGTGTCTTCCCCGCCGACTACGAGCTGCCCGAGATCGAGTTGATGCCCGACGAGGCCGCCGTGCTGGGCCTGGCCGCCCGCGCCTGGCGCCACGCCGCGCTGGGCGACGCCGCCGCCAACGCCCTGATGAAGCTGCGCGCGGCCGGGGTGCCCGTCGACACCGACGCCGCCCCCGCCCTCACCCCCGTGCTGGGCACCGACGAACCCGCGTTCCTGCCGATGTGGCAGGCGGTGCGCGACCGCCGCCGGGTCGCCTTCGACTACCGCAAGCCCGGCGAACCCGTGGCGCGCCGCCGCCTGGAGCCCTGGGGCGTGGTCAACTACCGGGGCCACTGGTACGTCGGCGGCCGCGACCTCGACCGGGGCGCGCGGCGGGTGTTCCGCCTGGGCCGCATCGTCGGCGAGGTCGAGATCGACACCGCCGGCCCGCCGGTCGAGGTCCCCGACGGCGTCGACGTCCGCTCCCTGGTGCGCGGGCGCGAGCCCCTCGAACCCCAGGGCGTGGCGCGGGTGCGGGTGCGCGCCGACTCCGGCCACGAACTGCGCCGGGCCGCCCAGCGCATCGTGCCCGGCCCGCCCCAGGGCGACCACCCCCGCTGGGACCTCCTCGACCTGCCCTATGCCGACCTCGACGACCTGGTCGGCATGGTCGCCCGCTTCGGCGACCGCGCGGTCATCGAGGCCCCGGACGAGGCGCGCGCCGCCATCGCCGCCCACCTGGCCGACCTCGCCGCGCGCGACCCCGGCCCCGAAGTGGGCGATCCCGCCGCCGACCCCGAACCCGCCGCCGACGCCCGGCGCGGGTCGGCCTCGGCCGAGCAGTTGCGCCGGCTGCTGATGCTGGTGCCCTACGCGCTCAGCCACGACGTCCGCGTGCACGAGGTCGCCGAGCACTTCGGCCTGTCCCAGCGCCAGGTGCTCAAGGACCTCAGCCTGCTGTGGATGTGCGGCCTGCCCGGCTACACCCCCGGCGACCTCATCGACGTCGACATCGAGGCCGCGGAGTCCACCGGCGAGATCATCATCGCCAACGCCGACACCCTGGCCCAGCCGCTGCGGCTCACCGCCGACGAGGCCGCCAGCCTGGTGATCGGCCTGGAACTGCTGGCCGAACTCCCCGGCGTGGCCGACAGCGACGCCCTCAAGCGCGTCGGCGAGAAGCTGCGCGCCGCCGCTGCCGCGCCGGCGGGGGCCGCGCGCGCCCTCGCGGCGGTGGGCGCGGGCGGCGCGGGCCGCCCCCGCGAACCCGAGGCCGCCCCCGACCCCGTGCACCGCCTGGCCGACGCCGTGGGCGTGCGCATCGAGCTGAGCGAGGAGGTCCGCGAGGTCCAGCGCCGCTGCGACGAGGCGCTGCGCGCCGGCCAACTGCTGCACCTGCGCTACCTCTCCGGCTACGTCGACGAGGTCACCGAGCGCGACGTCGACCCCATGGGCCTGGTCGTCTACGGCGGGCAGGCGTTCCTGGAGGGCTGGTGCCGGCTGCGCGGCGACGTCCGGCTGTTCCGGCTGGACCGGGTGCTGGACCTCACCGTGCTGCCCGAGCCCGCGCGGGTGCCGGCGCGGGCGCGCCGCCGCGACCTGCGCGACGGCGTCCTGCGACTGTCCGACGACGACACCCGGGTGACCCTGGATCTCGACCCCTCGGCCCGCTGGGTGGCCGAGGAGTACCACTGCTCCTCGGTCCGCGACCTGGAGGGCGGGGGAGTGCGGGCCGTCCTGCGCACCCCGGCGCCGGAGTGGGTGCGCCGCCTGGCGCTGCGGCTGGGCCCGCGCGCCCGGGTGGTGGCGCCGGTGGAGCTGGCCGAGCAGGTGCGCGAGCGGGCTCGGGCGGCCCTGGCCGCTTATGCGCCCGACTCCGGCGGCCTGCGGTGACCGGCGGCGCGCGGCCGGCGCCCTGCGGCCGCTACCTCCCGGTTCATCCCGTGTCCATCGTCGGCGCCCGGTTCACGCAGTAAGGTGGGTGGCGTGTTCGTGTTCGCCGCACTGGGAGTGCTGACCCTCCTCGGCCTGGCCCTGGTGGGGGTGCTGGCCCTGCGCATGCTGGCCGAGCTGCACCGCCTCCGCGTCCAGGTGGCGCGCACCCGCGCACAGGTCCAACCGGGGTACGACCGGCTGCGCTCCCAGGGTGAGGGCGGCCCGGTGGGCGCCCCCGAGCCCGTCGCCGGCGGGGACGTACCATCGAAGGCGTAGGCGCCTGCGCCGGGAAACGAGGTTGAGTCATGGGTATCGACGCCCGCACGCTTTTCATCCTGCTGCTGATCGCGCTGCTGCTGTTCGGCGCGCGGCGGCTGCCCGATCTCGCCCGCTCCCTGGGCCGCAGCGCGCGTATCCTGAAGTCCGAGGCCAAGGGTTTGAGCGACGACGACAGCCAGGACACTGGCGGCCGCGGCGACGACCCCCGGCGCCATGAGTCCGGCCCCTCGGCCGCCCACGGCGGCCAGGACCACCGCGACCACCAGGACCGCTCGGGCTACCCGGACCACCCGGGCCGTCCGCAGGCGGCCGACCCCCGGCAGGTCGGCCACCCCGACCCCGCCGACCGGGAGCCCTACCGGCAGCAGGGCCACGAGGACTACCCCGAACTCCCCCCGGGGCGGATCATCAACGAGAACGGCGAGCCCGTGCGCCGCACCTACAACGGCTGAACGGGCCGCGGCCGCAGCGTGCGGCCGCGCAGGCCGGCCGCGCGGACAGGCGCGCGGCCGCACGCAGGCGAGGACAGGTCGAGGAGCGTAGCAGGCGATGCAGGTGCGGCGACGGCGGCGGCCGAAGGACCCCGAGGGTCGCATGCCGCTGATGGACCATCTGCGGGAACTCCGCAACCGCCTGGTCAAGGCGCTGCTGTTCGTCGCGCTGGGCACGGTGGTCGGCTACTTCCTCTACGAGCCGGTGTGGGACCTTTTGCGGGGCCCCTACTGCTCCCTGCCGGCCGAGGCGCGCGGCGGCCGGTCCGGCTGCGACCTCATCTTCACCGGCGTCTTCGACGCCTTCTTCGTGGCGTTCCGGGTCTGGATCATCGTCGGCGTGCTGGTGTCCAGCCCGTTCTGGCTCTACCAGCTCTGGGCGTTCGTGGCGCCCGCGCTGACCGGCCGCGAGAAGCGCTACACCTACGGGTTCGTGCCCACCGCCGCGCTGCTGTTCGTGGGCGGCGCCGCGCTGGCCTACTACGTCACCGGCCTGGCCATGGCGGTGCTGTTCGAGTTCGCCCCCGAGGGCTCGCTGCCGATGATCACCATCGACAGCTACCTGGGCTACATGACCCTGATGATGCTGGTGTTCGGCCTGGGGTTCGTCACCCCGCTGCTGGTGGCGCTGCTCAACCTCATCGGCGTCATCCGGCACGAGACCCTCGCCAAGTCCCGGCGGCTGATCATCTTCGGCATCTTCGTCCTGGCGGCGATCGTCACCCCCGCCGAGCCCCTGTCGATGCTGGCCCTGGCCCTCCCGCTGGTCGTGCTGTATGAGGCCGCCGAGCTGTTCTGCTTCATCAACGACCGCCGCCGGGGCCGCCGCGACGAGTTCGCCGGCCTCTCCGACGACGAGATCTCCCCCCTCGATGACGAGGAGTCGCTGACCGACTCCGGCCCGAGCCGCTAGGGTCGGTCCCGGCAGTCCCCACCAGCGGGAGAGCACCGACGCAAGGCGCGAGGAGAACCAACAGTGGCCGAGACCCCCGGTACCCGGCGAGACCTGCCGCCCGAGGCGCAGGGCAACGAGAAGTGGCACGACACCACCAACGCCGTGTGGAAGCGCTCCTCGCTCTCGCGCGAGGACTCCGAGGCCGTTGTCGAGGTCGCCAAGTTCGAGGACGGGTTCCGCGCGGTGCGCGACGGAAAGCACCCCGAGAAGGGCATCCTCTTCTTCACCCCCGCGGAGTGGGAGGCGTTCGTCCTGGGGGCCAAGGACGGGGAGTTCGACATCCCCGAGGAGTACCTGACGCCCGAGGAGGCCGCCATCCAGCGCGGCGACGTCCCGGTCACCGCCGTGGTGTCGCCCAACTCCCGCCCGGCGGCCCAGGACGACGCGGCCGGGGCCGCCGAGCCCGCCGGCGAGACCGCCGAACGCGGCGGCGGACCGGCGGCCTGAGCGCTCCCGCCCCGCCCCCGCGGGGCGCCGTCCGGGACGGCGGGCGCCGCCGTCCCGGCGTGTGCGCCTCACCCGCCGCAACGCCCTAGGCTTGATCGATATGAGTACCCACGCCGAGCGGTACGCCGCCTTCCGTCGGCGCCAAGCCGAGTCCAGCGCCGCCATCGAGGAGTTCCAGGGGCTCTACGGGTTCGAGTTCGACCCGTTCCAGGTCCGGGCGTGCAAGGCGCTGGAGCAGGGCCAGGGGGTACTCGTCGCCGCCCCCACCGGCTCGGGCAAGACCGTGGTGGGGGAGTTTGCGGTGCACCTGGCGCTGCGCGACGGCGCCAAGTGCTTCTACACCACCCCCATCAAGGCGCTGTCCAACCAGAAGTACACCGACCTGGTGCGCCGCTACGGCGCCGACAACGTCGGGCTGCTCACCGGCGACAACAGCGTCAACGGCGAGGCGCCGATCGTGGTCATGACCACCGAGGTACTGCGCAACATGCTCTACGCCGGCTCCCATACCCTGCTGCGGCTGGCCTACGTGGTGATGGACGAGGTCCACTACCTCGCCGACCGGTTCCGGGGCGCGGTGTGGGAGGAGGTCATCATCCACCTGCCGGAGTCGGTGCGGGTGGTGGCCCTGTCGGCGACCGTCAGCAACGCCGAGGAGTTCGGCGAGTGGATGCAGCAGGTCCGCGGCGAGACCACGGTCATCGTGGACGAGAAGCGCCCGGTGCCGCTGTGGCAGCACATGATGGCCGGCAAGCGCGTGCACGACCTGTTCGTCTCGCCCGCCGACGCCGACGCCGATGACGCGGAGTCCGGTGAGCGCGGCGGCGGCCGGGGCGGCCGGCGCTCCCGCCGGCGCGATCGCCAGGATTCGGGCGGCACCGGCGAGATCCTGGTCAACGGCGAGCCCATGCGGATCAACCCCCGCCTGACCCGGCTGGCGCTGGAGGACGACCGCATCACCCAGTTGGCGCACCGCCGCCGCCACCCCCAGGCCCGCGCGCGCACCTCGGCGCGCCCGCGCGCCAAGTACGCCCCGCCCAGCCGCGTGCAGATCATCGACGAGCTGGACCGCGAGGGGCTGCTGCCCGCCATCGTGTTCATCTTCAGCCGCGCCGGCTGCGACGACGCGGTGCGCCAGTGCATGTACGCGGGGATGACCCTGACCACCGACGAGGAGGCGCTGGAGATCCGCGCCTTCGCCGAGCGCCAGTGCGCCGACATCCCCCCGGCCGACCTCGCGGTGCTGGGCTACGACGAGTGGCTGCGCGCCCTGGAGCGCGGCGTGGCCGCCCACCACGCCGGCCTGCTGCCGACGTTCAAGGAGGTCGTGGAGTCGCTGTTCTCGCGCGGCCTGATCCGCGCGGTCTTCGCCACCGAGACCCTGGCGCTGGGCATCAACATGCCCGCGCGCACCGTGGTCATCGAGAAGCTGGACAAGTGGAACGGCGAGACCCACGCCGCCCTGACCGCCGGGGAGTACACCCAGCTCACCGGGCGCGCGGGCCGGCGCGGCATCGACGTCGAGGGCCACGCGGTGGTGGTGTGGCAGCCCGGCACCGACCCCGAGGCGGTCGCGGGCCTGGCCAGCACCCGCACCTACCCGCTCAACTCCAGCTTCCAGCCCTCCTACAACATGGCGGTCAACCTCGTGGGCCAGGTGGGCCGCGAGCGCAGCCGCACCATGCTGGAGGCGTCCTTCGCCCAGTTCCAGGCCGACCGCGCCGTGGTGGGGCTGGTCAAGCAGCTCCGCAAGCACGAGGAGGCGCTGGAGGGCTACGGCGCCGCCGCGACCTGCCACCTGGGCGACTTCATGGAGTACGCGGCCATGCGCCGCGAGCTGAGCGACCGCGAGAACCAGGCGGCCAAGGGCCGCAGCGCGCGCCGCCGCGAGGAGGCGGTGCGCAGCCTGGAGCGGCTGCGCGCCGGCGACATCATCCGGGTGCCGGCCGGGCGCCACAGCGGCTACGCGGTCGTGCTCGACCCCGGGCTGCGCGGCGACGTCCCGGCGCCGCTGGTGCTGACCGTCAAGCGGCAGGTCAAGCGGGTCAACGCGGTGGACTTCCCGGTGCCGGTGGAGCCCGCCGGGCGGCTGCGGATCCCCAAGAACTTCTCGGCGCGCTCGGCCCAGTCGCGCACCGACCTCGCCTCCAGCCTGCGCAACCGGCTGAAGGAGACCGGGGTCGACGAGGTCAGCCGCGGGCGCGGCGGCGACGGCGAGGGCGACGACCCCGAGATCACCCGGCTGCGCCGCGAGCTGCGGCAGCACCCCTGCCACGGCTGCCCCGAGCGCGAGGACCACGCCCGCTGGGCCGAGCGCTACTTCCGGCTGCGCAAGGAGACCGACTCCCTGCGCCGCCGGGTCGAGGGGCGCTCCCACGTCATCGCGCGCACCTTCGACCGGGTGTGCGGGGTGCTGGAGGACCTGGAGTACCTCGACGGCGACACGGTCACCGAGGAGGGGCGGCGGCTGGCCAAGGTGTACTCCGAGCTGGACCTGCTGGTGGCCGAGTGCCTGCGGCGCGGCCTGTGGGACGACCTCGACCCCCAGGACCTCGCCACGTGCGTGGCGTCGCTGGTGTATGAGTCCCGCCGCTCCGACGACCCCTTCCCGCGGGTGCCCGACGGCGTGCCCGCCGAGGTCCTGACCGAGATGGAGCGGCTGTGGGGTGAGCTGCACGAGGTGGAGCGCGACCACCACGTGTCGTTCCTGCGCCGTCCTGACCTGGGCTTCGTGTGGATCACCCACCGCTGGGCGCGCGGCGACCGCCTCGACCGCATCCTGCTGGAGGCCGACATGCCGGCGGGCGACTTCGTGCGCACCACCAAGCAGTTGGTGGACATGCTGGGCCAGGTGGCCGACGCCGCCCCAGAGGCCAGCGGCGTGCGCCGGACCGCGCGCAAGGCCGTGGACCTGGTGCGCCGGGGCGTGGTGGCCTACTCGTCGGTGGGCTGAGGCCGCGCCGCCCGGCCCGGCGCGGTCGCGGGGGCGGGGGGCCGGTGCGACCGCGCCCGCCGGGCCGCCGCGCCCGCGCGGCCGCCCCGCTCCGCGCCTTCG